>DGUP01000008.1 GCA_002394685.1 Treponema sp. UBA4307 | reverse complement strand
TCCACTTATTCAGGATTTCCTGCTTAATGCTTTTTCTTGCAGTGAAAGGAACATTAAAAGCCAGCCCTACATTTTCCCTGGACTGATTATTCACGTCAGAATTTAATTCAGCAACAATAACGCTTCTGGTATTCAGGCTGACAACATTTTTCTGAATCAAAATGCGGATAAAATCATCTGTATTTACATAAAAAAGAATTGTGCCCCGGTAAGCGGTATAGTGATCAAAATACGGCAGAGAAAAAATTATTCTGTCTTTTTCTGAATCAAAATAAAGGGAAACTCTTTTTTCCATTTCAGCTTCTGAAGAAATATAGTTTCCAGTATCACTGCTGCTCAAAAGGTGATAGGGCAGTTCATCCAGACTGCGGTAATTTTTATAGGAAATAAGCTCATCAGTTTCAGAAAGCAAATCCTGCTGGTAAGTACTGAAATGAACGGAATTTCCATCCTGTTCAATAATTCTTATTCCTTCAAGACCGGGATTTGAATCAAAAAGCTGAGAGGTCAGGATAGAACGATTTTCTGCATCATCTTCAGTAGCATCCCTTTCAATATACGACTGAACGCTTTCAGCAAGGGCATACTTTGCAAACTGACTTTTTTTGCTGTCCACATAATCATCAAAATCCACAGAAATTTCGTCCAGATGCCGGTTCACATTCTGTACTATGCGAGGCTGATAAAATTTAATCTGAATGAATTCAAAGCCGCCCAAAACTGCATAGGCTAGACAGGCGCCAAATACAAGAATCGAGACTAAAAGGCTGAACGCTGTTTTCTGTCCGGATGACACAATAAAACTCCTCTATCGTCTTTCTATTTTCGGATGAATTTAATCGGAATCTCACTACTTTTTCAAGAGAATTTACAATTATAATTGAAAACAAATGGGGTGGGATTATAGCACGATTCCAATACCCCTTCTTTGCCTAAACAATATGGTGCGAGGGCTGAAAAAGATTTAGAAAAAACACTCAGCTTGTGCAGCCGCAAAGCGGCTAACGTAAATAATTACAGGCACAAGCTGCGTGTAGTGGGCGAGCCCACGGTTTTTCTAAATCTTTTTCAGCCCGGTAACCATATTTATTAAGTCTCCGCTTGTTTTTTTTCAAATTGACCAAGGACTATTTAGACTGTATTCTTCAAATTATGGTAGAAATCAAAAAAGAAGAAGAAAAAAAGGTAAGGTGTCTCCTTGTAGGTGCACCTGCTTCTGATAAAAATACAGCTCCAGCTCCAAGAGAACTTCAGGGTCTTGTTCACACTCTGGGGATGGAAATTGCCGACACTGTGGTTCTAAACAGAATCGAACCTAATCCGGTTTACGGTTTTGGCAAGGGTAAAGCCCAGGAGATTGCAGACCACGCAAAGGAGATTTTTGCTGAATGCATTATTTTCGACTGGACTCTTGAAGCAACAAAGCAGCGCAACTGGGAAAAACTTACTAACATTCCATGCTTTGACAGAAATGAAGTTATTCTGAGGATTTTTGCTCAGCGTGCTCAGACAAAAGAAGCAGTTCTTCAGGTTCAGCTGGCCCAGCTTCAGTATTCCCTTCCCCGCCTTGCCCACATGTACGGCGATATGGCTCGTCAAAGAGGCGGCAACTATGGAGCAAAGGGTTCCGGTGAAACACAGCTGGAACTTAACCGTCGTCAGGTTGAAGACAAAATTCTTGCAATCAAAAAAGAACTGGAACAGGTTCAGCTGGACAGAGAAACTCAGCGCAAACAGAGAAAGCGCCTGGCCCAGCAATCCGCAGCCCTTGTGGGTTACACAAATGCAGGAAAATCCAGTCTGCTGAATGCACTCACAGGTGCCCAGGTTTTTGTAGAAGACAAACTTTTTGCAACTCTGGACCCTACAACAAGAAAGCTCACACTTTCAGAAGCTTCCACCGTCCTGCTTACAGATACAGTAGGATTCATTTCAAATCTGCCTCACACTCTGGTAAATTCCTTCCGCTCAACTCTGGAAGAAGCAGCCCTTGCCGACCTGCTCCTTATAGTTGTTGATTCCAGCGACAAAGACTGTATCATGCAGTACGAACAGGTTCTCAAGGTTCTTAAAGAAATCAATGCAGACACCCTGCCCCGCAAAGTTCTTTTAAACAAGATTGACCGGGTAAAAGACGATCCTGTCGTTATGGCAAAACTGGATCAAACCTTCCCAAAAGCCCTTAAAATCAGTGCAAAAACAGAAGAAGGTTTTGAAGATTTAATGAACTTTTTAACGGAGAGCCTGCTGGGTCTGGAAAACCGGTACAAAATCCCAATGGAAAGAAGTGACCTGGTAGAACTTATCCGCAAAAATGGTACAATTGAAAAAGAAGAATGGCTGGAAGACGGCATCTATCTTACAGCAAGAATTCCCGGTAAAATTGACAGTGAAGGTAAAGCCAGCACCAGAACTCTCAGCCTGGTAAAAGATTTTCAAATCAAAGATGATTGTGAGGAAGTAAAATGAGTTTTTTGGATTTATTCTGCAGAAATATTCCTGATCCTGATAATACTACAAGCGGTGATAAAATTCTGGACAGGCTTCCAGGAATTCTCACAAAGGTCCTTATAGGAGTAGCAGCACTTGTTTTTCTTTCAGGTCTTATTGCTTTTTTTGTTAGAAAAGACCGGATTGGAGAAAACTACAGAAAGACAGACCCTAGTGTAGAGAAAGTCATCAACAGGTCAAAGAGGGCAAAAGATACTGTAAGTGCCTACACAAATCTTGGACAGCTCCGCATTACAATCCGCCAGGACACAGATAAAGATTCCAGCGTTCTGGTTATTTCACCATGGTTTTCTTACCCACAGGGAGACACCGCATTTGAAGAAGAAATTGCAAAAAAGGAAAGGCAGATAAAAGCTATTTTTGCAGATTACTTTTCAAGCTACACAAAAAAGGAACTTCTTAAAAAAGGAGAAGACCAGATCAAGCAGGAACTGAAAGACACAATAAACAGTCAGCTTGTTTTGAATCAGATAAAGGATTTGTATTTTAACGAATACATTTTCTTTTAATATTTGAAAAATTAATGCAACCCTGGAACATAAATCTTGTCTAAATAAGTGAACAGATAAGATAAAGTGAGGACAGTATGGCCATTCAGTACACGCCGGCAGCACAAATTATTATTGCAATCATTCCAATCGTAGGTATTGTATTTTTTGCAACACTCTTATTTTTTGCTCTTTTGTGGCATCACAGGGAAGTTTCCCTGAGAATCAGAAGCGGTACAGAACAGCCAAGAAAGTTTAACTTCAAGGCATATGTTCTTCTTGCAGGCTTATGTCTCATAGCAGTTGGAATTGCCCTCACAGTTTTATTTGCGCTTATGACACAGGTAAACTGGGCTCTCTTAGGAGGACTCTTACCTCTTATGCTGGGGATTGCTCTTATAATCTTCTATAAGGTTAATCCAGATTTTAAAGATGGAAAGAACGAAGACTGAAACTGAAGGACTATTCGGTTTCTCAGCCCAAAATTCAACATCTCACAATTACGACCTGAGTCTGATTAGGGAAACGTTAAAAGGTTCATCCCAGGCATTTGCAGAATTGATGGCCCTCTACAAAAACAGAGTAGAGGCTTTAGGGATGCGTTTTTTTAAGAATAAGGATGATACTGAAGATTTTGTACAGGATGTTTTCATTAAAGCCTATACAAATCTTGCAGGATTTAAGGGGAACAGCAGATTTTCCACCTGGCTCACAAGAATAGCCTTTACAACTGCAGTGAACCTTAAAAAAAAGAAAAATGACACCACACCTTTAACAGACCTGGACATGGACAGTGCTCTTTTCGCCTACAGGGGAAAGACTCCTGAAGAAGCACAAATCTACAACGCAACCCTTAAGGCGGTAAAAGAAGCAGTTAAAGAACTTCCAGATAACTATTCAATCTGCCTGGATCTTTATTTTTTTCATGATTTTTCTTACGAGGAAATCTCTACAATTACTGATTTCCCGGTTAATACGATAAAATCACATATTTTTAGAGCTAAAAAGATTCTGAGGGAAAAACTCTCAGACTTCAGCGTCTAAAAACAGGAGCAATATATGAGTAAAACACATGAAGAATACATGGAGGAATATCTCCGCCTGGACAAGCATCAGCGCATTCCTTTCAGACTAACCCTTCATTTTCTTTTCTGCAGCAAGTGTCGTAATGAAGTAAAGGCCCTGACTAAAGCAGAAAAACTCTCAGCAGAACCTTTAAACGTTCCTGTTCCCCTGAAGGATGATACCATTCAGAAGGTACTGGCTAAAGTAAACAGTAATCTTGCTCCTCAGAAAAAGAGAAATCTTATTCCGCGCTGGGTTTCTTCCGGAATAATTCTGATTTTAACAATGCTTTCCCTTGGCTACATTACCAGAAGCTTTGACAATGAATATTATACTTTCTGGGCATTTATGCTCTTTACCATTGCCTTCATTGTTTACATTCTGGTCTTTTTTGCCAGCAACATGGAACTGTTTATAAAACGGATAAACACGAAAACACATAAAGGCTCCGGTTCTCCGGCATGATTCTCAATTCAGATCCACTGTCTGTTTTTCTATTCACGATTTACGCTCTTTCTGCCGACATATAAGATATGCCATCTAAGACAAATTCATACAGCAAACCAGATTACTGGTCACAAAAAGCATTCAGGGAAGGATATCCTGCCCGTTCAGTATACAAACTTGAGGAAATTGACCAGAAATTCTCCATGCTTAAAAAAAGCACAGTTGTTCTCGATTTAGGTGCCGCTCCCGGAAGCTGGACTACCTGGCTGTTAAGGAATATTGACAGCAGCGGTAAAGTTGTTTCCTGCGACCTGAATCCACTCTCAAAATCTGTTAAGGATGACAAGCTGGTCTTCTATCAGGGGGATCTGACGGACAAGGAGATTTACGACAAAATCAAGGCTGAAGGTCCATTTGACCTGGTAGTCTGTGATGCCGCACCCCTTACCACAGGAAACCGTGTTGTTGATACAGCGAGAAGCAAGGGACTGGTTGAAATGGCCATCTGGTACGCCGATCAGATGCTTAAAACCGGTGGAAACTTCTGTGTAAAAATTTTTCAAAACGGAGATCAGCAGGCTTTACTCAAGAAGATGAGAGAGATTTTTACCCAGGCAAAGGGATTCAAGCCTGAAGCCTGCAGAACAGAGTCCTTTGAAACTTATCTCATCGGACTTAATAAAAAGGCAAAATAGTATAAATTATCGTTATTTGAAGTAGAAAAGTGATTTCTATTGTCTATATAAGGTTTTCAAAATTGCTTTTCTGCTGAAAATATTCTATAATTTGAGGACGTATTCGCCATGAAAGACCATATTAAGTATAGAATTTTATATAGCGCAACAGCAATTCTCACAGCATCCGTGCTTGTTTCAACAACAGCCGGAATAAAGGCATATAAGACTAATACCTCTACAGGACAGGGCGGGCTGGATATTATGTATCTTCCAGACTTGACCTATCAGACAATCAGGCCTATGAACCTGAATAAAAAGGACGAACTTTCAGATGAAGAAATTCGTCTTGCAGAACAGCATGAATCAGCACTTCAGGCAATGGCTGACGTTGCCCCTACAGATAATGCAGAAGAAATCATAGAAGCTCCGGAAGTTACAGAAACTTCAACTCTTGATGAAACTGATAAGCTTCTTGTAGAAGAAGACAACGGATATCTGGCAGCACAGGCCGACAAGGAAGCAGCAGCAGCCGCAGATGCAGAAGGTCTTGCTGGTGAAGACGGTGCAGAACTTGCAATGATTGAGGAAGAGGAAGAAAGTTTTGATTATGATTCCCTCCTCACATATCAGGTTTACAGAATTCAGTCCGGAGACAGTTACAGTAAAATTGCCCAGAAGTTCAACGTGACAGTTGATACTCTCTTTTCTGCAAACAAGGCAAAAACAGAAAAGCTTGATCCGGGCTCATACTTGAAAATTCCTTCAATGTCAGGAATCCTCTACACAACAAGTTCTTCATCAGAAACAATTGCTGCAATCACAAAGAAATATGAAGTTGATGCTGAAAAGTGCAGCTACGTAAATAATATTGACACATCAAAGCGTCTTTCAAAGAACCAGACAATTTTCGTTCCTGATGCTCAGCTGCCAAGAATGGAAAAACTGGAAATTCAGGGTTCTCTCTTCAGAAATCCACTGCGTAACGCAAGATACACCCTTACATCATACTTTGGCATGAGACAAAATCCGTTCAATCCAAATAAACGAACTTATCATAACGGTATTGATATGGCCTGTCCTCAAGGTACAAGCATTTACCCTACAATGGGTGGGCAGGTAACTACATCCGGCTGGTCAAACATTTATGGTAACTATGTAATCATCCAGCACCCTAACAGGCTTAAATCCCTTTACGGTCACATGCTGAAGAGAAATGTAAGCGCCGGTGACTGGGTAGACGTAAACACGGTTATTGGAAAGGTCGGAAGCACGGGTCAAAGTACAGGTCCACACCTTCATTTCACGATATACGAAAATGATAAACTGGTTGACCCGCTGGTAAAACTCCGGAATTAGGTAAAAGAAGGCTGATACATCTACTGAGCAGACATCAAAATCTTGAGCGGTGGAAGGAATCAGCCTTTTTTTATAAAATTTTACAAGTTGCTTTTTGAGGTATATAATTATTAATTATGGCTGATTTGCTTACAGATTTACAATTTGATCAGTTCCGCAAACTCATTTATGATGCCAGCGGAATTACGTTTTCTGACACAAACCGTTCTATTCTGGACAGCCGCTTAAAGGAGAGACTCCGCGAAAAGAAGCTGACTAACGTAGAGGATTATTACAAGATTATTACAAGCGACCAGGGCGAATTTAAAGTCTTCCTTGACAGCATTACGACTAATCTTACGCGTTTCTTCAGAAACCAACCACATTTTGACGCACTTATAAATTACGTCATACCACATGTTCTCGAAAATAAAAAGAAGACGGGAAGCACCAAAATCCGTATATGGTCTGCCGGTTGTTCTACAGGTGAAGAGCCTTACACAATCGCAATGATTTTAAAGGATAAACTTCCTGCTCCTTATACATTCGAAATTCTTGCTTCTGACATTTCCCTTAAGTCCCTTATGGTTGGACAGCAGGGATTTTATCCGGAAGCCCGTATTGCCGGAATTCCTGAAACCTATCTGGCCAAATTCTTTACAAAGAATGAAACCGGTTATCAGGTTAAACCGGAGATTATGTCTACAATCAAGTTCGACTACCATAATCTCCGCTTTGATTCAGGACAGAGAGATCTTGATGTGATTTTCTGCCGCAACGTTCTCATCTACTTTGATGAAGCTGCCCAGAAGGCCACTATCGACAGATTCTATGATTCTATGGCAAAATCATCCTATCTCTTCATAGGTCATTCAGAAAGCCTTTTTGGAATGGAAACAAAATTTCAGTTCCTTAAAACAGAATGGGCTTGTCTTTATGAAAAGCAGGAGAGCTAGTATTAAACTGTTTTTACAAATTTAAAAAATCCGGGAGTTTGTATGGACGATATCAATGTAATTGTTTGCGACGATTCTGCTTTGATGCGCAATCTTATTTCTAGAATTGTTGACGGAACAGAAGGACTGCATGTAGTAGGAACTGCTATGAACGGCCGTTTCCTCCTTCAAAAAATCCCAACACTGCAGCCTGACTTGATTCTTCTTGATATAGAAATGCCTGAAATGACAGGTATAGAATTTTTGCAGGAGCGTAAGGCACAGGGAATTGATATTCCTGTTGTAGTTCTTTCTTCTATTGCAGAAAAGGGCGCCCCTGTAACAATGCAGTGTCTGGAACTTGGTGCATCGGACTTTATCACAAAGCCTAATGGATCAACTTCTGTAAACATTGCAACAGTTTCAGACCTCATTATTGAAAAAGTTGCTTCTTATGGCCGCCGTTATGCTGTTCGTAAGGGTAAGGATATTGCACCTTTTGAATTTTACATGCATCAGGCAAAGGAAAAAGAAGCTGAAATCGATGCAAAGAACAAGGGCCTGGGAGACAAGGTTAAGCCTTTTGAACCTTCAATAAAGAAGACAACAACTTTAAGCCCTACCCTCTTCCAGACAAAGAAAAAGGATCCTGACGTAATTGAACCACTTCGCCAGGGAGCAAATATTGATATTGTTGCAATTGGTATTTCTACAGGAGGTCCAAATGCCCTCCGTGAAGTATTTGCAAAAATTGATCCAAAGTTCCCTAAGCCTATTCTGGTTGTTCAGCATATGCCTGCTGGATTTACAAAGGAATTTGCTGCATCCCTGGACAGAATCTGCCCGCTTGCAGTAAAAGAAGCTGAAGACGGTGACCTTATTCATCCGGGACAGATTTATATTGCACCAGGTGATTATCACATTGTTGTAGAGAAATCCACCCTCTGCCACGTAATCCGCTTAAGTCAGGCACCTTTGAGAAACGGCCACAGACCTTCTGCAGACGTACTCTTTGAATCAGTTGCAAAGGAATACACAAATCATGCTCTGGGCGTAATTATGACCGGTATGGGCAAAGATGGAGCAGCTCAGCTGGCAGAAATGCGCAGACAGGGAGCCTGGACTCTGGGGCAGGATGAAAAATCTTCCATTGTTTACGGAATGCCTAAAGCCGGCTGGGAAAACGGTGCGGTTCAAAGACAGGTTTCACTGGAAGATATGGCAGATGCTATAAATAAGACTGTTCAGGAACACAGTTGATTCCATCCCAAATAACAAGAAAATCATAAGATTAAACCGGTAATTGATAGAAAGTTACCGGTTTTTTAGTTATATTATCTGTATGGAAATTAAAACTGATTTTTCAGCTTATCTGGACAAAATCAACAGTATTCTATTAAAAGCCCTGCCGGACACACCGGATCATTTCTTTATTGAAAACGCTTTCGGAAGGTCAGGCTTAAACATAAATGGAATTAATCTTACCTCATCAAGGGAAGTGCAGGAACTTCTAAAACCAAACCGGGAACTTCTTTTGTCAGGGGGCAAACGCTGGAGGCCCCTTTTCCTGGTTCTATGTGCAGAAGCCTTTATTGAAAAGAACAGAATATGCGGTCAGCAGGCAGAAAAACTTCTTTCTGACGCCTACACTCTTACCCCCCTGCTGGAGTTTGTTCATACAGCCAGCCTTATCCATGACGATATTGAAGACCATTCTCAGGAAAGAAGAGGTAAACCGGCTGCATATTTGACCTACGGGCTTGATACGGCACTTAATTCCGCATCCTGGCTTTATTTTGAGGCTCCGGTATGCATTAAGTCCATTATTCAAGGGGAAGAAGTAAAACAGGCCCTTTATGACGCCTATCTTGTAGAATTACGAAAACTCCACCTGGGACAGGCAATGGATATTTACTGGCACAGGCAGGAAAGTTTTATTCCTAAACAGGAAGAATATCTCTTTATGGTAAAGAGCAAAACTGGAACTCTTTCTTCACTTGCAGCAAGAATCGGTTCACTTATTGCTGGAGCCAAGCCGGAGGAAGTAGAAGAAATGGCCCTCTGCGCCAGCAAAATCGGTGCAGGATTCCAGATTATTGATGATGTTATCAACTTAACTACAGGAAATGCAGGAAAGGACCGGGGTGACGATATTGTAGAAGGAAAAAAATCCCTTCCTGTCATTCTCTTCTTTGAACAGGCCTCAAAAGAGGAACAGGAAGAACTTACAGGATATTTCAAGGAAGCCCATAACAGCAGCACAGAAAATCCCGCAGTTGAAAAAGCCATAAATCTTATGAAAAAGAATAATTCCATTGAAAAAGCAAGGGAAATAGGATTAAAATTAATAGAAGAGAGTCTGGAAGAATTTGAGCAGCTTTTAGGAAGTGAAAACAGTGCTCTGACAAAGATTAAATTCTTATTCCAGAAGATGAGTCCAGGAAAGGCAGGTCCACATGTTTGAAAGTGTAGAAAAACTTAACAATCAGGCTATAGAATACGCATCAAAAGGAAATTTTGCTGATGCAATTGCATGTTTCAAAAGAGCTTTGATTGTAGAACAGGAAAATTATCTTCTCTGGTTCAACCTGAGCCTTACTTACAGGGATTCTGGAAATTTTGTAGAAGCAATTAATGCCTGCAGACACGCCTACAACCTTAATCCGGACAATCCTGAAATCATAGAAACTCTGGCATTCCTTTATTACACTGTTGGGGAAAACCATCTTGCAATGAGTTATGCATTTTTAGGCACGGAAAACAACAAATGCAGTCCGACTCTGTGGAATATGATGGGAGTAATCCAGTTCAGAAATGAGGATTACGAAAGCGCTGCCGGGGCCTTTGAAACAGCCTTAACAATTAATCCATACTTTGAGGAAGCAATTTTTAACCTTAGAGATACCTATGAAGAACTGGGCAATATTAAAGGCGCAAAAGAATGTGACCGGAGACTTAAAGAACTGAAAAAATAGGTGCATTCTTCTTATGACAGAAAAAGCTATCATCCTTGATGTAAAAGACAATATTGTTAAACTCACCCCTATGCCAAACGACGGTTGTGCTTCCTGCGGCGGTGAGTGTAATACAAAACATACAATTTTTACGGTAGAAAACATCAGGGGCCTGAATCTTAAAGCCGGCACTCTGGTAGAAATTGAAGTCAGCCGTAAAACAAAATTCCTGCAGGGCTTTATTACCCTCTTTCTTCCTTTTCTTATGGCAGTCCTTGGATTTTTTTCAGGCAGACTCATTTCTCCAGTCTGGGAAGCAGTTTTTCCCATCAGTTTTTTTGCCCTGACCTGTACAGTAGTTTTCTTTATCTCCAGGAAGAAAAAACTGCCTGGTCAAATTGAAATCATTGGTCTGGCTTAAAAGTTCCGGAAATGTAAATCAAAAAAAATGCACCTCCTGAATATTGAACTTTACATGTCCAATTTTAGGGGTGCAAGTCCTTGCCTTAAGGCCTTATTTATTCAAGCCCCCGGCCTCTCTTTCCTGAGCCCAGTAAGCGGTAAGAATCTGCTCGTAAACTGCAGCAGAAAAAGGAGTTTTCTTTAACTGCTCTTTTGTTTCCGCAGAAAGACATCCACTGGCGGCAAACTCAGTACCGGCATCTTCATAGCGCTTTAAGTAACGTTCAAGGCGATTACCCCCGCGATCCACAACAGCCTTAATCTGAGGACAGAAAAGTGCTGTGTAACCGTCATTTCCACAGATACAGTCCAGCTGTCCTAAAAGAGGATTAAAGACCTTGTCATCATTCCATGCACAGCCTGAAATTACAATCAGTTTTTTTCCTGCCATATCATATCTGAAACCGTGGAGAGGAGCCTTTGGATCTTCTGGAACAAGCTGACCTGAATATGTATTCATAATACTCAGCAGGCGGTCCAGCAGACACTTAACTTCTCCAGGCATGCCGAAATAGAAAAGAGGGAAGCTTACCAGAATTATATCAGTCTTTAAGATTTTCTCTTTTATCATGGGAACGTCATCGGTTTTGATAATACATTCCCCTTCTGTACGGCCCCAGCAACTGAGACAGCCCAGACATTTTTTCACATTAAGTTCACTGATGTTGATAAACTCTGCCTTGTATTCACCACTTGCCTCAAGTCCTTTTACAAAAGCATTTGTTACGTACATGGTTGTACTCTGATTCTTCTTAGGACTTCCATTTAAAACCAAGATATTCTTCATATTCACCATTTCCAAATAAAAAAAATAGCGCACTCTCTTTGAAGAATGCGCTTATAGTGTACGATAAAATCGCTTTTTTATAAACAGTCTGAGCTTAGTTTTTTAAGCACATTACTTACCCAAAGCGTCCTTTGGAATTGTAGTAAAGGTTAAATCGCCCTTTGCATAAACTGTGCCGTCAACCTTAACTACACAGTTAAAGCCTACCAGAACTCCGCCGCCCTTTGTCTTGTTTACAGTGATTTCCAGTCTGTCTCCAGGAATAACTGGTTTAACAAACTTAAATCCGTCAACCTTAAGAAGAACGTAGAGCTTGTCATCCAGATCTTCAGGTGTTTTTTCGATTACAAGTGAACAGAGCTGGGCACAGCTTTCTACAATGAGAACCCCAGGCATAATTGGAGTTCCAGGAAAGTGTCCCATAAAATATGGTTCGTTAACAGAAACGTTTTTAATACCAACAGCTGATTCATTTGGAACCAGTTCCACTACTCTTTCAATCATCTGGAAAGGAGGACGCTGAGCAATTTTTTCTGAGATTTCGTAAATATTCATGCCGCTCATAATGAAAGACCTCCATCAATTACAATAACCTGACCTGTTACATAAGAGAAAGCATCAGAAGCAAGAGCAGCAACTACGTTAGCTACATCTTCACCTGTACCAAGTCTCTTTGCAGGAATTTCCTTAAGATATTCTTCACGCTTTTCTTCAGGGATAGCGTCAATCATTTCTGTTGCAATAAAACCAGGAGCAACTGCATTTACACGGATTTTGTACTGAGCAAGTTCTTTTGCAAGAGTCTGTGTAAGAGAGTTAACGGCACCCTTTGTTGCAGAATAAACTGCCTGACCTGCAAGAGCCATCTTAGAACTTACAGATGACATATTGATAATAGCACCGCCTTTCTTAAACATCTTAAGGGCAGCCTGCTGAGCACAATAAACATATCCCTTAATGTTAAGGTCAAAACACTTGTCCATTGTTTCAGGCTTAAGCATGAGAAGGTATTCATCACGAACAATACCTGCATTGTTTACCAGAACATCAATCTGACCGTAAGTTTTACTTACTTCGCGGAACATTTTCTTTACCTGCTCAATGTCAGAAACATCAGCCTTGTAAACCATTCCGTCTCCGCCTTCAGCCTTTACCTGTTCCAGTACCTTCTGAGCAGCTTCGTCTGAACTTGAATAATTGATTACTACTGTATAGCCTTCTTTTGCCAGCTTAAGGGCACATGCTTTTCCGATTCCTTTTGAAGAACCTGTTACAATTGCTACTTTCATATTACATCCTCTTAATAAAATGAATGTCCGCCGATTCTATGCAGGACCGGCGGGCATATAAACAAGAATAAATTATTTATTTACCTAATACAACTGCTGTGTAAGAACCGCCGCTTGAGAATGAAGTTACCAGAACTTTTCCCAGTGAAGAAGCTTCAACCTTTGTTTTCTTTACACCTTCTGAAGTAAGGAGGTAAGCATCATCTGAAGGAATAAGTCCGCCAAGCATCATTGCAGCGTGTGCAGCCTGAAGTGTTGCAGCAGCAGCACGTCCTTCACCAGTTCTTTCCTTAATCTGAACTACAGGAAGAGATGCAAGTTTGTCTCCAAAGACTCTCTTGTAAGATTCAGTTTCAATATCATCAACAACCTTGAATCCATCAGCAAAACCGAATACTGCTGTGATTTCATCCAGGCTTGTATTTGAATCCTTAAGTGCATCTGCAATTGCAGCATCCAGACCTTCACCTGAACCTGCAAGCTTACCGAACTTAACATTCTTACGTCCGTTACCATATCCGAGAACGTGGCAGTAAACCTTAGCACCACGAGCCTTAGCGTAGTCTTCTTCTTCCATCATCATTGAAACGGCACCGTCAGACATTACAAATCCATCTGCACCTGCATATGGAGCAACTACCTTATCTGAAACATAACCCAGCTTGCTGTAAAGATCAGTAAGAACTTCTGTGTTTTCATCAAGACCAGCAGCCATCATAACCTTTTCCTGACCATCACGAAGAACGTTAACTGCATAAGCAATGCTTGTAAGACCAGAACCAGCACCCTGTGTTACAGTAGCACCGTATCCCTTAACGCCGGTTGTAATTGAAAGGTAACCACCTGCAGCGTTGTATACAGTGTGAGGGAACTTAAATGCAGAACCCTTAGCATTTCCTTCTTTAGAAATCAGTTCCTGGAATTCATATGTAGGTCCAAGGGCACCTTCAGAAGTACCGATGATAATACCGATATCCTTTTCATTTTCTTCAGTAACTGTAATTCCTGCATCCTTAAGGGCAGCTACACCAGAAACAGCCATCAGCTGGCTCATATTATCCAGTTTGCGGGTAAAGGCCATCTTAAGACCTACAGCGTTATAATCATCAAGACCAACTGCAGAATGAATTGACTTTTCAGCAGGCTTGAAACCATTCTTAACGCCTTCAAGATAAGCTTCCTTTGAATTACCCATTGGGCTGACAATACCAAAACCTGTTACTGCAATAGGCTTGTCTTTTGCAGGCTGACTTACAACATCACCTGGAATCTTAGAGTAAATGATTGAAGCATCTGTACCACCGAAAGCAAAGTTATTGCTCATTACGGCAGTCAGTTCCTTTGCGTGTGGAACGTTCTGTGCAAAGTCAAGAGTACCAGCCTTTTCCTTAAGGGCAACCTTATCTTCTTCAGAGAAGCCCAGAGTTGGCAGAACAGTATTTGTTGTCAGAGCCTTGATTGAGAACACAGCTTCAATTGAACCTGCTGCACCAAGACAGTGACCTGTAAGAGCCTTTGTAGATGAAGCTGAAAGGCCAGGATTCTCCTGATCAAATACAGCGTGAAGTGAAACAAATTCAGCACCGTCATTCTTACCTGTACCAGTACCGTGTGCGTTTACATAACCAATGTCAGACTTCTTGATTCCAGAATTTCTGATTGCTCTTTCAATAGCTTCAATCTGACACAAACCATCTTCACGAGGAGCTGTAATGTGATGAGCATCCTGTGTAACGGCACCACCGAGAACTTCACAGTATGTTTTAGCATTGCGGGCTTTTGCATGTTCGTATGATTCAACGATTACGATACCTGAACCTTCACCCAGAGTAATACCATGACAGTGATTGAAAGGAGAACAACCGTTTTCGTCCAGAGCGTGAAGTGCAAGGAAGCCTGAATATGGAACTGAAGCAAAGGAATCAGCACCACCGGCAATTACAACATCAGCCTTACCTGAGCGGATAAGATCGCAGGCAACTGAAATTGACATTGTACCTGCAGCACAGGCATTACCAATATTTGTTACAACACCGGCAGCACCTGTATCTTCAGCAACCTTTGAAGCAATTGCACCAATAGGCATTTTTGCAATTTCGTTTACGTCTTTCTGACCATTGTTATAATAATTTTCAATACTAACAACACCACCAACGCAGCTTCCAATAATTACACTTACGCGAGGATCATTGTTGAATTTTGTAAGACCTGCATCAGCAAGAGCTTCCTTAGCAGCCCTGATACAGAACTTTGTAGCTCTGTCTTTTTCTTCAGGATTATCAATTCCCTGATCCAGTGTATCGCAGTGAACCTCACCTGCCAGATCTGCATAACAATCTTTTGTGTCAACTGAAACTGTCTTGTGAATTCCAGAAACTGAATTCAACGCATTCTTCCATGTTTCTTCTACATCGTTACCAATAGCGCAGATAACGCCTAAACCTGTAACAACGCAGCGATTTTTGTCCTGTGTCATATAAAACGTCCTTAAATAAATTGATTGATTCTGATCCCTAGAGAATTAAGATTTAAAGATAAAAAACACGGTGGCTTTTCAGAAAGCATTCCAAAAAACCACCGTTTAATTTTAGGTATTATTTTTTGTTAGCAACGATATAATCAGTGATTGTATCAATGCTCTTGAAGTTTTCCTTTGCAACACCAGTCATTGAAACTTCGTATTCGCTGTCTACAAAAGAGATAATTTCAAGTGAATCTACTGAATCAAGACCAATTTCGTCACCAAACAATTCAGAATCATAGTTCAAAATGCTTCCATCGATTCCAAGATTGTCAATGAAGAACTGTTTGAGAGCTGCCTTTACCTGTTCTTTATCCATAAAAATCCTCCATAAAGATTTTAGCTAGTGGCTCAAGTCTAACAGAAGATTTCTGTCTACGCCACTTTATGTATTATAAAACTTTACTAAAAAAAGCCTTAATTTTCAAGACTGAGAGCTGTAAGTGGGACTTTCTGGGGTATTTGTACCATAAAATAAAGCATATTATTGAAGATTTTTATTTAAATATGCTGATTTTACTTGTTTTATGGAGATTTTAGAGGGATAATTATAACAAGGCATTTATATTTGATAAATACGGAAGGATTATGTTAAAAAAGTTTAAACATCTCTCTGGGATAACATCCCTTATTTTTGCGGTACTGCTTTCTTCATGCACAACA
The DNA here is from genome assembly GCA_002394685.1 of Treponema sp. UBA4307. Taxonomy (GTDB): domain Bacteria; phylum Spirochaetota; class Spirochaetia; order Treponematales; family Treponemataceae; genus Treponema_D. The sequence continues at coordinate 12,577 of DGUP01000008.1, read as the reverse complement.
GGCCTTGGTGATGCTGTTGACATTGAAGCTCCTGTGATTCAGATTACAAGTCACTCAAACATGGATTACATTGGTTACAACACAACCATATCCGGGACCTGTCAGGACAATGATGAAGTAACAGAAGTTTTACTTACCCTGACAACAAATTCAGAAAGTGTCAAAAAAAAGGCTGATGTGGATCCTGTAAGCGGAACCTGGACCTGCAGTTTGAATTTTACCCAGGATGAAGAAATACAGATTCTGGCCCAGGCCTTTGACAAAAGCAGAAACCAGTCTGAAAAATCAGTTGCATATCTTACACTGATTGTGGATTCCCAGGATCCTCAGATAAAATCCTTTTACATTCAGAGAAATACTTCCATTCCGGTAAAACTTGAAGAAAAAAACACACTGGAAACTTTTGCAGAAGACTATAAATCCTCTTCAAAAAAATACAAATTCCAGAATGAATCCATAACTTTCATTACGGAATTAAAAGACAACTACAGGCTTGAAGAAACAAAACTTTCACTTCTTGATGAGGAAAATAATCTTATTCTTTCAAATCTTGCAATGGATTCTTCATGTTCAGTGTATTCCGCAAGATTTACACTTACAGCACAAATGCTTAAAGAAACAGCTTCTTCCCTCAGTCAGGGGCTCCACTACCTTACCCCGGTCCTCACAGTAGTGGACAGCGCAGGCAATCGGGTTGACTATAAAAAAGGTTCCTTCATCTGGTGGCCGGAAAGTGACAATCCAAAAATTGATTGTGGAGAAACAGAAGGAAAAATCGTTACTACAAAAAAAACAGATTTCCATACTTTCTATTTTGATGATGATGGATTGAACTGTATTTACGCAGGCCTTATTCCAGCACATTTATGGGAAGAAACTTTAAGGGAAGAAAAATCTCTGGAGGAATCATTTGAGGCTTTAAAAACTTCAGCATATTTTATTAAAAAAGAATGTAACGGAGCTTCAGACGGAGAACTGTCTCTTGATGGAGCTGATGATGCAGGTAACTATTATCTTGTTACTGCAGCAGAGGATTTTAAATCTTCAGGAGATGAAACAGTCTGGTCTTATAAAAGCATTTCCGTTACGGTTACCAGCGATGATGCTCCTGTTATCCTCATAAGTTCTCCTGTAGAAAATACATCTGCTGAATTAAAGGATGGAAAATTCTTTACACTTGAAGGATACGTTCTGGATAATCAGCAGGTAACAGATTTGGCAATGGCATGGATTCCTTCAAAAGGCAGAAGCATTTCATCCAGTCAAATTGAACTGGCAGAAAAAATGATTTCTTCAAGGTTTGATAAAATGGATTCTGAAACTTTTACAGATTCTTCCAGCGGAATAAAAATCTACAAACTGAAAGCAGGAACTATAGTTAAGGAAAAAGTTAACAGTAAAACTTATACAAAAACTCCTTTCGCAAGAACCTTTGATGTTACCAGTGATTTTATCGTAAATAAAAATCCTGAAAATACAATTAAAACTTTCGTCCTTTATGCAAAGGATAAAGATTCAAATGTAATCTATAAAACTTTCAGACTTTCTTCATACAATGATCTGCCGGAAATTAATGTTTCTTACTGGACAGATCAGGATTCAGCAGAAAGGGAAATGGAAGTTATTACAAATGCAGGCAGCCAGACAAAAGCTCTGTATGGAAAAATAACTGTAAGAGGACAGGAAGGCCTCAGCATTACAAAAATCAGCGGAAGCATTGACTCACCGGTTTATTCCACAGAAAAAAATCTTTCAATAAATGATAACTGCTTTGAACTGAAGGACCTGCTTCCAGACTGCAATTATACAATCAAAATTACAGCAGAAGATATTTTTGGAAATAAAAACACTGTAAGCAAAACTGTTAAAACCTCTCCTATTCCACAGCTGCAGAAAATCTATTCTGAAATGCCGTCAGGTATTACTCTTTCTCAGGATGAAACTCTTACAATATTTGCCCAGTTCGAAGGAAGCGTAAAGGTTACGGGAACTCCGAAAATTCTTCTTAAAAATATAGAAGGAAGTTCAGCAAATCAATACGCCCTTTACCAGTCCGGTTCTGGAGGAGACACATTAGTCTTTACTTATAAAATTCCAGAAGGAGTTTACACAACAACAGATACAATTCTTTCTACTGCAGATAAAATCATTCTCAACGGAGGAAGCATTTCTTCGGAGGATGCAGAGCTGAATGAAAAATCTTTGACTCTTGAAAATTCTGATGAAGTTCTTTCTAAAGAATCAATTATTTTTATTGATGCCCTTGCTCCTTCAGTTACAGAATTTACTCCTGACACAGATTCAAAAACTCTTGAAGCGGGAACAGAAAAAATCACCATTAAATTTTCAGAAGCTGTTTACAAGGAAAACGGAAATATTATAATCCGCAGAAAATCCAGCAGCCAGAATCCATGGGCAATTCCTATTATTTTTACAAGTGAAGAATTTTCAGAAGTCTTCAATCAAATGAGCGATGAAAACAAAAGACTTATGGTCGGCTCATCAACAGGTGAATGTCTTTTATCTGACAAAACAGGGCAGCCGCTTGGACCTTACGTAAAAACAACCCACGGAATTAAAATGATTGATGATGAAAAAGAGGAAGGTGTTATACCGGACACAAGTACAAAATATCTTCTTCAATTTGATCTTGATCCTCATGACTCCACAGGCATTGTTGCTCAGCTGAGGGCTGCATTTGAAAGCATCAATTATCATCAGGAAATAATTGACGTAACTTCAAATCAAGTAGAACTTTCTTCTGACAAAAAAACTGTTACGGTAAAAGTTCCTGCTTCACTTTTTGCAGACGGAAGAGAATATGAAGTTTTAATTGATGATACCTGTTTCCGAGACCAGGCAGGAAATCTCTTTAAGGGACTTGAAGAAGATCAATGGTGCTTCTGGACAAATAAAACTGCTGCTCCTGTAATTCGTGTAGACAGATACACTCACGGCTGGGGAGCAATAGAAGTAACTGAAAATGGAAATCTGAACAGTCCCCTTGAAAACAAAGATACAGACACAAGGCCAACAGGATTTGTTAGAGTAAGAATTGACAGCGAAACAAATAATACTTCCATTCAATATGGTCTGGCTGATTACATCCCTGATTCAGAATCTGTAGAAAATGCATTAAAATCAAATAACAGAGTTAGCGGCGCAACAATCAGTCCAAAGGCAATTTCCAGAAACAATTACTCCAGTTTAAAAACTGATAAATCTTATAACTCAATTCTCATTCTTGGAGATTCAAATCTTTGTCAGGCTCACCGCTATTATATAAAAGCAAGAGCAAGGTCTGACTTCCTTAAGGATTCTGATCCAGGGTACGAAGGGGCATACAAAACTGTAATCTTTTATATGCAGCCGGAAAAAGACGGAGATTTAAGAATTCAAGGCACTGACAGAGCTGAAGGAATTTCCATGACTGCAGGATTCCCTCTGAAAGATGCAAGTCCGGATGAACGCTATGAGAAATATGCTTATAAAATTAAAAAATCTGATGAAGGAAAATACCTCCCATCATTTTATAAAACAAGTGAAAAAGACTGGGTATTAATTTCGTATGATTTTATTTCTGACTGGTACATTCAGTCTAAAACAAGCAACTGGCAGGATAATTTACTAAACTCACCAGGCACTCCAGGTTATGGTTGTTTCTATTATACCTACAAAAGAACTTACTGGTAATTTTGCGGGTTATTTTTTCACCTATTATTTTGATTTATAGAATTACGGAGTTTATATATGAGCATAAAAAAGTTTTTTATTATACCAGGAGTCCTTTCCTTATTCACTTTTTCATCCTGCATAGTTGGACTGGGACAGGCAGTTGACCTTGAAGCCCCGGTAGTTTCAATTACTGCACCGGACTATATGGCAAATATTGGAAAAAGTTTTATTGCAGAAGGAACTGTCAGCGACAATGTTGCCGTAACAAAATTAGTTGTATCTTTTGCAGGGCACAGCTGGACATGGGAGAAGGAAAGCTGGTCTGAAGGAACAGATTCTTCTGCAATATTTGAAAAGCAGGATGACGGAAAAATCAAATGGTCAATTCCCCTTTCACTTCCTGAAAATGTTTCAGACAATCAGTATACGATTACGGTTTCTGCCTACGATGAAATGAACAACACTTCCAGTACATCCCTTCAAAAAAGGACTGTGATTTACGACACCACTGCACCAGTAGTTAAAATTACAGAACCTTCCATTGAATACAAAACCTATGCTTCAATCAACACTTCATTAAACGATGAAAATTACAGAAACCTTGCAATGCTTTCCAGTTACTTGAACGGAGACATTGAAATCAGCGGATTACAGGAAGAAGATTACACACTTAAAAATCTTCAGGTCTGGCTCTGTGGAAATAATCAGGATGAAGTTTACTGGGATTCCGGACTGCTTGATGAAACCCGCAGAACCTGGACAATTACTGTGCCGGAAGATGAAATTAAATTAAATGGAATCAAGCCATCAGAAAAAACTTTTCTCCAGATTGTAACCCAAAGTACAGACGCTGCAAACAACATCAGTGAAAAATGCTCCCACGGCTGGATATGCTACTGGCCTCAGGCAGATCAACCATGGATTGAATGTAACAGTATTTCTCCAGATTCTGATTCTGCAAAAAAGATTTATCCTGGTTCACAATTTTTTGGTAACGCTTACGATGATGACGGAATAAAAAGGATTTCAACAAGGGTTTTTAAGGGGGAAGATTTCAAGACACTTGTTGAAGAAAAAAATTATTCTCCTGCAGAAGAAGAAATGCAGATTTTCTATTACCTGAATATTACAGCTCCAGTTGAAAGCGGACTTTATAAAATTCAAATTGAAGGAGAAGATGTAAACGGCAGAAAAACAGAAACTCTTTCCGGCTTCTTTAAAATTCAGGATATTTCTATTCCATCTGTTTCAGTTATTTCACCGGATCCAAATGAAGCACTTTTAGGCGACAAGGATGGAGAAGTAACTTTTCAGCTTAAGGCCAGCGACGATTCCCGTGTAAAGAATATTAAAGTTGTCTGGTTGAAAGATTCTTCCCAGCTGCTAAATTATATTGACGGAGATTCAGACCTCTGGAATAAAGTTTCCGGGGAAAATCCATGTTATACAGATTCCCAGTCCGGCAACAAACTCTGGCACATTATTCCTGAAGAAGGAACAAAATCCGGAACAAGAACAATTCACAATGCTCAACTGTCAATTAATCTTTTTGAAGATTTGAACATAGGCCTGGAAGAAGGAAAAAATATTCTTACATCACAAAGTTTTATTTTCAGGGTAGAAGATGACAGCGGTAAAGTTTCAACTTTGGAATACAACTGTCAGGGAGACAACCAGCAGCCGGAAATTTCTTTTGAAAAGCTTCTGCTTAAAAAATCAGACGGAAGTCTTTATTCCTTCAACATTGATGATTTTACTTCCGGCAGAAATAAATTAAGTGCAATCGAAAACGGAGACCAGGTTCAAATCACAGGAAAATGGAGTGACAATTCAACCAGGCTCTGGGGAAAGGATAAAATTTCTTCCATTACACTTAAATGGTTAACACAAGAAATTGCTGTTACAAAAAATGCTGACGGCAGCTGGATCAGTAAACCTTTTACACCAGCCCACTCTTCTTCAATCAGCTTGAAAGCCTCCATTACAGATTTTGCTAAAAACACAGGAAGTGTAACTGCAGCCTTTACCGCTGAAGCTGAAAAACCGGAACTGTTAAGCATTTCATCTTCTGCCTCAGATGGAAGTTATTCTGTAGGAAAAATTATTCCTGTCAAAATGAAATTCAACAAGCCTGTGTATTTTACAGGAAGTCCAGTTTTAACCTTAAACAACGGAGCCTCAGTTTCCCTCAGCAGACATGAAGGATATACAACCTACTTCTTTGATTACACAGTAGAAAGCGGTGATGACATTCAGGATCTTGATGTAATTGCAGTTACAGGATTTACCGCCTGCAGGGACGGATCTGCTGCAAACTGTGCAGTTAATATTGAAGCATTAAACGAAACTGAAAGAAATCTCAGCCACAACAAAAACATTTCAATTTTAACAGAACAAATCACCCTTACAAATTTAAAGCTTGAAGAAGATGGAAAGGAATTAAAACTTTTTTTCAATCATGAAATAAGAAAAAACTCAGGCAGCATTACAATCTCACAAAAAGATGTAGACAGGGTTCCTGCAATTCTTACGGCTTCACAGTACGCCTCTCTTTTATCATCAAATCCTGCATTTAAAGAATATTACACTAAGGGAACAAACGGTTATTCTGATCAGGGAAAACCGGACCTTACAGCAAAATATATTCTGGATTACAAATATGATGCTGACAATCCGGAACTGCTGGAAATGTTTAAAGCTTCAAAAATGAATGTTGTTAAAATTGATATTTCTTCCAGCGCAGTTTCAATAGAAAAAAATGTATTGAAAGTTGATTTAAGTTCTGCCTATTCCCTTCCAGTCAAAGGAGCAGATTACACTGTAAGCCTGTCAAATCTTCTTGTAACAGATATTGTCCAAGGCGAATTTAAATCCTGTGAAGAAACAATTTCCTTGCCGGGAGTTGAAAATCCTGTAATTAGAATTGAAAGGGCAAAAGCTGAATTTAATCAGGAAACACTTACTGCAAGTCAGCCTCTTTCTGCAGGTATGAAGATTGACTGTCAGACTCCAGGAGCAAAAATCACATATTTCTATAAAGAAAAAATTTCACTCTACTCAGACAATGTTTTGAATCTGGGAGATTCTGAAAATAAAAATTATCCTGCTGCAGAAGAAATTACAGGATCGGATTTTGTATTATCTTCTGAAGAAAAAATGATTTCTTACAAAGACAAAGTCACACTCAAATCAGAAAACAAAACTTACAAAGACTGGCAGTACGGAATGAAATTCTTTATCACTGCAAAAGCTGAAAAAGGAGAAGACTCTGTAAAAAGTTACAATGTTGCAGCAAAATCCCTTTTTGTATTTAAGGATGATGGAAAGGTCACTTCAGATTTTGCTTCAAAGAAAATGGGCGTATGGCTGAGAGGCGGTGACAGCGAAACTGGTTCAAATCTTACAGCAGGATTCCCTTTAAGCTGGGATGCAAAAGACACTGATGGAATTGCCCTGCTCACAGAAACCAGCCTTAACGGAACAATATACTGGTACTACATTACATGGGAGCTGCCGACAAAAGCTTACCTCACAACCCTTGCAGGAAAAGTTAAAGCCAATTCTTTTGAAAAAGGACCTTCAAAGTGGTACTGGTCTTCAAACGCATGGGTTCCATTCAGACAGTTCTATCCTCTTTATCCAGGAGAAAGCCGTACTGTAGAAACTGGCAAATATTCTGAAGTCTGGGGACAAACCCGTGGTTCCTTCAGCTGGAGCGGTTATGGATCAAGTTCTGCAACCCCGACCCACACACCTTCTGAAGAAGCAGCTGTTTATAATGCCCACATTGGAGGAATTGAAATTCTTTCTAAAGTGATTGATTTAAGTGAAAACAGCAGCTGGAATCAGGCAGGACCATTCGCCGTTCCTTCAAACGGAAGTCTTAAACAGGGAGCAAAAATTGCGATTATATATGAAGAAACTTTTGATGAAGAAGTAGAAATGTGGCTGCAGCTGGTAAGCAGTTACTGGTCAACAAAACTTACCGAACAAACCAGAGTAAGTGGTGCTGCAATTTCAAATGAAAAAATTCTTCCGTCTGATTCTTCTGGAGTAATTTACTATACTCTGTCCGCCCACGAAGCAGCTAAACTAAAAAATGAAGGACTGCTTGTTTGCGGCTACGGATTAAAAATCACTTCAATTCAAATAATCATGTAAAATATTTAAAACAAAATGGCCTGCCATCAAAAAAAAGATGACAGGCTTTTTTTATGAAGATTTTTTTTCGAACTTAAAAGCTTGAAGAAATTCATTTACTCTCTGATTTTCTGAACCAGTGAAAAATTTTTCAGGTTTCGAATCCTCCAGAATCCGGCCCTGATCAATAAAAATAATTCTATCTGCAACTGCTCTGGCAAATTCAAGCTGATGGGTAACAATAAGCATTGTCTTTCCATCTTTTGCCAGCTGCATTATTACATCAAGAACCTCTCTTACCATTTCCGGATCAAGGGACGCTGTTACTTCATCAAAAAGCAAAACATCAGGATTCATACAAAGAGCTCTTGCGATTGCAACTCTCTGCTTCTGCCCTCCTGATAATTCTGCCGGATAAGTATTTTTTTTATCCAGCAATCCAATTCTTGAAAGAAGATTTTCTGCCTGTTCTGTAGCTTCCCTGACATTTCGTTTTTGTACTTTTAACGGTCCAAGAAGAATATTTTTCAACACAGTCATATTCGGAAAAAGATCATAACTTTGAAAAACCATTCCAATTTTTTCACGAACCTTATGCATTTCTTTTGTCTGATTTGAAATCAATTTACCATCCAGATAAATTTCTCCAGACTGAATTTTCTCCAGACCATTTATACATCGAAGCAGAGTTGATTTTCCACAGCCTGATGGTCCGAGAATAACCAAAACTTCACCCTTTTCCACAGACAGAGAAATATTATTTAAGACACCTTCCGATTCCTTATATTCTTTTGTTAAATTCTTTATTTCTAAAAGAGCCATGTTAATCCTCCGGCCACCCCGTAGTACTAAAAGGGGGCAAATTATTTTGCACGTTTTTCAATTCTGTCAGCTGCAAGAGAAATTGGCCAGCAGACAATAAAATATAAAAAGAAAATCAATCCATAAACTGCAATTGATGCACTTGGCAAAGTAAGTCTGTTTGCTTCGATTATCTGTTGACCAATTTTTACAACTTCTATAACACCAACAAACACGACCAAAGAAGTTGTTTTTATCATCCTCGTAATTAGATTCATTGCAAGAGGAACAAGCCGTTTTATAGTCTGAGGAATTATAATATAAAAAAAGATTTGTCTTTCTGTTAAACCAAGAGCTCTTCCACTTTCATACTGATGGAGAGGAATGGATTCCAGACTACCCCGAACCAAATCTCCCATTTCTGCAGATCCCCAGAGAGTAAATACAAGAATACTTGCAGCTTCACCAGAAATAGAAATATCAAAAGCATGAGTTATACCATAGTAAGCAACAAAAAGCAGAACCAACTGAGGCATAATACGAATGAACTCCAGCCAGGCTTTACATAAAAATTTAAAAATACCTCTGCTTCTACTCATCACTATTCCAAAAGCGAGACCAATTAAAATTGAAAGCAAAACAGATACGGCAGTTATCCACACAGTAACCCACAAACCGCCAAGAATTCGAATAAAATTTTTTCCCTTAGCTAAAACACTAAAAGCAGATGTAAACGCTTCAACAAAATTAACGGTGTCCATATTTCAACCTCTTTTCAATATAGTGAGCGGCTATTGTAATTGGTAAAAGGATTATAAAATAACTTACAACTAAAAGAAAAAGTGATTCCTGAGTTTTGTAGTAGAGTCCAATTAAATCCTTTGCTACAAACATTAAATCAGCCAGAGCTACTGCACTAAAAATAGAAGTTTCTTTCAAAAGAAAAATTACATTTGCAACAAGTCCTGGAACAGAAACAACTGCTGCCTGAGGAATCACAACATAGCGTAAAATTTGAAACTTATTCAAACCAATACACATTCCGCTTTCAAGTTGTGATTTTCCTACAGTTTCGAGAGCACTTCTAATTGTCTCTGCCATATAGGAGGCTCCAAGAAAAGTTAAACCTATTATTCCACACTGTTCCTCTGATAGCTTTATACCAAGACGGGGAAGCGCAAAATATAAAAAGAAAAGTTGTATTAAAAGAGGAGTATTTCTGGAAAGTTCAATGTACACTCGTACAATATGGCGAAGAACCGGAATCTTCCAGAAACGTATTAAAGCGCAAAAAAGGCCTGCCAGGAAGGATAAACAGATTCCTATAAAACCAATTCTTAAGGTAAGAAAAGCAGCATCCACATAAAGAGGGATAACCTGTTTTATAAAATCAAAATCCATAAATTCCTCGCATGCCTTTAATGCACTTTTTGTAATTATCTTACTTTATTAAAGATTACCACCTTCAACAACAAGGCTATCTGCATCAGAATCTTTTCCATAAACAGAACGAAGTGTTGCTTCATAATCTGCATGGAAAAAGTTCTCTTTACCCAGTTTTACAATTTCTGAATTAAGCCAGTCCAAAAGTTCCTTGTTACCCTTTTGAACAGCAGGAGCAATTGCATCCAGACTTCCGATAGAATCAGCACCTGCACCTACAGCAAATGAAGGATTTTCAATTGCCCATGCAAGAACTTCTGTGTTGTCTGTAGAAAGACCATCACCTCTTCCATCAAGCAGTGCGTTATATGCTTCAGAATACTGATCAAATTTCAGCAGCTTAATCTGTGGATAGTTTTTAGAGAAATAAGTTTCAGCAGTTGTGCCTTTTGCAACAATTAAAGTCTTTCCATTGAGCTGAGCAGGATCTGTGATAAGAGCTTTCTTTGGAGAAACAATTCCAAGAGCAACCTTCATATAAGGAAGAGCAAAATCTACTTTTTCAGCTCTTTCTTTTGTTACAGTAAAGTTTGCAAGAACCAGATCAACTTTTCCAGTTGTAAGAACTTCAACACGAGCAGCAGCTTCTACTGGAACAAACTTAACTTTTACTCCCAAATCTTTTGCAATTCTGTTAGCAAAGTAAACATCATATCCCTGATATTCACCATTTTCATCTACATATCCAAATGGTTTTTTATCACTGAATACAGCAATCTTGATTGTACCGCTCTTTTTTATCTGAGCGAGACTTCTTGCTTTACTTGTCTTTGCCCAAAGTGATGAAACCAGTACAGCTCCAACTCCAACTACAGCAAATATCTTCAAAAGATTCTTTTTAATGTTTGCCTTCATAATAATTACTCCTGAATAAAAAATTATTGTTTTGTTGTTTCTTGTTTGATTATCTTAATCACTGATACCTTTTAATTATTTTACTGCAGCAAACCCCTTTTCCAGATCCGCAATAATATCATCAATATGTTCAGTACCGATTGATAAACGAATTGTGCTCTGAGTAATTCCCTGATCAGCAAGTTCAGCATCACTTAACTGACTGTGAGTTGTACTTGCAGGATGAATTACAAGAGATTTTACATCTGCAACATTTGCAAGAAGACTGAAGATTTCCAGGTGATCAATAAAGGCCCAGGCTGCTTCTTTTCCTCCCTTAATTTCAAAGGTAAAGATTGAAGCTCCACCATTAGGGAAATACTTTTCATAAAGGGCATGATCCGGATGATCTGCAAGAGAAGGATGATTTACCTTTGCAACCTTTGGATGATTCTTAAGGAATTCTACAACCTTCTTTGTATTTTCAACATGGCGTTCCAATCTCAGAGAGAGGGTTTCCAGTCCCTGAAGGAGAAGGAAGGCGTTGAAAGGAGAAATTGTTGCACCAGTATCACGAAGAAGAATTGCACGAATGTATGTAACAAAAGCAGCAGGGCCTACAGCATCATAAAATGAAATTCCGTGGTAGCTTGGATTTGCTTCTGCAATATTCTTATATTTTCCGCTGGCCTTCCAGTTAAACTTACCGCTTTCAATTATTACTCCACCAAGAGTTGTTCCGTGACCACCAATAAACTTTGTAGCAGAATGAACTACAATATCTGCACCATGTTCAAAAGGACGGATTAAGAATGGAGTTCCGAAAGTATTATCAACTACAACAGGAAGTCCATGCTTGTGTGCAATCTCTGAAATTGCATCAATATCCGGAATGTCAGAATTTGGATTTCCAAGAGTTTCAAGATAAATTGCCCTTGTATTTTCCTGAATTGCAGATTCTACTTCTTTAAGATTGTGTGCATCAACAAAAGTAGTTTTAATTCCATAAAGAGGAAGTGTATGAGCAAGAAGATTATAACTTCCTCCGTAAATTGTTTTCTGAGCAACAATGTGACCGCCGTCAGCAGCAAGGGCCTGAATTGTATAAGAAATTGCTGCAGCACCAGAAGCAGTTGCCAGTGCAGCAGTACCACCTTCAAGGGCAGCAATACGCTTTTCAAAAACATCCTGTGTTGAATTAGTCAGACGTCCGTAAATATTTCCTGCATCAGCAAGACCAAAACGATCTGCCGCATGCTTTGAATTATGGAAAACATATGATGTAGTCTGATAAATAGGAACAGCTCTTGCATCTGTAGCAGGGTCTGCACTTTCCTGTCCAACGTGTAACTGTAATGTTTCAAATTTGTAATTAGCCATAGTTTTATTCTCCTTGTCTTTAAATGAGTTAAATATTTCAGTTTAAACTGAATGTAAAAAAAAATGATTGATTAAAAAGATTTGATTTAAGCACACTGGCTCAGCAGTAAAGACAAGAGAGGCACATGACTCCATTGCGGAAATTTTCTCTTACGAGTTTTTCAAAATAAAATTTCATAATGTACCTCCTTTTTATTTCCCTAGTAAAACTATAGGTATATATATTAAATACACCCATTTTATTGATTAGTCAATAGTTTTTTTTAATTTTTTTTTACTTTGCCCGAATGTCGAGTTTTGAAAA
>DGUP01000070.1 GCA_002394685.1 Treponema sp. UBA4307 | reverse complement strand
ATTCCGCCGCATATTACAATCGGGGCTTTTCATGCTGCCAGGGAAGATGAATTAAAACTGCTGCAACATGTAGAAGAGTTTGCGCGAGGACAAAAGGCTGGTTCGGTACAGTTCAGCGAGGTTGGTGACTTCAACGGCAAAGTCCTTTTTTTGAAACCAGAGAAGAATCTCTTCCTTTCCCAGCTAAACAAGGATCTCCATACCCTGCTGCTTCCGGAATTTGAAAAAGCAGAAAACGGTTACTATCTGCCGGATATCTGGTTTCCACACACTACCCTTGCAACAAGATTGAATCAAAACCAGTTTTCCGCAGCAGAAAAAATCGCAAAAAAAATCTCGCTGCCACTAAAAGCTGCTATAGAAGAGCTTGCAGTTTACCAGTGCTCGCCGTTTTTGGAATTGAAGAAATTCGGATTGAGCAGATAATTATCGCAGAGCTTTATTCACAGCGTTCTTTATTATTCCGCTGGAAACTGTTGCTCCGCTGACTGCATCTTTTTCATTACTTCAACTCCGCAAGAATTGGCTCGATGTATTTTTTGTCGGAAATATCGTAGGAATGAGAAATCATCTGGGCCATGTTCTTTTCAGCTTCGCTTGCATCTTTTTTGTTTGCTAACATTGTTGTAAACATTTTCATCATGAACTTAGAAAAGCCGCTCATTTTTTCGTAATTAAAACCGCCAGGACAATAAAATGCTTTTAAGGAATTCCATTCTTCCTCGGTAAAGTTTCTGCGAATTGCGTCAGGGATCTCAGGACTATCTGCAGGGCTTCCTCCAACGCCATAAACTATAATTTTTTTACCCGCTGCAAAAAGGGATGGAAGTTGTTTTTTGAACCAGGCAAGATTTTTAATTCCACCCGCCATGAACCAGCCGCCGAAAATAATTGCATCAAAATCAGAAAGATTGATTTTTTTAGCCTGCTTAAAATCTACGCATTCTGCCCTACTCGCCTCGCTGATCCATTCTGCGTACCTTTTTGTAAAGCCTGTCTGACTTGTGTAAATTACGATTGTTTTCATTTTGATTCCTCCTAAGCTTGATTGCCTGCGACACCGGTCACCCCGCCAGTCGCCCCTGTCAAATTTTTTTCCATTCTGGAAATTATTTGAAATACATTTTTGATTTCATCATCAGAAATGTCCTTATATAAAAGCTTTAAAAAATCCATCTCTTTATTCTGATATTTTTTTGCAAGCCTTTTTTGCTTTGAAGTAAAATAAATCCGCTGCTTGCGTTTATCATTATCATCCTGCTTCAGAACAAGGATTTCTTTTTTTACAAGAGCGTTGAGAATCTCTTTTACATTCTGTCTGGAACACCCCATTGTTTCGGCAAGGTCATTGGCAGTCGGTGCCTCTTTTGAATAAAGATTCATACAAGCGAGGAGAAACCACTGCTTACAGGTAATCTCTTCATAAAAAGAATCACCTGCTGCCTGCAGTCTGTTCATAAAAGCAAAGAGAAGCCCGAACAATCCAAACTGAGGCGGCATCATACCAAGAATCTGATCGTTTGTTATCTGCATATATGCAATATATTGCATATATTCGTAAATGTCAATTTTTTTCATTTAATATCTCTTCCAGACTAGGAATTTTTTATCAAACTTTTCATAATAAAAACATGAAAAAGCTTGAAATAAAAAATGATGATTATCTCGGGTTTGTAAAAAATCTGCGTCATGCCTGCCGCGGTATTCTTGTAAAAGACGGCAAAGTTCTTTTGGGATATGAAAGCAAGAATAACAAATACATCATTCCAGGTGGCGGAGTTGAAAACGGCGAAACGCTGGAAGAATGCTGTGAACGCGAGCTGCTTGAAGAAACCGGCATGGTTGTAAAGGCTCTTGAGAACTATCTTGATATTAATGAATTTTTTTTAGACTGGAACCATATAAATCATTATTTTGTCTGCGAGCTTGTTGAAGAGACCGGTAAGTTACACCTGACAGAAGCTGAAGCAAAGGCAGGCTGTATTTGTGTATGGAAAACTCTTGAAGAAGCCCTGGAGATTTTTGGCCGCTATGAAGATTTTCATAAAACCAATATTGCAGACTACGGCCTTTATCGCCGCGAGTATTATGCTTTGAAAGAATACTGCGGCAGATAGTTTTCTATCCTCTCAATTTAATTCTAACATAATATCCGCTCTGAGCTTTATGATGAATGACACCACCATTTTTTAGCATAACTTTAAGGCTGGCTGGGTTGTCAATGTTGCAGTGAAGATAGAGTTCATTTTCTGGAACAATTTTACGCGCTTCTTCTATTAAAAGCTTAACCCCCTGAGTACAGTAACCAAGTCCTCGATATTCTTTTTTAATGAATTGCCATCTACGCTGTAAACCAGTCTTCCAGCCGCAAAAATGATTCTCCCTTAAACTGTTCAAAATCTGAAATATTGTGAGTTACCAGCACCATTCCGTTAGACACCGCAGTTGCTGCAATCTGAGAATCATAGTAAGAAACTTTTTTTCCACTTTTTTCGGCAGCGGCCTGGATTTCACCACAGATTTGAGCGGAAAACTTGTCGAAAGTGATGACTTCCATATTCAAATCTAAATCATTTACAAAACTTTTGAGAGTATTTTTCCGCTTACCTTCTGGCATTCCAGATACACCACGAATTATTTCCTGCCAGGTTACGGAAGATATTGCACACAAATCCTTTCTGGCATTGTAAAAATTTATAACCTGCTCATCAGGTCTTTCCTTAACAAATTCTGAAACAATATTTGTATCTAATAAATAAGTCTTTTTCATTTTGAATCATCCCTAACTCTAAGCCCAAGGATCGTTAGATGGATCCGGGCACTCTCTTGATGGTGTAAAATCAAATCCTGTATCATCAAGTTCACCTTCATGTTCTTCACGCCACTTAGTAAGCCAATCAACCTTATTTGCCTTTCTGTCTTCATATTCCTCATAGCTCATAATCACCGCCACCGGCTTATCATAACGGGTGAGCTCAACAACCCCGCCCTCTTCCGCACATTTTACCAGCGCAGAAAAATTATTACGCGCCTCATAAATAGAAGTTCTGCACATAGCGACCTCCTTTATTTTGATTTCATAAGAATTCTAACATGAGAAAATATCCTGGTCAACTTAAGATATGTTAGCCAACATAAAGATAATCTAAAGACTCCGGGGTTAAGATGAACTATGTTTATAGCTTCTTATCAAATCAATCCGTTAGAAACAAGAAAAGTTTCCGGAGTTTGTACTATGAGAGATGCGTTTTTGTAATTACGAAGGTTGCGGGTCAAAAGGATATTGATGCCATTTTCCTGTGAGATATAATATTGGATAGCATCTTCAAAATCTGCAAAGTCTGAATTGAGGGCTTTATCAACAACTGCTTCTGAAGAATCTATTATATGAACAAGGACTCGTAACTTTCGCAGGGCCTTTTTTGCTTCTTCATTTCCCAGCTGTTTTCGGAGAATGTAAAAGGTATTAGCAAAAATCAGCGGACTTGTATAAAGCTCAAGTTTTTTCATTTCGGCAAAAGTGAAAAGCACTGCAGAAAAGTGGAAATGCGGAAGGCGCCTGGCAAGCAGGTCAAGAATTACGTCTGTATCTACAAAAACCTTATTCATATTTTTGATCCAGGTATGAAGTATAATCAGCCTTAAAATCGTAATTATCGTCCAGCTGAATAATCCCCGAAAGTTCATTTACAAGAGGACTGTATTTGAACTCCCCCTCCTGCTGCTGAAGTGTAAGCCCATCAAAAAAATCTTCAACAAGAGCCGAAAGCGAAGTTCCTATAGAAGAAACATACTTCTTTGCCCGCGAGATAGAATCGTCTTTTAATTTTAAGGTAAGTTTAGTATCCATGACAGTAACCTTATACGTATATACTATTATTATTAGTACGTACTGTCAAATTTCAATTATCACTTTCTTTTAATTGTTTACGCGATTCAATTCCAAGTTTCTCAAAGATTGTAGACATATGACGTTTTACTGTTTCTGTCGAAATGTAAAGTTCTTCTGCAATCTGGGCATTTGTGTAGCCTTTGGCAGCCAGGCGGGCAACTTCTTTTTCGCGGCGGGAAAGAATTGAAAATGGGTCAGCTTGCTTTTCCGAAATCACTACTTTTTTATCTTCTTTTATAATCCAGCTAATTCCAGAGATTATTACTTTAATTCCAATTCCAATAAGCAAGGGTCTGCAGCTTACAAAAATCATCAAAACAAATTTAATTATAGATGTTTCTTCAACCAAAACCGTACTGACAATAAGCTGCTCGTATTTTGAGATTGTTATAAGTAATTGTATAATCGAAACAAAAGCACCAGATAAAATCCCGGAATTTGAAACAAAGGAAAGTATATGAGAAATATCTTTTGTTCTTGTTTTTATTTTGGTAATCACTGTCAGACAAAAAGTGATTACACAAACTAATGCTAACTCAATAATCATAGTAAAACTGTTATTCTGAAATATGATCTAACCTTGCTTCTACAGACAGCAAAATAAGATTTATTATCACCGCATAAAAACATGGAATTGTTGCAATCATCATATTTGGTCCAAGCGAAGATTTATCTTCAAGATAAGTCAACACAGCATAATAACCTAGCATTACTGCGATCAGACTTGAAAATAAAACTATATATCGTACAGTAGAAACTGCATTAGCAAGTTTAGATTTTTCCGAAAAATGAAGCTTTTCATCTTTTGTAACAGCTTTAATTCCTAAGAAAAAATCTTTCCATAAACCATTACACAAGAGAAGCAGCAAGGCTGGAACAATTACCTGAATTAAAGAAGGTATATCTATCCAGGTTTCAATGTGTCCAAAATAAATGTCACTTTCATTTTTTGTATAATTCATAATTATAAAAACAGTTAGTCCAAGAACAATTGAACAAACTAGCAGAACCTTTACCAGCTTTATAATTATTTCTTTTGCTGTATTTTTGCAAGCTTCATGTTTTGATTCTGCTTCTGCCATGAATTCAATAATTTGTTTTTTGACTTTTGCTTTCATTGAAAAAAGTATAATTTCAATAATGCAAATAAATCTTAAAGATAAAATCATAAGAGAAAGCTGAAAGCCTAAGGTTTGAGTATTCATCCAGTTTACATAATAATAAACTGTTCCAATACAGACAAAAAAGATTGCTTCATAGGCAGCAACTTTGGAAGCATATATAATAGATTTTTCAATATCCGCCAATGATTTTAATTCAAGTTTATTAAAGCTTTTTTTTGTGGTGAAAACTTTTATAAATGGCTTTCCATAGCCAGAAATAAAAATAAACACTCCAAGAATAACAAGCAGCAAAACGAACAAAATTACATCTGATCTAAAAAACAATGAATCAAAAACAGCTCCTCCACTTACCAGAGTTCCAAATATAGAACTGATAAGCAAAACCAGACAAGATAATAAAAACTCAATAATCATAAAGTCCTCCCATATAAGTTCGCTGGCTGCCGGCTTGCCTTCGAATATCTTAATTATCTACCTGCAAACTTATAAAAACAAGGTATCAAAAGTTGTAATTTTAGTTGTAATTTTTCCAGATTGCTTTGATGATTTTGTTTTCTTTTCCCTGATAGTTTCCAGGGCCCTGATAGATTTGGGTGAATCCGCATTTTTCAAGGACTCTCACAGAGGCCAGTTTTTCCGCAAGACAGATTCCGTAGACTTCTTTTAGGTTAAGTTTTTTGGCCACGGCAGGAAGAAAAGCTTTTACTGTTTTGCAATGTGATAGCCGATTTCCCAGGTTTCTTCTTCGAGTTCGACTTTGCAAAGCTGAACATAGCCAATGTTTTGATTGCCATCATTAGTGATTATAGGAAAAACAAAAGGGCCGTCTGTGCTGTCGTATCGTGACATCAAAAATGCAATTGCTTCTCGGGCTTCTTCAACAGAATCGCTAAAAACTTCTTTGCATCGCAAAATCAATTTTTTCCAGGTAGTTATCAATATTAAAGCTTTCCATTATTGTCCCCAAAATCACTTTTTCCATAGTAAAAAATCTATAGATATTTTGCTACACTTAAATTTGTTGAAGAACAAACCTCCATGAAAGTTTTCCATATGTACTAAAATACTTTATTTTTATCCGGCAGGAGTTAATCTGTATTTCTATTTTGATTGTACATTCTGATAAAATAATGATATAATTATGATAATCTAATTAAGACATTAAAGAGGTAATATCATGACACAGATTCGACCGGTCTCTGACTTAAGAAATAAATTCTCTGAAATTGAAACTTTGGTAACTGAGCGACAGGCCCCTGTATTCCTTACAAAAAATGGTTATGGTTCAATGGTTGTTATGAGCCTTGAAATGTATGACAGACTTACTGAAAACATAGACTCAAAACTTGATGAAGCTGACTTGCAAGCTAAAACTGATCCAACTCGCTATTCGGCAGAAGAAGTATTCTCTTCTCTTAAAAAGCAAATAAAGGCGAGATAATGGAATATACAATTAAATTCATTCCTTTAGCACGACAAGATTTAACCGATATCGTGAACTATATTCTAAATGAATTTAAGAATCCAATTGCTGCAGAAAACACCCTCAATAGAATTGAGAAAGCAATTTATGAACGACTTGAAGAGGGACCCGAATCATTTGCAACCTGGCCTTCAACTAAAGAACGTGAACATCCATACCGCCGAATAAATGTTGGAAACTATACAGTCTGGTATGTTGTGATTGATAACATAATGGAAATCCGAAGAATCCAGCCATCAAGAAGAAATGAAGAAAGGTTCTTATAGCACTCTAAATTTCTTTTGCGTGTCTACAACTAATAGTATCATTTGTACAACTTGAATTTTATCGCTCCATAAAAAACTCGACCTGTTCTCCAAGCAGATCGTAATAAAAGGCCATGCGGATTGGATAAGGCGGATTTGTAAGATATTCCTGAAACTGGGCTTGAATTGTTGCTTCAGTTTCTGCTGTCTGAGGCCCCATATCTTCGCGGATAAATTCCATGCGGCATCTTATAATTTCATTGAGTTCATTTAAATCAGCTTTTTTATAATTTATCATTTTTACATCTCCACAAGCTTTCGAAGCGTATTTGCCGTGCGAATTGTAATCATTTCTCCAATGCCAGGAGCAGCTGTCTTTTTCCACCAGTTGGCTTTTGCATAGCGTTTACGGTCAAAAGACCAGAAAGCCGCATTCCCGCAGAGTTCAACTTTTTCAAGTTCAATAGTCGGCTCTCCGATTTTTTCGGCAACAGTTTCAATGCTGTACGGCGCAATTGCAAATATCAGATTATCATAAATATCTTTGCTGTCACTTCCCCACCAGGACGGTGCTTTTGAAAGAAGTCCTTTTAATTCATCCTGAGAAATCACAAAAACTGGAATCTCAAGCTGGAAATTTTCAGAAATGATTATACGGAGCCGTTCTGCAAGTTTTACAACATCCATCTCGTCATCAGAAAAAATCACATTCCCGCTGTTCAGATATGTTTTTATATCTGCAAAACCATTTTCTGTAAGGGCCGTTTTCAATTCCGGCATGGAGATTTTATTTTTTCCGCTGATATTTATTCCGCGCAGTAAAGCGATGTATCTGGTCATTTTAATTCCCTGCTTTTTTTTCTTTTGTGGATGCCATTGTTAGCCTCGTAATAATTATAACAGAGATTTTCACACAAAGCACTGCATCAATTCTTGTTTCATGATAAAATGTAATCATACAATTTTACAGGAGGCTTGATAAAAAAGCAGCCAGAATATTGTCTGCTTTTTTATTGGATGTTCAAATCTGGCAAAACTACGATACGTTGCCTCCATGCAACGCCGCTAACGCGGAGTTTATAAGGAAACAAATATGAACTCAATTTTTACAATCCGCGTGGAAGAGCCGCGCGATTTTAGGACTGTTGAAAATCTCACACGAGAAGCCTTCTGGAACGTTTACCATCCTGGCTGCACGGAGCATTATGTTCTTCGCTGCTTCAGAAGCAATCCCGATTTTATTCCTGAGCTTTCGCTTGTTATGGAGAAAGACGGACAGATTATCGGACATGTGATGTTTTCAAAAGCAGAACTGAATATTGAAGTTGATGGAAAGCCGACTGGCGAAAAACTCCCTATCGGAACTTTCGGACCAATCAGCATTCATCCAGATTTTAAGAGACAGGGCTATGGCCTTAAGCTCCTGAAGTATGCTCTGGAAAAAGCAAAGGCAATGGGAATAGGATTTATCTGCATGGAAGGCAATATCAATTTTTATCGTCATGCAGGTTTTGATCTGGCAAGTAAGCTGCACATTCATTACCACTGCGAGCCAAAGGATTCAGAAGTACCATACTTTTTAGCACAGGAACTGATTAAGGGCTATCTCAATGGAATTGAAGCAACTTACACTCCCCCAAAAGGATACTTCGTTGCCGAAGAAAATCCCGAGGACTTTGCTAAATATGAAGCAGAATTTCCTTACAAAGAAAAACTGGTTCTGCCCGGACAGTTAGGATAATTAAATGACCCGCAGTAAATTATTTTGCTGAGGGTTTCGTTTTTTTATAACTATTCCAAGCAGAAATAGCAATCAGATTTTCAATGTCGGGAATACCGTTTCCGCTTTCCCACTTGGTAATTGCCTCTTTTATTTTAACAGAAAACGGATATTACAAAAATAAAAAATTATGCTACTTATCGTAGCATCAGCTCTCGTCTCACCATTTCCAAATCACTACTTATCAGAATTGGAATCAGCTTATTGATCTCTTCAATTGATTTATCCCACCAGCAAAACTTTTCAAGAAGTTCAATCATTTTGTCATCAAAACGTTTTTTTATTGTGCGGCAAGGATTTCCGACATTGATTGTGTATGGCGCAATGTTACTTGCAACTACGGCATTCGCTCCGATTATGGCACCGTCGCCAATATGAACGCCCGGCATGATTACGGCATTCTGCCCAATCCAAACATCGTTACCGATGACAGTATCTCCCTTGAGCGGCAAATCTTTTTTCAACGGGGCATCCATGTCCCAGCCCTCCAGCGTGTAGAAAGGAAAAGTTGAAACTGCATTCATCTGATGATTCGCTCCATTCATAACGAATTCCACACCCGCTGCAATCTGACAAAACTTCCCGATAATCAGCTTGTCACCGTTCCATTCATAAAGATGAGTCACATGACTTTCAAAATCGGAATCTGCAATATAAGTAAAATCACCAACGATAATGTTTGGATTCTTAAGAGTGGGTTTTACATAAATCTCTTTGTCATAACCAGCTATAGGATGAATTGTCATTGGATTTGGAATCTTGCCG
>DGUP01000036.1 GCA_002394685.1 Treponema sp. UBA4307 | reverse complement strand
TCGCTTTACGTGCCGTTAATACAATTGATTTCATGACAGCTGAAGCTGCTAATATTCCATTTGAAGTATTAAATACAGTTATGTCAAGAATCATCAATGAAGTACGTGGTGTTAATAGAGTAATGTATGATATTACATCTAAACCACCAGGAACTATTGAGTTTGAGTAAGCTTAGAGTGGCTTAGAGGTTAATCCCTAGAATTCAGTATTTTCAAGGTCTGAGGCTATGTGAAAATCGCATAGTTTCGGGCTTTTTTTCGTCGTGATTCTAAAATGATTCAAAAAATCGTAAAAAGGTAAATATCACGAATCGTCCGAGAAATAATTTCTATCCTGTTTCTCATCTTATATTTTTCAAAAAAATAAAAATTTTGGATGATTTTTAGTAATGGCACCTGAACTGAACCAAATGAGTTTTAGAAAGATAAAAACTTATTTTAGAGGTAGTAAACATGGTAGACAATATAATCTTTATTTCAGTCAAAGACATTATGAAGACACTTAGTGTTTCTGAATCAAAGGCATATTCCGTAGTGCGTCAGCTCAATAAGGAACTTACTGAACAGGGATATATGGTTATTCCGGGAAAGGTAAGCGGAAAGTATTTTGAGTAAGGCGAAGATATAAATATTCAGTATAGGAGAGGTGCGATGCGCCTCTCTTTTCTCTTTTTCGGAGAATTAAAATGTGAGATTTTTATACTCACGAAACATTGAAAAAAAAACTATATTGATGTAAAATATTAGACGAAATGTAAGCGTTGACATACAAAATTATAAGTAAGGTGAGATATGAGTAATGAGAACATTATTACGGAAGAAAAAAAGCTGAATTGATAGAAATCCTTACCGAAGAACTTCCTGCTCTCAGAGCAAAGCTGGCTATTACGCAGGAAGACCTGTGTGGAATCGTTGGAATCAGTCGACAGACATATAGTTCTATCGAAACAAAAAAGAAGAAAATGTCGTGGAACGTTTTTCTGTCTCTGATTATGTTTTTTACAAACAATGAAAAAACATTACCTATAATAAAGAGAATAGGAGCATTTCCAGAAGAATTTAAGGACTTTTTGAATATAAGCAACAGATAATGTTTTAGGAGGAAAAAAGGATGGCTTTTTGTGTGAATTGCGGTAAGGAATTAGTTGATGGCGCTAGGTTTTGCGCTTTTTGTGGCACAAAGGTAGGGACGGTTTCTCCACAGACACCTCCGATACCGCAGATTCAGCCTAACACTCAAAGGCAGCAGGAATATGTCGGGAAGGTATTTAAATGCCCGAACTGTGGTGAAGTTATAAGCCAATCGACCGCCAGATGCCCTTCGTGTGGATATGAAATCAGCGGAAAGGAAGCTAATGAAACCGTAAGTCGGTTCTCTCAGCAACTGATGGAACTTGAAAGCAGACGGGGACAGGAAAAAACGAGTATTGGACAAACCATTGCCAATGCGTTCTTTAATCCTAGTGCTAACAATCGGGGAAGCAATGTAGACGCACAGATTTTATCACTTATCAAGAGTTTCCCAATTCCAAACACAATTGAGGAAATCTCTGAATTTATGTATTTGGCAGTTGGGAATATTGATGTAAATCTTTCGAAGAACACTATGTTAAATAATACACCTGGGTATAGGCAGCAAGGTGGTGTTCAGCGCGAGATTAGTGATGCTTGGGTAGCTAAAATGCAGCAAGTATACGCTAAAGCAGAAAGGACATTTCCTAATGATCCAGCATTTCAGCAATTGAGAGACATCTATTTAGCAAAAATGAAAGAACTTAAAATTAAAGTGAGATAACAATAGGAGGTCAGAATGGGACTATTTAACGGAAATAATGGAGGCTTCATGGATCAAATTAGATGCGATGAGCCTTCATATCTGATTTGGAAATGGCATCCAGTTGACTCTGAAGCTGGAAATAACACAAGAGAAAACGCAATTCGGTATGGTTCATCGTTAAGAGTAAAAGATGGTGAGGTTGCCGTTTTTGTGTATAACCAGCCCGATGGTACAATGGAAGACTTTATAGAAGGTCCTTATGATCAGATTATTGAAACTAAGAACTTTCCTGTTCTTGCAAGTATTGTTGGTTTGGCATATGCAGGGGGAACACCATTTCAGGCAGAAGTTTATTACATAAACCTTGCTCGTGTAATACAGGTTCCGTTTGCTGTTCCATTTTTTGATTTATACGATCCCAGGTTTCTCGACTTTGGAGTTCCTACGGCTGTTAGGGGGAAAATTTCTTTCAATATTGCAGATTACCGCGAGTTCATAAAATTGCATAGATTGAGTCGGTTCGATTTTGATGAATTCCAAAATCAAATTAAGGCAGCAGTGGCGCGGTATGTTAAAAATGTCGTAACAAATATCCCTACAGAAAAGAATATTCCTGTTTTTCAAATAGAGCGTGCAATAGGACAGATCAATGAGGCTGTTGAGGAAGATATTAGAAAACGCTTATTGGCAGATTTCGGCGTTAATGTATCGGCAGTAGATATAGCAAATATTGAGGTTGATAAAACAAGTGAAGGGTACAAGCAACTCAAGGTGGTTACGCAGGATGTGACCACAGCTACGGTTCAGGCGCAGACCGAGGTCAATATCAAGAATATGCAGGATATGCAGAGAATCAATGCTGAAAACATGGAAGAGACAATGCGTATCCAGAGAGAAGAAGCACAGTATGCTCAGCGGAAACAGACGCAATCGTCAAATTTTGCTGCCTATCAGCTTGAGCAGCAGGCTGCGGTTGGCATTGCTGGAGCAGAGGCTTTGGGGCAGATGGGAGCTAACGGCGCTACAGAAATGTCCGGCGGTGGTGGAATGAATCCTGCTGCTATGATGACTGGGATGGTAATGGGCGGAGCAATAGGCCAAAACATGGCCGGCATGATGAACGGTATGATGCAGGGAATGAATGACCAGCAACCAGGAACCCAGAAGCCTCCACAGGGAATAGCTCCTCCTCCGATTCCGAATGTGGCATATCATGTGGTCCAGAATGGACAGGATGTAGGTCCGTTTGATATGGGTGCTTTGTCGCAGATGGTTTCCGCAGGTACATTAACGAAAGACACTCTTGTTTGGAAACAAGGGATGGCAGACTGGGTTAAGGCAGAAACGGTGCAGGAACTTCAGCCGTTATTCAGTTCTTCAGTTCCGCCAGTTCCTCCGGTGCCGCCACAGGGCGTAGGAGGTGAGTAAATGAGTGCTGATTTTTATTCAATGGATAAACTGGTTGAGTTTGGAATGAGTATGGCTATAGCTAATCAGATGGCTTCATCTATGAACCAGTCGCTTAATCAAATGCAGGTTCCTGGCGCAGGCAAGGCAATGCCTACCAGTGCTGACAATATTTACTTTGCGGTCATTGACGGAAAGCAGATGGGACCGTATTCATTGACGGAATTATCAAGATTGATTTCTGAAAAGAAAATCGTAAAAGAAACATATATCTGGAAGCCGGGAATGACACAGTGGGAACTTGCTGAAAATGTCAGCGAGGTTTTGCGCTTGGTGGCAATCACGCCTCCTCCAGTTCCTACAACAAACGAATGATGTGACACGTTGGCCGCCGATCGAAATTGGCGGTCAATTTGCTATTTGACGAAACAATGAAGATTTGTAATGAAGGGAAAAGTGATAAAACGTGAGTGTTACGAATATTGCAGAAATCAGAAGACTTGCTCAATCCTTTCGAAAGGGCATAGAGAAAGCTGTTGAAAGGGGTGATATCTCTTCAAGAATTACTAAATCAACAATGCCGTATTTTCCAAAAGGATGCTGTGATGTTGCAAGTAATCTTCTAGCACAATATCTGTTAGAGAACGGCCTTCATACAAAAATCGTCCATGGAGAATATGACTACGATGATTGGGAGAATAAGTTTCCGCATACGTGGCTTGAAACTGATAGTGGAGTAATAATTGACATTACGGCGGATCAATTTATCGGCGAGAAAGTATTTGAAACATTTAGTTTGCTACCATGCTATGTTGGGGTAGATAGAGAGTTTTATTCTTTGTTTAACGAGGATTATAGAGAAGAAGTATTTCGTGGATTAAGGAATTGTTGTGGAAGTTTTTGCAGAAGAAATGTAGTTCCACTGTATGAGATTATTCTCAGCTATATTGTTTGAACATTAAAAGCAACTTTATATTTTTCCGCTGGCTTTTATGTGGCTGATATGTTATACCGCTTCTAGGCGAATGATGTCAAAATTATTCGCAGTGTTGAGGGTGCTTTTAGAATAAAGAAGCAATTCTTAGAATCACGGATGATTCTTTCGTGATTCTAAAATGATTCTATTTATCGAAAAAGCACAAGAAAAACTAGGTGTTTTGGAAAATACAAAAAAATAAGAACACCGATTTTACCATAGTTTCACATCAGAAAAAGATATGGAACTAGGGAATTTGAATAAGATATATTGAAGTATTAAAGGTCTACAAGCCTGATAAATAGAGCCATGAAAAAGAGAGAACCTCAGAATGATTTCTGGGGTTCTTTAATTTTGTAAAAAACTATTGACTTGGAGTTAAC
>DGUP01000053.1 GCA_002394685.1 Treponema sp. UBA4307 | reverse complement strand
CATTCCAATTAACTTTCTTTGTTGCGCTGATTGGGATTTCATAGCCTTTTACTTTATCTTCATTTTCATCAATTCCGATATATTCAAACTCCCATCTGCGTTTGAACGCCGTATCCATTGGGAATACGCCCTGGTCAGCGCTGTTCATTGTTGCCCAGATGTACATGTTGGAAGGGATTTTCAGTTCATCTTCATGAATGCCATTTTTAGCAAGATATTTTTTTATATCCTCACTCGCCGCCACAGGATATTCCGAATTGCCATTTTCATCGCGGTCAAGAAGCTGGAACACATCACCAAATACGGCTGCCACATTTGCACGGTTTATTTCTTCAATTAGAAGAAGGAAATTTTTCGATGGATTCTGTTTTGCTGCTGTATAAATCCGCATGAATGGGCCGGGAATGTATTCATATTTAATCTGATTTCCATCTGCTGAATCTTGAACAGGTTTGTATGTACCAACGAATTGAGCATAACTGTAGTTTGGGTGGAAGGTAACACGTTCTAAGTATTTTATCTTTTCTTGTTTTTTAGTTTTTATATATTTCGCTCCATGAACAGCCCTATATACCCAATAAATTTGCGGTCTTGAATCTAATGGATATTCTTTTTTTAATTCCTCTTTAGTATAATCCATGAGAGTTTCTGAAAATCTAAACCCTATACCAGCTAATACTTGAAGCATTCCATCACCCTTGATAGCTTTTGCTTCATTAATCCGTTTTGTTATAGTCTCGTCATCATCATTGTCCTCTATGTATTTGTCATAATAGAATTTAGCTTTTGCGCCCACATAAATATTATCTTCACAATTTTCAATCTCAAAAGTTTCACGTATTTGCTTTGTTGTATAATCTTTTAGGAACTCTGAATGTGAAAACCCAATTGCTATATATCTGTTCAGTTTATCATTTAATTCATTTGCTTCGATTATTTCTTGTTTAATAATGTCTTTTTCATCGGATTCAATAGGCTCTTGATTTTCAAACTGTTCGGAATCTTCTTTAAGCTTATGACTTTTTCCAGTACCAGGGGCTCCGAAGATAATGCGATTGTGAGGAAATGAAATGTCTTTATCTTCTTGAATATCAAATTTTCCAATCTCGACTGGCGTTTGCGTTCCAAGTTTGTAAAAATCTGAACATTTTGACAGATTCTCTGCATTCTTATCATTGTTCCTTATTCCAACTAAATCATATTCCAAGCAGTTTTTCTTTTTAAGCAGGACAAACAAATCATTTACGCGCAAAAGTTTTCTAAACTCAATAAAATCTTCATCATCAAGAGATTTTATAGATAGTTCTATTTGATCATCACCGTTGTTTCTTCTACTTCTAAGTACACTTGCTCTTACAGTCTTTTTATCAGAAGTATAATTTATTGAATTAAACAATCCTTTTGTCAGTTCATTAGTATTCTCTTTATAGATTGTCACAGGAATTTGCAGAGTAAAATATTTCTTCAAATCATCATCTTTGCTTTCGTAGCCGACATTAAAATATCCATCAGCATTCAGATATGGAAAAAAATCTTTTTGCTTTCCCGTAAATGCCATGTGAGATTGATGAGATGCACCAGTGTCAGAAATTGTATTTGTAGCTGCCAATTTCTTTACGATAATTCCGTCATAATCGTTATTTTTTAGAAATGGACAAGAATCCAAAATCAAATTCAAAACTTCTGAAAATTCCATATTTCAACCTCTCTATAAATATTCCTTTACAATACTAGCTATCGCTCTTCCCAACAACGGCGGAACAGAGTTTCCAATCTGCATATACGTTTTAGTGTACGCACCCCTAAAGAAATAATCATCCGGGTATGACTGAACTCTTGCGGCTTCTCTTGGGGTGAGCCCGCGAGCCTGGGTCGGATGAATGTACATATTGCAATCAAATTTCATGTGGGCTGTAATTGTTTTGCATACATTGTTCTCGATGAGTTTATAATACTTATCCTTGAAAATATCGCTTCTACTTTTGTATGGCATGATGTCTGCAATCTTAGGGTCATCAGACTTATCGCCTTGATACATTCTTCCATAGATTTCAATGTCACGGTCATTGTTATAACGAGCTTTATGGTTGCATACGAAATCAATTTTTCGGTTTTGATTTATATAATTGATATACTCGTTTGTCTGATTTAATTCGTTTTTTTCAATAATAAAACCCGATTCTTTTGACCCCGACTCAGTAGAATTTTTAATTCTAGATGCCTTTAACGGTCTAAGTCCAAAGATTGCATCTCCAAGTACATGATTTGGAATTGTTGCAGACAAATCAAAAATACGATTGAAAATTATTTCGTTATCAATTCCAAGTCTATTTCCAATGTAAATTAACCTTTCTCGATTTTGAGGAACACCATAATCTTTTGCATTCAAAATATGGCATTCAACGGAATATCCTATATTTCGGAAATCCTCTTTTACCTGTTCGGCAACGGAGAGCATCCCTTTTACATTTTCCATCACAAAAAATTTCGGCTGAACTTTGCGAACAATCTCTACATAATTTTTGTAAAGATGATTTCGTGGGTCGTCAATTAATCTCTGCCGGTTTGCCATACTAAATCCCTGACAAGGAGGACCACCGACAACAATATCTACAGCCTTTACATCAACAAGATTTTCAATGTTATCAGCAACATCCTTCACATCCCCCAAGATTATTTTATTTCTGGGTGTTTCGGGGTGATTGTGAGCATAAGTATCAACGCAACACTCTTGAATATCATTTGCAAGAGATGTAATAAATCCTTCCTGCGTAAATCCAAGGGAAAGTCCACCCGCTCCACAAAACAAGTCTATCATTTTAAGAGAATCAGCTTTTATAGAACTACGACACTTATTAATAAAAGAATTGCAGTATTTTTTTACAGGACAGCAATCACAATTTTGTTTTTCTGAGTTACATATATTGCTTAATTTGTAAAAAGAATAATTAAAATCTGCATCTTTTTGAATTTCTGTTTTTATAAAGTCAGCACGCTTATCAAGAAATTCTTCGTTTGTATTTTCCGTAAATCGTGAAAGCACGACAGAATTATCTTCTAAATTTGCTTTATCAAATGAGAGATTTATAAAATCTGATATTTCCATTTTGTCAGCTTGAAAGTTCATTTCAGTTCCATTCTCCCAAGTTTTCAAGCGTATTCCGTACTGATTGTGCTACGACTCGGGAAACATTGACCGTTACGGCATTTCCAAATTGTTTGTAAAGCTGACAGTCTGAGGTTCCTTCGATAGTAAATGAATCTTCAAAGCCCTGCAATCTTGCACATTCGCGTGGAGTCAAACGGCGAATCCTTTCATCTGAAAGATTTTGTATTTCTGCAATCTTATGACCTTGGTCAGAAACATAATTATCTTGGCAGGCCCTGTGCATTTTTGCCATCGTTGCACAAAGTGGACGAGCAATATCAAGATTAATTTCTGAAGTGGCTACATATCCACCAGTTCCGTTCGAACAAATCGTTTTTTTCAATTTATCAGAAAGATAATACTTTTGGGGAACATTCCTTTCTAAAAGGTCTCTCATTGTTGTTGTAAGTTCCTGCTTTTCTGGAAAAATGAAATCTGCATTTTCATTTGCAAAGCATACAATATAAGTTCTGTTCCGTGTCTGAGGAACACCATAATCTGCGGAATTCAAAATATCACAGAACACTTTGTACCCTAATTCATCTTGGAGAATATGATGAATTGTTTCATAAGTTCTTCCGTGATTATGAGTTTTCAAAGCCTTTACATTTTCAAGAATTATTGCTTTAGGCTTCTGATTTCTATCTATTCTATCTTTTATGATTTCTGCGACTCGAAAAAAAAGTGTTCCACGAGCCTCTTCAAAACCTTTTTGAGCCCCCATCATGCTAAAAGGCTGGCAGGGGAAGCCACCAATGAGAACATCAAAATCCGGTATTTGTTCAAATGGAATTTGATTTATATCGCCGAGAACAATTTCATTATCATAATTACGACGATAAGTTTCAACCGCATATTTGTCAAAATCATTTGCCCAAATAACATTAAAACCGCTGTCTGAGAAACCTTTATCCAATCCTCCAATTCCGCTGAAAAGAGATACTACATTCATTTTGTAACACCTTTCAAGAGAATATCAGATGATATTTGCTTAAATACAAGAGATGTCGGTGGAACTGCAAGTTTTATTCCACGAACATTTGAAGATGTAGATTGGATTTCTGTCTTGAAATTAGAAATCTTTGCTTCAAGATTTTTCATATAATTAAAACATTCAAAACATTTTCTGAATTTATGAGCATTTTCACGCAATGAAAAAACCCTATAAACAGAATATTGTGTTTCATCAATGGAATTGATAAAGTCAATTTCTCCATCGCTGAACATTAATGGCTGTTCAAATTTAAACTGAGTTGTTTTTACATCAATAAAGTTTTCTTCATCAGATGCAGGATTAACAACAAAATCAAAAGGCTTTCCAGATTCCCTGCTTTTATTTACCCATTCAAATGCTGAAATCAAATTTTCACTTTTTTGCATTTCGAGATATTCGTTGATTAATTCTTCGCCAGTTCTACCTGTAATTTTGAAGCGTTCCTGTGCTTTTTCAATATCAAGAGCCCTATATTTTTCTGACTTTGTTGAAGTCTGGCTGATAATTTCCAAATCTTCCTGCAAGCTAATTGATAACTCATCAATTTTTGCCTCAATGAATTTTATGAGAGGCGCAAACATTATTTCCGAAGTATCATAAACTGTATTTTCGGTCGGAAAAAAATCCTTCAGTTTTGCATAATCAGAAGATGAATTGTCTATGAGCCAAAAGAGCAGTTCATTATTTTCAAGAGCAAACCACACAAGATAATAATCCAGCTTAGGATTCAGCTTTGCAAATTCACGGATTTTTCGGACTACAGTATTTTCATCCTTCTCACCTAGACTGATTTTTGGACTTCTGTAAGTTCCGTCTGGATTCTGAATTCTTTCAAAATTACACTGAAGCACATCAAAATAATCATTATAAATGAGAATTGCTGTCGTGGTATCTTCATTCTTTAAAAATGAAAGCATATTTTTTCTTTCATACAATCCGATATGAGTCTGATGGCTGCTTCCTTTTGTAAGTCCTAAATCCGCATCAGAGAGTTTCTTATATCCAATTTTGTGTTCCGAGTGTAGGGTAAAAAACATAATCGCTCCTTATTATCCCTCTAGCATGCTTCAAGCATCTTTGAAGCAATTATTTTTTGATATTTATTTATCCTTGTGCAATCATCAAACAAGTTTTGAATTGCACTTCTGTTGTTAGGAATATCTTCAAAATATGTTTCAAGTATCTACTTTACATCGCTTCCGTCTGTTTCTGACCAATTTACTGTATAAAAATCTTCCAACGCTCTTTCAAATGATTCTTGCAGGTTTTTCATGGTTAAATTCCTCCTATAGTTAGGTTTATTATAAATACTCAGAGTGCCAAAGAATGACACTTATAAGTTTTTTTTATCATCTTATAAAAGTTTGTTTAATGCTGGCTCAAATTCATTTTCAAGCTCATTAATATTTTTTCTTAACATTTGATGAAATGCTTCATCTATAACATATATCTTTCCATTAACTTTTATTTCTTCCCCAACAGAAACATGCCCTAATTTATTTCTAAATGAACTAAGTTGTTTTGTATAATAATCCTTAAAATCTTTATCATTAAGTTTTAGTTCTATATCAGTTTCTTTGCAAAACTCTGAAATAATTGTCAATCTATCATTCATAGAAAACAATCCGGGTTGATTATTTAGTTTTTCAAAGTCTGTCTCCCCATTATTAAATTGTATTGATGTAGTTTCAATAAAATCTTTGTAATGATTCAGTATTTTTTCATTTACAATTTTATTTAAGCAAGCTCGCTTTTCTTGTGTTGTTGATTTCCATAACTTTGATAAAAATTCTTTTGTTATTAGTTCAAAATTACTTGTTGCATCTAATACCATTCCTCGTAAATTAACAATATCTTCAGAACGACGAACAATTTTTGAAATTAAGAGTTCTACCTTTTTAGAAAAAATACTATGCTCTCTTTTGGTTATATATATTCCATCAATATCTGGAATTGCTTCTTTTACAGCATTATTCATACCCTTTTCATCTGAAGAATAGAACAGTATATCGGTTAAAATATTAGCTTTTCGGATCTCTGAAATAATTTGATCACCTGTCGTTCCATCAATTAATTTATAATCCATTAAAATAAGATCATATTTATTAGAAAGAAGCATAGAAATATTAAAAGCTTTCTGTGAATTTTCATTTTGTATATTTGGTCTCAGATAATGCAGCTGCAATGATTGCTCAACATTTCTACAAGCCATTTTGTACCAGGTCTTATTATCTTCGAACCAAAGAATATTAAAACTATTATTCATTTCTTAACCTCAGATCAAGCTTAAATCCATTTTTAAATTTTTCATCTATTACAACAGAGCCTTTCATTTCTGAAACCAAATCTCTTATGTATGCCAATCCGAAACCAAACCCCTTCTGCTTTGGATTCATAGAAAAACCTTTTTCAAAAAGCTTTTCTGTGTCAATTCCATTCGCTATTCCCAAACCATTATCAATAAACGAAATTTTTGTAGTTCTGTTCTCTTGTAAAAAACAAATATCCAAATTCGTAGCTTCATTTTTTTGGGAATTACTTATTATATTGTCAATAATTATTCCTATTGATGAAGGGTTAAATATACAATCCAATATATTTTTTTCTGGCTTTATATTAATCGAAATCAAAATATCTTTTTGTGTATCTACGTATTGCTGTATAAAATCTATAACACTTCCATGAATTTCTTCTTTTAATGAGGAATTCCCATGAAAAGCTAAATCTGCAATTTTTCTTATTCTTAAATCAGCCTGATATATATCAGAAAAAACTTCCAATATTTCATCTGATGCATTTTTTTCTCGTAACAACTTAATACAATAATCTAAATTGCCTATATTAGCATCTGCAAATGTATAAATAGTATGCATTCCATTTAGCAAACTATCAACATCTTGATTTTTTATATTATTTAGGAAAAAAATCTGTTTTTCACGAATTGAATTTTCTTGTGATAATTTTTCAACCTCTTTTGTTTTATTTCTGTTTTCATTTTCTAATTCTATGTTTTCTTGCATCAACGCTTCAGCATTTTTTCTGACAGTATTTGCAAGTTGTCTGAATCCTTCATCTCCTGATTTTTCTGCATATTTTTCAAGACGCTTTATATTTGTATGAACATCTGTCTTAGCATCATTATTTTTTAAAAAGACATCTTTATTATAATCAAGGCTTATAACATCTGTTAGATTTATATTTGTAATAAACTGGGCAATTATCTCATCTGTTAATTCGTCTGGAGTAATTATATGCCCTCCACGATTTTTTAGAGGCTCACCCCAAGCTATAAGATTTACTACATATTTTTCAAGTATCATCAAGACCTTTTTAGTGAAAAAAGTTTGTAATTGTTTTACAGCAGGCGTTTGAACAAATCCATGAGCTCTACTTGATGTTTCTGTAAAATCATCATTATCACCAAAAATAGAAATTCGACCCATAATTTCACGGGTTCCTAAATATCGCATCCACCCCTGAGCTTTTCTTTTATCAATTTCCCAAAAATCTTCGCCAGGTTCTCCATAAGGGTTAACTCGAAATCCATTTTTATAAACAAAAACAGAGCCATAATTAACAGGTTGCACTCCTCCCATTTGAGAAGTAAAAGCAGTTTTTGCTGCTCTATTTAAATAATACAATGAAAAATGAATATTTTTTAATGATAAATAATCTCTATTTCTCTCTTTTAAGGTAAAAACATAGATTCCACGATCCATTAAAGTTGTAGAAATAGTTTTTCCATCCTCGGAAATAAACACATCTATATTAGTCGTTTTTAAATCTAATTTTTCCAAAATGTCATTGTGAATAAAACCATTTACCGTATCTCTCCATAGATTTGCATTAGGATTTTTTTCTACTTCTTTATCTTTTGATTTTTCTTTCGGTGCCACAATTTCGATTTTAAAAGGTTTCGCTCCTTTATCGAAATCTGGAGTTATTAATTTCATTAATGAACGTTTTAGATATAATAAATCAGCTCGTTCCCAGTTCTCTCTCAAATTAGTTATAAGCAATGATGTTCCACATTTATTACCACTAGGTAATTTTTCATCCGTAGAATAGGTAACTGGTACATTAATAAAATCAGTCTCATCATCTTCTTCAAATTTTTCCCAATCAATTTCAACGACATGAACTTGACTCTCATTTTCTTTCTTTGAATATAGTTTTACTTTAGAACCAAGTCTGTCACAAGAAAAACGACCTATTCCCTTAGCCCCTGCATATCCACGCTTAAAATAATCAATATATGAAGATGGCCGATTCTTAGGCTTTTTTTCAGAATAGGCAACAAACAACCATTTATTGACTATATCGTCATAATTCATCCCCACACCATCATCACTAATAGTAATAAAGGGAGAATAACTTTCATCAACAGAATATGATATTGAGACAGTTTCTGCGCCTGCATCGTAAGAATTTTTTACTAATTCGAATATAGCAATGTATTTATCACTTATAAGTTCTCTTCCAATGATATTTTTTAATCCTGAGCTTATACGAAAAGATAAAGATTTATCCATGCAGCACCTCCATCAAAGCAAGACCAATCTGTTCAGCAAACAAAGGTGGAACAGCATTTCCAACCTGAGTATAACGAGGTACTTCCATTTTTCTTCGCTTTCCACCAGAAGTGTATTTTCCTTTGAATTCATACCAGTCAGGAAAGCTCTGAAGCCTTGCCTGTTCCCTAACGGTGAGAATTCGTGGTTCTTCATAATGAACAAGTTCATCTGGGATTGATGTTATCGTTGGTGCCTGTGAATTACCATCAAGAACTGTTACTCCACGTCTTTTTAAATTCTCTACGATTCCATCTTTTGGAGTTATTCTCTTTCCACGAGGCGCATTATGTAATAAATCATTATGAAGCTGAATAATTGTTTCTGTATGATTTACAAAACGATGACTGTCTACCGCCACATTATGATTCTCTATACCTTTTCGCATTAAACGCTGATATCCAGATTCGGCATTTCCGTATAAACCAGCCTGAAAGCTTTTTGTATCAGGAGATTGGCAAGTTCCATTTGATTTTTCTAAATCACTTATTGCATCACGAATTGAAGTAGAAATTCCGATTCCTTTTTCATTACAAAAAGCCTGTTTATTCTGCTCCAATCGAGCAAAAACATCTGTTGGATTATGATTTTTCATTGCAACGAGAATAAACCTGTGCCTTTTTTGCGGAACACCGTATTCAGAAACATCAATGATTTTTGAATCGGTATGATATCCTAATTCTTCAAGTTTTTCGATTACATAAGATGAGTATTTTTTTATGCATCCTTGCTTTCCTTTGAAATTAACAGTAAAACCATGTACATTTTCAAAGATAAGGGCCTCTGGCTGAACCAAATCAATAAATTTTATATATGATTTTACAAGCTTATTGCGGACATCCTTATTATCTCGCTTACCAGCCAAAGAAAAGCCTTGACATGGCGGCCCGCCTGCGACAAGCTCAACTTGTCCACGTAAAGCTATCAACTGTTCTTTTTTTTCTTCAATAATTTTATTTATATCATGCTCTTTAACATCAAGCCAAGCCGGCCAATCAAAATGATGCTTATTATCAATAAGATTGCACTTGAGAGTAGAAAATGCATCTTTATTTTTTTCTATGGCAAACAAACCATGCAAGCCTGCATTATACAGACCAACTGACAATCCGCCACATCCTGCAAAAATGTCTATATAAGCCATAGTTTTCCTTTACAGAAGAAGTCTATTGCACGCAAGATTTTTTCCTCCCAAAAACAATTATCCCAATGTAATGACAATCATTATACCACAAAAACAAAAAAAAGTATTGATCTTCCTCTACCTAAGCCAGTCTTCTTCAAGTAAAAACTGCTCAATTCCTATATATTGAATTCCTTTGTCATCCTGCCAGGGTTCTATGTTGTCTTTTATTACTACAAACTTTTTGAATGAATCGTTTATCCGGCAGAGGGAATTGATTTCCTGCTGCTTTTTTTCTTGGTCATCAATATTTAGGGCAGACTGTATATAAAAACGTTTGCTGCCCATATTTGCTATAAAGTCAACTTCCAGATAATTTCGCTGACTTTTTCCCCGCGCATCTTTTGTATTATGCTCAACTACTCCAACATCAACATCAAAACCTCGGATTTTCAGTTCATTAAAAATGATATTTTCCATTATGTGGTTTTCTTCCTGCTGACGGAAATTTAATCTTGCATTGCGTAAACCCACATCTACAAAATAATATTTGAGAGGCGTACTGATATATTTTTTGCCTTTCACGTTATATCGGACTGCACTGTCGATTAAAAAAGCATCCTTAAAATATTCGAGGTAAAGGCTGACTGTTTCTGGAGCAACATTTCTTTTTTTTACAGTCTTAAAAGTATTTGAAAGATTTAAAGGATTTGTTAGAGAGCCTATTGAAGATGAAATTACATTTAGTAATTCTTCAAGATCTGAACTGTCATTAATTACTTTATGACGTTCAAGGACATCTTTTATGTAAGTACCAGTGAATAAATCCTTAAGATATTTACTTTTTTCTGCCGGAGTCTTTTTTGTCACGGCGAGCGGCATTCCTCCGTATGTGTAATACTCACGCCAGGCTTTGCTTTTATCACCTTTATATGCGCTGTAGAATTCGCTGAATGATAAGGGATAGATTCTAACTTCGTCTCCTCTGTCGCGGAATTCCGTTACTATGTCAGATGAAAGCATTTTAGAGTTGCTTCCTGTTATGTAAATATCAGCATTAGGAAGCTTCATAAAACCAAGAACAGTGTCTACAAATGTGATTTTCGCGTCTGAATTTGGAAGGTACGGATTTTGTATTTCCTCAACTTTCTGAATTTCATCAAGGAATATATAATATTGCTTTGAGGTATCAGAAACCAGGGAACGAATGTATTTATCAAGTTCTATTGGATTGCGGTATTTAGCATTTGCAGTTTCGTCAAGCGCAAGTTCTATAATCTGCTCTTGTTTTACTCCATTATTGATTAAATACTGATGATAAATAACAAACAGAAGATATGACTTTCCACAACGGCGGTTTCCTGTAATAATTTTTACAAGCCCATTCTCCCGTTTTGAGATTAATTTTTCTAAATAACGTGGTCTTTCAATCACTTTCAACCCTCTAAATATTTGCATAAATACGCATTTTTTTCAGTTCATTATACAGGTAGAGAGAAAAATTGGCAACTTTTAGCTCTGAAATTTTTGCGTATTTACGCATTTTTTTTAACACAATGTGTTTTCCAGGCTAGGGATTGGAGCCACGCCGCAGGCGTTCGTCGGTCGGCAAGCCGACCTTACCGAGTTTTCTACGAAAACTCGCGAAAAATTATCGAGCGAGTTTGCAAAGCAAACTCGGGAAGCAACCGTAGGTTGCGGACGAATGGAGCGCGGCTAGCGCGGAATGGCGCAAAAGCCCGACCCGACAGTTTTTGCTTAGCAAAAACTGGGTAAGGTGGCTTTAGCCACCGACGGGGAGCCCCCAGATAAAGAATCTTCTATTTAATTTCTTTATTAATCCTGCAGGCAAGATACAAAGGCATGTTAATCATTTCTTCCTGTTTTTTGTATTGCAGGGTGGAGAATCTTATTGCGAGTTCCGGTTTTTCTTCCCTTCGGTAGCGCTTAAAACTGGCAGATGTTACATTTCCGCCTGCTTTGCATTCAACTGGAATTATCTGCATTTCATCCTGTAAAAGGAAATCCACTTCGTAATTTTGAGCCGGTGAGTAATAATGAATGGGGTTTTCAAGATTTGAATGAAACTGCTGCAAGCAATAATTTTCCGTAAGAGCACCTTTGAACTGAAAATCAGAATCAAGCACAATCTGTTTATTCTGAACCTGTGCGGCACATTTTGCTAACCCTACATCAAAAAAGAAAAGCTTAAAACTTGAAAAATCTTCGAATACTTTTAGCGGGCTTTCCGGCTTTTTTACATCATAAATTCGAAGAACGAGCCCTGCACTTACAAGCCATTCTATAGCCACCTCGAATTCGCGGGCACGAGCTCCCTGTTTTACACAACCATATATAAATTTCTCGTTTTCTTTGGAAAGCTGAGTCACAAGGCTTTTGAACACAAGTAAAATACGCCCTGCATCGATTTTTTTATTATGTTTTGCAATATCATTTTCATACAAGGAAAGGAGTTCTTTTTGAATCTGCAAAACGGTTCCGGAATTTTTTTCATCTGCCCAGCTTGCAACACATTCAGGAAGACCTCCGACTATCAGATAATCATGATACTGGTCTATAAGTTTTGTATGTTGAATCGCGATGATTTCTTGTGGCGGTGTTTCTTCAAGATATTTTAAGAGCGGCGGATTTACCGCTCCAAGGAATTCTTCAAAATCCATAGGATAAACATTTAGAAGATTAACTTTTCCAACAGGATAGCTCATCGGCTCTGAGAGCAATGTTCCCAGCAGGCTCCCTGCGGCGACTATGTGATAGTCATTGGCATCTTCGCAAAAATATTTTAAGGAATTAAGTGCATCTGGACATTCCTGAATTTCATCAAAAATTATCAGATGTTTTTCCTTTTCGATTTTATCATTCTTGATTGTTCCCAAAAGTGAAACTATTCTGTAAGGATCTTTATTAGTGGCAAAAATCTTTGCAAGTTCCACATCCTTTTCAAAAGAAAAATAAAAAGTTTTTTCATAATGCAGTCTACCAAATTCTTTCATAAGCCAGGTTTTTCCTACCTGACGGGCACCTTTCAAAACAAGAGGTTTTCTTCGGGATGAGGATTTCCATTCTGCAAGTTTAAGCAAAGCCTTTCTGTACATACATGAATATTAAGGAATTTTTACACAAAATTAAAGAGAATTTCGCTTAATTTTACACATTTTTAAGCATTTTTTTGATAAATTTTACACATTTTTATATTTTCCGGGCTAGGGATTGGAGCCACGCAGCAGGCGTTCGGGAGCAAAAAATCAGCCAGCAATGAAAACTTCACTGCTGGCTCTGCGTACAACTTTTTATTATATATTAAAAGGAGGTATAAAAAAAATTATGAAATCTTTGGTCAACTACTACCATTGATTTATCAACAAATTGATTGCTAGCGTCAACCCGTGTTGATGTCAGTATATTAAGGAAATAAGCCACCTAGGTCAATAAATATTGTGATATTTTTTTCAATTTATCACACTTTTGATGATTATTTATCAACAAAAATCAACATCTTCCAAGTTTTATGTAAATGGTTTATGATTTTGATTACTTATGAAAATCACAGACTACTTAAACGAACCATTTACTGCGTCTCTAAAGGAACGCTTTATTTCTTACGCAAAAATCTACACTGAAAGTAACAGCGAACAGGCTGACAAGGGCATTCAACCTTCAACTCCTGGTCAGTGGGATCTTGCAAAACTCCTTAATTCTCAGCTCAAGGAACTGGGACTGGAAAATGTTCAGACTACAGATTTCTGCTATACCTACGGATTTTTCAAGGCCTCTGCCGGACAGGAAAACAATCCTCCATACTGCCTTCTTGCCCATATTGATACAGTAGAAGAAGTTACCGGAAAAGATGTTAATCCTATTGTTCACGAAAATTACGACGGAAAAGCAATCACCCTGCCATACGGAAATGTTCTTGACCCGGCAAAAGACAAGGCACTGGCTCTGGCAGGTGAAGAAAAGGACACAATCATTTCAAGTACAGGACATACTCTTCTTGGAGGAGATGACAAAGCGGGCGTTGCTGCAATTATGACAATGCTGGAATATTTTGTTCAGCATCCGGAAGTAAAGCACGGTCCAATTGAAGTGATTTTTTCTCCTGATGAAGAAACTGGTCATGGAATGGATCATGTACCGGTGGATTTAATCAAATCAAAATATGCCTACACTGTTGACGGCGGCCACCTGGGAGAACTGGAAAAAGAATGTTTCAACGCTTATAAGGCTGATGTTACTTTCACCGGTAAATCAAAGCATACTGGAGATGCAAGACCTGATATGGTAAACGCAATCAATATTGCTTCAGCTTTTGTTGCAAATCTTCCCCGCCACCAGATGCCGGAAACTACAGACGGTTACCAGGGCTTTTATTGTCCTATGAAGATTGAAGGTGGAATTGAAGAAGCAGAAGTCAGCCTTATCCTCCGTGACTTTACAATGGAAGGAATGAAAGAACGCCTTGCTAACGTAGAATTACTGGCAAATACCCAGGCCCAGCTTTTTGGAGGCAAGGCTCAGGTTACCAGCGAGCAGCAGTATTTGAATATGAAGGAAGGAATGGATAAAGCTCCTCAGGTTGTAGAAAATCTGGTAAAAGCCTACGAGCAGGCATCGGTTCCTGTAAAATTCGTCCCAATCCGCGGAGGAACTGACGGTTCCCGCCTTACAGAAATGGGCATTCCAACACCAAATATTTTTACAGGCGGTCACAGCTATCACTCAAGAAATGAATGGGTAAGTTTAAGTCAGATGGCAGCTGCAACTCAGGTTTTGATTGAATTAGGCAAAATCAATACCACAAACTGAAAAATACTGTATAATGGGTAAAATAATACCCTTAATAAGGAAAGATTTATGTACGAATATCATATTGAAGGCGGATTCCCGGTAAAGGGTACAATCAGGGCCAGCGGAAACAAAAACGCAGCCCTTCCTTGTATTGCCGCAGCCACTCTTACAGAAGAGACAGTCATTCTTAGAAACATTCCGGAAATTGAAGATACAGGCGTAATGTTTACTATTCTGGAATCTCTTGGAGTAAGAGCTGAAAAAATTGAAAAAAATGCATGGAAAATTGATGCTTCAAATTTAAAGACTACAAATATCCCTGACGAAATGAGCAAACGCCTGAGAGGTTCTATTCTTTTTGCAGGACCACTGGTTGCCCGTACAGGAAAGGCCTCTATGCTTCCACCTGGAGGGGACGTTATTGGCCGCCGCCGTCTGGACACACACTTTCTTGCACTGGAAGAATTAGGTGTCCGCATTACTACAAACGGGAGATTTGAATTTACAACAAATAAACTTGTAGGAAAAGAAATATTCCTGGATGAAGCATCCGTTACTGCAACTGAAAACGCTCTTATGGCAGCGGTTCTTGCAGAAGGTCATACTGAAATTACAAATGTTGCCTCTGAACCTCACGTTCAGGATCTCTGCCTTATGCTTAATGCAATGGGTGCAAAGATTTCCGGCATTGGTTCTAACATTCTTCAGATTGACGGAGTAGAAAAGCTCCATGGCTGCGACTTTACAATTGGACCTGATTTTATGGAAATTGGTTCCTACATTGGACTTGCCGCCGCAACAAAAGGTTCAATTACAATTACAGGCGTAAATGAACGACAGCTGCGACCACTTAAAAATTCCTTCAGGAAAATCGGTATCCGCTGGACAGTTGAAGGAGATACACTCACTGTTGCTCCAAACCAGGAACTGAAAGTAAATCAGGATTTAGGCGGAATGATTCCAAAAATTGATGATTCCCCATGGCCTGGATTCCCTGCAGATTTAACTTCAATTATGACAGTTGTTGCCACCCAGGTAGAAGGTACTGTTCTCATTTTCGAAAAAATGTTTGAAAGCCGCATGTTCTTTGTTGATAAACTTATCAGCATGGGAGCAAGAATCACCCTTTGTGATCCTCACAGAGCCGTTGTTTCCGGACCAAGTACCCTCCATGGAGAGCACCTTGTTTCTCCAGACGTACGCGCCGGCATGGCAATGGTAATCGCCGCTCTTGCAGCACATGGTGAAAGCAAAATCTCCAACATCTATCAGATTGAAAGAGGATACGAAGACCTTGTTGCTAAATTAAAGAGTATTGGTGCTCATATTGAAAGAGTTGAAGTAAAATAAATCCATAAAAAAGGATTCTTCAATAGAGGCTGCTGAACAAAACAGCGGCCTCTTTTTTATGAAAGATTTTTTCTTGAAACGAAAATCAAACTTACAGCCACAAGCAGAACAAAATACAAAACCAGCACAATGTAGAGGGCAGAAAAACCCACAGCCCCAACAAGAACAAAATTCAGCAGCATAAAGGCATATTCCAGCACTTCAAAAGCCACAAATGCAATGAAAAAGAGCAGTGGAATTGTAAAGAGATACTTAAACTTAAACAAAGCATCTTCTCTTGTAAAGCCGTAGTTCCAGGCCATAATTCCGCAGAAAATCAGCATTGTAAGAAGAAGCAGAGGATAAGTTATTCTGCTTACAAAAGACTGAATGTAAGTTGATTTAGTAAAGCCAAAATCACATGGATTTTTACAGAACTTAAACAGTTTACTAATGCCCATTTCGGCCGGTCCCGCTGCAACTGAATCCAGCATATCAAAATCATCAAAAGACATAGAAAGAAGCTGAATTTTTTCACCAGGTATTTTTATGCCCTTATCATATTTTTCGTAAACCGGCTGAGAAACAGAACCTTCAGTTTTTCTGTCTACAGAATACAAATAAAGCTGAGGAATATTTTTCCATTTCTTTGAAATACCAAGGGAATTTCTCTGTTCTTCGGAGAAAGTGCTCACAGGAAGAGCCACAGCTTTTACAAAAGGAACGTAGTATGAATAAAGCGGCTTTCCATCTTCCCCGAATTCTGCAAAATTAAAATCCTGCAGGTAGCGGACCATTCCACCATCTTCCTTAATTTTTGCCATCTGTCCAATAAAGAAAACATCTTTGCAGCCATCAGACTTTTCAAGTTCAAAGTAGATGTCTTTATCGGTTATGACATTTTCCATGAGATTTTTTTCATCAATAAAGAAATACTGGTTTTCCAGAGTTTCCTTTGACAGAGTCAGATAGCGGATAACATCCGGGTCTTCTGCATGCTCTGGATTTTCTGCCAGTTCTTCATAAATATAATAGGCACGGAGGAAGTCACCGTTATTTAAAGCAGTATAGCCAAGTCTTTTCTGATTATAATATTTGCGCTGCTCTTCATTGCCAAAACCTGCAGGATTTGAAATTTTGCTCCAGGCCTGATTTGCAGCTTCAACGGCGATGGGATAATTTGTATCAGTTTTGCGGCATGCCTTAACTGCCTGGCTTGCCCAGTAATGTGCATCAAACCAGCGGCCTTCTTCTGCAGCCTGATCTGCCTTTTCCAGCATTTCCTTTGAACCGAAGCCATCTGCACTCAGCAGATTTTCAACCTTTCCATTTGCAGCCTGAATTTCTTCTGATAAAAGACCGGCATCTGTAGCAGCCATTATATCTTCAATAGGAAAGAGGAGTTCTTTTGAAGCAGGAAGATTTTCAGATGCAGTTTTCTCTGTTTGGCTGACCTCAGTTTCTGGGGCCGCTGTTACGGCTTCTTCCACAGGAGGTATATTTTCTTCCGCTGGCAGGAGGGATTCATTTTCTGGAGCGGCATCTGCAGGGCTTTCATTTACAGGAGCCTG
The DNA here is from genome assembly GCA_002394685.1 of Treponema sp. UBA4307. Classification (GTDB taxonomy): domain Bacteria; phylum Spirochaetota; class Spirochaetia; order Treponematales; family Treponemataceae; genus Treponema_D. The sequence continues at coordinate 70,254 of DGUP01000053.1, read as the reverse complement.
TTCTCCCTCTTCCTTAATGGCAGCTTCTTCTTCAGCCTTTTTTTCTTCCAGTTCCATACGGATGGTTTCAAATTTTTCGTGAGTCTCTTTGTAGATTTTTACAACTCTGCTGTCTTCCGGATTAATCTTGTAAGCAATTTCTGCATATTGAACAGCAAGGAGAGGTTTATCTTCTTCATACAAAAGTTTTTCTGCCAGCCCCAGACTTTTTTCCAGCAGGGCAGGTTCATTTCTCCGCTCTTCCTGTTTTCTTTCCAGGGAAGGGACAAAAAGTCCCTGAACCAGAGTTAAAATCAAAGTGATGATTAAGGCAAAAACAAAGAGCTTTCTGTAACGGCCCCACTGAACTTCCGAAAAAGGCTTCTCTGTTGCAGCAGCAGAAGTCTGCGATTTCCACTGAATGCAGCAGCCAAGAAGAACTCCGCTCATCAGGATTGCAGGAAGAAGTTCCAGAAACCAGAGAATTGCACGGGCAAATTTATATGGCTTAACAGAAAGTGTAGCCAGCGCTGGCAGGTTTCCGGTCCAGACATTGGAAATGATAATGCATGCAATAAAAATCAGCAGGGAATAAATTCCTAAAGTAAGCAGAAGTTTTTTCATCAATTATCCTCCGCGAATCGAGCCCTGCCCTTAACATCAACAATGATTCCTGTAACAGACAGCAGTATAGTAAATATAAGATTAAAGAAAATTGCAAATTGATTATGTACAAAAGGAATGAACTTGAGCCAGCCGTTAATCTTTTCCCGGAAGCCATTCATAAAGGAATCCGGAATCCAGGCATAATAGTTAAAGACAAGGAATGCCAGGAACAGTATGCTGATTATTACCCAATTCATCAGTCTCCACTGGGAAAAATTACGGAATGCCAGAAGACTTATAAGAACCAGTGCAAGGGATGCAAAACTCAGCCAGTAAGCCCAGTCCAGATGTAAAAGAGTGTTTTCCAGACTGAAGAGATTTACAAAACGGTCAATTATCCAGTCGGTAGCCTTTGGAGTCTGTATTGCATCTTCCACCAGAGTGTCGCTCATCTTTTCAACCATGCCGCTGTATTTGCCGCTTTGGAAAACTTCCCCCTTCTTTTCCAGAGCGTCCAGGTCAATTACAAATCCAGGACTGCGATCACCTTCCCCTGCCATGGAAAAATAATAAACATAAGAGCCCTGATTTTTGAAAGTACCATTTTCTTCACCGTAACCTTCAGCCAGAGCTTCCTTACTGAAAAGAGCGGCATTATTTTCAACCATCTTATCCTTTAATTTTACAGAAAGAGGGCTGAGCAAAAACCACAATACAAGGTTGATAACAACAAATACAATAACTGGAATAATTTTGTAAGAGCCGTGTCTGATTAAATAATATAGAAGAAAAAGAGTTGTTGACTGCAGACCAAAAGGTAAAAAAGTCAGGACAAAGATAATAAAAGCTTTGAAAGGCATTTTTATCATATATCCATGTACAGCCAGCGACTGACAGGAATCAAAGACAAAAACAAAAAGCGCTGCCGAAAAAGTTAAAATTATTGTGTATAAAACAGCCCGAATTAATAGATTCAGCCCGGTTCTTCCAGAATTACTCATTTGCTACAAGAATAACACGGAATAAGGCAAAACTCAACGAAAGTATTTTATTTGCCTGCTATTTGATTTTGTTCATGGTAATAAAAAAAAACGGTGCCTCTTTTGAAGCACCGTGTTGATTTTCGCTTAAAATGATTCAGACCAAAATCAGCCAAGGAATACGTGACCACCCTGATCAATTGCCAGAATTGACTTACAGTCTGAACAGCGGAAACGACCGCTCTTTGTAGCCTTAAGCTTCTTGCTGCAAACCGGGCAGGCAAAAATCTTAGGGAATACAGATGATTCAACTGGAGCACCCTTTTTAAAGAACTCTTCTGCTTCAGAAAGTGTATCCTTAATATTAAAGAACTGACTGAATCCCAGAAGAGAGAATACTTCATAAACCTTTGGCTGAATGTTCATAAGAACAACATCTCCGCCCTTAGGTTTTACAAGTTTAAGGAAAGAAGTAAATGAACCAATACCAGTAGAAGAAACATAGTTAAGGCTAGCACAGTTAAAAATCAAATTAACGAATCCTGCTGAAATAATCTTACCTACCTGCTTCTGAAAAAACACTGAATTATATGTATCAATATAGCCGTTTAATGTAATGATAATGCAGCTTGCCACATCATCCAGCTTCTGCAACTGAATCTTTAAGCTGTCCTCTCTGTCCTCGTCAAAGCCAGGAACTAATTCATTATTCGCCATGATATCCGCCTTCTAACTCCAATTATTCAATCTATATTCTATCTAATCTGCACGATTCTGTCAAACTTAATGTCTAATATCTCCAAGAACTCCAATCATGGATTCCAGCCAAAATCCGCATTCAGAAGAACACCATTAAGTTCTTTTCGGCATAAAAGTGTCCGAACATTATATGCAAGTTGTCTTTCGCTGATATTTTGAGTATTTTCAGGGGCATCGTGAGTAAAACCTGGACAAATTCCATTCACCGTAATGCCAGACTGAGCATACTGAGCAGCAGCAGATTTAACTAGAACACTTAAACCGGTTTTTGCACCAGCATAGGCACAGTTGGTTTTGTAAGCCTTTACAGATTCGGTGCGGGTCCCTCCAAAGAGAACATTTCTTCCCCACCCCTGCTCCACCTGATGATTCAGAACTGAACTCAGGTAAGCACCTGGCAATCCGTAATTCATTACAGCCATTTTCTCCCAATCATCTGCCGAAGTCTGGGCAATTGTTTTCTGAAGAAAGGGACCGCAGCAGTAAACCAGAATATCAGTACAATTTATTACCTGAAGGATTTCTTCTCTTTCAAGTGAAGCGAAAGTTTCCTTTTCCAAATCGGAACAAATATAATGGATTTTATCTTCTGCTTTAAAAGCTGATGAGCGGCCGGTCACATATACAGAAGCCCCCATATCCCTGAGCATAAAGGCAATTTCTTTACCTGTGCCCCGGGTGCCTCCAACAATAAGTGCGGTCTTCCCTACAAAGTTATCACTTTCTTCCATACGTATATTATAAGGAAAGTAATTCCAAATTTCCACTTTTAAGAGTATATTTTTTACATGAATCTTAATAATGTTGTCGTTGTTTTAGACAGACCTGAAGAAAGCCGTAATATTGGTGCCGTATGCAGAGCTATGGCAAACAATTCAATTCATACTCTCCGCATTGTTGCAAAAAAAGAGGATATAGACGAAGAAAGAGTTCGAATTCTTTCAATTCATGCCTTTGATATTTATCAAAATGCCCAGTTTTTTGATTCTATCACTGATGCAGTAAAAGACTGTGCTTTTGCAGCAGGAACAACCCGCCGTAAAGGAAAGAAACGCCAGGGAAAACTTCTTCTGCCGGAAGAATTAACAGATTTTGCTGACAGAATTACTGGAAATGGAGAAGAACAGGACGGTCAGAAACTTGCTCTTGTTTTTGGCAACGAACGCACCGGTCTTGAAGACGATGAACTTAACGAATGTAATCTGGCAGTCACAATTCCTTCAAGTGAAGAATTCGGTTCTCTGAATTTAAGCCATGCGGTTCAGATTATGTGCTACCACTTCTTCCGTTCAACAAGCAGACAGAAAACCGGCTACCTGCCGATTACAAGGGAGCGCCTGGACAAAACCGTTGACACCATTGCAGACTCACTTCAGGATATTGGATTTTTTAAAGTGACCGGCCGTGAAGATATGGAAAACTTCTGGAATAATATTCTTTCCAGGGCAGCCCTTTCCGAAAGCGAGGCCCAGTACATAGAAAAAGTTTTTTCTAAAGCTGCAGGCCTTGCTTCCAAAAATCAGGCTACCACTCCAGCTGATCATCAAGACTAAGATTCTTTTTACAAACAAGGGGTGCATCAGCCCAGGTGTCCACACTGAACACTGTCAGTCCGCCTTCGCAGAAAATTTCAAAGTACCCCTTGTCTTCAAGAACCATTACACCTGTTCCTCCGTCAGCCCATTTTCTTGGCGCAGTAAACCGATTGTATTTTTGGACGGAAAGTTCAGGTGCAAATTTCTCCGTGCCGCAACCTTTTCTTTCAACAACTATTTCTTTTTCTTCCACAGTGATTGAAAGACTTTGCCCCAAATCGTTTTCATAAACAATACTTTCGCCAACAGCACAGTTATAAAGATTAGAATTATTATCCAGAACCTCTTCCGGCAAATATGGAATCTGACAGAGATATTCTTCATCTTCATTAGACTGCAGAATACAAATCCGGGGAGCTGTCATTTTTCCACGATAATTTTCAGCAGGAGTTCTGGCAGCATAATCCCAGTTTTCACCCCAGGCCATAAGCACCGGTTCCTTTACGCCGGCAAAAGAAGTGTAAGCATAAGCATCAGGCCCATAGTCCAGAAGCAGTGCTTCTTTTTTATCAGGATTCACTGTAAAAGTCTTTCCGTCAAAATCACCTGTAAAATAGAAAACAAGTTTTTCTCTGGAATAATTGTGTGCCTTCATGCAGTCTTCAGTTAAAATCATACTGAAAAGCAAAATCCACTTTCCATTTTTTTTATCATTCTGATTTTGGGATGGAAAATAAAGCAAATCCGGGCACTCACAAATTCCTTCAAGTCCGTACTCCTGAGGATTAAAGCTGCCGGCAAAAGACCAGTTCTTAAAATCATCAGTTGAATAAAACTCGATTATTTTACCCGCCGCAATTACTGCCACAAAAGAATTGTTATCTGGTGAAGAAAAAACTTTAGGATCACGAAAATCTTTTTTGTAGCCCTTTTCATTCTTTTGATTTTTTATTACAGGATTTTTTTCATACTTCTTAAAAGTTTCCAGATTTTCAGATTCAACAAGGCACTGCTGCTGTTCCCCACTCTGAGGATTATGACTTGTATATAGAAGATAATAAGGCCCCTGTTCTTTCAAAGTGACTGCTGAACCGGAAAAAGCATAGCCATTCTCATCAACTTCAATTGCATTTTCAAGTTGATTCCAGTGCTGCAAATCCTGACTAACTGCATGCCCCCAGTTCATAGGTCCCCAGACTGTAGATTCAGGATTATATTGAAAAAAAATGTGATACTTACCGTCTGCATAAATCAATCCATTAGGATCATTCATCCAGCCTTTTACTGGAACAAAATGAAAATTAAACTGTCTGTCTGTACTCATGGGAGCATCATAGCATATTAGAGGGATTCTGTGAAAGAAAATTTGACACCGGCAATTTGCAATTGTAATATAAAACTATATGAAAAATATCATAACTCTATCATTGTGCTCTATTTTACTTTTTTCATTATCTTCATGCAAATCACATCAGCGAAAATCTATGGTAAATGAAAATCTAATCAAAATCGATCCGGATAATATTTCTTCCATTAACAATGGAATTTTTGAAGGATGGGGAACCAGTCTATGCTGGTGGGCAAACAGAATTGGGTATTCAAATGAACTCAGTCGCCAGGCCGCAGAAGCATTTTTTTCTCTGGAAAAAGGAATCGGCCTAAACATTGCCCGTTATAATATTGGTGGAGGAGATGATCCTTCTCATGATCATATTACACGAAGCGATTCAAATATGGATGGCTTTATGCATTTTGACCCGGACTCTAAAACATATGTTTATGACTGGAACAGTGATGCAACGCAACGTAACGTTTTGCGGGAAATCAAAATAGCCTGTCCAGACAATCTTATTGTTGAAGCTTTTTCTAATTCTCCGCCGTATTTTATGACAGAAAGCGGCTGTTCATCCGGAGCCTTTGTTCCAACAGATGATAATCTGAAAAGTGAATGTTATGATGATTTTGCCCATTACCTTGCAGAAGTAACTTACAATCTTCAAATACTGGACGGAATTAAAATTCAAAGTCTTGAACCAATGAACGAACCGGATACAAATTTCTGGCATGCCCTGAGTAATAAACAGGAAGGTTGTCATTTTTCAAAAGGCGAATCCCAGTCAAAAATTCTTACACTTACAAGAGAAGCTCTGGATAAAAAAGGCCTGAATTCCGTATTAGTTGCAGGGACAGATGAAACCAGCGTTGACAATCAGATTGATTCCTATCTGGCACTTTCTGACCAAGCAAAAGATTCTATCCACCGTATAGATACCCATACCTACAACGGCACTAAATTAAGTGAATTAAATTCTCTTGCCGCCGCTGAAGGAAAAAATCTGTGGATGTCAGAAGTTGATGGATCTTATACCAGCGGAGTAAATGCCGGAGAAATGGCACCCGCTCTAGGCCTTGCTGAAAAAATCATAAAAGACATGAACGGCCTCAAACCTAGTGCCTGGATATTATGGCAGGTCATTGACTCCCATGTTTCACAGGAAGGGTACAATGGTAAAGCAGACGGTGGAGCTCCAGATTACAAAAAAGGATTCTGGGGACTTGCAACTGCAAATCATGACAGACAGGAAATTATTCTAACTCAAAAATATTTTGGATTTGGACAATTTACAAAGTTTATTCGTCCAGGCTCAAAAATCATTTATACTACATCAAACAGAAATATTGCCGCTTATGATTCTCTATCGAAAAAACTTGTAATCGTTGCAGTCAACTCAAGTAACAATGTCTCTCCTTACACTTATGACCTCTCTGATTTTTCCAAAACAGGTACAGAGGTTACACTTGTTCGCACTAGTGGAGATAAACGCAAAGGGGAAAGCTTAGCACAGCTTAAAGAAAAGATAATTGTATTTGACGATAAAACTTTTGATGCAAACTTAGCGCCAAACTCAATTACAACTTTTATAATTTCTGACGTGGAAATTTGAAAAACACTGGGAAATACAAAAGCCGGACTTACAGAATTTGAAAATCGATTCATTTCTGAAAATCCGGCATTATTATTTTTTAAGCATTAGCTGTAAAATCAGATTAATGATGGAAAAGTCTTACACCGCTGAACGACATAACAATTCCGTACTTGTTACAGGGTTTTAGGCAATTTTCCCTTGCTCCATTATTTTATTCTAAATACATTATTATAAAAGTCCAACTGAATTACGTGTCCATTCCAAAAACAATTTCCTAAGCCAGAAAGGTTACGGCTTAATGGAAGGATTGACTCAAGCGATACAATAGAATTCGAATCCCATTCAAAGGCCAATGTTTCTTTGTATTTTTGATTAACAATTTTTATATCCTTAATTATTGGATTATTTCTAAAACTCTTTTTTAACTTCTCTTTTCCACGTGCAGCATCATAAAATTCTTTACTATTAAAATAAGATTTTCCATCTCCAAAATTTTCTCTAATTGAAAAAACTGATGAACCTGTGTCTATTATTCCATATTCTGTTTTGCCAGAAGCTGTAAATTCAATACAAGGATAATATGGAGATAAAGACAACAATGGTGTACTATCATCACTTATAGATTCTGCATCGAAACAAATTTTTCCGTTATTGAAATCAAATACCACATTATTATAATTCTGTAAAAAGTCTTCTCCTATAATTCCATCGATAACATTCGGTTTAAAATATTGCTTTAATTCTTTGGACCATTTATCAGAAAAACATATACGGACAAAATTATTATCAATCTTTATATTAGTTCCATAAGTTTTTACATTTCCACCTTCATTTATTTCCATTGAGTCATCCGGAATTCCCCAAAAAAGATTCGAAGGAGAACCTGTATCAACCAAAAAATAATAAGTCGACTTTCCTATTTTTAAATGTACTACTGGATGATCAATACATCCTGTTGTATAAAATCTTGAAAAATCCCATTCCTTATCATTTATATCTGCTAATGGTATTTCAGTATTATATATAATTTCAGGTTGTTTATTTTTACATGAAACCTGAATCAGCAATGGTATAAGAAAAGTAATAAATAATAAATTCTTTTTTTTCATAATATCTAATTATCATTCTAACTTTTTCTACACGCAAGTCTTTCTTTTTTCAGTTTAGTGCTTTTTTTTCAGTTAAATGAATAATTTTTTTTATTCCATTTTGAGAATATATTTATTATCTTACATAAAAAATAAATATTCGATTTTATTAATTCTCTTTTTCCAAAACAGGTACAGAGGTTACACTTGTTCGCACTAGTGGAGATAAACGCAAAGGGGAAAGCTTAGCACAGCTTAAAGAAAAGATAATTGTATTTGACGATAAAACTTTTGATGCAAACTTAGCGCCAAACTCAATTACAACTTTTATAATTTCTGACGTGGAAATTTGAAAAGCGCTTGGAAAATAAAAAAGCCGGACTTTCAGAATTTGAAAATCGATTCATTTCTAAAAGTCCGGCCTTATTATTTTTTAAGCATTAGCTGTAAAATCAGATTAATGATGGAAAAGTCTTACACCGCTGAACGACATAACAATTCCGTACTTGTTACAGGTTTCGATTACATTGTCGTCACGAACAGAACCACCTGGCTGTGAAATAACAGTAACCCCTGAACGATGAGCACGTTCAATGTTATCTCCAAATGGGAAGAAAGCATCGCTTCCTAAAGCAACGTCTGTATTTTTTGAAATCCACTCTTTTCTTTCTTCACGAGTGAAAACTTCTGGCTTTACCTTAAAGAAATTCTGCCATACGCCTTCAGCAAGAACATCTTCATAGTCATCGCTTGTATAAACATCGATTGTGTTATCACGGTCAGCACGCTTAATGTCATCACGGAACTGCAATCCCAGAACTTTTGGAGACTGACGCAGCCACCATTTATCAGCTTTATCACCAGCCAGTCTTGTACAGTGAATGCGGCTCTGCTGTCCTGCACCAATACCAATTGCCTGTCCATCCTTTACATAGCAGACAGAATTTGACTGAGTATATTTGAGGATGATAAGTGAAATAAGAAGATTATCTCTTTCTTCTTTAGTAATATTCTTTTTTTCTGTAACTACATTTTTAAGGCATTCATCATCAAGCTTTATAAAATTATGACCCTGTTCAAAAGTAATTCCAAAGACCTGCTTCTTTTCAAGATCAGCAGGAACATAATCAGGATCAATCTGGAGAACACAGTAATTTCCCTTTTTCTTTGCCTTAAGGATTTCAAGAGCATCATCATCGTAAGCAGGAGCAATAATTCCGTCGCTTACTTCCTTTTTAATGAGAAGGGCTGTTGCCTTATCACATTTGTCGCTAAGGGCAATAAAGTCGCCGAACGATGACATTCTGTCTGCACCACGAGCTCTTGCATATGCACAAGCCAGAGGGGTAAGTTCAACGTCATCTGTGTAGTAGATTTTTTTTAGAGTATCTGAGAGAGGTCTACCTACAGCAGCTCCCGCAGGAGAAACATGCTTAAAAGAAGTTGCAGCAGGAAGTCCGGTAGCTTCTTTAAGTTCTTTAACAAGCTGCCAGCCATTCAATGCATCCAGCAGATTGATGTATCCAGGTTTACCGTTAACTACTGTTACTGGTAAATCGCCTTCATCCATATAAACCCTAGCAGGCTTCTGATTAGGGTTACAGCCGTATTTCAATTGAATCTCTTTCATGCACAGTATAGTAACAATTCCAGGAGATTTTTTCAACGACTGTCTTCCCTAATTTATCTGATGGAACTAATTACTTATTTTCAGATTCATACCTTTTAATTTCTTTAAGGATATTCTTTTCCCAGTTTGAAAAATCATCTTCAGAGAAATCAAAATTCGGTTCATACCAGTAAAAGGCATCAAAAATCCTGCTTAAATCTTCAGACTTAAAAACATAACCATGTTTTGCATATATGATATTTCTTAACAGTCTCAAATCACTTTTAGAATCTTTATATTTGTACACATTCAAATCAGGGTATTTTTCGTCATTCCAGTAGAATAAAGAAACAGTCTGTACAACTTTACCCAGTGACAAATCACCCCAGCGACTATTTCCATCAGATACGACTGAATAGATTTTTGCACCAACCCCTTCTATTTTAAGAAGACAACCGGATAAATATAATGCATTGTTTTCACGGGCTTCATCCATATAACTTGGAGAAAGCTGAAAATAATATTTATGTCCATAAATACTTACTTCTTTTCCGGATATCCAGATATTTTTATCATGAGAAGCATCTACAAATATTAATGAAAGAATCCTTTCTGCATAAGCGTCATAATCATCACTCTTAGTTGATATGCGTCTGTATGAAAGTCCATTTTCGTCCAAAATGAATCTTTCATTTCCCCGCTTTACAAAAGACCATTTTTCAAAATCCTCTGACTTTACAGCATAACCATCATCAAACATAACCTGAGAATAGCAGATATTTTTATTCAGCAGTAAAATATCGTAGTGGGATTTTGCTATGGCAAATAAAGCCTTTTCATATGACATATATTCTTTTACAAAAACTTCCATCTGAACAGGAATATAAGTTCCTATAAAATCTTCCGGAACATTTTTTAAATCATAATCTCCAGCAAAACAACCAAGTGATAAAACAAAAGCAATTATTAATAAAAATTTTCGTTTGAGCATAAACACACTTCCTTTATTTTTAATTTTTTCAATAATCGTAAAACTTCCCAGATTATTAATCAATCCTACTTTTCACTTCTGTTTCGAAAGCAGATTACAAAGTATAAACTCATTTCCCGGTTAAAATTTCATAAACGTGTGCCGCATCTTTTGCAATATAATCAGCGCCACTTTCACGAAGAGATTTTTCACTTCCAAAGCCCCAGAGAATCCCCATAGATTTTAAACCTGCAAGCTTTGCACCATCAATATCATAGTGAGTGTCCCCCAGCATAAGGCACTGATCTTTCACATCGTTCAGATTATTAGTATCCATTACATAGCGGATTACATCAATTTTATCACGACGGACACCTTCCATATCAACGCCGCCAATAAAATCAAACAGACTATCAATTCCAAATTTCTGCAGAAGTTGACGGGCATACACTTCAGGCTTTGATGTAGCAACATAAATCTTTTTTCCAGCTGCCTTTAATTTTTTTATCAGGGGAGCAACTTCATCATACAGCTTACATTTGTAAAGTCCAATGGGAGTATAATAATCATGAAATACTTCTATTCCCTTTTCCAGTTTCTTTCCTGTCAGATGAAAAACTCTGTCAAAACTTTCATATAAGGGAGGGCCTATCATTGTGTTATAGACACTTTTATCTTCAAGCTCAATATTAAAATATTCCCGAACCCGATCAAATCCCTCAAAAACTCCTTCAGAAGTATTCATTATAGTTCCGTCAAAATCAAAAAAAATATGTTCAAAATTTTCCATGGTTCTAGATATTACATTATTGAAACTAAATTGTATACTTCAGAAGAATATCTGTAGTACAAAAATCATCATATAACACACATCCCCCTGTCCGGACAAGAACTGATAAAATCAATCTTTGCCATCGACTGTATGATTTAATCGACTCTATAAAAAAAGATTATTTTATAGAAGAAAACCGTTACTTTTTTTACTTTTTTACTCTTAACTCTTTGAAAGCCACTATATAACGAATTATAATATAACAGGGAGTTTAAATGTTTAGTATAAAAAAATATAGTAAATTGAAGTCCCTGTTTGGGCTGACAACATGTTTATTTTTATCCTTCTCCTTAATTTCCTGTGATCTTTTTAATCTGGACTTAGAGGGCTTTTTTGTAAAATACACAGAGACCGCAGCAATCGACAAAGATTTTAAAACGGATTCAATCGGAATAGACATCAGCGGCATTGAATGCGTTGAAAGTAATGAAGATAAAACTGTAACCTTTTACCTTAGAAATCCCCAGCACTATAAACTTATTTTTTCGTATGAATTTGACCATAAGGAAGTAGCCATGCGTTTCCAGGCCGACTCTGTCTGCTCTTTTATGCAGTCAGAAGACGGTAAATCAATGACAATGACCTTTAGCCACGACTTTCTCCACGAACTGGAGATGGGGGCAGTTCAGGAACTTGACGAAGAGGGCAATCCAACTGGTAACATACAGAAAAACATTTCGGGTACAATTAAAATTGTTGAACAAGAAACAGAACGCGTATTTGAGCCATATCATCTGGAACTTGCAGTAAACTCTGCACCTCCAAGAATGCGGGGAGCTGTAATTCAGCGTGACCAGGGGGTTCCAAATAATTCTGGCAAAACTGCTCATCTTGTAGCATGTTTCAACATTAAAAATTTAAGCGGAACTGTTCATCAGGCAGATACAAAAGATTTGTACATTGACAATGAACTTTATCATATTGATTTTTCAAGCGGCTCTATTTCAATTACAGATTCCAAAGGCAATACAACAGGACTTAAACTTTCTGTAACTCCGCCACCTGCTTTATGTCATCTTGACGGCTCAGAATCTGTATTTACGGCCGGTTCTTCTGCTGACGGCTATCTTCCACTGTATTACACCACAGACATCGATGCAGATTCAGAAATTGCTTCAAACACCATATCTTATACAATCAAACTTAAAGATGATGCGAACTTTAGCACTTCTGCTACTGTTGAAAATGTTATTGACCGCTTGCGACCGCCATCTGTTAATGTTACTTCAACAGCAACGGATTATTCTGCAGATGATGTGACAGGTACTTTTGATTTAGTAATTTCTCACGACGGTGAAAATTATCATAACGAAAACGGACTTGAGGTTGGAGGCAGTAAAATTGCCAAAAATCCGTCTATCTCTTATGAAGTTTATGATCAGTCTGGTTCAGTTATTGCAGAAGGAACAAAAAAAGCTCCTGTTACAGTTCCAGTAGAAATCGGAAAATACTATGTAAAAGCATATGCCTCATGCATAGGATATATAGACAGTGATTATATGGCAGATGATGAAGAACACTGTGCAAGTTCAGCAAATACCTTTACCGTTCACCGCAGCGCCAATTTCTACGTAAGCAAAAGCGGAAACAACGGAAGCAACAACGGATCTACAAAAAGGCCATACCGCACAATACAAAAGTGTATTGATCAAATTCGCGAGATAGCAGAAAACGATCCTACAGATAATAATTATTCTATTATTCTCCAGAGTGATATTACCCTTGATTCAAGTGACACAACAGAAACTCTTGCAGACTTTACAAAAACAGGCGTTTCTTCCAGTGATAATCTTCTCTATTACCTGCAGGGAAACGGTTATACAATCAATGCGGGCGGCAAAAACCTGGCAATGAAGATTTGTGCAGGAACCGAAGTTACACTGGAAGATGTAACTGTTAAAGGCGCCGGTATAAAAGTTGATTCAGGCGTTTTGAATTTTGCAGACGGAAACATAAAGGATATTACAGCAGAAAATAAAGGAAGTGCCCTTTCTGCAGAAAGCGGAGAAATTTATTTAGGCACAGAAGGATTAGTTACAATAAGCGGTAATATCTGCAATTATGAAGAAACCCCTTGTGCAGTATACATTGGCGGCGACGCATCCCTTAATATTAAAAATGCTGTAATCTACGACAACAAAGATTCAGATGACAATCAGAGAAACCTTTATCTTGCAAAAAATGGTGATGACCAGATAAAGGTAAATATTTCCGGCCAGCTTACAGGAAGTAAGATCGGTATTAACACAGAAAGCGTACCTTCTCCAGGAAATTATATTACCTTTACTAAAGCATACGGCTATAAAACTGGTAATAATGAAGGCATAACACCAGGAACTTATTTTATTGGTGATGTAGAAGGGGTTGGTTACGATAAGTCCAGCGGAGAAGCAGTTCTTGCTCAAAATGGCGGAAACTTTAAAATCAATTTTGAAGAAAAAATAACCTTTGCTCTTGAATCTATGTACGTTCCATACAACACAGAAAAAGTGATGAAGGTTATTGTAACAAAAACAGAGACCGAAGAAACGGAAACAAGAGAAACTGTTATTACTGATGAATGTACAAACTTTTCATACATACTCACTGAATATGGTTCACCGGTTTATACTCCTGATAGTACAAGAAGTTCCTTTACAATGAAAAAGCTGGGCTCAGGTTCCTATAAACTCTTTGTAAGCTGTAATTATAAAAACAGATCTTATTCTCAGGAACTGGATGTTGGCATTCGTGATGTGGATGAATTCTATGTTGCTGCAGACGGAAATGACCATAACAGCGGCACAAAAGAATCTGAACCGGTTAAGACCTTTGGTTATGCACTTAAACTGTTTGAAGATTCAGGCTCAACAAACTTTGCAGCAATTCACATTAAAGGAAATGTTAACCTTGGAACTCTTAACACAGAAAGAACAAATACACTTTCTAAGACAATTCCATCTTTAACAATCGACAGTTCTACAACAGCTTCAATCAACGGCGGAACAGATACAATTCTGAATGTAACTTCACAGACTGCTGTAATAATTAAAAATGTTCAGCTTATAAATAATGAAAATTCTTCAGCTTATGCATTAAAGCTTTCAAATCCAAATACAAAACTTACGATCCAGGGAAAAGCTGCACTCAGTAAAGTTTACCTTGCAGACGGAGCCTGCATTAATACAGACAGTTCACTTATTCTTCCTTCCGACCGTGAAGACTTCGCTCTTGTAACTCCAGAGAGAAAATACCTTGGTACAAAAATTTGTGAAGGTGACTGGACGAAGTTTGAAAAAATAAAATTAACCTGTACCGACGTATATCAACTGGAAACAATTCCCCGCTATGTTAACGGAGAGGGAAGAATTGGTTTAGGTTATGAGTTTATTCCTACCCAGGATAAGCCTCTTCCTGATTTAGCAGATGAAGATATTATAGGTTTGATTAATGATGGCGGCACAAGCATTGGCGGACGGCGGGTATGGAGCGGAGAGCAGCTTTGCAATGCTCATGCAAATGTCGGCTATGACCAGGAACGCTGGGCAAAAATGGTTGGTACTACTGTAGTATTCAGAACAAATGAATGGCGTTATGGAGTAATGACACTTAATCGAGTTGCACGTGAGACCTATAAAAAGAAGGGTAAAAAACATCAGATAATGAGAGCTTACTGGCATCTGAGATTTATTGGAGAAGGCCAACAGTATTCCCAGGGAATGGACTCTAATAACTCAGATATTGATACAGGCTTCCATGGCACCACTGGAACAACAAATGACATTCATACTGGTAATGGCTATGCTATTAATGGTGCAGCATTCTATGTACTTCATTATGGTAACAGGTGGCCTGCAAATATTGACGAATGCAGCATGTAAGGAGAAAGATGAAAATGAAAAAAAACAAATTAATTTTAGCAGCAATAATCTCAACTCTTCTTTTTTCTTCCTGCAATGATTTTATAGACAGCTATGAATATGGTAAGGTCTCCGGAACACTTACAATCAGCGGAGCAATCCCGGAAGAATATGCGAAGATTTTATCACAGAATACAGACCTGTCCAAAACTACAGCAGGACGTGCAGCCTTCCCCAGCAGACCAGATCTTACAAGCAGTTCATATACTAAAAAAATTATCGCTGTAAATCAGAAAAAGACATCAGAGACAGTTGAAGCGGAATTTGATCAGGACACAGGTGCCTTTACAGTAAACAACCTGCGCTTTGGAGTTCCATACAAAATTAAGGCAAATATCACAAGCGGCACAACAGAAATTTTCTCCGGTGAAAGTAAAAGTTTTACCCTTACTTCAACAAATTCCGTAATTCCTGATATCTGCGTTGAACTTGATCCTGTACAAAGCCAGAACGGCACAGGAGCAGTTAAGCTTAGTGTTACTACAAATACTATAGAAATAAAAAAAATAAGAGCAACAGTATTTACAAATGTTGACCGCTGGACCACCAATGGCGCCCCTGATAATTTTGAGGTTGAAGCCTCCAATGGTCAGAATGGATTTGTAACTGAGGTTATTGATGTAAATGATATCCTATCAGGCACTTATATCATAAGGTTTGATTTTTTATCTGAAAATGCAAATTCAGTTCCTCGTTATACAACATACCAGAACATAAATGTTTTTGATGGTCTTATAACAAACCGATGGAGTGGCAATGATGAGTGCATTGATAGTAGCGAAACTAGAACAAGATTATATGTTACCGGAGAACTCTGTGAAAAATTTGGAAAAATCAAAGACTTCTATGTCGGTGGTAAAAATGCAAGTGATACTAATTCAGGTTCAAAAAATGCTCCTCTAGAAACTATTGAAAGAGCCTTCTCGAGAATGGATGACTCCAATGCTGATTACACTATTACTATTTCTACTGATATTACTAAATCAACAGTAATTGATTTTAACCAAATTTCAGCAAGGTCTATTATCATCCGAGGAGCTGAAGAAAAAGACATAAAACTTTCAGCAGGCGGCAACGGAACAAATCTTATTTTTAATACGCCAGACAATATACAAATCACAATCGAAAAGCTTACTATTACAGGCGGATACTCAGATATAGGTGGTGGAGTCAGAATAATTGGAAGTTCAAATATAGTATTCGGCAAGGACTGTGTAGTTACAGGAAATAAAGCTGAAAATGAAGGTGCCGGAGTTTATATTTGCGGAAACAGTTCAGAAGTTTATCCTACCCTAACAATTCAAGCCGGTGCTAAAATTACAAACAATCATAATTTCATTGCAAAGGGAAATGCAGGTCTGGATGCTGTTGGTCTTGGCGTTTATGCAGAAAATTATGCAAAGGTCGTAATGACAGGCGGGGAAATCTCCGGTAACTCTGCTGTAAAAGTCGGCGGTAACATGGGCCACGTTCAGGGCGGCGGTGTTTATGTTTGCAGCAACGGAAGCTTTGAAATGTCCGGCGGAAAGATTTATGACAATGAAGTTACAGTTCACGAAGCAAGCGGTGCAGGTGGCGGCGCAGCTTATGTAGATTCAACCGGAAACTTTAAAATCAGCGGCAGCGCAGTCATTCCTTACGGAATTACAACTACAGACGGAACAGAAAAAGGTGAAGGCAAAAATGACATCATGCTTCAGAACATCAAGGATTCAGGCACCTGGAAACAGGCTACAATCCAGGTAGGCACCCTCACAGGAAACGGAACAGTTGCAACCATAACAACTCAGACCTGGAGGCGCGGAAGTCCAATACTTTCTGGAAGCGGATTAACCGATGCAATTGTAGAAAGATTTGAACTCTCAGACAGCGACTGGGAAAAAAATATTACAGACAGCTCAAGCAAAGTCCGCATCGACAGCCCGATCTATGTGGCTTCTACGGGAACAAGAAATGTATGTACAGGTGCTCCAAGCGATACGAGCGGACGCGGAACGAAATCTGCTCCGTATCAAAGTCTTTCAAAGGCATTTACAGAGCTTACCGACAGTTCTTGTGATTATAAGATTTATGTAGACGGTGTTGTAAACAATACTACAGGAGAATTGGGAAGTTCATGTGCAGTTGCATCTCTTTCAATAGAAGGTGCAACTTCAACTGCAGGAAATAATGTTCTTAACGGCGGAAATGGAACTGACTCAAGCTACAGTACTTCAAGTGTTGTCGCAATCGGAAAAAATATTCCTGTCACAATTAAAAATCTTACTATAAGGAAAGGAAGTGCTGAGAATGGCGGTGGTCTTAATGTTTCTGCAGGAATTATAACTCTAAATAATGTTGTTGTAACAGACTGTAAGGCAGATAAGGGCGGCGGAATTTATGTAGGTTCAAGTGGAAAACTTGATTTGAAAAACAGCGTTCAGATTACAAGCAATACTTTCAAAACTTCTAGCTGTGACGGTGCAGGGCTTTACAACTTAGGTTCAGTAAGCTCTTATGATGGATATTTTGCAACTAACAAAGCTGGTACAGCTGGTAATGGTGGAGCAATTTTTAATGCAGCAAGCGCTTCTTTCTACATAGGTGGAAAATCAACTGTAAGTCAGAATGAAGCAAAAATTGGTGGTGGTATTTTTAATGGAGGAAATCTTTATATTGGATATACATACCAGTTTACTGGAGAGAATCCAGGACAAAAACAAGCAAGTTTCAACAATTCATCAGGA
This sequence comes from Treponema sp. UBA4307, assembly GCA_002394685.1. Taxonomy (GTDB): domain Bacteria; phylum Spirochaetota; class Spirochaetia; order Treponematales; family Treponemataceae; genus Treponema_D. The sequence goes on along the minus strand of DGUP01000053.1, from coordinate 52,344 downwards.
AATATTTACAAAAATACAGCATCAGGAAATGGTGGCGGAATCTATAACTCAGGAACCGTAGATATGCGAAACGGAATGATAGGTTCTTCTAGTGGTGCTTTGTATAAAAATAGTGCTGCAAATGGCGGTGGCGTTTTCATGGTATCAGGTTCATTTACAATGACTGATGGCAGTATCCGTGGAAACACTGCAACAGACACATCTGGCGGTGGCGTTTATATGAATGCAGGTATATTTACACTGAAAGGCAGTGCAAGCATTCTTGATAATTCTGCTTCTTCTGGTGGTGGTGTATATCTGTTTGAAGGAACATTTGACATGCAGGGTGGCTCAATAGGATCAAGCACTAAGCCGAACTCGTGCAGTGCTACAGGTAACGGAGCGGGCGTTCTTGTTCGAGCTTCAAATGATGCAATATTTAAAATGAGTGGTGGAGCTGTTGTTGTAAAAGAAAATGAAGTATATCTCGAAGGAACATCAGTTTCTTCAATAACAATTCCAGGCAATCTTGAAGGAACTGCTCCTGTTGCAACGATAAAACTACCAAGTTATGCGGCAAACAGACAGGTTCTCGGAGGAGAGAAAGTCAGCGATAACTACAAGAAATTTGCACTTGCAACAACCGGCTATTATATTGACAGTAATGGATTCGTTCAGGAAGGTTATTTTGCGGAAACTCCTGCTGATTTGGAAAGCGTGATTAACAGCATTTCAGCCGGCACAACGACTGCTAAAATTGTTGTTAACGGTGGCACGGTGACGGAAGATGCCTTAAGCAATATGCGTTCTGCGTTCACACAATTGTATGAATCTTATTCCACGGGTACAATGGTAACCATTGACTTGAGTAAGACTACCTTTAGCGACAATAAAGTTCCTGACTCCGCATTCAGCAACTGTATTAACTTGGCGGGGGTTTCGCTTCCGACAAGCATTGCATCAATTGGAAAGAATGCTTTCTATTTGACTAATCTTTCTTCCATATCTATTCCAAGCAACGTCACAAGCATTGGCGATGGGGCTTTCCAAGGTTGCCCTCTTGGTGACGTTACAATTCCTAATGACTCAAAGTTGGTAAGCATTGGAGATAATGCGTTTAGTAGTACCAATATTATGTCTATAAACATTCCTTCTTCTGTTACCAGCATTGGAAAGGCTGCTTTTAAGCAGGCAACTATGTTGTTGTCTGTGACTCTTCCTGAAAACCTTACAAGCCTTGGAGCAGGCGCGTTTATGGGGTGTTCAGGTTTGACTTCCTTTACAGTGCCTTCGAAAATTACATCAATTCCTGCGACTTTGTTGTCAGGTTGCACAAGAATAACAACAATAACTATAAAAGGAAAAATAACAAGCATTGGTGCTGGTGCTTTTAGGTCGTGCAAGAGCGTAACCAATATTAATTATAAAGATAACAGTCAGTGTACGGAAACTCAATGGAAGTCTATTGATTTTGGTTCGGAGTGGCGAGGCACTGGAGCTAATCCGCTTCCTATCACAGCAACTGTTACTTTCTATGACGGTACATCTAAGACACTTGAAGCACTTGGAACAGAATAATGTGGCAATGTTCTGGTAATAGTCATCCGTGGACAAGGTAAATTTTGTCATTAGAATTGTCTAATACTCATGGAATGACTCTCCATAACTCATAAAATGCTTATCCACGAGTCATTGCATTTTGCTGTTCATGGTCAAACTGCTGCCGAAGTTATTTATAATCGAGCTGATGCTGAAAAAGAATTCATGGGACTTAAAACTTTTGAAGGAACAAAGCCTCACTTAAAAGATGCTGTTATTGCAAAGAATTGCCTTAATGAAAAAGAACTACGTGTTCTTGGACAGATTGTTTCTGGATATCTCTATTTTCCAGAACGTCAGGCAGAACGTCAGCAGCCTATGACAATGAAAGATTGGGCAGAGCATCTGGATAAGATTCTTACAATGAGCGGAGAACAATTATTACCTGCGGTTATCTCGATAAAAATGTGAGATAACCGCAGGTAATAATTGCATTCTTTAATAACCAGTGCTATTATATTGCTATGGCTAAAGATTTAATTATTGGACGACAAAAAGAAATTGAGCAGATTAATGAGTGTTATGAATCTAAAGAATCTCAACTTGTAATTTTGTACGGAAGAAGACGTGTAGGAAAAACGTTTCTCATAAATCAAATCTTTGATGAACAATTTGCCTTTAAGCTTGTTGGTGATTATAACCAAAATAAAGAAGAACAGCTTTATAATTTTTATGAAGAACTCAAACGAAAATCAAAAACTGAAGTTAGTGTTCCGCAAAGCTGGAGAGAAGCTTTCTTTCAGTTAAGGGATTACATAGATACTTTACCGCGCGATAAAAAACAGGTTATATTTTTTGATGAAATGCCCTGGCTGGATAACCATAAATCAGGATTTTTGGAAGCCTTTGAATATTTTTGGAACAGTTATGGAGCTTCGAAAAATAATCTGATGCTGATAGTATGCGGCTCTGCTACTTCCTGGCTTATTGAACACATTGATCATAATAAGGGTGGACTTTTTAACAGACAGAATTGCCGCATCTATCTTGAACCTTTTAATCTTTACGAAACAGAGCAGTTTCTTTTATCCCGAAATATTCACTGGTCACGCTATGATATCTGTGAATGTTATATGATTCTTGGCGGTATTCCTTTTTATCTAAATTTATTGAAAGGTTCCATTCCATACAGTGCAAATATTGATAATCTGTTTTTCAAAAAGAGAGCTGCTTTGTGGGATGAATTTGAACATCTGTATAATACATTATTTACTAACAGTGAAGCCTATATCAAAATTGTAGAAGTTCTTTCAGAAAAGCGAATTGGGTTTTCAAGAAAAGAACTTGTTGAGAAATCAAAATTAAGTGATAATTCACTTTTGACAAAGATGATTAAAAATCTGGTTGATTCTGGTTTTGTTCGTGAATATCCATTTTATGGAAATAAAAAAAGACAGACAAAATATCAGCTAGCTGATTTTTATACTATGTTCTATTTTAAATTTGTTAAAGAAAATGCTGGTAAAGATGAACACTTCTGGTCCAATACACTTGATAATCAGGCAAGAAAATCTTGGGCTGGATTTACCTTTGAGCAGTTGTGTAAAGATCATATAAGACAGATTAAGCAGAAAATAGGAATTTCAGGTGTTCTTGCAAACGTTTCTACATGGTTTGTTCAGGGTGATGAAGAAAGTGAAGGTGCTCAAATTGATATGCTCATAGACCGAAGAGACCGTGTTATCAATATATGTGAGATGAAATTTGTTAATGATGAATATGTGATTGACAAAAACTATGATCAGGATATTCGCCGAAAGATTTCAAAATTCCAAAGTACAACTGGAACAAAAAAGGTTATTCAATTGACTTTTGTAACAACTTACGGCGTTAAGTTGAACATGTACAGTCAGAGGATTTCCAGTCAGGTTTTGTTGGATGATTTGTTTGTAAATTTATAGTATAGAAAATGGACTTAAAAGAATATCTTTCAACCTTATCTAAGGAAAATCTGATTTCTCTACTGATAGACTTGTCTGATATAAATAAAGAAGTTAGAATTTATCTGACAGAGAAACAAAATGCTCTTCCGGTTCTCTCCGAACAAAACAAGCCAATACTCCCTGTGGCAGATACTCTTTTTAATTCAACACCTGCAATCAATCGGCATAGCACTCCACAACAAAAAATCGATTTATTTAAATCTTTGTTTTCTGGCAGACAAGATGTTTTTGCACTTCGCTGGTTCAATTCTAAATCTAATAAAAGCGGTTATTCTCCAGTCTGCAGAAATAAGTGGGCTTCTGGAAAATGTGACTTGAAGAAATATTCCTGTGCGACTTGTCCTTTCAAATTACCAGTGTTGTTGACTGATAATTACATTTACAATCATCTCGCAGGTCGTGACGAGTTTTCCCGCGATGTCATCGGACTTTATCCTCTTATTGATGGAAATCTCTGTAAGTTTCTTGCGATGGATTTTGATGCGCATGCGCCGAAGGCGCAAATGTCAATAATTTCCTCTCATACAAACGGAGCGATAGCGACGTACGCACATGGAGCTAAGAATCAAAATACTTGGAGAGACGATATTCTTGCCGCTCAGAGAACCTGTTCTGATTTTGGAATTAAAAGCTATATAGAAATATCACGCTCCGGTAATGGCGGACATCTATGGATTTTCTTTGATGAAATAATTTCTGCAAGACTAGCAAGAGGGCTTGGAACTGCAGTTATAAAAGCCGCAATGCAAAAACGACATTCAATTCCATTTGAAAGCTTTGATAGATTTTTTCCAAATCAGGATGAAATTCCTAAAGGCGGATATGGAAATCTTATTGCCCTTCCATTACAGGGGAAGGCTGTAAAAGACGGCCACTCTGTTTTTGTTGATGAAATTTTTGTGCCTTACGAAGATCAATGGGCTTTCTTATCCTCAGTACAAAAAATCTCAGAAAGACTTGTACGAAAAACCATAAATGAAATTGAAAAGTCACTTCCAGACTTTGTAGAAAAAGATGAATCTGAACTTCAAACTAAACAAAGCAATTCGAAAGTCAATATTCCTGCAAATAACAAAGAATCCTTAAATCAATCTGATTTTTCTGCTCTGGTCAAAATTGTACTTTCTAATTATGTACAAATACAGAAGACTGGTATATCAGAAAAAGCATTGGGAGTTTTACGCCGTACAGCTGTTTTTCTTAATCCAGAGTATTTCAAAAACTTGCGGATGCATCTGCCTCTTTATAACATTCCCAGATACATTGATTGCTCAAAAGAAAATTATGATTATCTCTTGCTTCCTCGAGGAAATCTTACAAAGGTGATTGAAAAGCTTGAAGAAGCAAATGCCAAATATGAAATCACAGATGAACGCGAAACAGGGCAACAAATTGATTTACAATTTACTGGAAAACTTTATGATGAACAAAAAGGTGCTTTAAAAGCGTTATTGAAAGAAGATGTTGGAATCTTATCAGCTGGAACTGGATTTGGAAAAACAGTTGTAGCTTCTGCTTTAATTGCAGAGCGTAATGTTAATACGCTGATACTTGTTCAATCACACGCTTTGCTCGAACAGTGGAAGAAAGCAATAAAACAATTTCTTGATATAACATCAGGGACAATTGCAGCTGGAAAGGATAAGTCAACTGGGATAGTTGATATTGCTATTGTAAATTCTTTGATTGAAAAAGGTTCTGATGAACTTAGGCCTCGCTCATATAAATACGGCATGTTGATTGTAGATGAATGTCATCACGTCTCTGCTTTTTCTACAGAAAATCTTGTTGCAAGTTTCAAGGCAAAATATGTTTACGGACTTACTGCAACTCCAATTCGTCGTGATGGCCATCAGAAAATTATTTTTTATCAATGTGGTTCTGTTTTATATTCTACTACAACAAAACAGATGAATGCAGCACAGGATTTTGCACATTATTTTATTCCGAGATTTTCCAGTTTTCATTATGTACCGGAGCTTACGGAATCAAAAAATCCTTCAATAAATCAATAAACTTATTTCTAATTCAACTCGTAACGAACTGATAATTGCAGATGTAAAAAATGCTGTAAAGGACGGACGTACTCCTCTGATTTTGTCGGAACGAATTGAGCATTTGAATATCTTATATGAAAAACTTTCTGATTCAGCACAAAATGTCATTTTCATAACTGGCCGTGGTACCCAAAAACAAAAGAATGAAACCCTTGAAAAACTGAAAGCTGTCCCAGCAGATGAATCATTAATAATTCTTGCAACAGGAAAATACGCGGGCGAAGGTTTTGATTATCCTCGTATTGATACTTTAATGCTCGCAATGCCTTTTAGCTGGAAGGGAACTTTAGTTCAGTATTGTGGACGCTTACACAGAAACTTTGCTGGCAAAAATGAAGTTCAAATTTTTGATTATGTTGATTATCGGATTCCTGTTTTTGATAGAATGTATCAGAATCGTCTGAAAGGTTATAGACATCTTGGTTATTCTATAAAACAAAATATTTCTGAAAATGCAGAAATACAAACAGAATCTAAATTATATTCCGCAGAAGATTACAAATCAGATTTTCAAAAAGACATCTTATCAGCTGCTTCAAAAATCATTATTAGTGTTCCATATCTTTCGAAAGTAAATGTACAGGAATTTGTTTTGAGTGCTACAACGCTTCTTGTAAAAGGGGTTAATATTCAAATTCTTGTACGTAAACAGGATGATGATGCAAAGCAGAAAAAAATAGTTCCTTGCATAAGTATGCTTGAGAACATTGGTATAAAAGTTATAGAACAGGAAAATATTTCCCAGAAGATTACAATTATTGATGAAAAAATTATGTGGTACGGCAATATCAACTTTTTAGGTTATACAGAAAATGAAGAATGTTGCATGAGAATCGTTGATAATAAAATTGCTTCGGCAATTGAAGCGGAAATCTTGAAGCTTTAAATTTCACACAAAACTCACCTATACACCCGGCACGTGTCTATATTGACTAAGCAAAGCCTTCTATGATATAGCGTGCTCTACCTAAATCGGGCCATTAGCTCAGCGGTTAGAGCAGAGGCCTCATAATCCTTTGGTCCTTGGTTCAAATCTAGAGACCAATTAAGATTTGGCACTTCGGGATAGGTGCTAAATCTATATAATACAAGCATTTACTAATTAATCTGACCTTCAGGTTGTTGAAAATGTTAAGCGAATATCAAGTGCTTAACATAACAACTTGGAGGCTTATATGGATTTAAATTATCACATCTTCAAAAAATCAACTAAATCAAAGAACAAGACAGTACACAAGTGGTATTACTATTGGAATGATCCTATTACGGGTGTAATGCGTCAGAAAGTCTGCAAAGGCTGCAAGACTCGAGTAGAGGCATACGCTTTTGTTTCTACCCTGCCACCGTTATTCGTGGAAGAGAAAATCACGATAGCGAAGATTGCCGAATGGATGTATATTCCCGGCGGACCGCACATGGAGCGGATGGAGAAGCTGGGTAAAACTCTTACACCGGAAACACTCCTTTCAAAACGCTTTATGCTTAATATTTTTGTGGAAGAATTTGGAGAACTGGAATTATCAAAGCTTACGATTCCGATGATTATTGATTTTCTTTCCGAGGATTATCATTCAGGCAGCTGGAAAAACAACTTTCTTACGGTGGTAAGTGAAGTTTATGCGGAAGCTCCGTTCCATGATTTGCCGTACATTCCTGTTCCTCTGTTTCCAAAATTCCGTCGTAACAGTCGTAAGAAAGATATTATTTCAACAGAAGAACTGAACATTTTATTCAACGAAAGCCTTTGGATGGATATGAGTCGTAATCACTACTCCAAGCATCCACAGTTTGATGAAGGTCATAAAGCAATTTATCTTATGTTCTTGTGCTGTGCAAAATGCGGGCTTCGTATCAGCGAAGGAATTGCAATTCAGGCTCGGCAATTTCTGTTCGATGAAGGAATCCTGGTTATTGATGGATTTTACAAATCAAATCAACTTTACCGTACAAATTACAACAAATGCGGTTCTGAGGATGATAAAAAGCTTCGTGTTGCTCCTCTACCGGAAGACTTTGCTCAGATTATGCGGAATTACATTTTGCAAAACAATTTGAGCGGTAACGATTACGTATTTATGCGTTACGGAAAGCCAATCCGTAAACGGCTTGCCGAGGAATGGTTCAGACGCATTCTTGGCATGTCAGGAATCAATGCAGAAAACAGGATACTTACTCCACATTCTTTGCGTTACACATACATTACCCGTATGCGTCGCGAGGTTGCCGGAGAAACAGTTCAGAAAATTGCAGGACACAATAGCCTTGCTATGACGGACCATTATACACGTGCAGCAATTTCTGAGATGGTTGAGGCCGTAAAGCCAGCCATGGAAGCGGCTAACAGGCTGTTTGAGTAGAAAATTGTTTAGTCTGATATACAATTTTTGTGAAATTTTGTTTATTGGACTATACAGCTTTATTTTATAGCAGGAAAAACAGTAAAAACACTTTCTATAATGTCTATATTTATATACAAATATTTAATTTATGTATATAATTATAGATGTTATGGGAAAGAATGCTGTTGTTTTATTGCCTTCGGTTCAGAAGGTTTTAACAGAATTAGGTGAAAACATCAAACTGGCTCGTTTAAGAAGAGGTTTATCAAGTGAACTTATCGCAGAACGGGCTGGAATTAGCAGAGCTACACTTGTAAATGTTGAAAAAGGTTCACCGTCAGTTGCAATGGGTATATATATGTCGGTTCTTAATTCATTGGGACTTGAAAAGGATATGCTGTTAGTTGCAAAAGATGATGAATTAGGCAGAAAATTGCAGGATTTGAAGCTGGTTACAAGGAAGCGCGCGCCTAAGGATAAAAAGGACAAATAAATGAGTAAAAACATTTTTGTATATGGTGATTGGGAATCTCTGGTGCAGCCTACCCTTATAGGTGTTTTAAATGTTGATTTGCTCAAGGGAAAAGAAATCTTTTCATTTGAGTATGATACAGAATGGTTACAAACGCAGCAGTTCTCTTTTTTTGATCCGGATTTACAGTTATATAAAGGTCGTCAGTATACACAGCAGAACAAAGAATTGTTTGGATTCTTTACAGATTCTTGTCCAGACAGATGGGGTCGACTTTTAATGACTCGCAGAGAAGCCATTGAGGCAAAAGAAGAAAACAGAGCCCCAAAGAAACTTATGGAAAGTGATTTTCTGATTGGAATACAAGATATTTCCAGAATGGGCGCATTAAGATTTAAAACTGAGCTGGACGGCCCTTTTTTAGCAGAGGATTCTAAGAACTCAATTCCAATATGGACCTCAATACGTGAACTTGAACAGGCTTCATATCTTTTGGAAAAAGAAGATATTACACTTGAAGAAGAAAAGGAAAAAATACAAATGCTGATTCAGCCAGGTTCATCATTAGGCGGAGCAAGGCCAAAGGCTACTGTACAAGCACCTGACGGCAGTTTATGGATTGCAAAATTTCCATCAAGACATGATGAAATAGATTCCGGTGCCTGGGAAATGGTAACACATGAGTTAGCGGTCTTGTGCGGGTTGAATGTTCCAGAAGCAAAATGTGAAAGATTTTCTAAAAACGGAAGTACATTTCTTGTTAAGAGATTTGACCGCACCTCAGAGGATAAACGCATCCATTTTATTTCAGCAATGACGGCTCTTGGCAAGATTGACGGAAATAATGCTCAAGATGGAACAAGTTATCTTGATATAGTGCAGTGCATACAGCAGCAAGGTTCAAAAACAAAAGAGGACCTTCTTGAACTGTGGAAAAGAATTGTATTCAGCATCGCAGTTACAAATACAGATGATCATTTACGAAACCACGGATTCTTGTTTGATCAGAAAGGACTAAGGCTTTCTCCGATGTATGATGTAAATCCAAATCCTGATGGTGTTGGATTGTCACTAAACATTGATGACATGGATAATTCTTTGAGCTTTGATGTAGCAATTGAGGCTGCAAAGTATTTTGAAATAAAAAAGGATGAAGCTTCAAAAATTACAGATGATATAAAACAGAATATAAGACAATGGAAATCTGTGGCTGAAAAAATCGGAATTCCTCGATCTAATATGATACGTATGGAAAATTGCTTTAAGTTTTAATCGGCGAAAATGTTACCAAAACTATACAATTTTGGTAACAAATAATGTCGACTGTATTCGACAACTTAAATGGTTATCTGTCGATTATACTCGATAAAATATATCGGCAAAAAATACCATATTCAAACAAAACTCCCAGGTAAACCTTCTGTGTGTAACTTATGTAACTTAATTAACTTGCGCAACTAAGTTACATAAGTTACAATATAGGCATGAATGCAGAAGAAATCCTAAAAAAAATCGACTCTCTTCCATCTGGTGGTCTTACTACAAAAACAATCAGGGGTAAGGCTTATACTTACTATCAATGGACTGAGAATGGTAAACAGCGTTCCCGCATTGTCAAAGAAGATGAACACGAGTATCTGAAACAGCAGATTGAAGAAAGAAAGTCCCTGCAAACACAATTGTCAAATCTTAAAATTCATAAAAACCTAGATACTTCAGAAGCGCAGGAAGAAGCTCCAACTTTTATTACTGATGTAAGAATTGGAAAAACGCTGGAAGATTTCGCTGCCTCAATTAAGGATTACAAGAAACGAGAATTATATTCTGCGCTCGAACAATATGTATATAGCGATTCTCATGACAAAGTTTTCATCCTGTATGGTTTGCGACGAACAGGAAAAACAACCTTGATTCGCCAGATTATTTATAACATGAATGACGAAGACAGAAATAAAACTGTCTTTATTCAGATTAATCCTACAAACACGCTTGCTGATGTAAATAAAGATTTACGAAAGCTAGAGACTCTTGGATATAAATACGTATTCATTGATGAAGTAACAATGATGGACGATTATATACAAGGTGCAGCTTTATTTTCCGATGTTTTTGCTTCCAGCGGAATGAAAATTGTGCTTTCAGGAACAGATTCTCTAGGCTTTGTTTTTTCAGAAGATGAGCAGCTTTACGACAGATGTATTTTGCTTCACACAACCTTTATCCCTTTCCGTGAATTTTCAAATGTATTGGGCATACATGATATTGATCAGTACATGGAATTTGGCGGAACCATGAGCCAAAGCGGAGACAATTACAACAAGGGAATATTTGGAACAAAGAAAAGTACAGCTGATTATGTTAATACAGCTATTGCTCGAAATATCCAGCACTCACTTAAAAACTATCAGTATGGAAGTCATTTCAGAAATCTAAAGTCACTTTATGATAAAGGTGAACTTACCAGTGCCATAAATAGAATTGTCGAAGATATGAATCACGAATTCACGATTGAAGTTCTTACACAAGCTTTTAAATCGCATTACTTTGGTAGTGCAAAAGATATAATGCGAAAGGACCGTGAAAATCCTACGGATATTCTTGATGATGCTGATGGCGAAAAAATCACAGAGCGCTTAAAGAAATTGCTGAGAATTCTGAACCAGGAAGAACAGAAAATTGATATTCAGAATGCTCATCGACTGGAGATAAAAGAATATCTTGATTTATTGGATTTAACATGTGATATTCCTCTCGTAGACATGAATGATTTGCACAGCAAAAAAGTTACAACCGTGTTTAGCCAACCAGGTCTACGCTATTCTCAGGCCGAGTCATTAATTAAATCTCTGATGATGGATGAAACTTTTAAGAATGTTGATGCTCAGGAACGAAAGCGAATTACGGAAAGAATCCTTGATGATATAAAAGGACGCATGCTTGAAGAAATTGTTCAGCTTGAAACAAAAAAAGCAAATCAAAATCTTGAAGTATTTAAGCTACAGTTTGCAGTTGGAGAATTTGATATGGTCGTTTATGATTCTGAAAATGTCTGCTGTAAGATTTACGAAATAAAGCACAGTAAAGAAAAATCACCGTTCCAGTACCGCCATCTGATTAACGAAGATAATTGTAAGCAGACAGAATTCAGATACGGAAAAATTCTGGAAAAAGTTGTGCTATATCGCGGAGAAAGTTACTCTGAAGAAAATGGCATTCAGTATAAAAACGTGGAAGACTATTTGATGGGAATTTAAGTAATAATCTCTTGAAAAAGTACTACAACATAAAAAAATCGGCTTGTTGGATTACCAGCAAGCCTTTGTTGTTTTAAATTTTATTTCTCTGATTACAGCAATAGTCTGCTTGCCTTTTGTAATTCAAAGTGGAGTTCCAAATTTGAAATCATCTTTATTCCTGCTTCTTGTAGGAATTGTTTCAATAGGCATTTCTTCCATTCTCTACTCGATAGGAATCAGAAATGTACGTGCACTTACTACATCTTTTATCACAATGCTGGAACCTGTTTTGAATCCTGTCTGGGTAATAATTTTTGCAGGAGAGATTCCATCCACAAAAACAATTCTCGGAGGTCTTTTGATTCTGGGATTTATCAGAATATTTTAAGAGACGCTTTGCTTCATCGATTTTTTTTGTCTGAATATAATCGGTAAGTGTTTTTCCAGTTGTTTCCTTAAACTTTTTGGAAAGATAAGGACGACTGAATCCTAATTCTGCGGCCATTTCTTCAGCATCAATATTTTCTGAAATATGTTGTTGTATATAATTGGCAACTTTTACCGATAGTTTTGTAGTGTTTTCTCCATTTCTGAGCTGTGCAACTTTTTCTGTAAAATCTATAAGCATATGATACTGAAGATTGGTGATTGCAGATGGATTGTTGATTAATTCTGATTTTTGAATATATGAGTCACTCAAGGTGAATGCATCATTAATATCGAGTCCACCTCTAATAGCCGCCCGAGAGGCAAGAGTTGCTGTTACAACAAAAAGATTCTTTCTTTGACGAAGCTGGTCCGGTGCAATCGTTCCTCCTCGAATAGCAGGAATCTGAGAAATCCATTTTGAGAGTTTTTCCGACTCTCCATTTTGAATTATATCCGTCATGGCATTTTCAATTTCGAAGGTATTATGAATAGGTATGGTAATCATTTGCGGACTTATCATAGACTTTGTTTCATCAAATGGAATCATTACAAACTTGCTTGTGAAATTAGGATTTGACCGACAAAACCTATGGACAATAATACTGTATCCGCAAATTGAATTTTTAAGTTTACGGCGCAGCTCCAATCGCTAACCCTTTGAACATTTTTTCGATGGAGTTAAAAAAAACGGTTTGTTAGTTATCAAACCGTTTTTTTCATAATTAATGAATATGAAAACTAATTATTTAAACCATTTTGAATAAAAACTATCATATTTTGATAGAATTTCGGTATGCATAATAATATATTCCCCTTTTTCTGTTACGGGTAATATATTATCATCAATCAGTAAATTACTTTTATATTTACGCTCTAGTTTTTTAACAGATTTTTTTATGAATTTGCCATCTTCATTCACAGAGATGCTGTTTTCGTTCCCAATTCTTCTAAATACCTTTTTAGTCTAATACTAGCTTTACTATACTACTTATTGACGCAAAAAGCGGTTTTCTGATAAAATCTTTTCTACATCGGGCCATTAGCTCAGCGGTTAGAGCAGAGGACTCATAATCCTTTGGTCCTTGGTTCAAATCCAAGATGGCCCAAAACCTCAAAGACTATTGTTTAACACGATAGTCTTTTTTTTATTTACAAAATTCTGTTAAACAAAACTTGGATTTGAAACGTAGTGAGCGCCGACCTACGGGAGGAAAAGTGGCCAGGGATGGCCACGTCAGCAAACGTAGTCGGGCTGGAAGGAGCAAACACGATGTTTGCGACTGTAAGCCAAATCCAAGATGGCCCAAAACCTCAAAGACTATTGTTAAACGCAATAGTCTTTTTTTTTATTTACAAAATCCTGTTAAACAAAACTTTGATTTGAAACGTAGTGAGCGCCGACCTACGGGAGGAAAAGTGGCCAGGGATGGCCACGTCAGCGAACGTAGTCGGGCTGGAAGGAGCAAACACGATGTTTGCGACTGTAAGCCAAATCCAAGATGGCCCACAACGAGGATTTGCAATTTTAAGATTGTAAATCCTTTTTTTATGTCTTTTTCTACAAAATGTGTTATAATCAAACAAAATAAGGAGGTTCAGAATGCCATACGAAGTTTTGGAAAAACAGATTAAGTCTTTACCAAAAGAATATTATGAGCAAGTAGAGCATTTTGTCCAATTCCTTTTACATGAGGCAAAAGCTAAGTCAAGAAAATCAGAAGACATATCTGAAAAACTTGCTGCAATATATTCAAAGATTCCAGAGAATGAGCAGACAGCTTATTGTGGTGCTACACTTGATTCCTGGAGGGAACTGACTAAAAATGACTCGTGGTGAGATTTATTGGGCTGATTACGGAGTACCTTTTGGTAGTGAAACAGGATTTCGTCGCCCTGTAGTTATTGTTCAAACAAACGAATTTAACATTAAAGAACTCCGAACTGTAATTGTTGTTCCTCTCACAACAAATCTTATGCTTGCTGATGCACCTGCGAATGTATATATAGAGAAATCTTCCAGTTCACTTTCTAAGGATTCTGTGGCTGTTGTTTCTCAAACTGGTGCTATAGACAAGTCTCGATTGACAGAAAAAGTTGGTGAGATTTCTCGGTATGATATGGCAGAAATAGAAGATGGTATAAGACTTATTCTTGGTCTGTAATATCGTAAAAAATGTTAAACAAAACTTGGATTTGAAACGTAGTGAGCGCCGACCATTTTTAAAACAGGTCCAGGCTGCTGTCCAGGTAGATGGCTTCACGAACATTCAGCTGATATTCAGGCTTTGTTAAATAATACAACAGAAATTCCAGAACAATGGCACTTCCCAGGCTTCGACCTTCAATCTTGAAATTTGTAAAACCCGCCTGTAAATATAGTTTTTGAATTTCCTCAATTCCAATAAATGAAGGATTTTTCATTGCTTTTGAAAAAACATAGCCCCTATCCGCCCCCGGAGACCTGCATACATGATCCGGGCAAATCTGCCCCAAACTTTTTCTGCTTACATTTTCATAACAAGCCTTTCTTTCAGTACAGCCTACAAAGCAACATTCGTTACATAAAAATTCAACTTTATTTTTTTCTTCCCGGGATAATTTTTCCAGATCAGCAAAATCTTTATTTAACCTGAAATCTGGAACAACATATTCAAATTCATCCCGCTTTAATTCCTCATGAAACTGATGAAAATCTGTAAGGACCTTAGTTGTTGAAGAAATATAATAAAAATCCGGAAACCTTTTACGTAAATAATTTAAAAGTAAATCAGAATGAATTATGATGCCAGTTCTTAATTTCCTGCAGGCAGAAAAGAGACTGCAAATATGATTACATTTTTTATCCTGAAGATTTTCTTCTATTAATAAGGAATTGCTAAAAGTTAAACGGGGAGAAATATCATATTCCTTCAGCAGAGAAATAACTTCCACAGGATCTGCATCCCCAAAGCCAACTCTTCCACCGCCCCAGATACAATCCCCCGGCGCACCATAAATTGACTCAATGCTGCACCATTCGTAAAAATATTCCCTGTGAGTTCGGTAAAGAGGAAGAAACTTTTTGTACAAATCGTAAAACTCAAATAATCCTGGCAGATGATAACGGGCAATATTCATTCAAACCTCTTTAAAAAAAGCAGAATTTATATCATCCAAATTCTATTCTGCAGGATTAAAAAAGGCAAGATTCACGACTTATAAAAATGGAACATATTGAATATTTTAGTCATAAAACTATAATTATACCCAAGAGACAACAGAATGGACAAAATTGATTTTTTAAGACAACTTGCAGTCATCATTATTTTTGCAAAAGTTTTTGGACTTCTGGCACGCAAGTTAAAAGCCCCTCAGGTAGCAGGCGAAATTATTGCAGGGCTCATTATCGGGCCAAGTATTTTCGGAAAAATTCCTTACATCAGCCAGTATTTAGGAGTTCAACAGTCAGAACCACTTTCATTTATGGCAGAAATCGGCGTAATTATGCTGATGTTTAACGCTGGTTTGGGCACCAACATCAATGACCTGAAGAAAAGTGGTGCTAAAGCAACAATCATCGCATGTTGTGGTGTATTTATTCCTCTGATTGCAGGAACAGTTCTTTACATGTGCTTTTACGGCTTTGACACAGTCGGTTCTGAAGAATTTTACAAGGCTCTTTATATCGGAACAATTCTCACTGCAACTTCAGTAAGTATTACAGTTCAGACCTTAAAGGAAATGGGCAAGCTGAACAACTTTTTAGGCCAGACAATTGTAAGCGCTGCAATTATAGATGATGTAATTGGAATTATTGTTCTTACAATCGTAATCGGATTTAAAAATCCTTCAGAAAAAATCTGGCTGGTTCTCGTTAAGACAGCAGCATTCTTTGTATTTGCAATTGTCTTCGGTTTTCTTTTCTACAAACTCTTTAAGAAAGCAGATTCCCGCTGGACTCACACACGCCGTATTCCAATCATGGGTCTTGCCCTTGCATTCATCATGTCTTATGTGGCTCAGAAATTCTTTGGAGTTGCAGACATTACCGGCGCATACATTGCAGGCGTAATTCTCTGTTCTACAAAAGATTCAAATTACATTCAGCGTAAGATGGACGTAAACCAGTACATGCTCTTTGGACCAGTATTCTTCTGTTCTATAGGATTGCAGACAAATATCCAGAATATTGACATTCCACTGATTTTGTTCTCACTGGCATTTGTTGTAGTCGGTATGGCTTCAAAGGTTGTCGGATGTGGAGGAATAAGCAGACTGTTAGGATTTAAAGGAAAAGATTGTCTTAAAATTGGCTGCGGAATGATGACTCGTGGTGAAGTTGCACTGATTGTTGCTCAGAGAGGACTTTCATCAGGATTACTTTCAAGCGAATTTTTCACTGCAGTAATTCTGCTTATCATCATCAGTTCAATTTCTACACCACTTCTTCTTAAGGCTCTTTACGCAAAAGATCCTCAGGAAAACAATCAGGATCAGAAAGAAGAATCTGCTCCTGAAGCAATTCCCGCAAAATAATTTTACAAAATAGAATCACCCTAAAGTAAAATGCTGCTGATCACTCTGTTTAAGCCCCATGGCCGCCCAGAATTTAGCAGCATTTTCGTCTTTAGCATCAAGTTCTACTTTTGAAAGTCCAGTAACATAAATCAATGTTTCAAGAACTGCAGCCCCAATTCCCTGGTGACGGATTTTCTTATTGATTTCAAAATAATCAATTACAAGAGTGTCACCAAGAATACGGTAAATGCATACAGCTTCAAGAAGACAACCGCTTCCCTTTTCTGTATAAATCATGTACTGTTCAAAATCCTTCATAAAAGATCTGAACTCGCCGTTCTCATTAATCTGGGTATGGAGAAAAGGAAATGAATCCCATCCTTCCATAGCCATATAGCTTTCAAAAACATCTGCGTCTAAAACGCGGTACAATCTGTTATTCATACTCTCCAATTATAATACATTTTTCAGCAGAATCATTCCTGACCGTTCCAGCAGTAAGTACAAAGTTTACAGTGGTCCAGACCTGTTGAATCCAGCATATCATCAAGGCGATGAAAACGCAGAGTGGTAAAGTGCAGCTGTTTTCTGATTTCTTCCTGCATCTTTTCATATTCAGGAGTATCAGGATCACAGTATTTTGCAAGTACCTCAGGTTTAACATCCTCCCCTTCAAACTTTTTTACAACCCGACGGGCAATCAAATCCATTTCAGACTTTGAGCGTGAGAAATTTAAATATTTACAACCGAACATAATTGGAGGACATGCAGGTCTTACGTGAACTTCCTTTGCACCAGACTGATAGAGGAAGTCCGTTGTTTCACGAAGTTGTGTTCCACGTACAATTGAATCATCAATTAACAAAATGCTTTTATCTTTTATAAGCTGAGGAACAGGAATAAGTTTCATGTGGGCAATGAGATTACGCTGCTCCTGATTAGTCGGCATAAATGAACGTGGCCAGGTTGGGGTATATTTTATGAAAGGTCTTGTAAAAGGAATGCCGGCTTCATTTGCATAACCTACAGCGTGTGCAGTACCGGAATCTGGAACTCCTGCTGCATAGTCCGGATGAATATTAGAATCTTTGTCCCGCATGGCAAGATATTTTCCACAGTTATAACGCATTGTTTCTACATTAACGCCTTCGTAACAGGCAGTAGGATATCCGTAGTAAATCCAGAGGAAGGTACAGATTTTCATTTTGTCTGCCGGCTGCTGTATAACTTCGTAGCGGTCTGATGTTATAAAAACAATTTCTGCCGGACCAAGTTCATGTTCGTCTTTGTAGCCCAGATTCATGTATGCAAAATTTTCAAAGGAAATACAGTGAGATAAAATTGAACCGTTGTTATCTTTTTTTATACCGATGTGAAGAGGAGTGCGTCCCAGTTTATCTCTGGCTCCATAAATTCCGTCCGCTGTAGCAATGAGCATGGAGATAGAACCTTCAATCTTGGACTGTACGTATCTTATTCCGTCAACAATTGTCTTCTGTGTGTTTATGAGAGCAAGGATAAGTTCTGTCTGATTAACTTCCCCGCCTGACATTTCCAGAAAAGAACCGCCGTTTTCCATAAGTTCTTTAATCAGCTCTTCTTTATTTGCAACTGCACCAACTGTAGTTATTGCGAAACGTCCCAGATGAGACCGGGCAAGAAGAGGTTGTGCTTCATAATCCGAAATACATCCGATTCCTATCGGCCCCTTCATATTTCCAATATCTGTATCAAACTTAGTTCTAAATGGTGAATTAGAAATATTGTGGATGGAACGCTGGAAAGAGCCGTCGTTTTTGTAAACTGCCAGCCCACCTTTTTTTGTTCCAAGATGAGAGTGATAATCAACACCAAAAAACAAATCTAAAGAACAATCATCTTTAGAAGCCACACCAAATACGCCGCCCATATAACAACCTCTAAATGCTAGGATAAGTTATTATAAAGATTTAAAGGCCAAATGTATATGGACAGAATGGAAGGTTTTATTTAAATTTCCTCAGGATTTTCCGATGAGTTTTCAGATTGATTTTCAGAAGAATTTTCAGACTCCTTTTCATTCTGAATTTCAATATTTTTAACAACCTGTTTGCGAATCTTATTCAATCTACCGAACCACTTATCAAAGCAATGACCCTTAACCAGCCAGCTGAAACCAAATGCCAGGAGCATCACTGTTTCCCAGAAAATAATCATTGGTTCAACTTTCCACCAGACCATATTAAGACCAAAGCAAAGCAAAGCTCCTATCATAGTCCAGCCGCAGATTTTGTAAATTTTATTTTTAACAGGATTCTTTCCTTTTGCAAAAAGCCAGAGGGAATTTATTGCCAGCAGAAGGAAAAGGAGAAAAGCGGTTGCATAGTGAACCCATTTTGTAATGTAGATAGGCAGCCAGAAAAGTCCGACCCGGGTTGTTTCAGGAAGCCAGGAACATTCACATGGAAAGCAGACAACACAAAGGGCAAAGAAACCGGCAATTGTATTAATCACAGTATCAACTGCCTCGTAACTGCGGTATACAATCAGAAAAAGCCCCACTGCAGCCAGTACCCCGGTTAACATAGGACTTGAATAATAAGTAACGCTGATAGAATACCACCAGCCCTTGTTTGCCGTGTTGGGAGAAAAGGCAGCTCCAGCCACACACAGAACTGGAAGCAGGCAGCCTAAAAGTCCAAGAAAATTTCTAATTCTTAAATAAGATGATTTTAACATATCTAAACTCCACTTTTTTAATAGTATAACTTACAGATAAAAAAAATCAAATCTACTTGGTAAAAAATAAAAATTATAATATTATCTTCCTGTTCGAAATAACAGGAGTTCACTATGGGACAGGATTCTTTACGCAACCGTCCTCCAGTGCTTACAAGTATTTTATGCTGGATGATTTACGTTGCTCCATTTATTTACGGACTGAGTTTTTCAATTATCAATTCAAGCATTTATAATTCCACACAAGATAGAATCAAAGTCTATTTTTCCATCCCGGTACTTACTTTTATATTGATTTATATTCTGGGAATTTTTTTTGTTAATCACTCTCTGGAAAAAAAAATCCGAAACTATGACGGCAGCGAACTTTCTCAGAAAGAATGTACCCGCGCATACAAAAGCCAGATGTTCTTTAATATGATTACACCAATTCTGGTAGGATTCATTTATCCAGGTGTAATTAACCTGACCTTTGCTCTTACAGGTGCACAGGGGTCAATATGGAGAGTCATTTATACCAGTGTAAGTGCTACATGTCTTGTGAGCATTTTCTTTTATTCCTTGTGGATTGACCGCTATTCTAAATGGCTTTCATTTCTGCCACTTAAGGATGGTGATATATCAATGGGAATTACTGCCCGCCTGACTGTAACAATGATTGTACTTATCTGGGGTATTTTTGCCGGAGTAATGCTTTCAATCGTTACAACTTACGGAGCTTACGGGGATAAATTTTTTGACAACAAAGATGCTTTTGCAATCAAATTTGTCATTACCTGGATTCCTCATATGCTCTCAGGTCTTTTCTGTGCAGGATTTGCTGTTGCAGTTCAGATGAAATCACTTCTTAAAAGCATTAAGAAAATTGGTGATATGAGTCGTCTTCTGGCAAAGGGGGACTACACCGGAGAAAAACTTCCTGTAGAAAACCGTGATCAGTTTGGTATGGTCATCAATAATCTCAATGATTTCTTTGATAATAACAAAAAACTGCTTTCAGGAGTAAATCAAAATATCAGTTCAACAGTTCAGGTAAGTAATGAACTGGAAGATAATATGCAGAAAACTGACCAGGAAATCAGGGAAATTCTTGAAAACATTTCTTCAGTAAATATAAAGATTAAAAATCAGTCCGGAAATGTAGAAACTGCAAGAAACGCTACAAACAATATCATGCAGAATATTGAAAAGCTTAACTGCAGCATTCAGGCTCAAAGTTCCAGCGTAGAAGAAAGTGCGGCTGCTGTAAGGCAGATGGTTACAAATATTAAAGACGTTACAGATATTCTGGAAAAGAACAGCGTAACTTCTGAACAGCTTTCAAAAGCATACGACCTGGGCTACGAAAGAGTTGAGCAGGCCGTTAATTACGCAAGTAAAATTCTTGATGAAAGCCAGGGCTTGATTGAGGCTTCAACTGTAATTCAGGACATTGCAAGTCAGACTAACCTGCTGGCTATGAATGCCGCCATTGAAGCAGCTCATGCAGGAGAAGCAGGAAGAGGATTTTCTGTTGTTGCAGATGAAATTCGTAAGCTTGCAATCCAGAGTGACGAACAGGGAAAACATATTTCAGACAGTCTTCAGAAAATTCAGGATGTCATTAACAGCGTAAGTGAAAGTACCCGCCTGGTTCAGGGGCAGTTTGAAATTATGGCTAACCTGTCAAAAGTTGTAAATGATCAGGAAGAAACTGTCCGCAATGCAATGCTGCAGCAGAGTGCGGGAAGCACCCAGATTCTGGAAGCAATGCGCCATATTGATTCTACAACAATCGACGTTAAAAATGATGCCCAGGAAATGCGGGACGGAGGACAAATGGTTGTTAACCAGATGCAGGCCCTGGATCAGGCAAATCAGGAAATTAATTCAGCAATAAGCGAAATGGAAAATGCCTCTGAAAAAATCGTCACAGTTGTAAAACAGGTAAATATGTCTTCAGAGAAAAACCGCTTTGCTATTGCAGGAATTGATTCTGAAATGAAGAAGTTTACTCTTTAACCTAGATTCCAAAATACTGCTGGCAGTACTGGTCAGCAAGTTTTTTAAACACTCTGATCTTGTCTATGTCGCAATGCAGGCCATGACCAGAGTGTGGAAAAACTACAGTGTTATGGGGAACTTCATTTTCTTCAAGAACAGTCGTAAAAAGTTTCTGCTGACCTACAGGCACAATTCCATCGTAAACACCGTAACACTGAATTACAGGAACCCAGTTTTCTTTAACATAAAAGACTGGGGAAATTGAATTCCATACAGCTTCTGCAGCACCAGACTTTACATCTTCAACAGTAACATTCTGCCCGCTGAACTTTTCAACAAAAGCCGCAATCTCTGAATCACTGCCATGTTTTAATCCAAGAAGCCCAAGTTCCGGTTCGTAGATTCCCGCCTCCACAGACCAGTAGGCTGGATCAAATGTAACAGGCCCTGACCAGTCCATGCAGAATTTTACAGGAAGAGGAGAATCATCCTTATGAGTAAAAGAATAGAGAAGACTTTGACAAGCACCCGCACTGTAACCAAAAGTTGCCATATCCATCAATTCAAAACCTTTTTCGGAACACTTGATTTTAATTGCAGTCACAGCCGCCAGAAGTTCGTCATTCAGAGAGGCGATTGAAGGAGTGTGAGTTCCATCCCACAAAGTATAATCAATTGAAGCGGTTACATAACCTTTGGAAGTAAAGTATTTACAATAGAGTTCTCCAGAATCCTTGCTACCCCCGGTCCATCCACCTCCATGGGTAAACATAATAAGATGTTTTGCCTGCTCCGTGGTAGAATCAGCTGGAAGATATAAATCGTACTTATTGTAAGTGCCTTTATCATATTCAAGATTTGAAATTTTATTTCCAACACTGGAATTCCATGTGACCTTAAATTCTGCCTGACTTTCGGCCTTTCTGTTTTTGGAATCAATATAAGCAACACAGCTTGTAAGAAAAAATACCGTAATAAAAATCAAAGGAAAAAGTCTTTTCATAAATCCTCCTGTCTGTACCATTTACCATCTCACCTGCAGTTGTAAAGCAGGATTTCCCTGATAGGTTGTCAAAGAAATTTCTGCATTTTCTGACACTTCAAATTTTTCAGGTAAAACCCAGCCGAATACCCTTCCAGTTATAAAAACAACAACACCTGCACCGATTATGGAACCTGAAATCCAGTAGTCAGCTTTTGAAAGCTCTCCTACGTAAGCCTTTAAAAATTTATACGTAAAATCAGTAGCCACCATTGAAATAGTTCCAACTGTCATAAGAGAGATTCCTGCAATATCAAAAGTCAGAAGTTTTTTTGCAGATTCTAAATCCCCCTGCAGTCTGGAACCTGTACCAAATCCCAGCAGGCTGTTTTTAAGTTGATATTCACGAATACTTGCAGAGGAATCTTCCTTAAGTTCCACAGAAGATTGTGCAAATGCTAAAGTTGAAAATGTAAGCGCAATAAATAAAAAAGCAATAATTTTTTTCATATTCTCTCCCCAAAGGAACATCAAAAAAAGCTTCTCTTTTTCGAGATGACCTTTATTATATTTTACACTTTTAGAGGGGCTTCTGCTATTTTGTACGGAAAACTTATAAAATATAACAAATAAATAATATAATTATGCCCGCAGAAATTAGATTTTCCATACCATATGCATTATAGTAGGAATATCGGAGTTAGAGTTTTATTCTGCATTTAATGGTCTTACTATAAACCCTCACTTCAATACCTCCTATACCATTATAAAAAGTGTCTTTTGTGTCCAGATTATTATCAGAATTTTATGCAGAGAAGGAAACAAAATGAAACAGACACTGAAAGTAATGACTTTTTTGTCATTGGTCGCCGCAGCACTTGTTTTTGTAGGCTGCGTCAGTTCACAAGCAGATTCAGCTAAATCTGACATTCCTTTAGCTGCCATCACAATTGAAAACATTGATCTGCCACAGCACCAGACTGTGACCTTTTATTCAAAAGATGTTTATTCAATGGATGGAGTGTATTTTGTTGATATGGCAGAAACTATCCAGGTTGATCCGGAAAAGTTTAAGAAGGATCACACTATTCAGCCTGGAGATGTTTTTCTTGACGCCAACAACAGAATCGTAATGTTCCTTGGGCAGAATGATTATTCACAATGGATTGCCAGAGGAGCAAAACTCGGTAATATAGCCGAGAGGGAAATGCTTATCCAGAAACTGGAAAGCGGGAACTGTAAGATTACTTTCATCTAGTCTGGTAAGAGGAAAGTAATTTCTCTGCCGGAAGGCGTCTGTAAAAGCAGGCGCCTTTTATTTTTTTTAACAATACTGTACACTCCTCAAAAATCTATAAAAGGCAAAATATTTATTAGAGGAAAAAATGTACACAAAAAAAATTCTTATTCGTCCGGCAGTAGAATCCGACACAGAAACAATCGCTTCAATCTATGTAGTTGCCAAAGAATTTATGAAAAAAACAGGCAATCCTAAACAGTGGGAAGAAGGCT
This sequence comes from Treponema sp. UBA4307, assembly GCA_002394685.1. Taxonomy (GTDB): domain Bacteria; phylum Spirochaetota; class Spirochaetia; order Treponematales; family Treponemataceae; genus Treponema_D. Next base: position 28,597 of record DGUP01000053.1, on the reverse strand, counting down.
ATCCTTCACTTGATTACATTGAAAGAGATTTAAGAAACAATAATCTTTATGTGTTAGAGAGCCAGGGAAAAGTCCACGGAGTTTTCACAATGATTTTTGGGATTGAATCAACTTATGAGGAAATTGATGGCGTCTGGATTAATGATGATCCCTACGTTACCATCCACAGGCTTGCAAGTGATGGACAGATAAAAGGCATTTTTAACGCCGCCATAGATTTTGTAAAAGAGCAGTATACAAATATCAGAATAGATACCTTCAAAGACAACAAAATCATGCAGCACCTGATTGAAAAGAACGGCTTTAAATACTGCGGAATCATCAACACCGAAGCCCACACTGATCTTCCCCCTGAACTATGGAAGCGCATGGCTTATCAGTGGGTCAGGTGAGAAGATTGGAAAAGTTAACCGTATATTTTAACAGACTCAAATGATTTTGGTTTAATACCATTCTTAAGTAGAATTGTTTCAAAATCCAGACAAACTTGATTATCAAGTCTTCGTTTTATTCAATCCACATAAGTGAGTTCTTAAAATCGAAGGTAACTATATTTTTAGTAAAAAGGTCTATGCACAAAACCATGCTAACATTTCCTATATTGTCAACTGTTAAGAAATTTGGAATTAAACTGTTTATGTGTTCTTTAGAAGAGTTATAACATGGGATTTGAATTTTTTTATTTCCAATTGTTACTGGAAGATTATTTGTGTAAGGAAAAGATTCGGTGATACGATTATATAAGCTATATGCTGATTGACTTTGTTGTTCAGAAAAAAGTTCCTTATCTGAACAATCAACAATATAGGAGGCTCCGATAAAACCGGAGTCTATTAGTGCTTTGTATATTTTACCATTTACTTCTACATTACAATAAATATGATTTTTTGATTCAATAGGAACTTCCTGTCCGGATGGTTTTTTATTTGTAAATCTGAGAACCTTTTCTGGATAATTAATCTGTACGTAGGCATATTCGGGGTAAGAAGTAAGAAAAACCATTCCAAGTAAACCATCGTTTTTAAGCCCCTGTTTAGCGTCATAGAGTATTAGTTCTATTTCATCCATTTTTGTATCATTAATTATGTAAGACGGTGTACATACCTTAAACGAATGTTCATTATCATTTGTTTTGATGTGAGTTTTATATAATCCTTCCTTAAAAATCAAATTTTGTGGGGCTCCAGTATCAAGCATAAAGGAGAGTTCTTTGTCATCAAAGGGAATATTAATATACATTCCGTTATTTTTGATTTGTAAAGGTATCTCTATTGTTTCAGGCAAGTTAATGTCTGATTTTATTATTTTTTCAGAAACAGACATTTTTTCGCCGGGATTTCGAAATGGTAAAGGTTCAGTATTATTTGATTTGTTAAAAGCAAACTTTTTGTTTTTCAAGTCGAACGACACTGTATTTTCCATCAGTGCATCAAAGCCAAGCAGAGCATCCTTACCCTTAAAATAAACAGGAAATAAAGTGTAAAGCTCTGACTGGGAATATGGAATTGGATTACTTATGTTCACATCCAGATCTGTTTCTGGAAAACTTTGAAGGGAGTCTGAATACATGTTAGGTAATGTAAGAGTTGCTAACCCCATATTGATATTCTTTTGCTTGAAAGAGACGGTATAATTATTAAGTCTATATTTTATAAAATTTTTACTTGAAATACTTTCATTAAGGATAAGCCGATTTGTAGACAGGTCCAGTGTCAGAAAGTCAAATGATTTGAAAAAATCCTGTCCTAATATTCCGGCATAAAAACTGTCTAAAGATAATGTGTTATTAATAACGAAGTCAATGTTATTAAAAGTATATGCACCCCAGTTTAAGGAGTTTATGCGGAAAGTTTTGTCTTTCTGTTTTTTATAATTGTTAATGACGTAAGCTGTATGTTCATCGATATAATTCTTTTCAAGCCCTAAATCTAAAAGAAAGGCATACATGTAGCCGTTGATATTTAACATTACATAAGAACCATTCATGGATGAAGTCACTTCAACAGGCAGTACCATTTGCTGTGAGGCAGCAGGAACTTTATTTTTACAGCTGAGAAAAAGCAGTGAACTAGAAAACATTATGAGGAATACGAGTTTAAGTTTTTTAATCATTTTTTTACCTTCCTATTTTTATATATCCTTTTATTATGTTAAATCTATAAAAGCAATTTTAACAGATAAGAATTGAAAAAATCTTGTAGGTATAGTATACTCAATATAGGTGAGAAATATCAATATGTTTACACAGTTAAAAATAATGTACGGAGGTAAAAATGAAGACATTATTAGAAAATTCTGATTTCATCGAAATTACTGACGATGGAAAACAAGTCAGTCAATTTTTGTGGACTTTACAAATATATTAGTTTTATCTAAAGGAATTATTCACCATCTAAAAGAATCTTTATCTGATGGCAACTGTCTGCTAATGATTCATTTATGCGGGTACGTAATTTATCTTCCAGAATATTTAATATTTTTTTCTTTTGAACATCTAAGAGTGGCATTTCATCTTTTTTACTTCTATCTCTAAAAAGGTAGTCCGGAGAGATGTTTAACTGTCTTGAAATATTGATAATCATATCAAACGACGGTTTTGAAATGTAACTTTCAATATTTCCTATAGTTCCAACAGACACATTGCAGAGTTTTGCCAATTCTTGCTGAGACATATCATTTAGATTGCGGTAATATTTCATATTTTCAACAAAAATTTCTTGTTCGCTCTTCATTCAATTTACTCCCTCATCTATACTGCATGTGAACTTATGCAAAGTGTCTGTTAATCAGCTTACTGTTTTTATACCTTGAATGTATTAACAACTGCAGTCAGACTCTGGATACTGTCTTTAAGGTTGTGGGTCTCATCATTAACATGATTGATGCTGTTGTTAATATCAGCAAGACCAAAAGCCATCTCTTCCATACTTGAAGTAATTTCATCAGTAATACGGGTGAGTACATCCATTTCCTTATTAACATTATCTGTAGCGGCCTGCATTGCTTCACTGCCATTTCTAACATTCATTGTAATGTCATTAATTTCCTTCATTGCCTGAAGTACCTGTCCACCACCTTCTGACTGTTCTTGCATTGCATGCATAATCGTAAGTTCCTGCTGAGAAACTTTTTGTGTCAGCTCATAAATTTCGCCGAACTGAGTCTGCATCTGCATTGTAGAATTTGTAACATCTTCAATACTTGAAAGTACTTCATTAAGATTTTCTGTAATTTTCTTACCCTGAGTATTTGAATCTTCTGCAAGTTTACGAATTTCATCTGCAACAACAGAGAAGCCCTTTCCAGCCTCCCCCGCATGTGCCGCTTCAATTGCTGCATTCATAGCCAGCAGGTTTGTTTGTTCGGCAATATTCTGAATAACGCTTGAAGCTTCCAGCAGTGTTTTTGACTGCTCACGAATTTTTTCTGTAGCATCAACACTTGAAGCGATATTTTCTCTACCAGCTTCAGAAGATTTTTCAAGGCTTTCAATAGTTTCACTGTTAGCCTTAAGAATGTTGGTTACAGAACGAATATTTGCAACCATCTGTTCAATTGCAGAAGAAGATTCAACTACGCTGGAACTTTGAGATTCTATGCTGCCAACGAGTTTCTTAACCTGTTCATTGATTTCTTCAACTGAATCGTTTGCACTCTTTACATTGCCAGCCTGTTTCTTTACTTCCTGATTAACGCTTTCAATATTTGCAGTTACCTGATTTGCAGCAGCCGCAGTAGTATTCATATTTTCAGTAAGCATAATACCAGTCTGTTCCATAGACTCAGATTCAGTTTTTACCTTTCCAATTGAATTCTGAAGCTTTTCCATTGTTTCGTTGAAGTAAGTGTACATCTGGCCAAGTTCGTTGTCCTTTTTTGCTTCAACACGAACTGTAAGGTCTCCATCACCCTGAGCAATATTTTTAAGTGCGGCAACTCCCCGTTTAAGGGAAGAAGACATGATTGAAACAAAGAGGAATGTAAGTACATAAAGAACGACTGTTGTAATTACAAATCCTATGATTACGATTGTTACAATATCCTTTATAGGACGATTTACTTCTGAAGAAGGAACATTTGCTCCCAAGTACCAGATTTCATCTGCTCCGGCAACCTGAATTGGATTTACAATATGAATATATCCGTCTGCTGTGGAGAAAGTCTGAGACTGAAGGGAAGACCGGGCTTTCTTAAAGAAGTCACCGTATGTTTTGTCATCATAATAAGTGTAAGTCTGACCTTCCAGATTTATATCCTTATCAACAGCAGTAAGACCTGTATTTGAAATCAAGGAAAGATATCCACTCTTATAAAGTTCAGCAGATCTCAGCATGTTAGTCAAAGTGTCCAGAGACATATCAAGTCCAACTACACCGATAGACTTTCCATTCTTATCTTTGATTGGAAAAGCTGCACCGCAAACCCACATCATTTTTCCACCAACTTCATAAAGGTTAGGGTCTATGAGAATACCTTTATCATTATTAAATGGATCAACGTACCAGCTGCCCTCTTCATATTCAGTAAGTGCAGTACAGTCAATTGTTGAACCCACCTGTGTCCAGTATGGAATAAAGCGTCCTGACTGATCTGTATCAGGAGCAGTTTGTCCGTCATGAGTTGCATATCTGGCATCCATTCCATCCAGTGCATTCGGCTCCCAGACACACCAGGTATCTACAAGATTAGGATTTTCTTCAAGGGTCTGTCTTAAAAAATTATTTAAATAGTCACGTCGATTTTCAGGCTCGATTTCTTCAAAACATTCCATGGCAGCCTTTAATGTGGTTCCTATTTTGAATTCGCCTTCAAGAATCTTTTCTGTAGAAGAAGAATAATATTCACTGACCTGATTAAGATAATCATCAGATATACTTCTGAAACCTTTGTTAACTCTTAATGCAAGAAATAAGCCAAGAGCCACCAGAAGTACAATAAGTACTGCACCAATACTAAAAGACAACTCTCGTGTAAGAGTCTTATCATAAAAGGTTGTTTTCTTCATCTCTCCAATCCTCAGAAAAAAAAGTTTTCTATATTATTAATATTTATCGGACATTTTACAATATTACTGTAATGATATTAAATTATATTTCATATTTATTGAATTATCAAAAAAAATAGCTGTTATAAAAAAATGCATCAATTAAAGGACTGAAATTTCTCTTTTACAGTACACTTGTATAGTTAAATAACAATAAATTAGTTATTACAACAAAAAAATCCTAATTTTAAACAAAATGTTATTCTTTACAAATGACTCTCACGGTGATAGTATTGTGTTTAGTAATAATATTGATTTAAAAAAGTGAGCCTCTTATGAACATTGTTCCTGATTGTTCAGGTTTACTTTTTTTAATGTGCGGCCGGCGTCAAGTACGCTGGCTTTTTTTTATTCAATAGGCTTTCTCCGGCACTCCGGCAGATTCTATTCAAAGAAGTATTTTGCAACTTCTACATACATAAATTCCATTCCCTGAATCTGTGCAACTCGAATTGTGCCGTAAATTGCAATATCTTCCATCTCCTCAGGATAATCCTTTGGAAAAACCAGACCGTCATTGATTATAAAGGACAGCCCAGTTTGACAGCAGGCTGTTGCATCGTAATAGAGGGCAGCATATGTTCTACCATAGGGACTTTCCTGAGAAACAAATTTTCCATTTATTTTTGTAGTCATACCATTGTAGGACTGGGCATCAAGCATCATATCAAACACCTGTCCCTGGGCTACAATAAAATTCATCTGACTGAAATCAATATCAACCTTCAATTTATCCCATTCAGCTAAAGAGGCAAGACGCTGGGAAGACCATTTCTTTTCTTTAAGAATTTCAGAAACTATATCAACATAATCTTCAGCTTCTTCATCTTCTTCCGGATAATAGCCTTCTTCATCCAGGGGATATTCTTCATATGGAGGATTTTCCTCCTGCATTTGCCGGCTGATTATATCGGACACAGAATTATTTCCTCCTGAAGGCATACTGATTTTATTATCTTTTCCAGAACAGGAAGCGCTTAAAATAATAAGTTCCGCCATAACACCGAGCAATATACAGTTCAAAAATCTTTTTGCTTTCATGAAGAAAATCCCCTTCAATTATAATTTCATCTTTATAAGACTAACAATTTTACAAACAGAGAATCCCACAATATCCACCGCAACGATTGTAGGCCCAACCGGCGTGCCTGCCAGAATTCCAGTTACAATACCTGCTGCTGCACAAATTACAGAAAATATTGCAGCGAATATTGTAACAGATTTAAAGCTTTTGAAAAGCAGCATTGCAGAAACTGCAGGGAAAATAATCAGGGCAGAAATAAGCAGTGACCCAACCAGATTCATTGCAAGAACGATTATAACTGCAACAAATACAGCCATAAGAATATTGTAAACTTTAACATTAATTCCGCTGGCCGAAGAAAAAGTCTGATCAAAAGTTACTGCAAAAATTTTATTGTAAAATAATACGTAAAATAAAATCACACAAACTGAAAGTATAATGGAAAGAATTACTTCACCTTTTGAAAGAGTTAAAATCAATGTAGAACCAAAAAGGGTGCTGCATACATCTCCACTTAAATTTGCAGGAGGTGCAAAAATATTTCGCAACAGATAACCAACTGCAAGAGCGCCCACTGAAAGCATGGCAATAGCAGCGTCACCTTTAATTTTTGAGTTTTCTCTGGCACATAAAATTACAACTGCAAGCACGACAGTAACCGGCATAACAATAAACATTGTATTTGTCAGTTTAAGGATTGTGGCTATTGAAAGTGCCCCAAAGGCAACATGACTTAATCCGTCACCTATGTAGGAAAAGCGTTTGAGTACAAGATTTACTCCAAGGAGTGAAGAACAAAACGCAATCAGCACTCCTGTTATTAGGGCATACTGAACAAAAGAGTAGGAAAAATAGGTTTGAAGTTTACTGAATATTTCAATCATATTTCCAGACTCCTGTCCCTTTCCAGAACCAGCGTATGTTTTGCATATTTTTTTGCTGCGTTTAAGTCGTGACTGATCATTACAATTGTCATTCCTTTTTTATTTAGTTCTTCAATTAAAGCATACATTTCTTCAGTAATTTTAGGATCAAATCCTTTTACCGGCTCATCCAGAAGCAGAAAATCATCTGCTGCACACAAGGCCCTGGCAAGAAGAACTCTCTGCTGCTGGCCTCCTGAAAGCTCCCTGAAAGATTTATTCCTGTACTTGTCCATTCCAAGTTTTTTCAGATTCTCCAGAGCCCTCTCTTTTTCTTTTTTTGAATAGAAGGGTCTCAACCCGAGACGGCCCTGGCATCCTGAAAGAACTATCTCCCAGACCGTTGCAGGAAAATCTTTCTGTTCTGCATTAGTCTGGGGAAGATAGCCAATAAAGGAGGATTTTAATTCTTTTGAAACAATAATTTCTCCAGCCAGAGGTCTAATAAATCCAAGAAGAGTTTTGATTAATGTGGACTTACCTGTACCATTTTCTCCAAGAATAAAGAGATAATCCTCCTTTTCTATTTTGAAGTTGATACCTTTCTGGATTACTTTTTTTTCGTAGCCGATAGAAAGATTTTTACATTCCAAAAGAACCATTCCATTCTCCTATTTAAGAGCTTCTTTTAATGTTTCAAGATTTTTCTTCATTGAAGAAAGATAAGTTTTTCCTGCACTCATATCTGCAACAGTAACAGACTGAATTGAATCCATTTCCATTACCTTCTGATCTTTAGCATTTGTGTTTTCAATAACAGTATCTGCTATTTTACAATCAGATTTTTCCAGTACCAGAATTACATGGAGCTTAAGTTCATCAACTTTCTGTGTAAGGAAAGCCATTGTTTCGAAACTTGCAGCAGTTTCTGCAGAGCATCCAACAAAGGCTGCGTAATAATTTAATCCGTAATCATCTGTCATGTATCTGAAAGGAAAGCGGTCTGCAAAAAGAACAGTTTTTCTATTTTCTTCATTAATTACGCTTTCATATTCTTTATCAAGTGAAGTAAGTTCTGCTGAATACTTTGCATAATTTGCTCTGTAAATTGATTCGTTTGCAGGATCAAGTTCAACAAGTTTTTCTGTTAAAGCAGCACAGAGTTTGTTTGCCAGGCGAACTGAAAGCCAGACGTGTTCATCATATTCCACTTCATCTTCGTCATGATGGTGATGGGTGTGATGATCTTCTTCGCTTTCTTCATCTTCTTCATCTTCGTGATGATGTTCTTCAGCGTCTTCGTCTTCTTCCTCTTCAGCCTGCATTCCTTCTACAACTTCTTCTTCCTTAACATCATCCTTAATAAGTTCCAGAAGTTTTACACCCTTAACGTTTTTATGATTTTCAAGGACATCATCTACCCAGAAATCAGACTCACCTCCAACGTAGATGAACATATCGCTTTCTGCAATTTTAATAATATCCTGAACTGAAGCCTGATAACTATGAAGGTCAACTCCATTAGAAATCAAAAGTTCATTTTTTACAGGTGTACCTGCTGTAAGATTAACCATCCAATCATATTCAGGGAAGATTGTACTTACAATTGTAAGCTCTGTTGTTTTAGAATCTTTTTTTGATTCATCTGTACTTTTATTACATGAAATATTTAATAACAATGCAGCACAAATCACTGCACCAGCGAGAAAAAATTTCTTAGACATAATAATTCCTTATAATTGAATTTTAATTTTTTTTGCAAACGATTGTGAGGATAAAATTAAAATCAACAGCTGGCTTTTTCTTTTAATTCAACAAGGGAAAGTGATTTAAACCAGGTCTTTGATTTTATAATAACTGCAAGGACAGCAAGAAAGACCTGAATTGATACAAGGATTACAGTAAGACTATTGTCTGAAATATTGCTTTCAACTGTACGAATAATCAGACAAACTTCACAATCATCATCATGGGTACAGTCATGGTGAAGATTATGAGCCAGGTATACAACAGAAAACATCATACTCAGGATGAGCAAAAGTGTAATGAGTAAACTGAAAGCATTTTTTCTATTGTTTGTTTTCATGACGTAAAAACCTGTTTGAGATAAAAGTTATTAAATTCTAACTCTATCGTCAATACTTTTTATCAAGATTTGTGAGGGGAAAGAACCTAAAGCCACACCTTTCAGGAAAACTTCTCTTCTTCCTCCATAAGTTTTTCCACTTCTTCCTTGTAAAGAGGCTTGTTGTCGTCATATTTTTTCTTCATTTCATCAATATATTCTGCCGGCCAGAGCTCTCCCTGATTCATACCGGGACAATCTTTTGCACAGTCATCCCAGACAGCCTTGTCATTTACCATCCAGGACCAGAAAGGATAAGTTGAACACTGCACCGGTCTGGCAGGATAGGCAGAACATCCATTCTTCCACAAAACACAATCGAAATTCTTTTTTTCAAAGAGTGCCAGAACTTTTGTTCCGCCGTAATAATCAGCCCACCTGCAGTAACCTTCAACAAATTCCTTTATGGTCAGCTTGAAAAATTTACAAAGTTCACTTAAATCCCTTTTAGAGAGATAAACAAAACCCGGACCGTGACCACAACAGAAAGAACAGCGCCGGCAGGAAAATTTTAATCCGTTTTTATAAAAAGGGTCTTTCACGAAAATTCTTTACTTCCTGATGATTTTAATATCGTCTAAAGCAAGAACACCTTTAAGCTCATCCTCTTCCGCTGCAAAATCCATACGTTCAACTTTAGACCAGTTGAATGTAACATTTTTATCCGGATTATACCACTTGCCTCCCTGGGCACCGGACCATGCTCCTGTAATACGAAAATCTCTTAAAGGAATTTCTACTAAAACCCACTCCCCCGGCTCATAATTCTTTAAAGGCAGATTATAAGACAAGCGCCATGGAATTTCATTTTCTCCATCCTTATTCAAAAAACGCAGCTGTATTTTCTGTTCTCTGGATTCTGTCTTTATATAAAAATGAATGTAAGTATTTTCAAAATCTTTACCTGCAAAAGACAAATCCGTGTCCTTAAAATAAAAGGTAAAACTTTCATAGCGCTTCATATTGCTGAATGAACAATAGTATTTTCCCTGGGGACATTTACCTCCCACAATTTTCATTGCAGCTTTTGGATTTGAAGACCAGAAGGAAGATCTTACCGCACTGCTGAATAACTCTTCATAAATTACAAGAGGCAGTTCTTTTTTTACTTCTGCTTTCTTTGAAGGATGACCTGCCCCCTCAGGAACATTAAAACCAAGAGCTTTTAAAATCCGCGGATTCAAATCATCAGGATAAGTATGTTTGTCTTTTTCAAAAAATGAAAAGGATGAGTCATAACCCCACACAGTGTATGGAAATCCTAATTCCTGAAAAAGTTTTCCCACAGTTTCAAACCATACATTTCTGTCTTCAACTGGAGATACATAATCGTAAACACCAAATTCTCCTACATAAACAGGAACATTATTTTTTATGGAAAAATCCACAACAGTCTGAAGATTCTTTCTCATAAATTCTTCGCTGGATTCAAGAGGATATTGATTTTTGAAATTATATTCCAGATAACTTCCTTTTGCGGCACCTTCCAGTTCCGGCATTTTTTCCTGATTGTAAGGAAATGGAATATTTTTCAGAGCAGACACTGCATCATCGCACCAGCTGGCCCCCTGATGTGTAAAGAAAAATGGATCGTAGTAATGGAAGGAATAAATTAAATTCTTATCCGAAAGAGGCTTTAATTTTAAAAGACCATCCCTTCCTCCCCAGTCTGCACCAGTAACAATAATTGTATGTTTCTTATCGAACTTTCTGATAAGAGTAACAATTTCACTTTGTATCTTACTCCAGTCACCATGACTTATCTGAGGCTCGTTCAGAATTTCGTAAAGAATATACTGACTTCTGTCTTTATAGCGTTTAGCAATCTGAGGCCATATTTGCTGTAAATGTTTTTCTACAGTTTTTGCTGAAGGATATTTTCCACTGTTAAAGGAATGATTATCAATTATCAGATGAATTTTCAACTCTTCGGCCCAGTCGCAGGCTTTATCAAGATAATCCCAGACAATATCTTCAACCTGACAAGACTTTTCATCCTTAAGCATCATACTAAAATGTACAGGAAGACGAATTACATCACCCCCCAGCTCTTTCAAGTTCAGAAAATCCTGATAAGTGTATTTATTCAAATCAGGGATTCCTTTCTGCCAGATTTCAAACCAGCCGGTTAAATTGACGCCCCTGTTAAATGGAGCAGGAACCGCTTTTCCTTGTGCATAAAAATTTGAACTAAAAGACAAAAGCAAAAGTAAACAAACTGAAAAAAATGATTTCTTTTTTCTGAAAAACATTGTCATCTCCTTAAATCTCCCCGTAAGTATTTATGCAGGAGGCAAAACTCCTTCAAGTATAAAAATCATAAGGGCCGCCACATTTTAAGCGACGGCCACAAATTAATTTTTTCTACTGATTTACAGCCTTTTTCAACTCTTCTTCTTCAAGTTTTCTGTAAGCAACTTTTCCTACAAGAGTCTTAGGCAATTCTTCCCGGAACTCAATATCATACGGCATGGCATATTTTGCGATGTTTTTTCTGCAGTAATCCATCAGTTCTTTTTTTACCTCTTCGCTTGCAGGAATTCCCGGCTTTAACATGATGAAGGCTTTTACCTTTTGAATCTTCACAGGATCCTTTACCCCAATTACACAGGACATCTGAACCTTTTCGTGGGCATCAATGATATTTTCCAGCTGACTTGGATAAACATTATATCCGTTGGTAACAATCATTCTTTTTATTCTTTGCTTAAAGTAGATAAATCCTTCTTCATCCATAAAGCCTAAATCCCCTGTATGAACCCAGGTCAAACCGTCTTCATGTTTTCGCAAAGTATTTGCCGTTTCTTCAGGCTGATTTACATATTCCATCATAACCGTTGGACCTGCCAGACAGATTTCTCCGTCTTCACCATAAGGGACTTCTTCACTTGTACCAGGCTTAACGATTTTGTAATACATGTCCGGCAGAGGAATACCAATACTTCCTTCTTTTTCCTTATTGTAAGGAGTAAGACATGAAGCCGTAACACATTCAGTTAAACCAAAGCCTTCACGAACCCGTACCTCACACTTGTGCTCTTTTAAGAAAGCATCAAATTTCTTTTTAAGCTCAATTGAAAGGGAATCCCCGCCGGAGAAAATTCCTTTAAGGCAGGAAAGATTTGCCTTTTTTAAATAATTATTTCTAATAAGGGCTTCGTAAAGACTTGGCACACCTGCTATATAATTCGGCTTACATTTCATAATAAGTTTCGCATAAGTCTTTGGAGTAAAACGTGGCACCAGAATACAGCGGGCACCTTTTATCAGCATTGTATGAATTGAAACTCCAAGCCCGAATCCGTGGAACATAGGCATAACTGCAAGCATACGGCAACCTGTTTCAAAACCGTGGCACATTGCTTCAAGCTGAGAACCAAGTGCATTGAAATTTAAGTTGCTTAAAAGAATACCCTTTGTTTTTCCAGTAGTTCCCCCTGAATAAAGGATAACAGCACCATCTTCTGCTTTGCGCTGCACTTTGTAATCCGTAACACCGGCTGCACCTTTAAGTAAATTTTTCCACAGAATTACATTACCGCTTTCTTTTACTTTCGGGATTTTTCTTCCCTGGGTAAGGGCAAAGCCTGCTTTTTTGACAGGGCCCAGTGCATCTTTAATACTTGCAATAATAAGATGTTTAAGATATGGAGTTTTTTCTTTAATCGAATCAAACTTATTGTAGAACTGATCCAGAGTAATTGCAGCAACGCTTTCAGAATCATTTAAATAAAAAACAATTTCATTTTCGCTGGACAGAGGATGAATCATATTTGAAACAGCCCCAATCATATTAACAGCGTAAAACATTGTTACAGCCTGAGGACAGTTCGGCAGACAAATTGTAACCTTATCACCTTCGTTAATTCCAAGGGCCTTAAGAGCTTTTGCACAACGCTGAATTTCTGCAAGGGCTTTTGAATAACAGGTTTCCCGGCCCATAAAAGAATAGGCAATATTTTTTGGATACTTGCGGACTGTTTCTTCCAGCTCTCCACTCATTGTAAGTTTAGAATATTCAAGATGAGGAGGAACATCTGCATAAGAGTCCATCCATGGAGTTTTTACATTGTTATTCATAATCAACCTCGTTCATAATATCTTCTTCCAGAAGTTCAGGATGGGCTAAAAGATGTTTTAATAATTTGATTGTTCTGGAATAATAGTAACCGTCAGCAATTCTTTCATCCAGGGTGATTCCCAGATCAAGAACCTGTTTCATGTGCACATTACCTTTTTTGTCATAGAAAGGAGCGTCGTGGTATTCCCCAACTGTTACAAAAATTGAATTTGATCCCCGCTCTGACAAGTGATGATAACCTGCATTAAGTTTAATGGAACCAAGATTCGTTAAGAAAACCGTTGCGTAAGAAGGATCCCCCTTCATAAGTCCTGCAGGAACTCTTCCGTGGAAATCCAGCCAGCCAATCACCTTCATAACAAAACGTACAACCCAGTGAGGCATTTTTGTCAGAATATCAATTGCATCGGAAGCAGAATCACCGCCTCCATGCTTTAAAGGATAAATGATTTTGAATAGTTTTTCATGAACAAATTCAATAGGATTACATTCTTCCCCTGCTTCCGGAAAAGTAAGATAGGCAATCCCCTCTTTTGCAGAATCAGTAAACTGTTTTTTTACCATAAAGGCTTCAGACAGTTCTTTCCGTTCCCACATTCTCTGCCCTCTTACGAACTGATTCATTTTTGGTCTCAGCCGGATTGTCTTTGCCATTGCAGCCAGAAACACATGGAATACTTTGTAAGGAAATTCTGGATGAGGATTGGTTTTATTCTTTTTTACCAGATATTTGTTGATAGCAGTTAAATCAATCTGCTCCCGAATGAATGCTTCATTATCGCATTTGTGCGGATACATGAAAGGCATAATCACGTGAAGACCGTCCTGATTTCTTAAAAGCCAGGCATCTTTCCTGTCTCCAGGCCGGTTCTTTCTTTTTGAATTTGCGTTTTTTTCTTTACTCATAATAAATCTCGTTTCTTTATTGTAAACTAGGATTATCAATAAAGAAACAGAAATTTATCAGCATGCAAGAGGCTCCGGAGTATCGTCATCATTGCCATTATTCATCATCAGAAGCCACTGTATGCGGCGGACTATCTGGGGAAGAATCTCCCGGATAAGCATAGTTTCATGATTGTCAGGATCAAAAGAAAGGGCTTCTTCCATAAGATTTTCCATTGCAGGAGGAAGGGTACCAAATATTTTTTCCACTTCCTGCTGAGAATACTGTCTGTGAGTCAAAGGAGTTTTGTATTCCTGCAGCTTTTCTTCAGGATAAAACTTGCAGGGCTTAAATACCAGCTGCCCGGCCTTATCGTGATTGGAACAGGCTCCGAACAAACGGCATATAAAAGACCGGCCCCCATATATAGAACAATGATAAGGATCATCTTCCTTCCAGAACTGGCATCCCCCCTGCCGAGGATAAGGGAATTCTCCCTCCGCAACCTTTTGTGCTACCTCCGGCTGATTTTCCAGAAGCCAGGCCGCCATGTAAGTTGCCTCGCACTCAAGAATATCCGGCTCAAAGTTTCTGCAACATTCACCGCAGCCCTCAGGACAAGTAAAACCAGACCCGCTGTACCATGCAGACTGTTCATTAGAAATTCTTCCGTAAGCAGCATCCATTTCCAGCAGGATTTCTTCAACTCTGGTACCTTTCAATTTACCAAGAATCTTTTTAATCTGAGAAGAAGGTAATTCTTCATTCATTTTCATCACCTTAAATTTTCACAGGGAAAATTTTCCTGCTGATAATAAAATAAAAGCCCGTTTTTAATCAATATGCCTTATCATGAACTCCAGAAATTGCACGGCCGGAAGGTTCATCCATATTTTTCCATGCCTCATCCCATTCCAGAGCCTTGGCAGTTGAGCAGGCAACACCAGCCTCATGAGGAACAACTTTTGCAGCAGAATCACTTGGGAAAAGCTCTGAATAAATTTCTCTGTAAAAATATTCCTCTTTTGTTTTTGGAGGATTTACAGGGAAACGATTTTCACGGCGGGCAAACTCACTGTCCGAAACTTTTTCTTCAGTCATCTTTTTCAAAGTATCAATCCAGCTGTAACCTACTCCATCAGAGAACTGTTCTTTCTGACGCCAGCAGATACTTTCCGGCAGCATATCTTCAAAAGCCTTGCGCAGAATCCACTTTTCCATACGCTGCTTTCCATCTGGAAGTCTAATATTCATTTTGTCAGAAGGATTAAGGCTCATTGCTACATCAATAAACTCTTTATCAAGGAAAGGAACTCTGCCTTCAACTCCCCAGGCCATAAGGGATTTATTTGCCCTAAGACAGTCATAAAGGTGCAGTTTACTCATTTTGCGTACCAGTTCTTCATGAAATTCCTTTCCATCCGGAGCCTTATGAAAATAAAGATAACCGCCGAACAGTTCATCTGAACCTTCCCCAGACAAAACCATTTTAATTCCCATGGATTTTATAACTCTTGCAAGAAGGTACATTGGGGTTGAAGCCCGGACAGTTGTAATGTCATAAGTTTCAATGTGATAAATTACATCCGGCAGGGCATCCAGCGCCTCCTGAATTGTAAAATGCACTTCATGATGAACAGTACCAATATATTCAGCGGCCTTTTGTGCAGCAATCAAATCCGGGGAACCTTCCAGACCAACAGCAAAAGAATGAAGCTGAGGCCACCATGCACTTTCTTTTGAATCGCTTTCAACTCTCTTTTTTGAATACTTCTGGGTGATTGCCGCAATTATTGAAGAGTCCAGCCCTCCGCTCAGCAAAACCCCGTAAGGAACATCTGACATAAGCTGCTGTTTAACTGCGGCCTCCAGACCATTCCTGACTTTTTCAATTACAGAAGGATTTATAATCTGACCTTTTTCATCACAGGCTTTTGGGCTATCCTTTACAGAATCATATTTTTCCCAGTCACGGTTATACCAGCGGACAGGTTTTTCATCCTTTGAATAAAAATAATGACCATTAGGGAACTCTTCAATTGTTACACAGTGACCTTCAAGGGCCTTCAGTTCAGAGGCAACGTAATATCTGCCCTGTTTGTCCCATCCCTGATAAAGAGGAATTACACCAATTTCATCCCGGCCAATAAGATAAACATCTTTTTCAGAATCATACAAAGCAAAGGCAAAAATACCGCTTAATTTTTCCAGAAAATCTTTTCCATATTTTTTATAAAGAGGGATTATAACTTCGCAGTCAGACTGAGTCTTAAAATTATAGAGGGACTCAAATTCCCTGCGGATTGTTTTGTGATTGTAGATTTCGCCGTTTACTGCAAGGATAATTTTTCCATCGTCACTAACAAGAGGCTGCTTTCCAGACAAAGGATCAACGATGGCCAGACGCTCGTGACTTAAGATTGCATTGTTTCCTGCATAAACTCCTGTCCAGTCCGGACCGCGGTGCCGAATCTTCCTGCTCATCTCAAGGACTTCAGATCTCAGTTCCTCCTTCAGGCCCTGATCAATTGGCTGACTGCCGCTGTTCAAATCAAAAGCTCCTACAAATCCACACATAATATCCCCCGGTAGAATAATTTAAAATAAAAAAAAACGCCTTACCTGCGGAATCTTTAAAGACAGAAATCCCGTAGATAAGACGTCTTTGTCAATAAAATTAATATATTGAATTAAAAAACCAATGTCAACTTTGGGGATGGAAAAATTAGCTTTCGTAGGTGCGGAGAATATTTTCTGCAGTTACCAGACGACTCTGCCGCAAATCCATACTCTGTTTTTCTATATAATGCTGGGCCTGATTTTCCGTCATCTTCAACACCTGAATGAGAATTAATTTGGCTCTGTTTACAACACGGATTTCTTCAATCTTTTTCTGAAGCTTTACATTTTCATTTTCCAGGCGCATAACTCTTTTTAGGCTTGCAGTGAGCAGTTTAACAGCCTGATAGAAAAATTCCGGAGAAAGAGGCTTTGGTAAAGTAAAAACGCCATACTCTTCAACATAAGCAGAAATTTCGTAAATCTTATCTGAATCCACCATAAGAATAATTCCTGCATTAGTCACCTCTGATGCATGGCGGGCAAAATCGTCCCCCATTTCATCAGGCAGAGGAGTGTCTATAATTATCAGGTCAAATTCATTTTCAGTAATGTACCGGCGGGCTTCTGACGCATTTTGGGAAGTTATGATTCTCTCAAAACTTTCAGATCGAAGAAGGTCCGAAATTATGCCCATTGTAGTACTTGTATTACTGACAATCAGTATGTTGTCCATTCAGTTTTACAGTTCTCCAAATTCCGGATCTTTCGAATTACGCTTCAGTGAAACGTATGTATTTAATGTTTTTTCGTCCAGTACAGTTTTTACGAATTCAGATTCTTCTGCGAGTTTAAGGGCAGACTTTAAATCCTGAGGAAGTTTTTCCAGATCCTTTACATCTTCACTGAAAAGATTTTTGTTTACTGCAGGAGGAAGTTCTTCATTGTTTTTAATTCCATCCAGGCCGGCTGCAATAATCATTGCCAGTGCCAGATATTGATTGCAGCTTGAATCAGGAGAACGAAGCTCAATTCGCTTAGACTCCCCTTTTGCAGCAGGAATTCGAATGAGCTGACTGCGGTTTTCAGGGGACCAGCTTACGTAAAGAGGAGCCTCGAATTTTCCAAGTCTTTCATAAGACTGATTAAGAGGATTCAGGAAGGCTGTAATTTCCCGGATATGCTTTAAGATTCCCGCAGTAAAACATTTCGAAACCTCATCCTCAGATTCGTAAAGGTTGATTCCATTTTTGTAGAGAGACAGATTTACATGAAGACCGCTGCCTGACTGATTTTCAATTGGTTTTGGCATGAGGGATGCAAAAAGCCCATCCTTAGCAGCAACAGTTTTTACGGTCATTGTGTAAGTACCGAAATTATCTGCAGCCTGAATTGCTTCAGAATACTTAAAATCAATTTCATTCTGCCCCGGACCTGCTTCGTGGTGAGAGGTTTCCGGCTGAATTCCCATTTTTTCCAGAGTCAGGATTATATCTCTCCGGACATTCTCCCCTTTATCAACAGGAGCAAAATCGCAGTAACCTGCATTGTCATAAGGAACTTTTACCGGATTTCCAGATTCATCCAGTTTGAAAAGATAGAACTCGCATTCCGTACCAACTTTAATAACATAGCCCATCTCTTTTGCCTGACTGACAACTTTTTTCAGCAGCCAGCGGGTGTCCCCTTCAAAAGGACTACCGTCGGGATAGCAGATATTACAGAACATACGGATTACTCTTCCCTGCTGAGGTCTCCATGGAAGAACAGAAAGGGTTTCCGCATCAGGATGAAGGAAAAGATCACTTTTTGAACTGTCCAGAAAACCGGGTATTGCGCCAGCATCAAAAGAAATTCCTTCTTCAAAAGCCCTTTCAAGAATAGCAGGCTGAATAGAAATACTCTTTATTCTTCCAAACAAATCAGTGAACAGGAGCTTGATGAACTTTACATCGTTTTCCTTTACGTACTGAATCACATCGTATTTAGTAAATCCCATAATTCATTCCCTTACCTGATACGTTTTTTTTTATTCAACAGTTACGGATTTTGCAAGATTTCTAGGCTTGTCCGGATTATTGCCGCGGTGGATTGCACAGTAATATGCAAAGAGCTGAGCTGGAATTACAGAAAGAACCGGTGCAAATGCAGAATCAATTTCAGGAATTCTGATTACAATGTCTGCACAGTTTTTGAAAGCGTCTCCTGTATCCTGGGTAATAACCATTGTTGAACAGCCGCGGCTCTTTACTTCTACAATATTGCTTACAAGCTTTTCGTAAAGTTCCGGTTCTGTAGCAATTGCAACAACCAGAGTTGAAGGATCTACAAGAGCAATTGGTCCGTGCTTAAGTTCTCCGGCTGCAAATGCTTCGCTGTGCATATAGCTTACTTCCTTCAGCTTAAGGGCACATTCAAGGCTTGTGGCACTGTCAAACTGGCGTCCAATAAAGAAAACCTTTTCCTTATTAAAGTTCTGGGAAACGAATTTCTGTATTTCAGACTGACCTTCCAGAATTTTTTCAACTTTTTCCGGTAATGCTGCAAGTTCAGCAAGATTATGCTTAAACTGATCAGCAGTTATAGTTTCCCTAACCTTTGCGCTTTCCAGTGCAAGAAGATAAAGGCAGGCAAGCTGAGTTGTATAAGCCTTTGTAGATGCAACTGCAATCTCCGGACCTGCCCATGTATAAATAACAGCATCTGCTTCACGGCTTACGGTTGAACCTACACAGTTTGTAATTGCAATTACCCTTACACCATTTGCCTTTGCCAGTCTCATGGCAGCAAGAGTATC
The DNA here is from genome assembly GCA_002394685.1 of Treponema sp. UBA4307. Lineage (GTDB taxonomy): Bacteria > Spirochaetota > Spirochaetia > Treponematales > Treponemataceae > Treponema_D. The sequence continues at coordinate 9,218 of DGUP01000053.1, read as the reverse complement.
TGCGGTTTCTCCAGACTGAGAAATTACTATAAAGATATCATCCTTGTTAAGAATAGGATTTCTGTAACGGAATTCGCTTGCAACATCAACTACAACCGGGATGCGGGCAAACTTTTCAAAAGCATAGCGGGCTACAACACCTGCATGATAAGCTGTACCGCAGGCTGTAATCACAATACGTTTAGCTCTTTTCCAGTCTTCTGTCAGATTGACTTCTTCCATTTTAATATCAACCGGGCAGTTTTCTTCCATTACAAGACGTGGACGAAGAGTATCAGTAATTGCCTTAACCTGTTCGTGAATTTCCTTAAGCATAAAGTGGGCATATCCATTCTTTTCAGCGCTGGAAATATCCCAGTCAACATGATAAGGATCTTTTACAATACGGGCACCGTTTTCATCAAAGAGATCTACGTGGTCTTTATACAGAACAGCCATCTGATTCTGTTCAAGGAAGTAAACGTCTCTTGTATATTCCAGAACTGCAGGAACATCAGAAGCGATGAAATTTTCCCCCTGACCAATTCCTACAATAAGAGGACTTTCCTTGCGGGCTGCAATTATTCTGTCAGGATAATCCTTGCAGACAACTCCCAGGGCATAACTTCCTTCAAGACGCTGAATTGAGCAGCGGACAGCCTTAAAAATATCCTTTTCCTGCTCGTAATAATAGTTGATAAGATGAGCAACAACTTCAGTATCAGTAGAGCTTTTGAAAACAATACCTTCGCTTTCCAGCCATACCTTAAGTTTTGCGTAATTTTCAATAATACCGTTGTGGACAATAGCAATTGTACCGCTTACGTTTGTATGAGGATGTGAGTTAATGTCACTTGGTTCCCCGTGAGTTGCCCAGCGGGTGTGACCAATTCCCAGATTTCCGTGTACCACATCTCCGCACTTTGAAATAAGGGTCTCATCATCCATTTCAGAAAGAGAATCTTTTACAATCTCACTGGCAATTCTTTCTTCCAGAAAACGAAGGGCTCCCTTGCATTTTTTTACAATGATTTCGTCTGCTTCCTGATTATAAACTGCAATACCTGCACTGTCATAACCACGATATTCAAGTTTCTTGAGGGCTGAAATTAAAACTGGAGCGGCTTTTTTGCTCCCTACGTAACCTACGATTCCACACATAAAAAAAACCTCGTATTTGTATTCACTAAAAAATATTACATTAATAATAAAAAAAAGAAAATACATTTACTGATTCAGCTGAACAGGAGACTTTAACTTTTAAGTCCTGCTGCCCCGTAAGTATACATTGAATCTTTGAAAAAAAAGTCCCATAATTCAAGTATTATGAGTAAGAAATCAAAATTGACAAGCAAACTGTTTATTATAGTTTCAATAGTATTTGTACTTTTTGTCACAGGAGTTGTTCTTCTGGCAAACAGAGAGAAAATCCGTCCAAAAACTGATATAGTTTTCTACGGAATTCCTGACAACCAGGCTGCCATTATCTCAGCAGAAATTCAGAAACTTACAGACCGGAAGGGAAAGCCTGTAAATTACAGATTTACAAGTCTGGATACTTCAAAATCCCTTCAGTCACAACTCAGAAAAAAATACGATGCTGTCATCACATATATAGGTAAAAGTTCAGAAGATGCAGCAGCTTTTACAGGCAGTAAGGCAGAAAAGGTCGCTGCAGACATAAAACTTGCAAAAGGAATGACTCTAGCTACAAGTGCAGTTCTTCAAAAGACTCCGGAAGGCAAAGTGTCAGCAATGCCTCTTTTAACAGATGTTTACGAAGCTCTCATCAATATTCCCCAGAAAGGAAGTTCCACTTCGGATTTTACAGACTGGACTGCCCTGGAAAATTTTGTGATGGAAAGCAAGGCTGAATTCCTTTCACCTATTCTTTTTGCATCCAGCGATCCAAAAACTTTAACAGACATCACAGGAATTCTTCTCCTTACAATTGAAGGAAAGGAAAACTACTATAAGAAAGCCCTGGCCCTAAGAGAAACAATCAGCAATACTCCCCAGGAAGACCTTGAAAAAAGCCTCAGCTATTTTGCGGGAGAAAATCTTACTGAAGAAATTAAAAAATATGTTTCCTGGACAAAAAAGGATTTAATTCCCCGGAAATTCCTCAGTTACGACAAAGAATCTGTTCTCTACCTTATGGAAAAAGCAAGTCCAAGCATTGTTTTTCTTACTCTTTCAGACCATCGTACAGTTAAGCAGAATGTTATTGAGCAGTACAAATCAATTCCGGAATACACTGGTGAAAGTCATTCCTATTTTCCGGCAGAACAGGGAGTTTCTTCACTTAACCTGATTTCCCCAACAATCTGCTTTGTACCTCTTTCAACCAGTAAAAATGCACAAGATGCCCTGGATCATTTGATGATGCCTTCCGTTCAGGAAAGTCTCGCCCGCAGAACAGGTCTTGCTCCGGTTTTAGCAGCCTGCTCTACTCCGGACATTCAGTCCAGCGATGCCCAGTACTGGGTTGCTGCAAGTGAAGCTCCTGTTGCACCACTCAGTTCTTACTCTTTCAGCAGCAGTCACGAAATGGAAATATTCTCAAATGTTATTAAGGAACAGGTAGAAAGTTTAGTTAAATAAAAAAGTGAGCCCGACTGAAGCGGTGGCCGGAGGCCAGTGCAAAGCACCGAGGGTGACCGAGCCGCGGAAGGGAGGTAATAGAATAAAGTTTTTTCTTAAACATGTTCCGGTTTTGTTCTGAATGACCATGCGAAACCGGAAGATAAGGAGTCTTTATGAACACTTTACGAAAATTACAAATTCTTTTTGCAGCCCTTCTTCTTTCTGCTTTTTCCTTTATAAGCTGTGATTTGAACTTTGAACCGGAAGAAATCACTTTTAATGGAAAAGTTTACAATAAGACTTTCCATGATGATTTTAACAATTTTAATAGCTGGCGCTGGGAAAGATGCCCTGAATATAAACGTTAGGATTTTCATGGGGTATGGAAAAACAGCTGCTCCTTTACTGAAAACGGCTGTCTTGTTATTAAGGCTGAAAAAAGCGGAAACAAACTTTTCAGCGGGGCAGTGAGAACTTACAGAAAATTTTCCCAGAACAAGGGCCTTTTTCAGATACGGTTTATGGTTCCTCATAAGACACAGGGGCTCTGGTACGCTTTCTGGCTCATGTCCACCACAGTCGACAAAGTGGGGAATGGAGCTGTAGACGGAGGCGAAATCGATATTATGGAACTGCTTCCGTGTAATCCTTCAGACCCTGATAACCCTGGACCTTACATCAACTCTGCCGTTCACTGGGACGGATATGGAAAAGACCACCGCAGCAAGGCCAGCCAGTACTATCTTGATGATTCTTTCTACGGTCAATGGCACACTATTACCTTTGAATGGACCGAATCTTCCTACAAGGCCTATCTGGACGACAACGAAGAGCCCTACTGGTGTGTAGAAGGCGATGCTGTTAATAACTACGGCGGAATTGTAAATACTGCGAATTATCTGAAAGTTACCGCAGAATTTGGAAGCTGGGCCGGCAGCGTAGACCAGACAGCTCTTCCAGCCCAAATGTACGTAGACTGGATAAAGGTATTTGAATAAGGTATTTGAATGAGGCAAAACCCTTCTGTTTAACAAAGGTTCTTTTTTCTGAGTAAAAATCCTTTGTTAAACAGAAGCCTCATAAATCCTTCACAATCACAAGCTCATCCAGGGTAGTTCCATACAATCTGGCAAGAAGAATCAGGTGATCCAGAGTCGGTAAAGTTTTATGTTTCCGGCTCTCCCAGTAATAAATTGTCTGAGGATTTTCCATACCAAAAAAATCCTGTACATCTCCAACTTTCAGTCCCCTGTCCAGCCTTATTTTCTTCAAGTTTACAGAGGTTTCCTCTACATCAATTATCGTTTCATTTCTGTTCATACTTATTTATATGAATCAAAAGTGCAAAAAACGACAAAACTTCCAAAAAAAACTGCCCGGCCTCTAAAAAAAGAAACCGGGCGTCTAATAGCAGTGCTATTATTTTGAAGCAGATTCAGCGAGTGCCTTGAGCAGTTCGTGGTTAGCACGTACTCTCTTGTCTCTCTTCTGAAGGTTTGCTCTCTTTGTCTTGTTAACCGTATATGGTCTAAAGCGCTGTGCAAGTCTCATACTGATACCTCAATAAAAAATTTTACAAAGTTTAGCAAAATTCCTTAAAACTGTGAAGTATCAGAGGGATTTTACACCTAAATTATTTTGCTTTTCCCTGATTTGCTACAGCAGCCTGTTTTGCAGCAATAGCTTCCTGGTCACCAAGGTAGTAGTGCTTAACAACATTGAAGTCGTCATCAAATTCGTATACCAGAGGTGTTGCAGTTGGAATATTAACACCAAGAATCTGCTCTGGAGTCATCTTGTCCAGGTAGTATACGAGAGCACGGAGTGAGTTACCGTGTGCAGCAATAATAACACGCTTGCCAGCCTTCATTGCAGGCTTAATTTCTTCAAGGAAGTATGGAACTACGCGGGCAATTGTTGTTTCAAGAGATTCATTCTGTGGAAGGAATGACTGGTCAACATCGCGGTACATAGCCTGCTTCTTTGCAGAACGATCATCATCATCAGCAAGTACAGGAGGCTTTACATCGAATGAACGGCGCCAGATCTTAACCTGATCTTCACCAAACTTTTCAGCAGCTTCAGACTTGTTTTTGCCCTGGAGGTCACCATAGTGGCGTTCGTTAAGCTTCCATGTCTTAATAACAGGCAGCCAGTTGCGGTCCATTTCATCAAGAATACCATTCAATGTGTGAATTGCACGCTTAAGGTAAGATGTGTAACAAACATCGAAGTCATAACCTTCTTCCTTGAGCAGCTTACCTGCATTCTTTGCTTCTTCGCGACCCTTATCGCTAAGTTCAACATCTGTCCAACCTGTAAAAAGGTTCAATTTGTTCCATTCACTTTCACCGTGACGAACTAAAACTAACTTTGTCATATATAACCTCGTAAATGAAGATAAAAGTATCCAGACTTTATGCCATTATTTATAACTGACAATACAGATTTTTTCAATCCTTAGGAGAGGGAGTTCCCCCACTCAGCCGTGGGGTCGGGCTTTGCGCACTTCCGGTTGCATTGCAACCTCCATTCCTCCGTTCATTTCATTCACTCCGGAACGCCACAGGCGGTGCTCCAATCCCTAACTCAAAAAAAAGGCACCTGCCAAAGCAGATGCCTGTATGTTATGCAGCTTTACGCTGCTGAATCACTACTACTGGAGGAGTGAAAGAACGTTCTGTGAAGACTGATTTGCCTGAGCAATCATTGCAGTTCCAGCCTGAGACAGAACCTGGTTCTTTGTGAAGTCTACCATTTCAGCTGCCATATCAGTATCGCGGATACGTGATTCAGAAGCCTGGAGGTTTTCTGCACCAATATCAAGACCTTCAACAGTCTTTTCAAGACGGTTCTGGTAAGCACCAAGGTCAGCACGCTGCTTGTTGATCTTCTTGATAGCTTCATCAAGTGTACCAATAGCACGGTTAGCTTCATCTGGAGTTTCCAGAGTCATAATTTCTTCGTTTCCAACATTGCGTAAGCCCAGAGCCATAGCACTCATTGTACCAATGAATACCTGTGTACGCTGGTCCATGTTAGCACCAATGTGGAGCCACATAGAAGCAGTTGGATTGTTTTCACCTGTAGGACGAGCAAAGCGGCCTGTAAGCATGTTCATACCGTTGAACTGTGCACAAGAAGCAATGCGGTCAACTTCTGCAATAAGTGAAGAAACTTCAACCTGAATCTGCATACGATCTTCATCTGTGTAGATACCGTTGGAAGACTGAACTGCCAGTTCACGAATACGCTGGATGATATCTTCTGTTTCCTGCAGATATCCTTCTGTTGTCTGAATGAAAGAAATACCATTCTTTGCATTTGTTGAAGCCTGATGTAAACCACGAATCTGGCTGCGCATTTTTTCAGAAACTGCCAATCCTGAAGCATCATCACCGGCACGGTTAATCTTCATACCTGATGAAAGCTTTTCCATGTTCTTCTGGTTGCTAAGTTCTGTAATGCCCTCTGAACGCTGTGCAAACATTGCACTCATGTTGTGATTGATAACCATAATGTATCTCCTTAAGTATTTTACGAGTCTCAAGCAAACATTCGTTCTGTTTGCCGCCCTGGGCGTACCACCCTATACTTTACTTGTCGGAGACAGGCATTTTGACTTTAGCAAATTCAATCAAAAATTCAAATTTTTTTTACGAATTCACAGTATTCTTCCACTTCTTTTCTATACATTTGTATAGAATTTCTCCAGAATTCAGCATCTGAAATATCAAAACCGGCTTTTTTGCACAAATCTTCGCAACTCATTGAACCAGTATTGCTTAAAATTTCAGCATAGGTTTTTGCAAATTCAGGGCCTTCGCTAAGGCTTCGGGCATACAGTCCGGAAGCAAAAAGTTGACCGAAAGCATATGGAAAGTTGTAAAAATCCAGATCTGTAATGTAATAATGGCTCTTAACTGCCCACATATATTCGTGACGCTCAGAATTTAATCCACCGCCGTAACTTTTTTCCTGAGCTTCTGCCATAAGCCTGCAGAAATCATCAGCATTAAGTTCAAGCCCCTTCTCTTTTTCTTCAAAAACAGCCCTTTCAAAATAAAAACGGCAGAGAATATCAACTAAAACCTGGGCTGCATCAGTTAAATCCAGGTCCAGAATCTTTATGCGGTCAAAACCACTGCTCTGTTTAAGCATATCCTGCTTTACAATCGTTTCTGCAAAAGTGGAAGCACTCTCAGCAAGCGTCATTGGATAATCGAAAAAGGCAGCAGGCTTATTCTTCATGCAGCTGAAGTGATATGCATGCCCCAGTTCATGAGCAAGGGTTATAATGTCAGAAAAAGTTCCTGTAAAGTTTGTTAAAATACGGCTCTGATGTCCCTTAGGAAAATCTTCATCATAGGCGCCTCCAACTTTTCCAGGTCTGACTTCAGCATCAATCCAGCCTTTTTCGTATGCAGCCGCAGCAAAATCCCCCATATCTTTACTGAAGGAATAATACTCTTTTAAAACATATTCCCTGGCTTCTTCAAAAGTCCACTTACGGGAAATCACAGAATCTTCATTTTTCTGATTCTGGCCCGCAGATTTTTCTGGATTCTCAACAGGAGCAAACAAATCATAAAAGGCAATTCCAGGATCTGCTTCTGTACCTGCACTCTGACTGACTGTAGCACACGCTTTACGTAAAAGTTTAGCCTTAGCCTGAAAATACTCCCGCCAAACAGGGAGAGACTCTTCTATGGAAGAAATAAGGGCATTCAGTGTCTCTTTACTTAATCTTGCAGAAGAAAGGGAACGGTCTATTGCAGAAGCCCAGTCTCTTTTTTTATTTAAGGTTACTGTTTCTCCCTTAAGATTATTAAGGGCTGCTGCAAAAGCAATTCTGTTATCAGACAGGAGTTGCTTTTCTTTTTCCCAGGAAGCCTTTCTTAAAGCAGGATTGCTGTCATTTGCATCATTACGAAGTTCGTTGAAAGTTTTTCCTTTTTCATCATGAAGATTTGATATAAGCTGTTCCTGCAGAAGGCTCCATGCATTTGCCCCAGTATGGCTCATTTGCGAAGCAAGTTCCTCTTCTGAAGCAGACATACGGTGAAGTTTGTCTTCAATTATTTCCTTGAGCACAAATTCATACTCTTTTTTGTCAGGATTTTCCTTGTAAAACTCCGGAAGATTTTCTGAGTTTGCGGCCAGTACAGCAGAAAGTTTTATTGCAAGCTGCTCCTCATCTGTGGTGATCTTATCTATAAGATTCAGATTGTTCATATATTCCGGATTTGTTGTATCCGTTGAATAAATGATATAAGAATATGCGCCAATTGTTTTTGAAAGAGAAAGCAGCTGATTATAATCTTCTAAAAATGAATTAAGAAAAGCATTAAAGCTTTCCCCAGTCATTTTGTCGTCGCCGCAGTCAGTAAGTTCAACGTCCAGCTTTTTAATCAGTGACTTAAGCACATCCAGGTCAGCCTTATATTCAGGTGATGATAACTCTTTGTAAATGGAATCAAGGTTCCAGCGAGGAATAATATTGTTTTCTGTCATAAATTCAGTATATTGATTTTTTTTTGAAATGGCCACTTGTATAAAGATTATACAGTCTCTTCCTTTTTTACCCCTTTCTCCAGTTCCAGAACCCTTTCCAGTGGAAGTTTTACACATTCAGCAATTATTTCAGGAGCAATCCCCTTCTTTAGGAGTTCCACAGAGGCTTCTACAGCTTTTTTATCTATTCCTTCTGCAATTCCCTCTGCTTTACCCAATGCGATTCCTTCGGCTTTTCCCTCTGCCTTGCCTTCACGGAATGAATAGGCCAGTTGTCTTTCGAATTCCATAAAACTATTCCTCCACTGAGTGTTGAGCTTTGCATTTTTCACCATGCGGATGATCTTTTCCGTAAACGTACTTGAGCTTTCATTACTAAGCATGCATTTCATGAAAGCCTTCTGCTGTTCGTTCAACAGTTTATCATAGTTTCTGGCGAAATATTTTTAACAGAGCTCTTTCTTTTTTATCCCTTTTTCCAGTTCCAGAACTTTCTCCAGTGGAAGTTTTACGCATTCGGCAATAATTTCCGGAGAAATTCCTTTTTTTAATAATTCTATAGAATCTTCTACCGCTTTTTCGTCTCTTCCTTCGGCTTTGCCTTCACGGAATGAATAGGCCAGTTGTCTTTCGAATTCCATAAAACTATTCCTCCACTGAGTGTTGAGCTTTGCATTTTTCACCATGCGGATGATCTTTTCCGTAAACGTACTTGAGCTTTCATTACTGAGCATACATTTCATAAAAGCCTTCTGCTGTTCGTTCAACAGTTTATCATAGTTTCTGGCAATAAAAAAGTATTTGTAGGCCCGGTCATTCAACTTGATTGCAGGGTTTTCCAGACAAAGATTTTCAAATGTGTACTTGCCCAGGCCTTTCTTAAAGATGTCCGGAATGCAGATGAAAATTACATAACTGCTGTTAAGACTCTTAAAATCCTGCCCGGCATTTAACTGTTCAACATCCATTACCCCCTGATAGTAGCGGGCTCTTTCCGGCAGCTCCCCTGTATCACAGGCCTGAATCTCAAGATCAAAAGCTCTGTCTTTTCCCCGGGCATAAACGTCCATCCTGATGGCCTTTTTCCTGTAATCGATTGAAACTTCCTTTTCCTGATACATTTCAATTCTGTCAATTTT
>DGUP01000076.1 GCA_002394685.1 Treponema sp. UBA4307 | reverse complement strand
AGATGATTTTTGTAAACTGCTGGCCTGGATCAACGGCTTTTAAAACCTTTTCCCCTTTGGCTTCCTCAATTGTACTGTTTACAAAGCGGCGCACAACCCTGAGGTTAACATCAGCTTCAAGAAGAGCCATCTTAATCTGTTCAACTGTCTCTTCAATATTCTTTTCAGTGATCTTGGACTTTCCGCTTAATGTGCGGATGATATTACTAAAAGTTCCTGTAAGTTTTTCTAACATTTGTCTTCCTTAATAATTAATTTCTATAAAGTTACCACCAGCGGGTTAAACCTAATTCCCTGCTGTCAACTTTCATCTGAATCAGTTCAGAAATAACTGAATCCGGCTGGGTTTCCTTGTTCAACATGCGGTAAAGGGAGTTACAGATTGGAAGGCGGAGATTTTTCTTTTCTGCAATCTGATGAACGTACTTGCAGGCAATTGCACCTTCCGGCAGATATCCTACTTTATTAACATTGGCAATTAAATCATCAAGATTTTCAAAGCGGGAAAGCATGTCTGTTTTAATGATATCCTGTCCAAAGCGGCGGTTTCTTCCGTACTTGGATTTACAGGTTACATCCAGATCGCCTACTCCTGAGATTGAAGTAAAAGTCTGGTAGTGGGTAGCGCCCATTGCAAATCCGATTGTCTGAATTTCATTAAGGCCGGCAGCCATAAGGAGAGATTCTGTGTTGTCTCCGAAAATTTCACTGGTTTCAGAAATAGCATCCAGCATTCCGTACACAACTGCAATTACATTTTTAACGGCAGCACAAACCTGAACTCCCGCTGTATCAAATGAAGCATAGCAGAGAATTCCAGGTACACGGAGCAAATCCCTTACCTTTACGGCATTTCTGTGGTGATTGCTTGCAGAAATAAGGCCTGTAATTTTACCCATTGCAACTTCTTCTGCATGGCTTGGTCCTGCAATGTAAACTGTTGAATTTTTATAACAGGCAGGAAGTGCCTTTTCCATTGTATCCAGTACAAACTGAGGACCATCATCTGAAGGAACAAATCCTTTTGTTAAGGAACCGATAATTGTAGAACCGTCAGCTACATTCGGAACATCCACAAACTTCTTGATTGTAGAAGCAAGGTAAAGGGACGGGCTTCCCATGATGATATATTCCTTTTCAGCTGCAGCCTTTTTTATATCAGCAGTAGCAGTAAGATTTTCAGGAAGCTTATATCCAGGTAAATAGCGCTTGTTTTCATGTTCTTTATTAATTGATTCAACTACGTCTTCTTCAAGAGCCCAGAGTTCAACCTGGTTATTTCCACGAGCCAGAGCCGCAGCCAGCGCAGTACCCCAGGCACCGGCACCAATAATTCCTACTTTTGACATATTAATCCTTCTTGTAAGTAAAAGCGGTCTTTAACACTTGTCTTATTAAAAACCGCCAGAATATTCTACTATATTACTATATTGCTCTATAAATGACAAAGGGTTGAAGGACTTTTTAAATAGCCCGAATGTCGAGTTTTGAAAAGTTGCTAACATTACAAAAAAATAAGTTGTTTTCATGACTGGGAGCTGTTTTTTTTGATAAATTCGTTGATTTTCAAAACTCGACATTCGGGCTAAATAAGACCTTAATTTGAGTTTTAACATTTACTGGATATATCAAAAAATTCTACACAAAACAAAAATTTTTCTACACAAAAATAAAAGCCGTGTTATAATTTTATTATAAGTGATAGTAAGACTATCAAAAGGAGGCTTACTATCCCACGCACACAGGAGGAGCAATGCCCGCCAAAAAAAAATATGTAATCGCCCTTGATCAGGGTACAACATCTTCCAGAGCGATAATTTTTAATTCTAAAGCTCAGAAGGTTGCTTCAGACCAGCAGGAATTTACTCAGTATTTTCCAAAACCAGGCTGGGTTGAACATGATGCCCAGGAACTTTTTCTCTGTCAGCTTACTGTAATGCAGCAGGTAATCAGGGAATCAAGAATTCCTGAAGATCAGTTAGCTGCTATTGGTATAACAAATCAGAGGGAAACTGTTATTCTCTGGGATAAAAACACAGGAAAACCAGTTTACCACGCAATCGTATGGCAATGCCGCCGCACAGCAGAAATGGTAGAAAAACTTAAAGCTGACGGCTACAGCGATATGATTAAGGAAAAGACAGGCCTTATTCCTGATGCATATTTTTCTGCAACAAAAATTAAGTGGATTCTGGATAATGTTCCTGGAACTGCAGAAAAAGCAAAAAATGGAGAACTGCTGGCCGGAACTGTAGACACCTGGCTTGTATGGAAACTGACAGGTGGAAAAGTTCACGTAACTGATTATACAAATGCCAGCCGTACAATGCTGTTTAATATTCACACCCTGGAGTGGGATAAAGATTTACTTAAGCTCTTTGACATTCCAGAATGCATTCTCCCGGAAGTAAAGGATTCTTCCTGCATTTACGGAACAACAGATAAATCAGTCTGCGGCTTTGAAATTCCAATTGCTTCCTGCATAGGCGATCAGCAGGCCGCTCTTTTCGGCCAGGGTTGTTTCAAGAAAGGCAGCGTTAAAACTACTTACGGTACAGGCTGTTTCATGCTGATGAATACAGGCAGCAAACCTATTACTTCAAAGAACAATCTGCTTACAACAATCGCAATCGGACTGAACGGAAAAATTCAGTATGCACTTGAAGGTTCTGTTTTCATGGGTGGAGCAACAATCAAGTGGCTGAGAGATCAGCTGGGATTAATCCACACTGCCAGAGAATGCGATACTCTTGCAGAAAGCGTTCCTGATTCAAACGGCGTTGTTCTTGTTCCTGCCTTTACCGGACTGGGCACACCTTACTGGGATCCTTATGCCCGTGGTATTCTCATAGGCCTGACCCGTGGGGTTACAAAAGCTCACATTGCCAGGGCAACAATTGAAGGAATCTGCTACCAGGTAAAGGATCTGCTGGTCTGCATGAAAGAAGACACCGGTATTTCCATAAAAGAAGTTAAGGTTGATGGAGGTGCAAGCGTTAGTAATGTAATGCTTCAGTTCCAGTCAGATATTTTAAGCAAGCCTATTTTCAGACCAAAGAATGTTGAAACCACTGCCCTTGGAGCTGCTTTTTGTGCAGGCCTTGCAACCGGCGTCTGGAAAAATCAGGACGAAATACTGGATCACTGGAAGGTTGACAGAATCTTCACTCCAGAGATGAAAAGTGCAGAACGCAAAAAGCTTTACGAAAGATGGAAGCGGGCTGTGGAAAGAGCCAAGGGTTGGGAAAAACTCGAAGACTAATCTTATTTGAAAGACTTTACAGTCGGGAAAAAAGCGCATGAATGTAGAAAAATTATTTGATGTAGCAATAATTGGTGCCGGGATTTCCGGGGCCTGTATTGCCAGGGAACTTTCAAAAACAAAAGCAAAAGTTGCCCTAATTGACAAGGAAAATGATGTAAGCTGCGGTTCGTCAAAGGCAAACTCTGGAATTATCCACGCCGGTTACGATGCAATGCCTGGAACTCTTATGGCAAAGTACAACGTAAAGGGAAACGCAATGTTTGAAGACCTTTCAAAAAAACTGCACTTTGACTTTAAGAAAATCGGTTCTCTGGTTCTTGCTTTTGATGATGAAGGATTAAAGAAAATCGAAACCCTTTATGAAAGAGGAAAAAAGAACGGAGTTCCGGATCTGGCACTGCTGAACCAGACAGAAGTTCGTTCTCTTGAACCAAATCTGAACGAAAATGTAAAAGGCGCCCTTTTTGCAAAGAGCGCAGGAATCATTTCACCTTATCAGGCAACCTGGGCTTTTGCAGAAAGTGCCGTTATTAACGGAGTTGAATTTTTCCGCAATACAATGGTTCATTCAATCAACAAAGAAAATGATTTGTTTAACCTGGAAACTTCAGCCGGAATTATTAAGGCAAAGTATGTTGTAAATGCTGCAGGCCTTTATGCAGATAAGGTTTCAAAAATGGCAGGGGCAAGAGATTACACTATCGTGCAGAGACGTGGTGAATATTGTCTTCTTGACAACAAGTGCAAGGATATGGTTAATCACGTTCTCTTCCAGACTCCTACAGCCCTTGGAAAAGGTGTACTGGTTACCCAGACTGTTGACGGAAATATTTTAATTGGTCCTTCAGCAGAAGACGCTGATTTGAAAAGTGCTTTCTTTACAGGAACAACTTCTCAGTCCCAGGAAAAGATTCTGCAGGCAGCAGAACTGAGTGTAACCGACATTCCAAGAAGAAATATCATTAACTCTTTTGCAGGAATCCGTGCCCTGGCTTTTGAAAAAGATTCTGAAGGCAATTTGAAAAATATAGAAGATTTTATTGTTGAAGAAGACAAAACAGTAAAAGGCTTTATTAATGTAGGAGGAATCTGTTCACCTGGACTTACATCAGGACCTGCCATTGCAGAAGATGTAGCTGAAATTTTAAAGAAGGCCGGTCTTAAGGCAGAAAAAAAATCAGACTTCATTGAAGAGAGAAAAGGCATTCCAAGTTTCAAGGAAGCCTGTAATGAAGAAAAGGTTGAACTCATAAAGAAAGATGCCCGTTACGGACAAATCATCTGCCGCTGTGAAATGATTACTGAAGGAGAAATTGTAGCTTCAATTCATTCACCAGTTGGAGCAAGAGATTTAGACGGCGTAAAAAGAAGAACCCGTGCCGGAATGGGCAGATGTCAGTCAGGTTTCTGCTCACCAAGAGTTACTGAGATTTTAAGCCGTGAGCTGGGCATTCCAATGGTCAGCGTTACAAAGAGAGGCGGCTCTTCTTTCGTTCTGGACAGCAAAACCAGAGCAACTGTAAGTGATGTGGCAAAGAATCCAAGTGAGGTGAAAGCATGAGCAATAATGTTTACGACTTAATCGTTGTGGGCGGTGGACCTGCAGGACTTGCCGCTGCAATTTCAGCAAAACAGAATGGTCTTGAAAAAGTGCTCATTCTTGAAAGAGACAACAGGGCTGGAGGAATTCTTCTTCAGTGTATTCACAACGGATTCGGCCTTCACTATTTTGGAGAAGAACTTACTGGTCCGGAATATGCAATGCGTTTTGTAAAACAGGCTCAGGAACTGAATGTAGAAATTAAAACAAGCACAATGGTCCTCAGTCTTGAAAAAGGTTCACCTAATCACAAGGTGTGCGCCATCAACTCAAGTGACGGTCTTATGATTCTTGAAACAAAAACTGTTGCACTTGCCATGGGCTGCCGTGAAAGAACACGCGGTGCTCTTGTAATTCCGGGCACTCGTCCGGCAGGAATTTTTACTGCAGGTTCAGCACAGCGTTTTGTTAACATTGATGGCTTCCTTCCTGGAAAAAAAGTTGTAATTCTTGGTTCAGGTGATATTGGTTTGATTATGGCCCGCCGCCTTACACTTGAAGGAGCAGAAGTAAAACTTGTCTGCGAAATTATGAATTACTCAGCAGGTCTGGCCCGTAACATGACCCAGTGTCTTTACAACTTCAACATTCCACTTAAACTTTCTACTACAATCATTCAGATTCACGGAAAGGAAAGAGTTACCGGAGTAACAGTTGCAAAAGTTGACGGCAGAAGAAAACCAATTCCCGGTACGGAAGAATACATTGAATGTGACACAGTTCTCCTCAGCGTAGGCCTTATTCCGGAAAACGAAATTTCAATCCAGGCCGGCATTCAGATGGATTCCATCACTTCAGGTCCAAGCGTAAATCAGCTTATGGAAACTTCAGTCCCTGGTATTTTTGCATGCGGAAACTCTGTTCACGTACACGATCTGGTTGACTACGTAACGGAAGAAAGTTTACTGGCAGGTAAATGTGCCGCTGACTACGTTAAGTCAAATTCCCGGGAAGCTCCTTCAGAAAAACTTTCCGTTACTCCTGGAAACCGTGTGCGCTATACCGTTCCACAGCATCTGGACTTCCCTCTTTCAAAGGAAAATGAAGTTATGCTCATGTTCCGTGCAACAGATGTTTACAAAAACGTAACAGTTACAGTTTATTCAGGTTCTGAACTCATCATGCAGACAAAAAAGAGAATTGTCCGTCCTGGTGAAATGCAGACCCTGAATCTGAAAGAAAATCAAATCAATAAGATTAACCAGGTAAAACAGCCGATCACTGTTTCTATTGAATTACCGGAGGACGCAATTGACTAAAAATTTAACATGTATTATCTGCCCTATGGGTTGTCAGCTTGAAGTTGATTTACCGGATGACTGGACTGAAGAAAACATGAGCACTGCAGATCCGGCTTCATTTGTTGTAAGGGGAAACACTTGTCCAAGAGGTTCAGCCTATGCAGGAAAGGAACTGACAAATCCTGAAAGAACCCTTACCTGTACAGTTGCAGTTACAGGCAGTTCAAGACCTGTTGTTTCTGCAAAGACCAGAGGTGAAGTTCCAAAAGCAATGCTTCTTGAATGCATGGAAGTTGTCCGCCGTACTACAGTGAAGGGACCTGTTCATGCAGGGGATGTTCTTATAAAGGACATTCTGGAAACAGGAGTTGACCTGATAGCTGGAGAGGATGCTGTCTGATTTTCAGATGATTTAACACACAGAAGAAGCCGTTAACTGTTCATGCAGTTGACGGCTTTTTCTCTGTTTGACAAAAAAGCTGTATATAAGTAGAGTAAGCACAATCAAATAAATGGGAGAATATTATGCCAACAACAAATCGTTCCTTAAATTACAAAATCGCCATGACTGGTGTATTCAGCGCATTAAGCGTTGTTCTTGCATTAACCCCAGTAGGCTACATTCAGATACCAGGAACTTTTATTTCAATCACAATCATGCACATTCCGGCAATTCTCGCTGCCATTACAGCAGGTCTTGGACCAGGAATTGCAGTAGGAGCAGTTTTTGGAATCACAAGTCTTATCAGAACTGCAATGAGCGGTGGAGCAAATCCATTCTTTGTAAACCCTGCAGTTTCAGTTTTGCCACGTATGCTCTTCCCGATTGCAGCCTGGGCAATTTTCAAAGCTTTTAATGCAATTCCAAAAATGCCAAAAGTAATCAGCGGAGCCTTTAGTGCTGCCATTGGAACTTTTGTTCACACAGCCCTGGTAATGTTTGCAATTTATGCCTTCTACGGTTCAATGCTTATTGAGGGTATGGCACAGACTTTTGAAAAGTTCGGCTTTGCAGGATGGAACTTAACAGGCTTCAATGGATATGCTGCAATTATGGCCTGCACTTTATTAACAAACGGTTTCTTTGAAATTATTGCAGCCGTAATCATCTGCGTTGTAGTTCTCGGTTCAATCTATGCAGTTGCAAACAGAAAATCAAAAATCACAAAACTTTCAGAAGCTGAAGGTGATGATGATTCTTCTGAAAAGTAATTAATAATTATAAGGTGATTTACCAGTCCGGCATTTCTTAAAGATCTGTCGGATTTTTTTATTTCTCTTTTGACATTTTTCTCTTTAATGTCTAATAAAAACTCCTTATTGGAATTATTCCCATATATCTGTTAAAATGTGAGTATTATGAATATTGTAATTATTGGGGCCGGATTTACCGGTGTTGAACTTGCCCGCAAGCTCATAAACGAAAAGAATCAGGTTGTTCTGATCGACAATGACAAAGAAGTTGTAGACCAGTTATCTAACCGTCTGGACTGTACAGTTCTTCAGGATGACGGAAACAATCTTGAAAATCTTGAAGAAGCAGGAATCTCAAAAGCTGATGCACTTGTTGCCGTAACCGACAATGATGAAATCAATATGATAACTTGTTCCATGGTTGATGCAGTCTATCCTAACCTGCTTAAAATTGCCCGTGTCAGAAATTATTCTTACTATGTAAACCAGGCTGATGCTCAGAAAAAACATGCAGATACTTTTTCAAAAAATCACCGTCCCCTTTATGGAATCGACTATATGATTCATCCGGACGTAGAAGCAGCAGAAGCAATTGTCAAAGCAGTTGAGCATGGAGCAATTTCTGACGTACTTACTTTCGGTAACGGGGAATTTGAACTGGCTGCCCTTAACATTGAAAAGAATTCCAGAATGGATGGAATTAAGCTGAAGGACGCAAGACTTCTTTCTGAAACACCATTCATTGTAACTTACGTAGAAACTCCAGAAGGAACAGACCTGCCTGACGGAAACACAATTCTCCATGCCGGAGACAGAATTGGTATTTTAACAGGACGGGATAACATTAAGCATCTCATTGAACTGTGCGGCAGCAGAATTGATGCGCTTAAAAAAATCGTCATGGTGGGAGCAGGAAGAATTGGAACCATTGTTGCAGACCATCTTATTGAAAGAAGAAAAAATTCTTTCCTGAAAAAAATATTCGGTTCATCAAAAAAACTTGCCCAGGAATTTTACATTGTAGATTCTGACAGGGAACTCTGCGATGAAGCATCAAAAAGATTTCCTGAAGCAAAAGTTTTCCTTGGTGATATAACAGACGAAGGCTTTATTCAGGAAGAAGGTCTTGATAAATTTAACCTGATCATCTGTGCCACCCACAACCACGAATTGAATATGGTTGTTTCAGCATACCTGGAATCCCTGGGAGTTGAAAAATCCGTTGCCCTTGTTGCTCACAGTGACTTTGCAGAAATTGCAAGAAAAATTGGAGTTGATGTTGCAGTGCCTTTAAGGGATACAGTAGTTGATTCCATTATGAGCCACCTGAGGGGACAGTCAGTTACAGAAATTCACACTGTTTCAAATGGAGAACTGGAACTGATAGAATGTGACCTTTCACCTAAATCAAAATTTGCAGGAAAATCCCTTAAGGATATTGCCAATCCTGGAGAATACCTTTTGCTGCTGGTAAAAAAACCGGGAACTTCAAATTACGAACTTACAACCGGAAAAACTGTTCTTTCACCGGGAGACCACCTGGTTATTATTCAGAGAGCAGGAAATAAAAAAGTCCTGGCAAAATTCAGCGGAGAGTAATCAATGGCATTTACAGTTTTCAGAATCATCGTTGTCATTCTTGGTATCATAGGAACTACTTACATTATTCCGGAAGCAGTTGCCCTTTACTGTAAGGAGTATGAAGTTCTTCCTTACTTTATTATTCCAATGGTTGCCAGCTGGCTTTTAACTTTATTAGTTCACCTCCTTGCTAAAAAAAAGAAAACAAATCTCAGCACAAGAAGCGCATTTGTTGTTGTTGCCCTGTCCTGGTTTGCGGCCAGCCTCTTTGGTGCAATTCCCCTTTACTTCAGCGGAGCCATACCAAAAATCACGGATGCTTTTTTTGAAAGTGCCTCAGGTTTTACCACAACAGGAATCACAATTCTCAACGACATTGAAGCCCTTCCCCGAAGCATAAATTTATGGAGATGTCAGACTCACTGGCTTGGAGGAATGGGAATTGTTGCCCTTACAGTTGCCCTGCTCCCAATTCTTGGAGTAGGAGGATTCCAGCTGGTTAAGGCTGAAACTACTGGTCCTGAAAAAGGTAAGCTCACACCTAAAATTACAACCACTTCCAAAATATTATGGATCATGTATTTTTCACTTACAGTAGCAGAATGCATTGCCCTTAAAATTGCCGGTATGGATTTTATTGATGCCTTAAGCCATGCCTTTTCTACCTTGGGTACAGGAGGCTTTTCTACAAGAAATGCCAGCATTGCGGCCTATAACTCAGTAAGTATTGATGTAATCATAACAATATTCATGTTCCTTGCAGGAATTAACTTTTCACTCTATTACTATGTTTTTGCAAGGAAGTGGGCTGATATAAAAGACAATACAGAGTTCAAGGCTTACCTGATTATTTTCTTTACAGCAGCCTTAGTTATTACAGGAATCAACACTCCTCAATTTAAGAGTTTCTTTACTTCTGCAAGGTACAGTATTTTCCAGACTGCTTCCATAATTTCAACAACAGGTTTTGGAACAAATGATTATACTACCTGGCATACAGGAGCACAGGCAATCATACTTGCACTCTTCTTTATTGGTGGAATGTCAGGTTCAACTTCCGGTGGAGTTAAAGTTATACGCTGGGTTGTACTTGGAAAAATTCTTCATAACGAATTTTCTAAAATGATTCATCCTCATGGAGTTTTTCAGATGAGAATCAACAAACAGCCTGCCCGTAAAGAATTAAGCAATACAGTTGCCGCATTCTTCTTTGTTTACATTTCACTGATTTTGTTCAGCACATTTTATACATGCCTTTTTGGAATAGATGTTTTCACTTCATTTTCAGGTGCCTTGAGTATGCTTGGAAATGTTGGTCCGGGCTTTAATTTACTTGGTCCAAGCTTCAATGCTTCCTGGC
Source organism: Treponema sp. UBA4307 (assembly GCA_002394685.1). Lineage (GTDB taxonomy): Bacteria > Spirochaetota > Spirochaetia > Treponematales > Treponemataceae > Treponema_D. The sequence continues at coordinate 1,153 of DGUP01000076.1, read as the reverse complement.
TTCCGGCTGCAGTAAAATGGATGTACTGTATTCTTATGATTGCAGGCCGTCTTGAATTCTTTACTATAGTTATTTTCCTTTCACCATCATTCTGGAAAAAATGAAAAAACTTTCTGCCCTGCTTCTGCTTTTACTTTTATTCTCCTGTGTTTACGCTAAAGATGTTTTCAGTTCCGTCAGTATTAATATTGATGGAACTGAAATCAATGATTTAAGGGTAAGGAGCATTAAAACTTTTAACAGCAAAGGCAAGCTTGTAAGAAACCAGGTTTTCAATTATACAGATGATGGCTGGAAGGCTGAAAATGACATCCGCTATTCTTACTTTAAAAATGGAAATTTAAAAAAAGAAAGTGATTTGAAAAGTGATTATAAAATCAAATACAGCTATAAGGAAAATACAAATCTATTATATCAAAAAAAGATTTCTGGTCATGTGATTTTTAATTACAGATATGATTCCAGAAATTTTATCAGCTATCAGTCCTTTGAAGGAATTAACTGGTCAAAAAAAATCCGCAGCGATTATGATCAGTATGGAAGAATTATACACACTATTACAGATGAAACTTTTTCCGGCAAAAGAACAGTAAACGAATACATCTATAAATATGACAATTTGAAACGCCACTGCCAGTGTTTTCAAAACGGCCGTCTGTATTTTGAATTTGATTATGACCTTGATGACAACCGCACATTTCTCAGGGAAATGATTCCAGAAAAGAATTTATTTTATGAAGAAAAAAGAGACTTCAATCAGGAAGGAAAAATAATCCATATCCTTTATAAGGAGGAAGATTTTTCTGAAGAAACCTGGAACTGCTACGATCAGAATGGTTTAATACAAAAACGCTGTATCATCAATTCAAAAAAAGATAATGCTGAACTTACAGTCTGGAAATATGATTCCCTACAGAACCTTCTTATGGAAGAATTCTATATTTTAAAGGAAAAACCCTACCTGGAAAGTTCTGAAGATTTACAGTTGCTTAAAGAAAAGCCTTCAGAATTAATTAAGTACAATCACATATATTCCTATGTTTACAGTAAAGATGGAAAGATTTTAAAACAGACAGAATATATCCGTAACTGTGACCCCTGGCCGGAAGATAAAAGTCCTATTGTAATTTACTAGCCCGAATGTCGAGTTTTG
>DGUP01000004.1 GCA_002394685.1 Treponema sp. UBA4307 | reverse complement strand
TAAAAAGGAATTCTGTTCTGAAAAGACCGATTCCGTCTGCTCCTTCATCAAGAGCGATTTTTGCTTCTTCTACAGTTCCAATATTTGCGTAAAGTTTGAAGATTGTACCGTCTGCTGTGGCTGCCGGCAAATCCTTAAACTTCTTAAGCCGGGCCTGGTTCTTCAGTTCGGCCTGAATCTTTGTGTTGTATTCAGTAAGGGTTGACTCATCCGGGCTGTTAATCACTTCTCCCAGAAGTCCGTCTACGATTAAGATTTCATCCTGCTTAACCAGGGTAGAAATATTTTCCAGTCCTACTACTGCCGGAATGCCGAAACTTTTTGCAAGAATTGCAACGTGGCTGTTTGTTCCACCCAGTGTAAGGGCAAGGCCTGCAATTTTTCTTTTTGAAAGAATGATTGTGTCGCTGGTTTTAAGCTCCCTGGCAACAATAACAACATTATCCGGAACCTGATTAATATTAAATGGATGATAGTCGATTAAAACATCAATTACCTGGCCGTAAACATCTTCAATATCCTGAGAACGCTCTGCCAGATAATCGTTTCCACTGTTTCTTAGTTTTTCTGCGTACTGGGTAACCTGCTGCTCAACAACATATTCAATGTTATTTTTACCCAGATAAAAAGTATCCTGTGTTTCCTGAAGGAAAACCGGGTCTGTGAGCATAAGTTCATAGGTTTCAAAAATGATTTTCTGAAGGTTTGCAGGATCCATGTTCTGGAGCTGCTGATGAATCTGATTGTAGACCTGGGTACAGGCATCCTGAAAACGCTTCCATTCTGCGTCCTTTTCTGCGTCTGCTATAATCTGTCTTGGAATTACACGTTTTGTTTCTTCTGGAAGTATAAATGCTTTACCTATTCCAATTCCACTTGAAGCGGATACACCCAAATTTACATTCATATATAGAATATAACTTGAATACTTGAGAAATTCAACTTACAGTTCGTCCTTTATTACCTGCTTTTGGCCTGAAAACTGGGGCAGGGGAAGGGCTGAGCGGCGTTTATTGTCTACTTCAATCCATTCCTTAAGGGAAAGGGGGGTATAGTCGCTGAACATGCAGAAAGTGTTAATCATATTGCATGGAATTGTACGCTCTTCCTTACTGCCCTTAAGAATTGTGTTTTTTGTGAGGTTCTGGAACTGATTTACGAGGATTTCGTCATGAGTATTGTGCACATGTCCGTAAAGCATATAGGTCCGGTCTGAACCATCATCATTTTTAAGATACTGATGATTGTAGCAGAAAGTTGGATAGTGGCTTGCAATTACAATATTGTTTCCGTCTTTAAGTTCGGCATAGGGCTTTATCCATTCAAAACGGTCAAGATTTACTTCGCTTTTGTTCATCCAGCTTTTATCGTGATTTCCTTCTATCAAACAGATTTTTCCTTTAAGGCGGTTAAGAACGGCATTTATCTGAGCTGCTTCATTTGTCCAGAACATATCTCCCAGAACATAGATAATGTCGCCCCCCTGAACTTTTTTGTTCCACTGGTCAATCATATATTGATTCATTGTTCTGACATCAGGAAAGCCTCTGTGATCCAGGGAATTATTTGCGTTTTCGTGAAAAAAATGCTGGTCGGAAATATAGAGTTTCATGGTGTTATTTTATAGTAGATTTTCTTCTGTAGGAAGTGATTTTTCAGGATATTAGCTGACCTGGAGCTTTGTGTTAAATAAAAAAGGTGCCCTGGCCAACGACCAGAACACCAAATATCCAAAGTGTTTTATAACCTGAAATTAGTTGTAGATTGGTCTAACGTTGATTACACCTTCAATTGCTTTAAGTGCCTGCTGAACGTCTTCTTCAACCTTGTTTTCTACGTCGATGAGGGAATAGGCTACATCGTTGCGGTTTTGATCAATCATTCCTGAAATATTGAGTTTTGCATTACCCAGAACAGATGTGAATGAAGCAATCATATTTGGCACGTTCTTGTGGCAGATGCAAAGTCTTGTTCCACCCTGAGGAATTGGTTCATCCATTTTGCATTTAGGATAGTTTACGCTGTTTTTGATTGCGCCTGTTTCCAGGAAATCCCTGAGTTCTTTAACTGCCATAACTGCACAGTTGTCTTCTGCTTCTGGAGTAGATGCTCCCAGGTGTGGAAGGCAGACTACTTTTGGATTGCCAAGAAGTTCTTCTGCAGCAAAGTCTGTAATAAGTGCTCCGATTTTTCCTGAATTGATGGCGTCAATAACATCTTCATTATTCACAAGACCACCACGGGCCAGGTTAATAATGCGTACACCGTCCTTCATTGTGCGGATTGACTGAGCATTAATAAGTCCCTTTGTGTCTGGTGTTTCAGGAACATGCACTGTAATGTAATCTGATTTTGTAAAGATTGTATCAAGTGTTTCTGCGTGTTTAACTTCACGGCTAAGGCTCCATGCTGCATCTACAGAAAGGAAAGGATCGTAACCAATTACGTTCATTCCCAGTTCGATTGCAGTGTTTGCTACCTGGGCTCCGATTGCTCCCAGACCAACAACGCCAAGAGTCTTTCCCTTTACTTCCTGACCGATAAAGTTTTTCTTGCCTTTTTCTGCAAGACTGGCAATTTCAGCGCCTTTACCTTTGAGTTCGCTTTCAACCCATTTGTTTGCTGCAATAACAGGGCGGCTTGCGAGAAGAAGTGAAAGAATTACCAGTTCTTTAACTGCATTTGAGTTAGCACCAGGTGTGTTAAAAACAATTACACCTTTCTGTGCCAGTTCTTTAACAGGAATATTATTTGTTCCGGCACCAGCTCTTGCAATTGCCTTTACTGTCTGAGGCAGTTCCATAGAGAGCATATCGTGTGAACGTACAAGAATTGCATCTGGATTTACGATTTCGCTGGCAATTTCATATTCGTCACGGGAAAAATTATCCAGACCGATTGAACTGATTCTATCTAAAGTTTGAATTTTAAACATCTTGTTCTCCATATTGATTAATTTTAATTAGTTTTCTGCTGCAAATTTTTTCATGAATTCTACAAGAGCCTTAACTCCGTCAAGAGTCATTGCATTGTAGATGGAAGCACGCATTCCTCCCACAAGTCTGTGGCCCTTAAGGTTTACAAGACCTGCAGCAGCTGCTTCTTTAACGAACTTGTCGTTGATTTCCTTTTCTTTTGCCTTTGCAGCTTCATCTTCTGAACCTGTAGAATATTTTGTAAGGAATGGAACGTTCATGAGGGAACGGCTGCCCTTTTCTGCTGTAGCACGGAAGAAATCACTTGAATCAAGGAAGTTGTAAAGGTACTCTGCCTTTTCCTGGTTGCGTTTAAGCATTCCTTCTGCACCGCCGTTCTTTTCAATCCAGTGAAGAACTTTTCCAAGTACATAAATTGTGTAGCATGGAGGTGTGTTGTACATTGAATCTGCATCAGCGTGGGTTTTGTAAGTAAGCATTGTTGGTGTGCCTGGACGTGGAGTGTCTGTAATCAGGTCTTCACGGATGATTACAAGTGTAACTCCTGCTGGAGCCAGGTTCTTCTGTGCACCTGCATAAAGGATGCCGAATTTTGAAACGTCAATTGGTTCAGAAAGAACGCATGAAGAAATGTCAGCAACCAGTGGAATATTTCCAGTTTCAGGAATGTATTCGTAATGGGTACCCATGATTGTATTATTAAAGCAGATGTAGGCGTAATCGTAGTCACCTTCAATCTTTTCTACTTTTGGAATGTATGAATAGCCCTTGTCTTTTGAAGAGGCAATAATGTCTACATCAATTCCAAGATGCTTTGCTTCTGCAGCAGCTTTCTTTGCCCATACACCAGTCTCAATGTAAGCAGCTTTTCCAGTGTGGATGCCAAGATTCTGTGCAACCATAGCAAACTGTGTAGAGCCGCCTCCCTGAAGGAAGAGTACCTTGTAATTGTCTGGTACCTTCATCAGTTTACGAACCATTGCTTCAGCGTCCTGGATAATTGGCTCAAATGCCTTAGAGCGGTGGCTCATTTCCATAACCGACTGGCCTGTTCCATTGTAATCAAGCATTTCTGCTGCACATTCTTTTAAAACTTCTTCTGGAAGGCAAGAAGGACCGGCACTGAAATTGTAAACTCTAGACATAGTGTACTCCTTTGTACGTTTTATATTTATAATGATGAGCAGGAAGAAAAATCCTCCCGTTCAATAAATCCTATTTAAACTGCTGTTGCACTGAGCATTTCCAGACAAGTCAAAAGGGATGCATTTTCCACTTTTACTGCAGGTGGAACTGAAAGTACGCAGGGGGTAAAATTCACAATCCCCTTAATTCCACTCCTGCAAAGTTTATCTGCCATACTCTGGGCTTCTTCCCTGGAAGTTGAAAGAATGGCATAGGAAATGTTCTCTTCCCTGACAACCTGCTCAAGACTTGTTGTAGTGTGGAGAGGAAAGGTTGATCTGATAACCTCTGTTCTGTTCACACTGGAATCAAATCCTGCAACAATCTTAAAACTTGAATTAAAAAGGTCTTTGCTGTCCAGAAGAACCTGTCCCAGACGGCCCAGCCCTACAATGCAGCATTTTTTTTCTTCAGCGTTAAGGGTAAGTGCCTGGATGATGGCCTTCCTTAACTCATCAACATTGTAGCCTCTTGCATCTCCGCAATTCAGTTCCAGCAGGGAAATGTCCCGTCGGGCAACTGCAGCTGACCAGAGCCCCAGTTCCTGAATCTTCTGAGAGGTAATGGTTTTTTCACTGTAAGTAGACAAAAGTCTCTGCAAAAGTACCAGTCTTCTTTTTGCTGGTTCCGGAAGATCCTTCATAAAAAACCTTTTAATTTAAGTTTAGTGTGAAATAAATCACAAATAACTCACTCGATTTAATTTGATATTACCCCCGAAAAGTGGCTTGTGCAAGGGAATTTCAGGCTTTATCATTAAAATTTCTGAATTAAATTCATAAAATTGCATTAAATTCCCTGAAATTTGTCATATAGCAGTGAAATTAATCACAGTAATTAAGAAATTCAGGCTTCCGGTAATTGAAAAAAACAGTTATTAATCAATTACATTGTTTTTATCTATCCCACAAAAAAAAGCAAAGTGCTATAGTGGTGGCAGAAGGAAAGTCATATGAAGAACCTGATTCAGATAGAAAATTGTTCAATCCAGGATTCAAATAAGGTTTACTTGAAAAAAGTGGATTTTACTATGAAAAGCGGTGAGGCCTGGCTGATAACCGGTGTAAATGGGGGAGGTAAGGCTCCTTTTGTAAAAGCTTTGTCCGGCCGCTTAAAGTTTGTTCCTAATGAAATTACTGTGCGCGAAAGGGAGTCTGGTTCTGCAGACGGATATTTTGCTTCGATTTTTGGTGATTCAGTTGCAGTAGTTTCTCTGGAAGAAGCAGCGGCCCTGATTGAGGAAGAAAGGCAGCGGGATGACAGTGAGGTTCTGAATAAGGATGACCCTGGTCGTATTGGCCGTCAGTATATTGCAGAAGCAATGGGTGGTTCTTCAAAAAAAGGTGCTCCTGTACCGGATTTTGCCTGGGAACTGGAAAACAATGAATATGTTAAACTTTGCGGTGTTGAAAAGATTCTGGACCGGGGACTGCGCTACATGTCTACTGGTGAAATCCGCCGTACCCTTTTGTGCAGAGCCTTAATCTCCGGGGCAAAGCTCCTTGTTTTAAGCGATCCATTTGCGGGACTGGATGCAGATTCAAGAAAAATCCTTCTTAATTTTTTTAATGTTCTTGTGGAAAATCAGCAGAAAACTGATGGCCGGGATGAAAATCTTCCTACAATAATTTTATCCATGGAACGGTGGCACGAAATTCCTTCTTCTATAAACAAAGTCCTGGAATTTACAAACAGGGAAGTGTCTTTTGCCGGAGACCGGTCTGAATATGAAAAAATCTACGAAGAAAGGCAGAGAATCCGGGCTGAAAACCGTAAGCGGGAAAAAGAGGCCTTCCTGGAAGAACTGGACCGCATTCACAGAGAAAGTCAGGCTTTAACCAGCGAAATTAATTCGAACCTGGTTTGTGACAGTCTGATTAAATTTGAAGATGTAAATGTGGGCTGGGGGGATCATCAGGTTCTGGTGAATTTGAACTGGGAAGTTAAAAAAGGAATGCACTGGCTTATAAGAGGTCCAAACGGCTCCGGAAAAACTACTTTGCTTGAACTTATTACCGGTGACAATATGCAGGTCTTTCGTGAAAAAGTCTATCTTTTTGGAAAGCGCCGTGGTTCCGGTGAAACTATCTGGGACATAAAAAAACAGCTTGGAATTGTGAGTTACAGGCTTCATGTGGAATACAGAATGGTAGGTGGTACCAGTCTGCAGGATGTGATTGTTTCCGGATTTCACGACAGCATTGGTCTTTACGAAGCTGCATCTGATTTTGAAAAGGCAACTGCAAAGGCCTGGCTTAAGCTGGGTGGATTTGAAGGTCGGGAAGAAGAAAGTTTTTCTTCATTAAGTTACGGTGAGCAGAGAGCTGTTCTGATTTTAAGGGCTGCGGTAAAAAGGCCTCCACTCCTTATTCTGGATGAGCCTTGCCACGGACTGGATGAAAATTACAGGGATAAGATTTTGAATCTTCTTGATACAGTAGCCAATACTGGTACAACAACCTTGCTTCACGTGACCCACGACCCTGGAGAGCGTCTGGACTGTGAAAAACAGGTTCTGGAATTACATCCAGGTGAAAATCCAATGTACAAAATTTGTTAGAAGAATTTTTAATAACACCCCGGATCAGGCAGGTCAATTTTTCACAGAGAAATTGATTTTTGCTGGTCCAGAGGGTAGAAATTAATTGGGGATTTATGCGTCAGGTGAACAGATAACTACAGAGTTGTCTGTGTGTGAGAATGGAGCAGGAATGTATTTGTCTGCCTTCCAGTCATTTTCCCAGTGTTTGTCATCGAAAAGATAACGGAACTGATATTCTTTACCGGTTTCCAGATTTTTTGTGATGGAGAAAGAGCCGTCCTTATGTTCCTTAAGAACATCTTCTGTACTGCTCCAGCTATTGAAATCACCTGCAATGGTAATTTTTTTTGCTCCATGAGCTGCTTCTTTTTCAACGGTAAAAGTTACTTTGCAAGTCTTATTGTCTTTTGAAAAAGTCTTTTTTAAAGCCATTATAAACTCCTTTTTAAACTAGATTAACGTAGATCAATCAGCGGCATAATTTTAAGTTATTTTTTTGAACTCCGATGGTCTAAATATATAATTTTTTTATCATTTTGTACATATTTTTTAAGTAAATTCTTAGAAGCGAGGGAACTATCAAATAGATAGTAGTTACTATCAGTATAGCACTCCTTTAAAAAAGGGGCAAATTTTCCGCTTACGACAATATTTGCTTCCTAAAGATGTTTTCCCTTTTTGCCGATTTGAAGTTCTCCGTCCAGCCAGAAAGCCACATGGCCATCGCTTATTTTAAACTTGAACTTGTTGTAGTCCCAGTCATTTTCTTTGTAAAAGTAAAAATCCTTTGCCTTATCTGCCATTTTAACTGTAATCAAGTTATAGCCGTAGTAGTGCCTGGCTTTGAAAATGTTTACTTCAAGGGGGCGGCCGTTTTTATAAATCAGTTTTTCATTCCAGTAAATTGAACAGAAACTTTTGTCTTCATCTGAAATATTGAAGGAAAAATCATTTAAATCAAAGAGCATGGAAAAGGCATGGCCCACTTCACTTTTGCGGAAGAGAAATTTCACATCCGTTTTAACAAAAAGCAGGGAAGAAGAAACAAAAAGCACTATTAAAGTAAAAATAATCTTAAGGGCACAGCGAATGCCTCTTCTAAGTTTTACCCTTTTGTCCTGTTCGAAAACTTCTTCTATTAATTTATTTTTGTATTCTGAAGATGACGGGTTCTTGCTTTCATTAAGGGTGAATTCAATTAATTCAAGATTGATGTTAATATCTTCCAGCATTTCCTTAATGGCCTGCTCATAGGGAATATTTTTTTCCGGTGGATCTGAAAACAGCTTGTCCTGAGATGGAGCCTGTCGTTTTGTTTTAAAGAGTATTGTTGGAAATTTAATCCGGAGATTAATGGGCAGGTCTGAAAAGCAATTCAGGGATTTTAATTCCTTTCCAAAATCAATATAGGTTTTGTGAATATTTTCCATGGCAAAATATTCATAATTATCTGTTTTAAATGCATTTTTTATAGATTCTGAAAGAGTTCGAAGTTTACCTTCAATTTCTTTCCTTAAATCATCCCTTAATTCCATTTTTAACTTTTTCCTATATTTTAATTATAAGTTTCAAACGATTTGTTGTCTATCAGTATTTAAATTAAGTGTTATATTTGGGGAATAACTTTATTGAATATATAGGTTCCGGGGAAAATATAAATTAAGCGTTATAACTTTTATGTATTGAAATGTATATGGTCGAGCGCTGCTTTTTTCGTTATAATGAAGGGCATGAAAAGGAGTGCCTGTACAGGTGCCCTGAATTTATATATTAGCTTTAGGAGCTGATCTTATGAGTAAGAAATACTTATTTACTTCGGAGTCTGTTGGTGAAGGACACCCAGACAAATTGTGCGATCAGGTTAGCGATGCTATCCTCGATGAATACCTTAAACAGGATCCTGACTGTCATGTTGCCTGCGAAACTTTTGCCTGTCAGTCACTTATTCTTGTAGGCGGTGAATTTTCAAGCCGTAAACCTGGCGTTTATGTAGATGTTCAGCAGGTTGTCCGCCGCGTTGTAGAAAAAATTGGTTATAACAATCCTGCCTATGGTCTGGATTATAATTCTGTAGCTGTTGTAAATATGCTGCACAATCAGTCTCCTGAAATCAGTCAGGGGGTTGATGGAACTGGTCTTGATGAATATAAGGGCCAGCAGGGAGCAGGTGACCAGGGAATTATGTTCGGTTTTGCCTGCAGGGAAACTCCTGAACTTATGCCTGCAACTCTTATGTATGCCCACAAACTGGTTCAGAAGGCTGCAGAACTTCGTCATTCCGGTGAAATCAAATGGTTCCGCCCGGATTCTAAGAGTCAGGTAACAATCGAATACGAAGACCACAAGCCTGTTCGTATTGATGCAGTTGTTGTTTCTCAGCAGCACGATGAAAATATCACTCATGATGAAATTGAAAAAACAATAATTGAAAAGGTGATAAAGCCTGTTCTTGAACCAACAGGTCTTCTGGACAGTAATACAAAGTATTACATTAATCCTACAGGAGCCTTCTCTATTGGAGGTCCAGTTGGTGATACAGGTTTAACTGGCCGCAAGATTATTGTTGATACATACGGTGGAATGGGACGTCACGGTGGTGGATGTTTCAGCGGAAAGGATCCTTCAAAAGTTGACCGTTCAGCTGCTTACATGGCCCGCTATATTGCAAAGAATATTGTTGCTGCTGATCTGGCAGAACGTGCAGAAGTTCAGCTGTCATATGCAATCGGTGTACCTCATCCGGTTAGTATCATGGTTGAAACTTTCGGTACTGCTAAAGTTGCTGAAGAAAAACTTGAAGCTGCCGTTGAAAAAGTGTTCGACTGTACTCCTTCAGGAATCGTAAATACACTGAAGCTTAAGCAGCCTATTTATGAAAAAACTGCCGCTTACGGTCACTTTGGCCGTCAGGGATTCCCTTGGGAAAATACTGACAAGGTTGAAGCACTTTTAGCAGCTGTTAAATAAATCCTTGTGTGATTGAATAGTAAACAGTCTGTCTGATTCAGGCAGGCTGTTTTTTTTGTTTTTAATGCAGGCAGGAAAATCTTGTAAAGAGGGACCGTACGCGTTGCTGATTTTTTAGAATTGCCCTTACGATATGGTTCGAAAGTGTTATAATCAGTTCATGAAATTGATGTCAGAAAAAGAGATTGTTCAGGTAATGGAGCGTTTTAAGAAGCAGATGCCGGATCCTCAGCCGGAACTTTACGCTCCTAATCCCTACTGTTTTTTAGTAAGCGTTGTGCTCAGTGCTCAGGCAACAGATAAATCTGTGAATCTTGCAACGGAAGACCTTTATAAAATTGCAGACAGTCCTGAAAAGATGCTGGCCCTGGGTGAAGAAAAACTTATTTCTTACATCAGACCCATTGGACTCTATAAAAATAAAGCGAAAAATGTAATAAAACTGAGTCAGACTCTTGTGGAAAAATTTGATTCTAAAATTCCTCGTACCAGGGAAGAACTTGAGAGCTTGAGCGGGGTGGGCCGCAAAACGGCGAATGTTGTGCTGAATGTAATTTACGGACAGAATACAATGCCAGTTGATACTCATCTTATGCGGGTGGGTCCTAAAACCGGTCTGGCTGAAGGAAAAAATCCCCTCCAGGTAGAAGAATCCCTTTTAAAAAGAATCCCGGAAGAATATTTAAAGGACGCCCATCACTGGCTTCTCCTCCACGGCCGCTATATTTGTACTGCCCGGAATCCAAAGTGTGACCAGTGCCTCATTGCCGATTTATGCTGTCATAATGAATAGTATTTCTGGTATTCTCTAAAAGTTTTTTTTCGAAGCTTAAATTTAAAACTAGTAATCTCACTCTTTATATATTACACTTTCTTTGAGAAAGAGATTTTATCATCCTGCCTGACTTCAAAATAAAATAATTAAGGAGAAGATTATGAAAAAGATTTTGTTGTCCGGGGTGTCTGCGCTTATTTTCATAGCATCATTTTTAACTTCCTGCGATTTAACTGGCTCTAACATTAATAAGCCAACTGACCCATCTGTAAATGGAAATCCAAACATTATTGTGGTGTCGACTACAATAAACAGCAATGTAACCTGGGATTCATCAAAAACCTATTACATTAAGAATTCTGTTACCATTGATACAAATGGAACGCTTACCATTCCTGAGGAAACTGTTGTAAAATTCGGCAGTTCCGGGGGCTTAACCCTGAAGGGAACACTTAATGCTCAGGGAGCTTTTTTTACTTCATACAGAAACAATGAAATAGGTGAAACAATAGCAAGTGGAATTCCTTCTCCGAATGACTGGGGCGGAATTTCTGTCAGTACAGGCCAGGCTGTTTTTAATAACTGTACTTTCAGTTATGCAGGTTGAAGTTCGTCCAGTGGAAAACCTGCGCTAAAAGCAGGAGCTTCTGGAAATGTTGTAGTTGAAAACTGTACCTTTAGTTATAACGGTGGAAAAGATTCTGTAGGTGGAACTGCTGCGTTGGAAATAGATTCTCCATACAACGAAGAAACCAACCATGTAAAAAACTGCACTTTTACAAATAACCTGTGGCCTCTTTCTGTTTCTGCAGAATATACCCTTGATACTTCAAATACTTTTACTGAAAATAAATATCAGGGAATCATCATAGATGATAGTATTGTTCAAAGTGCTTCCAGCTGGCCTCACCAGAGTATTCCATATTTTATTAAGAATAATCTGAATATAAAAAGTACTCTGACAATTGGAGCCGGCACTGAATCAGAACCAACTGAAATAAAAGTGAATGCTTCGAAATACATTTATTTTTCAACCGGGGGAACTTTGAATACTGGTAATTATACGAATTATTCTGCATGGGATAATGCCTGGTCTGGAATTTATAACAGCGGGGAAACCTGGACTGATGGTAAAACTCACAAGGTTTATTACACCAGCAATAGTAATATTAATATTTCAATCACTGGAGCAAGTTATACTTCCGATTATACGTTACCGATTTCTTCATCTGTAAGTCACGAATAATAGTTTTACGAATAAAAAAAACTGGTTTATGAACGAACTTGATTCATAAACCAGTTTTCTTATTTATGGATGATGGATTTTACCAGCTTAAACCAATTCCTGCATAAACAAGGTGTTCGCCTAACATTATAATCTATATAAAAATTTCGAAAATATTGATATAGTATCTGCTAACAAAGTTAGGAGTTTAAAAATGATTACTGGCGAAATTAAAAATAAAATAGATTCAATCTGGGACGACTTTTTCAGTGCAGGTATGAGCGAATATCTTACTGTTATCGAACAGTTCTCGTACCTTATGTTCATCCATTCTCTTGATGAAGTTGAAAACGAAACTGAACAGTATGAAAAGATGTCTGGAGAAAAGAAAGAACACATCTTTCCTGAAGACAAGCAGAAATATCGCTGGCACATCTTTAAGACCTTTGAAGAAAACGAACTCTTTGCTTTGATGAACAAAGAGATTTTCCCATTCATCAAAAAAATCAATGCAAATGAAGAAAGTGCATTTGCCCGCTATATGAAGGATGCGGCTTTTTCTATTCCAAGCCCTCAGACTCTCAAAACTGTAATCACAAAGCTTGATGAACTTTTTGAAAACCCGGAAGTTCAGGCCCGGGATATGCTCGGTGATATTTATGAATATGTTCTTAGTAAGATGAACTCTTCCGGCCAGGTTGGAATGTTCCGCACACCAAAGCAAATTCGAGATATGATGGTTCAACTTATCCGTCCTCAGCCAATGGACACAATCTGCGACCCGGCTTGTGGTACAGCAGGATTCCTTATTTCTTCTGCAGAATTTATACGCGACACTTACGGCTCAAAAATGGGCGACAAGGAATGGGAGCATTATTCAAAAGGGCTTCTTACAGGTTTTGATACCGGAAGCACAATGCTCAAAATCTCTGCAATGAACCTGCTCCTCCACTCAATCCACGAGCCTCACATTGCATATCAGGACAGCGTAAGCAAAAATAACGAAATTGAAGGTGAATTCGATATTATTCTTGCAAATCCGCCGTTTACTGGAAGCGTAAATAAATCTACAATCGCTGAAAGCCTTACAAATATCTGTGCAACAACTAAGACAGAACTTTTGTTCGTTGCTCTCTTTATCCGTATGCTAAAAAAAGGTGGACGATGTGCATGTATTGTTCCTGATGGAGTTTTGTTCGGATCAAGTAATGCCCATAAAGCACTTCGCAAAGAGCTTGTAGAAAACCATCAGCTTGCAGCAGTTATCAGTATGCCAAGCGGTGTATTCAAGCCTTATGCCGGAGTCAGCACAGGAATCCTCGTGTTCACAAAAACAGGAGCCGGTGGAACAGACAATGTCTGGTTCTATGATATGAAAGCAGACGGATACTCGCTTGATGATAAACGCCAGCCAATCGAAGCAAATGACATTCCAGACATCATCAAACGCTTCCATAATCTTGATGCCGAAAAAGACCGAAAGCGAACTGAACAGAGTTTCTTTGTGCCTAAATCAGAAATTGTTGCAAACAACTATGATTTGAGCATCAACAAGTACAAAGAAGTTGTTTACGAAAAGGTTGAATACCCGGCTCCAAAAGTTCTTATTGGTGAAATTAAGGATTTGCAGAAAGAAATAGCTACCGATTTGTCTGAACTAGAGAAAATGCTCGGAGAATAATTAATGGAAAGTCAAAACATAGAATATAAAAAAACTTGGCGTGATGAATACCTCAAATGGATTTGTGCATTTGCAAATACTGAGGGCGGAAAGCTTTATATCGGCATAGACGACAATGGAAATGTTTGCGGTGTAGATGATTCTCATAAGTTGAGTGAAGATATTCCAAATAAAATCCGTAATACAATGGGATTAATTTGTACGGTGAATCTTCTTAATAAAAATGGTTTGGATTATTTTGAAATCATCACTGAAAAATACCCATTCCCTGTAAGTTATCACGGAAAATATTACAGGCGAACTGGTTCAACAATGCAGGAAGTAAGCGGTGTTGAACTTGATAAAATGATTCTATCTGTACAAGGACGCACTTGGGATTCTATTCCAGTTCCACACATTTCAGTTGATGATTTGGAAAATGATGCAATTAAACTCTTTAAGAAAAAGGCAAAGGAATCAGGCCGTTTAGATGATGCAGCTCTTGATGTAACAAACGAAACTCTTATTCAGAATCTTCATCTTACTGAAGGTAACTATTTGACCAGAGCATGTATGCTCGCTTTTTATCCAGATCCAGAAAAATGGGTAACAGGTGCATATATTAAAGTCGCATATTTTGAAAACGATGCTGATATTTTGTATCAGGATGAAATACACGGTCCGCTTATTTTGCAGGTAGAAAAGACAATGGATCTCATCTATTCAAAATACATGAAAGCCCTTATTTCTTATGATGATATATATAGAAAAGAAACTTTCTTTTTTCCTCGTGCAGCATTCCGTGAACTGCTTTTAAATGCAGTAATTCATAAGGACTATCTTTCTACCACTCCAATTCAGATTCGCATTTACAAAGATAAAATCCGTCTCTGGAATGACGGCGCGCTTCCAAAGGAAGTTCCAGTTGAAGATTTGTATAAAGAGCATGTTTCAAAACCATGCAATCCTAACCTTGCAAATGTATTCTTTAAGTGTGGTATGATTGAAAGCTGGGCCCGCGGTTTTAGTAAGATCACAAGATATTGCGAAGAAGAGAACGCAAAACTACCAGAAATTGACCTTTCTCTAGGTGGCGTTACAGCCCGTTGTTTTGCTTCTGATAAATATCTGGCACTTATGAACGAACATCAACAAACAGAAAATGTCCCTTTAAATGTCCCTTTAAATGTCCCTTTAACTGAACGCCAGAAAACAATCTTTGAAATGATTGCAAAAGATAAAACTCTTACAGCAGCAATTATTGCAGATAAGCTTGGAAAGAATGAAAAAACAATCAAGCGAGATATAGACGAATTGAAGAAACAAAATCTTTTGAAGCATTCTGATTCTAGAAACAATGGTTATTGGATAATTTTGTCAGGAGCTGAAAAATGAGCGAGTGGAAGACGGTAAGACTTGGGGATGTTTGTGAAATACTTAATGGTTATGCCTTCAAAAGTGATAAATATGTTGATTCAGGAATCCGTGTAATTAGAATTACAAATGTTCAAAAAGGATTTATTGAAGATAACTCTCCGGCTTTTTATCCAATTACGGAAAAAGAGACTCTCAAAGATTATGAATTGTATGAGAATGATTTGCTTATATCTCTAACTGGCAATGTTGGTAGAGTTGCACTTCTATCAAAAGAAATGTTACCTGCTGCATTAAATCAACGAGTAGGATGTATACGAATAAGGGATAAAAACTTACTTATTTCATATTTATTTACTTTTCTTAATTCTGATAAATTTGAATCTGATTGCATTTATTCTGCTAGAGGCATTGCTCAAAAGAATATGAGTACAGAATGGCTTAAAAACTACTTAATTCCGCTGCCTCCAATTGAAGTGCAAATAAAAATAGCAAATAATTTAAATACATGTGCCAAAATTATAAAAAAACATAATAAACAATTAAATAATTTTGATTTATTAATCAAATCCCGATTTATCGAGA
>DGUP01000078.1:44332-84231 GCA_002394685.1 Treponema sp. UBA4307 | reverse complement strand
AGCATTGTATGATGTCCGGAAATCAGAATTATTAAAAGCCTGGTAGAGCATGAAGTATTCTGGAAGTGTTGGAATATACCAGTTGTTGGCATCATCTGAATGGCAGTAATATTGAGAAGTTTCATCAAATTGTTTTCCATAGTTTATCACTTTTGTTAAAAGTGGAAACAGGGAAGTTGTAGAAGTAGCTTCTGATAAGATATTAGTTATTATATTTGTTATAGTTGTGCTTGATAAATAAGATGAACCTGAAGCAGGATTTGTAAATTCTGTTTCAGAGAATTTTAAAGTAATATTTATATCAGAGAGGGCGTTAGCGAGTGATATATTAGTAACTTTGGAAGTTGTATCAAAATCGGTACTGCCATCTGATTTATCAAAATAATCATGATACCATTGTTTCCCCACCATCAGGTTTGTACTACCAAGCAGGTCTGTTTCATTTCCTGAATAGAAGATTACACCGGCAACAGAGTTTTTATAATTGTAGTTTGAGTTTAATATTTCTATATTATTTTTGTTTGTATCTACGCTATTAGTAAGTGGTTTGACACGATTTCCATCGGCAAGAACAATGTCTCCCAATTCTATCGGGGCATCGGTGTCACAAATAATTGTGGATGCATCTCCTATGCTGCCGCTTTCTTTGAGGTAAGGTTCTACCGTTGTTGATGTTTGACCTAATGGTGCATATGGTTTGAATGGATTAATGTAGAATTTAGAGTGATTTTTTTTGATAAGTTCGCCATCTCCTTTAAGAACAGGCTGACCTAATGAGGCATAATTATCTAATAAGGAAATAAAGGCAACTGTATCAGATGTTAAATCGCCATCAAGTTCTATTGATGGATAGTATGCCTGTGAATTATTGGATAAATAAATATCATCGTCTTTAGAAAAATAGCAGTCTCCGCTAAGTGTAAATTTTGTATTTATTGCAGCAACAAAAACTCCATTTCCAGAAGTTACGGTTGTGTTGCCTTCAATTCTACCTCCAGACATGTAAAAATTTCCGTTTGTATCGATGAAAACGGCTCCTCCATTGTATATCGAACTACAGTTCTTAATAGAAGAATTACCTGTCATTGAGAAATTCCCGTATCCATTAATATAAACCGCTCCTCCGCAGCCTGCGTTTCTAACTGTTTTGCAATTTTTTATGCAGGAAGATTCTTCCATGTTAAAAGTACCTTGAGCAATATAAACGGCCCCTCCGTTTGTATTTGGGGAGCAGTTATCTATGACAGAGTTATCTGTCATTGTAAATGTGCCACTATTAATATATACAGCGCCACCTTCACTAGCGGAGCCGTATGTAATGTTAAAATTTTTTATGCAGGAATTTGACTCCATTGTAAAACTTCCTCTACCAAGATAAACAGCGCCTCCATGTTGTGCTCCAAGACTATCAGAACCTTCCAGAATAGTGTTTTGTCCCAGGTGTATGTTAGATGTGTAGCTATAATCTGTGGTTATAACTAAACCATTTCTATTTGTTGTACTAGTTCCATCAGAAGAGCTTTTAATATAGATATTTTTAAAGTAAACAGGTACGTTTGTATAAAAGTCAAAATTATTATTTCCATTACTACAGTTAATTGCGGGAAGACTATAATCTTCACTTGTAAAGTATATTTTTGCAGCATGTCCTGTTAATATGTCTGTACATGTATGATCTTCTTTATAATCATAGAGTTTAACTGCCTGATTAAATGTATTTTCTTCATCATAACCGGTAAGCCGGATTTCATAATTTCTATTATTTTGGCCGTTTTCTGCAATCCAATAAATTGCAGACTGTATGTAATTGAAAGGTTGGTCCTCTGTACCCAGGCCGCTCTCCATTTCGTCAAGGTCCTCTTTACTTTTGTAACCTGAAAGTTCATTTTTTACAGGATTGCAAGAAATATAAATTACATAGTTTGTTTTATCCAAATTAATTTTTATTAAATTGGCTCCCATCTTGATGGTTGTCCAGTCGCTGTCGCCTGTGAGAAGAATGTCTTTCTCATCAGAATCGGTCATTTTTTTGTATATTACGAGTTTGGCCTTGATTATTGCTCCAATTTCTACATCACTAAAGGTAATCTTAGATGTCTTATTGAGTTGTATGGTTTTAGAGTCGTAATACTCTCTTCCAGAAATAGTTATTTCAGCGTAAGTGTTTTCATCAATATAATCAGATAAAACTGCCCTTGAGGAAGATTCCCTTTCGTTCAGGGCTTTCTTAAAAGCAGGAGAATTAAAATCGAATACGATAGAAGCTGTATCTAAGTTCTCTAAATGTAAATCTCCGCAGGAAGTAAAAATAAAAATGAAAGCAGAAAAAATGAGTGCGGGTATTGTAAATAGTTTGTTTTTGATTTTAAACATAAAAATCCCCTTTTTTGTTGGAAAATCTTTTCTTTAATACATAGAATAACACAAATTTTCTACAATTAAAGGTTATAAAAGGATTTTCCTTGAAAAAGGGGACTCACGACCAGAATTTTAAAACCTAGGTAGTTATTTTTTTGCAGTAAAGTAACCAGGAGCCTTGCTTCCTCCATCTATGCGGGCATAAACTTCATCTGTTTTATTAGGATCGTAGACTGTGCCAGCTCCTCCTTTGAGTTTATGACAGCCGGTGAACATATTTAGACAATAATTTGGGACAAGGAATTTATTTGATACATAGATTGTTGTTAAAGATGAACAATCACAAAACATGTCATACATCTCGGAAACTTTTTTAGTATCAAAATTTGTTAAATCTAATTTTTTAAGCGCTGTGCAGCCTTTAAACATAGTGGACATATTATTAACTTTGCTAGTGTTAAATTTTGTTACGTCCAGTTGTGTAAGTGAGGAACAACCAAAAAACATACCGCTCATATCAGTTACTTTACTAGTATCAAATTTTGTTACATCGAGCTGAGTAAGGGATGAGCATCCCCCAAACATACCCCTTATCCTAGTTACATTGCTGGTATCAAAATTAGTTACATTTAGTGAAGAAAGTTCACGACAATCATCAAACATCCTGCCCATATCTGTTACCTTAGAAGTATCAAACTTAGTCACATCCAGTTGTGTAAGTGAGCTACAACCAGAAAACATACAGCTCATATCAGTTACTTTACTAGTATCAAATTTTGTTACATCCAACTGACTGAGTGATGAACAGCCAACAAACATACCAGCCATATCTGTGATATTGCTTGTATCAAAATTTGAAAGGTCAACATATGTTAGAAAACGACAGTATTCAAACATACCTCGTAAAGATGTTACATTTGATGTATTCAGTCCTCTTAAATCTGCTATTATAATAGTTTGTGGGAAATATTTTTTTGTGTCGATATTAAACCTGTTTGATAATTCAGTTTCCCCCGTCAGCACAACTCCATAAACGTTTGCGCTTTTTCCGTCAGTGCTCCAGCTTATACCAGGGACTGCACTTTCGTTTGCAGTGATGTGTTCAATTATGCCGTTGTTCAGGTAATCGCAGAAGTCCTGAATGTCAAATTCTGTTTTAGATGTTACAAAGATGGCGCTGACTGTGACATTACCATTAGGCATTTTGAAAGAACTGTCTGTTACGGTTATTTCTGCATCATTGCTTGTAACAATAAAAGAAGAAAGCCTGAAGTCATCCAAAGCTGTGGCTGTCAGAGTGATTTTCTCACCAGGAGATGCAGATGTCTTACTGGCTGTGATGGTGCCGTTTGCGCAATCTTCAATTTCGATATTGTAGGATTGTTGAGGGTAAAAATTGCAGGCGGTCAGGCAGAGGCTAAGCGTCAGGATTAAAAATAAAATAGAAAACTTTTTTGAATATACCATTTAAGTATTCCCCTATTGATGAAATAAATGTGAGTAAATTATACAATACATCTCTGGAAAAATCACTTAATCTGCAAGGGGAATTCTGGCTTATAGTAATGGTTTTCAGTATTAGCGGCGTTTATTGCTTTTTGCTATGAGCATCAGTCGTAAGAGGGAGCCGATTGCAGAAAGGGCTGAAGCTACATAAGTCATAGCGGCTGCTCCAAGGACTTTTCTTGTTCCGCTGAGTTCATCACTGTCAAAAACATCATATTCCTTAAGAATTTTAAGGGCTCTATTTGAAGCGTTAAATTCAACAGGAAGGGTGACCAGTGAAAAAAGAACAGCCAGAGAAAAAAGAGCAATTCCCGCCATGGTAATAATATTTGAAAGCCCTGCAAACTGGGCAAACTGTGAACTTGCTGTAGAAGCAGAGCCTGCAAGAATTCCAAGCATTACAAGAATAGGACCGAATCTTGAACCAAAATTGGCTGCAGGAACAATTCTCGACCTTGTGTTAAGCGGCTGGTAATTTACGTGGTGCTGAATGGCGTGTCCTGTTTCGTGAGCAGCAACACCAATGGCAGCAATTGAAGTACTTGAAAAAGTTGAATCACTTAAACTGAGAACTTTATTTGTAGGATTGTAGTTATCCGTAAGATTTCCTGAAATATGAACAACCCGAACATCATTAATTCCGCTTTTCTGCAGTAAAAACTGTGCGGCCTGAGCTCCGGTAATATTTTTTTTACTTTTTACCTTGTCGTAACTTGCAAATCTTGTTTTTACAAGCAGCTGGGCAATCAGTCCAAGAACAATTCCTGGAAGAAGTAAAATCAAATAAGAATAATTGTAAGCAGCAGAACCAAGAAGAGAAGAATAATCGTTCATAGTTAAATCCTCTGTAATTATACGTAATAGAAAAAATGTATTACAAAACTTGTATGTATATATATAAAATAATTCAAATTTCTTCACAGCGCAAGAAAAGAAGGTAAGAAAAAAAGCTCAATTGAACATTAAAAGTTAAATTGTTATCATCACATTATGATTGAATTAAATAGCAAACAGCGTAAAAAGCTTGAAAAAAAGGCTCATGAACTTGAACCTCTTGTAATTGTTGGTGGAAACGGAGTAACCGAATCCCTGGAGCAGAAAGTCCTGGACTGCTTAAACGCACACGAGCTTGTAAAGGTAAAATTTAACGAATTTCAGGACGAAAAACGTGAACTTTCAGAGAAAATTGCAGAAAAAATCGATGCTACACTGGTAAGAATTATTGGAAATATAGCAATTTTTTATCGTGAAAGCGACATTGAAGAAAAGCGCCATATTAAAATTTGACGGGTCTTTTCCGCAGATTTTGAAAAGATTTAAAAAAAATAAAACGGATCGTTAAAAGGAGGAAACAACGACCCGTTTATCTAGCTGCTGACAATAATATATAACAGAAAAGATTAGTGGTCAATACTTTTTGAAAGAAATTTTATGAAAACGTTGCGGTATTTCGCAAGGAGTGACATATTTTGCAGAATTCAGGAAAGAAAATCGGAATTATTGGTGCAATGGACGTTGAGGTTAAGACATTAAAGGGACTTTTGTCAAATCCAAAAGAAACTTCAGCAGGTGGCCTGACTTTTGTTGAAGGACTTCTGGATGGAGTTTCTGTTGTTATAGTTCAGTCTGGAATTGGAAAGGTAAATGCCGCTTTGTGCGCCCAGAGACTGGCCCTTCAGTTTGGAGTAAGTCATATCATCAACACAGGAATTGCAGGAGCAGCCGGAAAGGGGCTAAAGGTTCTGGATTTTGTAGTTTCAACTGATGCCCTTTATCACGATTTTGATGTACGTGGTTTTGGTTACGACATTTGTGTAATTCCTCAGATGGAATGTTCAGATTTTATTGCTGATGAAAAAATGATTCAGGCTGCTGAAACGGCCTTTAATGAACTGGAAGGGGCAAAAGGTCATTCCCTGGTAAAAGGAAGGGTTGCAAGCGGGGACCAGTTTATTTCATCAAAAGAACAGAAAGAAATCATCAAGGCAAATTGTGCACCGGCTTGTGTAGAGATGGAAGGAGCCGCTATTGCACATGCCTGTTATATCAACAAAATTCCATTTGTTGTAATCCGCTGTATGAGTGATATGGCTGAGGACGCAAGTGAATCAACTTATGATTTTAACGAAGCCAGTGCTGCTGATTTAAGTGCAAATCTGGTTCGTAAAATGATACAGAAAATCTAATTGAAGGAGTTCAAAATGACAGAAGAAAAAAAATATAATGTAGACAGTTTTAATCTGGATCATACAAAGGTAACTGCACCATATGTAAGGCTTGCAGCAGAAAAGACTGGTGAAAAAGGTGATATTGTCAGCAAATACGATATCCGTTTTACCCAGCCAAACAAGGAATTTATGACAACAGGTGCAATCCATACTCTTGAACATTTGATTGCAGAATATATCCGTGACGAATTGCCTGGCATTGTAATCGATTTTAGTCCAATGGGCTGCCGCACAGGTTTTTATTTTACAGTGTGGGGCAAACATTCAGAAGAATATATGGCAGAACATCTTGTAAATGTACTTAGAAAAGTTTCTGTCTGGGATAAACCAGTTCCTGCTACAACAGAAAAGGAATGTGGTAACTATAAGGACCACGACCTTGAAGGAGCAAAAAAGTGGGCAGCCAGATGGGTTGAAGGAATCACAACAAAAGGCTGGAATTGTTATAAATAAAAATTTGGTTAGATGTAAATGAATCTGCTTGAGAAATTTAAGGAAACCGCTCTTTCTGTTATTCCCGTTATGGGGATTGTAATCCTTCTGGGAGTAACAGTAGCTCCCCTTGAAAAAAATATAATTGTTAATTTTTTAATAGGGGGAATCCTTCTGATTGTGGGGCTGACACTTTTTCTGGTTGGCGTAGACATTGGAATTCTTCCAATCGGAGAGCGAAGTGGAGCTGCATTAACCGCTAAGAGAAATTTACCTCTTTTGCTGTCAGTTGCATTTGCAATCGGCGTAATGGTTACAATTGCTGAGCCGGATGTTCAGGTTCTTGCCGTACAAATTAAGGGAGTGTCCCCGGAAGTAAACAAGTGGCTCCTTGTGTTTATGATTGCACTGGGAGTTGGACTGTTTGTCATGCTTGGACTTCTGCGGACAATGCTTTCCTGGAAACTCAAGTATTTTTTTATTATTTCCTACGTACTTGTTTTTATTCTGGCGTTTTTTACTCTTAAAGAATTTCAGGGCGTTGCTTTTGATGCAGGCGGTGCAACAACCGGGCCTATGACCGTACCTTTCATACTGGCGCTGGGAGTAGGTGTTGCCGGAGTAAGAAGTTCTTCTTCCAGAAATGGAGATGATTCCTTTGGACTTACAGGAGTTGCATCTATTGGACCAATTGCGGCTGTTTGTCTTTATGGAGTGTTTTTGAAATTCTTTGGCGGGAAAAGTTCTGTGGAAAATATGGAAACAGTTCTGACCGCTGCAGAAAGTACTGGTCCGATTGCATTTATATCATCCCTACCGGCTGTAATTAAAGAAGTTTCCCTTGCTCTATTGCCTCTCGTAATTTTGTTTATACTCTTTCAGATTTTTCTTTTAAAAATGCCTCCTATGCAGATTAAACGTATGGTAAAGGGTTTGATTTATAGTTACTTTGGCCTTATCCTGTTTTTATCAGGAGCAAATACAGGTTTTATGCCTGCAGGAAAAAGTCTTGGTCAGATTTTAGGAGGCCTTGCTGCGGGTGAAACTGTGCTGTGGAAATTCCTTCTCATTGTGATTGGAATGATTTTTGGTGCAGTTGTGGTTTGTGCGGAACCGGCAGTCTGGGTTTTAACTGAACAGGTTGAAAATGTAAGCGGCGGTACAATTAAGCGAAAAGTAATGCTGATTGCTCTTTCGTTTGGAGTTGCGCTTTCAATCGGCTTGAGCATGATTAGAATTATTTTTGGAATCAGCATCTGGTATTTTCTGATTCCTGGGTATGCACTGGCTTTAGTTCTGGCTCTTTTCTGTCCGCCTTTGTTTACGGCAATTGCTTTTGACTCAGGTGGAGTTGCAAGCGGTCCTATGACAAGTACCTTTGTACTTTCATTTGCAATCGGTGCTGCTTCTGGAGTGGCAGGTGCGGCTGCGGGGGCTTCGGCAACAGATGCTTTTGGAGTAATAGCCCTTGTTGCTATGACCCCATTAATTGCAATTCAAATACTTGGTCTTGTTTACAAAATAAAAAATCGTAAAAAAGTTGCAGGAGGTCCGGATGAATAATTTTGTACTCTTGATGATAGAAGTTCCCCACAATAAATCAGATATGATTTCGCAGGCTGCAAATGAAGCTGGTTGTGAAGGTGGAACAGTTTTAATCGGAAGAAAAATCAGCAGCAATAAAGTTGCCGTTGCTTTTGGACTTGGGTCAACTACAATTGAAATTATTTACATCCTCACAAATCAGGGGAAAAAAGATGGAATTATTTCTGCAATAAAAGAAAAAGCCCTTAAAGAAAAATTTAATTTTGGAATGATATATGAATTAAAAGCAGACGGGTTGATGAAAACAGGAAAGTACCTTGAAGGAGAAAAAACTATGGCAAATAAAAATCCACAGGAAATGATAACAGTTATTTTGAACAGAGGTTATGCAGATGATGCAATGCAGGCCGCAAGAAAAGCCGGTGCCGGTGGAGGAACAGTTGTTAATGCCAGAGGAACTGCAAATGAAAATGATGCAAAGTTTTTTGGCGTGCACATTGTTCCTGAAAAAGAAATGCTGATGATTGTTGTGGACTCTGACAAAAAAGATGCTGTTCTCGAAGCCATTCGTACTCTTCCTTGTTTAAGTGAACCTGGTTCAGGAATTGCCTTTACATCTGCTGTAAATGACGTTACTCTTCTTGGAAAAAATTAAAAATAACGGAGCATTAAATGAAATCAATTTCACTGGATGAAAACTGGACTTTTAGATGGGGTTATCTGGACTCAATTGGAGGTCTGGGAAATCCAGGAGAGAGTGTGAATTTGCCGCATGATGCAATGATTGGAACTTCTGTTTCAAAGGATTGCCCGGCTGCATTTGACAGCGGATATTTTAACGGCGGAATCTGTAATTATACAAAAAATGTTTTTATTCCTGCCGAATGGAAAAATCAAATAATAGGATTGAAATTTGATGGAGTGATGATGAACGCTTCCGTGGATGTAAATGGAAGTCGTGTAGCCCATCAGAATTATGGTTATGCACCATTTTATGTTGATCTTACACAGTACGTAACATTTGGTGAAGAAAACAGAATCACTGTAAATGTAAACAGCGGTTCTACATCCAATTCCCGCTGGTATACAGGCCTGGGAATTTATCGTGAAGTAAAGCTTTGCACCGGTCCGAGAGTTTATATTCCTGAAGATGGAATATATGCCTACACCGCAGACGTTGCAGATAATACTGCTTTTATAAAAACTGAAATTGAAATTGAAAACCGTACTCTTGAAAACAGACTTGTGGAAGTTACAGCAGGTCTTTGTCGTGAAGGGGAAAAATATTCAGGGGAAGAGACTCCTTCTTGTGCAAAAGCAAAAACTGTAATTTTTGTTGCAGCAAATTCGAAGGAGACTGCATATCTTTCAATCAATCTGAAAAATCCAGAATTGTGGGACTGCGATAATCCAAATCTTTATAAGCTTAAGGTATGTGCAAAAAGCAAAGGGGAATACCGCACTCATCTTGAAGAAAAGGATGATATTCCCGCTGATGAAAAAGAAATCCTTTTTGGAGTAAGAACAATTTCTGCTGATTCACAACGCGGTCTTTTGATAAACGGAAAAAGTGTAAAACTGAAGGGCGGCTGTCTCCATCATGACAACGGACTTTTAGGAGCAGTTTCGCTTTATGAAGTTGAAGCAAGAAAAATCCGCAAACTTAAGGAAGTGGGATTTAATGCAATCAGAACGGCACACAATCCTCCATCATCTGCACTGGTTGAAGCCTGCGAAAGACTTGGAATGTATATTTTTGATGAAGCTTTTGATGCCTGGGGAATTGGAAAAAGGGCCGGTGATTACAATCAGTATTTTGAAAATAACTGGAAAAAGGATTTAACCGCTTTTATAAAAAGAGACAGAAACAGTCCGGCTGTAATAATCTGGTCAACTGGAAATGAAATTCCGGAACGTGGTGGACTTGGTGATGGTTACAGAAAATCAACCCGCCTTGCAAAAGCTATTAAGGAACTGGACAGAACAAGGCCGGTAAGCAATGGAATTTGTTCATTGTGGGCAGGACTGGATGACAAACTGGCACAAAATCAAAATCTTGCTCAGAATGCTAACAGCGGTTTCTTTGAAAATTTGTGGGAACGGGTTACGGAACCATTTACAAATGGACTTGATATTGTGGGCTACAATTATATGGAAGAATTGTATGAAAGGGACCACGAACTTTTCCCTGAACGTGTAATCCTTGGCTCTGAAAATTATCCGAAAGAAATCGGGTACAGATGGCCTTTTATTGAAAGTCATCCTTATGTAATTGGTGATTTTACCTGGACCGCCTGGGACTATCTGGGTGAAGCTGGAATTGGAAAAGCTTTTTATGTTGAAAAAGATGATCCGACTGTAAATAAAAATCCCTGGGAATTATTACCATATCAGACAACTTTCTATCCTTATAGAACAGCTGAAGATGCGGACTATGATATTACCGGAGTGCTTCTGCCTCAGGGCCAATACAGAAGTGTTGTCTGGGGTTCGAAAAAAACTCATCTTTATACCCGCCATCCAAAAGATTTTGATAAAGTAGAAATGATGGCTGCCTGGGGTTTTCCACAGTTTGAAAAAAACTGGAGTTATGAAGGATATGAAGGTAAGCCTGTAAAAATTGCAGTATTCTCTCAGGCTGAAGAAGTTGAAGTTTTTGTAAACGGAAAATCTATTGGCAGGAAAAAAGTCTGCTTTGAAAAACCAATGCCTAATCTTGCAGAATTTGAAACTCTTTATGAAGCAGGAACACTGGAAGCTGTAAGTTATACAAATGGCCGTGAAGTGAGCAGGGATATGCTTTGCACTGCGGGAAAGCCTGCCGTAATTAAATTGAGTTGTTCTAAAAAAAGTCTTATGGCAGATGGTCACGATGCAGCTTTTATTATGATTGAAGTTGTGGATGAAAAAGGCCAGCGGATTCCAGATTGTAAAATTCAGCTTTCTGCAAAAGTTGAAGGACCTGCAGCCCTTGTCGGATTTGGATCAGGAAATCCTGTAACAGAAGAGCTGTACACTGACAACATCACTGAAACTTTCCACGGTCGAGCCTGTGCCATCCTCCGTTCCGGATATGCAAAAGGCCCGGTAAAACTCACCGTAACAGGTCCCGGCCTGGAATCTAGCACACTGAGTTTTGAATAAAGGAGAGGTGTGTGTCATTTTTACAAAAGAGTGTGAATGACACACTTCTCATTAATAGACTTTTTACTGCGAAGTTCTTTACCTTGATAGATTAAAATGGCCATGTTATAATTTTATTTCAAGTTAAGGAAGTTTATTGGCTTCCTTTGGGATTTAGAACGTTAATTTTTAATCTTTGGAGATAATATGAGCGATACTAGCGACGATGAAATTGACCCAAGCATTGCGGCTTTGCTTCAGGAAACGGAAGATAGTCTTCCCGACAGCAGCAGGGCAGCTCCAAAATTTGAAGTTGTAAATGCAGAAGAAGCTAAAACGCAGGTAAAAAAGCAGTTCGCAGCACAGAAAGAGCCAAAAATAGATAATAAGAAGCTGGGAGAAGCTGTAACAGATAAAGTTCCGGAAGTAGATTTAAGCGTAAAGGCATTCCGCCCGATTGAAAAGTATTTTGAAGATACTCCTGGAAAGATGTTTGATGATCCTGGTTACTACAAGAACTGTCTTACTGGCGAAGGTCAGGCATCTCAGCGTTTACACCAGCTGCTTGTAAAATACTTGAATTGTACGGATAAAAAAGACCGTACAGTATATCGTCAGCAGATTGTAACCGCTTACTGGGAATTCCTCAGATCTCTTGCTCCAAAAATGATTAATCCTCGTATTCCAGACTGTAAGAAAATGGCAATGCGCTACGGTGTAGTACTTCCTTCACTCTTTAGTCCTGAGCAGAAGGATTTCTTCTCAAGGGCCATTGTAAAAAATGTAACCGGTGAACCTGTTCTTTATGTTGATGAATGGATGCGTGAAATTGCTGCCGGCCGTCTCACACTTTCTGCAACAGATGAAGTTCCTCAAAAATCAAAAGGTCCTGGTGCAGAAGCGCAGCGTATTCAGCAGTTGAAGAGCAAAAACAGTGGAAAACTTCAGTCGATTGAAAGTCTGGTTACTGTAAAGGAAAGCGAACGTGTAAACGTAGAAATCGAAGTACGCGACAGAGTTGAACAGCTCTGTGAACATCAGCCGATTTATGGTCTTGAAGGTCATACAATGGCCTATACAGATATTCAGAAACGTCTCTTTGCTGAAATTACGACACGCTTCCGTCAGCTTCAGAAGATTGACCGTGAACTTTCTCAGTATCTGAAAGAATTTGAAGAAGCTAAGGGCATTGCTTCTACACTCGAATCCAAGGAATCAGAACTGCAGATAGATGATCAGCCACAGGTTGGAAAAGAAGAACTTATGCAGGAAATGACCACAGTCCGCCAGATGGCTAAAATGACTTGTGGTCGTCAGGGTAATCAGTTCCCTATTTTTACAAGAGAATTTTTCCACTGTATGGACAAGGGAACCGGTTTCCGTGAAAACGTAATTCGTGAACTGGCCTGGATTGAATCTGTAGATCCTCAGTGTTTCTGTCGTATTCATAAAAATGTTCCACACAGAATTGTACCTTACACACTCCTGATTCCAAGCTATGGAGATTTAGGATTTTGCTGGGAACCATTTGACCGCTTTAACAGAATTACAAGCCGCGGTCGTATTGTAATTCCAATGTATCCTAGAGATTTGCGTACTGCCTGTCTTATGGCTGTAGGAGATTTAAGATGGCAGGTTGCAAAAGAAAAAGCATCCTTTGACTGGATGACAGATGGTTTAACCGGCCACTACTATCAGTATTTTGATGAACATAAAATGAAGGGGGATGTTAAGGCTTACTTTATTGAAGACTACATCCTCTGGATGACAAAGGAGTCTCAGGGAACACAGAAACTGGATAAAGAAGTTCGTGCAATCTTCTGGCGTTATCTTCCATTCCCACAGGAAACAAAAGAAAAGCTTAAGAAGATGAGCTTGATTTATCAGGAACTGTTCCAGCGTGATGTTAACCGTTCTATGTCTGACGGATATTGATATTGATTGGAAAAAAAAGACCTGCTGAAAAGCGGCTCCATAAAACTGGGGCTCTTTAACAGCAGGTTTTTTATTTTTAAAAGTTACTGATTTTCCCAGGGATCATCATCTTCTTTTACAGAATCCGGCATAACGGTTTTAATCTTTTTTTCTTCTTCCTCTTTCTGGGCGTATTTATTTACGTTGCCGTTTGGCAGATGCTTACCAATGATTTTTGGATCAAGTTTTGAAGCAAGATTGTACTTTGTGATAATTGCAGAAGAAATTCTTCCAAAAAGGAACATTCCTAAAACAAGGCCTGCAAGGAAACACATCATCCATACAACAATGAAGATTTGACCATTTTTAGTTCCAATAACTTTTGTCAAAATCAGTGTTGCAGAAATTGCCAGAATACCAATAATCAAGGCCGTAAAAAGAATATTCAGAATTGTTGAAATGATTGTAAACCAGATTGTAAAAGCTTTCTTTGTCATTTTAATCACCTATTTTTCTTCAGATTTATTTTTTTTGCTGTCCTTAACAAGTAGAATGATAAAGGAAATTATAAAAAGTGCTCCACAAACAACAACGAAAGAGTCTGCAATGTTATAAGTTGGCCATCTGGTCCATGAAAGAATACCGTTACCCTTGTAACCCAGACGCTTGAAAAAATCACCCCAGAAAGCACAATCAATAAAATCAACAACGCCGGCAGGTCTAAAGAAACGGTCAATCAGATTGCCCAGACCACCGCCAAGAATACCGCAGATTGACCAGCGCTGAAGTTTTGTAAATTCGTTGTTCCTAAAGTAGATTACATATACAAGAATAATCACAACCAGAGGAGCAAAAGAAAAAAGAATTGTGCGGATGTCCTGTGGAAGTGAATGTCCAAGGCTGAAAGCAACCGCATTATTTCTAACATGGATGAATCTCAAAAAGTTACCCAGAACTGGAATAACGGCACCTTCTTCCGGATCATAAATCGAATAAAGCGGAATATTTTTTACAACCAGGGCTTTTGATATCTGGTCTGTAAGAATTGCTACAACAGAAAGAATCAAAGGAAAAAGCTTCATTTTAAGAGGCTGCTTCAGTTTTTTTTCAGTAGTTTTTTTTGAATTATTTGTCATAATTTCCTCATTAAATAATAATTATAAAATATATATGTACTTGAACCAAAAGTCCACAAAAGACTACTCAAGTTCCAGTTCAGGAGCTTCAATTTCCAGGGTGCCGGTGGTGTCTGCGCTAAAGCCCTCGTAGTTGTTTTCATCCTTACCGTATTTGTTTTCTCTCTGCTGCAGTGTAAATGAATTGAGCTGTCCATTAAATTCAAGTTCATTTAAAAGGATTGTAGATACGCTGGCGGCATAAATATTTGATTCATCCCTGGATAAACCGAATTTTTTTGCCAGCAGAGGATCTTCCTGCTCAATAAAGCCAAAGCCTGGGGTAGAGTAGGCACTGATTGCAGAAATATCGTACCAGGCATCAATAAGGGCAAAATTATTGTTGTGTACATTCTGAAGGGCCTCAGCGCAGTCCTGGTCACCAACCATATAAATAGTATCTTCTCTTACAGGAGAGATGAAATTTAAAAGCTGAGTAAGCTCTTTTTCGTAGTATTCAGTTTTGGAATCAAAAGGAAATTTTTCCACATTGAAGATTTTTTTATACTGAAGGGCGTGACTACGGAATATGCGCCAGTCCAGAATACTGTTAAACCAGCGAATGTCTTTTGTGTAGAATTCTGCGGTATAAACAGTAAAACCTGCTTTTGTCAGCTCTTTAAAGAGAGGAACATAATTTCCCGGAAGTGCAGATTTGCTCGGAAGGAAGAGAATAATCTTTCTTGAAGTATCTTCTTCTGTAACTTCAACAGGAACTTCTTCTGTTTCAGCTGAACTGCGGATAACTGTTGCAACCTGGGAACCTTCTGCCTTTTCAGAATCCTTTATGTCATCTTTTTTCTTAAAGATTTTCTGTTCTTCTACTTTATCAATAAGCTCTTGAGGAACAGGCTCAATTTCTTCCTTATGATAATAATATCTGGTAAGAATAGCATTTCTTTTTCTGAAAGGTACGTAGGATTTCTTAAAACCGTCAGAGAAATTTCCTGTGTAAGTAACAGTTTCCTTAATAATATGATTTTTCCTGAATTTCTGAGGTACAGGATGATTAATAATAAGAACTATAGCCAGGAATACACAAATAAGAATATTAAGAATAGAAGTTCCTATAAACCAGAGGGAATAGTGGTCAAAAGCCAGATTCTGCCTGAACCGGATAAAACTTCTCAAGTTCCAGAGCATAACAAAAAAGGCAATAATGGAAATGATGCCTGAAACTGTAGAAAATCCATAAGCAAAAATCAGCAGAAGGGATGTAGGCCAGATAAGTACAGCCAGAACTGAAAGAGGATCAAACTGGAGCCTGCCGATATATAAAAAGCGTGAACAAACAAGAATAATTAGAACTAAAAAGAGAAGTTCACCTAAAAACTTACTAAACATAGATATGATTTTACCTTAAAAACACTTCAAATTCTATATATACACGGGTACTGTCAATCTTTTACTTTCAGAATTAATGTGTTAGTATAAGTAAATAATGTTTAAGAGGAAGTAATGGCCGAAGTAAAAAAGATTTCAGTAGATGTATCAAAAATACGTACCGCAATTCAGGCGGGAATTCCTTTAATTATTACTACTTATACTTTACCTCACGAAATGGAATTGTACATGACAGATGTACTTAATACCTTCATTGATGAACTTGGACAAAGCCAGATGAAGGACTGTCTCACTTATTGTTTTCTTGAACTTGTAAATAATGCAAAAAAAGCCAACACCAAGCGCGTTTATTTTGAAGATAAAGGCTTAAATATTAACGATAAGAATGAGTATAAACGGGGGATGCTGAGCTTTAAGGAAGATACAATTAATAATATTAAGTATTATCTTAAAAAGCAGCAGCAGGAAGGTTTGTACATAAAATTCCTGCTTCAAACCAGAAACAATAAAATCAAACTTGAAGTAAGAAATAAAAGTGAGCTTACCGTTTTTGAATATAAGCGCATTCACGACAGAATTCAGCGCGGCCTTGGATACGAATCAGTAGAAAAGGGTGTTTCAACTATTCTGGACAGTTCTGAAGGTGCAGGTCTGGGGCTGGTTATTATGGTTCTGGTTCTGAGAAGAATTGGCCTTACTGAAGAAAATTTCCAGATTCTCAGTGAAAATGGTGAAACAATTACCCGTATGATTCTGCCGTTCAGCCAGAAAACAACACAGGATATTTTTGCACTTTCAAAGACTTTTGTGGATTTGATTGAAGGTTTGCCAGAGTTCCCTGAAAATATTCAGGAAATAAACCGGCTTATTAATGATGACAGCAGCCGTATGAGCGATATTGCTACAAAGATTTCAAATGATGTTTCTTTGACGGCCGAATTGCTTAAACTGGTAAACTCAGCAGCCTTTTCTCTTCCTTCTCCGTGTCATTCAATTCCTGATGCAGTTAAATTTGCAGGTATAAGAGGAATCAGGAACCTTTTGTTTTCAATCGGTACTATGGATTCTCTTATGCTCAAGGATGATAGTGACAAGAAATTCCTCTGGGATCATTCATATAAAGTAGCATTTTATTCCTATAATATGGCACGTAATTTGTGTAAAGGGGATAAAATTTGTATAGATGATAGTTACGTTTGCGGTCTTCTTCATGACATTGGTAAAATTGTCTTTGAAAATGCTCATCCTTCAGTTTTGAAAAAGATTGAAGATATGTGCAGGGCAAGAGGACTTTCCAAGGATTTGTTCGAAAAACTTGTAGCCGGTGTAAATCACGGTGAAGTTGGTGCAATGATTGCCGAAAAGTGGAATTTCCCTGAAGTAATCATAAATGTAATCCGCTATCATCATGATCCGCTGGCAGCTCCTGAAGAATTTCGCAAGATTACAGGTCTGGTTTATCTGGCTGATATGATTGTTCATTACGGTGAGGAACAGGTCAGCTATGAACAGATGGACAGCGACGTTCTTGCCTTGTTCAACCTGGATACCGAAGAAAAAGTCGCACTTATTAGTGAAAGACTGTTGAAATCCTTCCGCGAGGATAAGTAGGGATTAGGAAAGAGTGCAGTTTTTTCTGATTTAAGATAACAATTGGTTGTACCGCAGCGGGCTCGATCTGCTGTCGGCTACAAATCTTTGTGTTAGGTTGTATTCTATACAAGTTTTTCATAATCACGTTTTGCATTGAATATATGCATTATTGTGATAATCTTTTTATCTTCTTCGTTCTCTATAAGATATAAAGCAATATAATTTTGTTTGAAGATAAATCTGCGATATCCTTTATTTTGAAGGCTTAAAATGGGACATAAGGAAAAAGTATAAGGGTCTTCATAAAGACAGCTCTTTTGTTCATTGAAGTCCTCAAGTAAACTGATAGCTGCTTTTGGATTACAAAGATTATTAACGAAATAGGCAACTATTTCATCTAATTCAGCTTTTGCTGATTCAGTTATTTTTACTTTATAAGCCATATTTTTTTCTTATGTCATTTACTGCATCATCTACATCAGAAACTCTGCCGGCTTTTAAATCTGACTCAGCAACTGCGAGTTTTTCATATAAATTATTGAAGAAAGTTATCTTTTCGTAAGTTTCCATACTCATAATAACCATGTCCCCGTATCCATTTTTTGTAATGAAAATAGGTTCCTTTGTTTCATGACATAAGTTTGAGATTACAGTAGTATTTTTCAAATCTCGAATAGGTCTAATCTGTGGCATATTATCACCTCTATATGACATTATTATGTCACAATACTTGGGTGGTGTCTATAAAAACAATCCAGCAAGCTTGACTTTGCTGGATTGTTTATGTTATGGATTCGGTTACTTTTCTCTGAATGCAACTGCATCAATTTGAAAAAGAATTCCTTCTCTTATAAATTTTGTTTCATAGGCTTTTGGTGCCGGATACTTTCCGTTAGTAAATCTTTGTTTTATTACTGCAGGTAAAAGGTGCAGTTGAAGGTTCTTCTGTATTTATTGAAAATCGAATCATTGACATCCCTGATATGTATGTCTGCATTCATGAAGTTACTCAGAAAGAATATGAAACTTTCTGCAGATATGGTAAATCAATGGAAAGCAATGTTCCTAATGCTAAAGAAGGAATAGGAGAGAATTATCCTGCCTATTACTTGAACTGGTATGATGCTATTGTTTATTGTAATTTACGTTCTTTAGCTGAAGGATTTGCTCCTGCCTATTCGCTTAATGGAGAAACTAATCCTGCAAAGTGGGATGGAATCTTGAGTGAAACAGTCGAGGGTGTAACAAAGTATTGTGGTCCGAATTCAAAAACTGATGACTGGGATTATAAAGGTGGAGATGATGTTGGTATCAAGTTCAATCCGTCTGCATCCGGTTATCGCCTGCCAACAGAAGCTGAATGGGAATATATAGCCCGTGGTGGAAACAAAGGCATTCCTGCAGAGCAAACAAAGTATAGCGGAAGTGATGATAATAAAGAAGTTTCATGGGATTTATCAAATAGTGAGAATACTTCACATCCTGTAATGACAAAGAAACATAATTCTTTGGGTATTTACGACATGACTGGTAATGTTTGGGAATGGTGCTGGGATTGGTCTGGTAAAATTATAGCAACAGAAGAAGAAGTAACTCCAGGTACTGGCTGTGAATCTGGGACTTGGCATATATCCAGAGGTGGAAACTGGTGTAGTAGTCCTATGAGTGTTTCGTCTCGTTCTGGTTCCTGGCCTACTACAATATATGGAAATGGTCTGGGGTTGCGTGTTGTTAGAAATGCTGAGTGATACAATCTTTGTGAAGTAAAGATAAATGCCTGTTTGGGGAGTGAGATACTTACCTGAACAGGCGTTTTTTTTGATTTGGCCTGAGCGCAGCGTGGAAGGGGGCGGAGCCGTTGGGGCATTACGAAGGAATGTCCCAACCGAACGTAGTGAAGCCCTGGAAGGCGGTTACTGATGGGGTTGCGTCCACAGAAATTGCTAGGATTTTTTCTGGAGGGATTGAACCCAGGCCTGCATTAGAATACCGAATGCGACTCCTACGTTAAGGGAGGCTTTGAGGCCGGTCATTGGGATTGTTACGGTGCCGTATGTGGCGCGTTTGAGGGCTTCCGGGCTGACTCCCAGTTCTTCGGAACCGATGATGACTATGCCTTTTTCGGGGAACTTGAAGTCCTGAATCGGGGTGCCGCCGGTTTCTAATACGAATACGGGCAGGTCTTGTGGTAACTGGTCCAGGGAACAGCGGGTGTAGCCGATTGTTTCTATACAGCCCATTCCGCTGCGAATTGCTTTTGGCTGGCTGGGGTCAACGCACTGTGGGGAGATAAAGACTTTGTCACAGCCCAGGCCTTCTGCGGTCCGGAAAATTGAGCCCAGATTGAAGGGTGAGCGGATGTCTTCGGCGTAAACGCATACGTCTTTGAAGAAATTTCTTTCTTCTACGGAGATTTTTTCCTGCTTGTGAGGGGCGATTATCAGGTCCCATTCGGCGGGGAAGGTTCCGATTATGTTTAAGAGGGCGTTTCTTGCCAGGTTGCAGATGCGTTTTTCGTCAAAAGGTTCTGCGGTTAAAAGGTTTTTGAGCTGGTCTGCGGTTTCCTGGGGAAGTTTTGGGTCTTCCAGAAGGATTTTTACAACGGCTTTTGTGTATTCCTGCCGTGTCATTGAAGTAAAATTGTACTCCATTCCTTTTTCGGCAATTCCAGAAATGTCCCGTTCCAGTTCTCCAAAGGTGAGTGCGAGTTTGCGGCGTTTCTGGCCTGCGCTGAGTTGAAAGAGTTTATCTGGTGAAATCATTAGTAGGCTACCTTAATTAAATCAAATAAGTCATCAGCGGACATGCTTCTTGGCAGTGTGTTTATCAAATCAAGGGAACCGGCGTCTTCTGCGGCAAGGGAGAGCTGTTCTATGGTGAGGCCCAGATCCTTTAAGCGGGAAGGGAGATTTACCTTGGCTATGTGCTGTCTTACGTATTCTGTAAGGGCTGAAACTGCATCTTTTTCGTTTGCGTCTACGGGGCAGGCGTTTAAGATGTGAGAAATTCTTGCCAGACGGTCGCTTTTGTATTTAACGGCATCTTCAATTACGTATGGAAAGAGGATTTCTGTGGTCAGTGCCCGGGAAATTTTATATCTTGCGTTAACACACATTGCAATCAGGGCACAGGCTCCGATTGAACTGGATGTTGCTCCCAGAGATGCCATACAGCCGCTTTGTGAAAGAAGTACTTCCTGAGGTGTAGTCACTGTGAGGGAGCGGGACCCGTCAAGTCCGTAGCCCATAAGTTCAATGGCTTTTTCAATTACCATGTCGCTGAAAAATGATGCTTTTGGGCTGAGGTAGGCTTCTGTGGCAATACAAAGGGTTTCAATTGCCATGGCAGCAGTCTGGTTTTCTGTTAATGTCAGGGTCAGGTTCGGGTCAAAAAGTGCCAGTTTGCATAAGCCGTTTGTTGTTTTTAAAAGCTTTATTTCTGAACTTCTGGCGTCGATGATTGGTGCCCGGTCTGAAAAAATAAAAGGTTCTCTG
The DNA here is from genome assembly GCA_002394685.1 of Treponema sp. UBA4307. Lineage (GTDB taxonomy): Bacteria > Spirochaetota > Spirochaetia > Treponematales > Treponemataceae > Treponema_D. The sequence continues at coordinate 63,519 of DGUP01000078.1, read as the reverse complement.
ATTGTTGATGGAACGCAGATTAATGGCAGTGGCGCTGTGGAAGGGGCTGCTCCGTCAATAAAGTCGTAAAGATCATGGGTTTCGTGGAAAAGGGCACACACTGCCTTTGCTACATTGATTGTTTTTGAACTGCCGATGGCAATTATTCCGTGAATGTGGGCTTCTTTTGCCAGAGTAAGGGCTTCTTTAATAACTTCGGTATCAGCGGCTTCAGGTAATTCGTCAAAAGTAAAAAAATCTATATTTCTGTCAGTAAGAGATTGAAGGAGTTTGTCTACAGCGCCCAGCTGTTTGAGCAGCGGGTCAACAATTACCATAAATTTGGTTCCCCATTCTTTTGAAAATTGTCCCAGGCGGGCTGATGTGTAGGAACCTAAAACGATGTTTGGTTGAATTTTGAAAATAAAATCTGCCATAAAAGACTCCGTATTTTTTCTATTATTACAAACTTTTATTCATTGTATCATTATTTCGGCAAAAAAAAAGACGGAAGCGCAGTTCCGTCTTTTAATCTCTGAGAGTTAAGGTTGATAGTTAAAAGATTAATTAGAAACCATATGCAGCAAGAATTTTATCTGCTGTAGCTGAAAGATTTGCGTCATTCAGGTAGTTTGGGTCCTGGATTTTCTGTCTAACCTGTTCAACCAATTCTGATCTTACGTCAGGTGTCTCATCTGCAACCTGGCTGAGATAGAATTCTTCTGAGAGTCTTTTTGCTTCGTCAGAAATGTGAATTTCATCGGAACCTGTTTTAACGCTCTTTGAAGCACCAGTTTTAGGTGTATTCTGGAGGTTATTAACTGGACTAATGCCTGAAATTTTATCTATCATCATAACATTCCTCTCTTTAATTATCGGAACTTTCATCTGAAAGTTTAGTATTTTTGTTTCCAGAGATGAAAACTGCGAATTCTCCAAGAATTTTACTTCTTGAAGCATAATCCTCAAGCACTTCTTTTGCAGTACCTTCGGTTATTTCTTCGTGCAGTTTTGTCAGTTCTCTGCCAACGACTACCCGCCTTTCACTGTCAATATCGGCAATGTCGTTTAAAAGTTTAGTAATTCTGAAGGGACTTTCGTATAAAACTACAGCATCTCCAGTTGCTAACAGTTCTCTCAGGCGGCTGCGGCGTCTTCCCGGCTTTGGAGACAAAAATCCTTCAAAAATAAGGGTCTTTCCACCTGCTCCTGCTACACTTACCAGGGTTGCAAAGGCACTTGGACCTGGAATAGGAATGACTGTATGGCCTGCCTTTCGGGCTAATCCTGCCAGAACAGCTCCCGGATCTGAAATTCCCGGTGTACCTGCATCGCTTGCATAAGCTACTTTTTGACCTTCATCCAGCATTTTAATGATTTTTTCAGATGCAAATTCCTCGTTCTGGGACCTGCAGCTGATCATTGGCTTGCGGATGTCAAAATGTGTTAAAAGCTCAAGAGTATGTCTGGTATCCTCAGCAGCAACAACATCTACTGACTTAAAAGTTTCTATAGCGCGAAAAGTAATGTCACCAAGGTTACCGATTGGTGTTCCAATAATATAAAGCTCTGACACAATTTTAATTATAGTAGTAAAAGTACAATCGTGCAAGAAGAGATGGAAATATCCATTATGAAGGTACGTAATGGCGGGTACGTTCCATTTTTCATGAAGGAACGGCAGCGTTGTGAACAGGCTCTTATTCATGTAGTTCACGAATGTTACATGAATGGAGTTTCTACAAGAAAGATTTTCTGTACAAATACGCTTGAACGGTTGAATGAAGAAATCAGACGGTGAACAAAAGTTGTAGGAATCTTTCCAAGTGAAAGTTCATATATTAGAATTGTCACAAGTTATCTGCTTGAATATGCAGAAGACCATTTAACTGGTACTAGTTATATAAAGGCGGAAACGCTTAAACAGTAAAAGGGGGCTGTGTTAAGCTTAGGAGCATGATGGCAAATAACTTTTTTCAAATGCCTAATTGCGAACTAAATTTGACACAATCTTATATGATTTTAAAAAAACAAAAGCTGATTATTGTTTTAATAATAAGTTTCCTCAGTGTTGTGATGTCCTGTAAACCGACTTTTGATTTGCGGATGGAAAAAGATGCTGCAGAGCAGATTGTAGAGGATATTAAAAATAAAAAGATTATTTTTATTGGGAATAATCATAATGGTGCTTTCCAATCATTGTTTTTGAAAGAAAATCTGTTTGATTTTTATAAGGCCGGCGTACGTTATATATTTTTAGAAGGTAATAGTAATCATTACATAGACAAACAGGAGGATTACAGTTTTTATTTATTTCCTGCATGGGCAGGGTTTGGATATAGGTATGAGGAAGTCCTTTTTGGAGATGAAATCCAAAGAATAAATAAACTTTATAAACATGATCCTATAAAAGTTATTCTTCCGGAAGAAGGATTAGAGATAAAAAGTGAAGAATGGGCTGATGATACTCTTGAAAAAAATATTCGCGATAAATTTATTCAGAAGAAAATCATAGAGATAATGGATAATACGGACTCTAAAGCTATTATTCTTTACGGCAATGCACATGGATTAAAAAAAACTGAAGTATGGAATCTGTCATCGAAGAATCCTAACTGGACCAGGTTAGGCTTTTATCTTGATAATCATTATGGAAGTGATTTTTGTACATATTATTTCTATCCTTACAGTACAGATAAAAGAAAAAAGGTTCTTTATAGTAATGCCAGTGAAAACAATATGGAATGTAAATCCCTTTCAGAAGAAAATACAGAGTTATTAGTTAAAACTGAAAATGCTGAACGTGAATATGATCACCATTGTCTCTATAAGAAATGGATACATGCGGTACCTGTATACTATGTTCCTACAAAAGAAAATTTAAAATACATGCTTGAGATTTTTCCAGACTTCAAGATTTCAGAAGAAAAAAAAATTGATGTTTGGTCAAAAAAGTCTGGTCAATTATTTGCGATTTATTATTTAAAATATCATTTAGGTAGCAAATTTGATTATGATTACAGGTGTGCTGATGAGAAATTAAGTATTGCTCTGAATAAAATAAAAAATGAAGATTTAAATAGTTTGCCGTATGTTCTTGATGATCTGGAACTTTATAATTCATTAATGACAGAATGGATAAGTTCATATATTTGTGATCATTCAATAGCATTTAATTATATTGATAGAGACTTAGGTTTCTATATTAGAAAGATGTCTCAGGCTCAAAAAATAAATTCTCGCGATATATGGCCACAATATTGGATTGCTTATTTCAGAACAGAAAAAGCTTCATCATCAGGAAAAAAAATTGATTATCAGAAGGCGATGGATGAATGGGAAAAGCTTTTTGAAAATGATTTGTTTTATGCTTCTCCAATAATCGGTATTGCATACAAAAAAATGGCTTTATGTGCTGAGAAAACAGATAATGTAGATAAAGCTTTGATATATAAACAGAAAGAAAATGATGTAAATCCTCTTTTGGATATTGATTTTGAATATTATAAGTATTTTGGCTGGTAAGAAATAAAAATAATCATATGTAGAAATAATCTTTGTATGTTATAATTCATATCCTTCAGATAGTACTAACCTAAAAAATTAAAAAAACCGATACTAAAAAAGTAAAAATTCGTGTAATATTTAATTGTGGGATGTGGAAAATGTCGAAAAAACAAAAATTTGCTGCATTTTGTGTGGGCCTGATTCTTTTTGCCCTGGCAGCCTTGTTCACAATTGGGATTATTCAAGGATTATTGGATTTTGGTATTCAGCAGGATGATAAAACTTCCTTTATCAAAAATGTTGGAACAATCGTATTCTCAGTCTATGGATTTTCCAGCTTATTTATACCAGTATTTCTCTTACTTGCAGGATATTTCTGTTTTGATGCAGACTGGTCCTGGCAGCGGGCTTTTATACTTGCTGTAAGCATCATTCCGTTTTTTACTCTTTTTGGTACAGAAAAGCTTTGTCGTAATGTAATTGCAAGGGATGTAAATCCTGTGGCCGCAATTAAAATTTCAATTTATTCAATTATTGGTGTTCTGCTGATTGTTTCAGAATATCTTCTGGCATCTGCTTTGGGGCAGGTTACAAAGCGTATTGTTGATGAAAGGCGTCTCAAGGCTGGTAAAAAGCCGATTATGCAGGGAAAGGATAAATCCAGAAAGGATAAGAAAAATGCCTTTTCCGAAGCTGAAGGATATTTTGAAAGCCACGGAAACAATTTGCAGGATGATGGTTCTCAGGAGAAAATTTTTGCCGCTGATCGTGATGACGGCCTGAGCATGACTGAAAAGTTTGCAATGAAGATTGAGGCTGAAGAAAGGGAAGAACAGGCAAAACTGGAAGCTCAGAACAAAAATAATTTCTGGGACAAAATAAAATCCAAATTACCGGTTAATAATGAAAATCCTCAGGAAAATGAAGAAATCGAAAATAATCAGGAAGAAGAAGTTACTGAAAACCAGGCCGCTACTGATTTTGAACCGATTTCTCCATCAGCAAAAGCTAAAAAAATCAGAAAGGGTATATGGTCTCTTGATGATGAAGGCAACATAATCGACAAAAAAAGAAATCCTGAAGAAAAAGAAAGACGTGCTGCAGAAGAAGATGCAGTTGCAGCTGTTTTGAATAAGACAATTCCTGGTGAAGAAAAATATCTTGTTCCAGAAGACAGTGAGGAAGAAGATGATACAGCCATGTACGGCAATTTTGAAACTTACACAGACGATGATGACGAAGTTATTGAAATGCCGGATTCTGATAAAAAAGTTATTGACGATGCTCTTGATGATGTAATTTCAGACTTTGAAATGGCAAATCGTGAAAAAACGCTTGAAGATAATATTTCTGAAGAAGATGATTTTGCTGAAAGTGATTTTGCCCAGGAATCTGAAATGCCTGATATCAGCATGGTTTTTGACAAGATGAACACTGATGCCGAAGAGGAATATGATTTTTCTCCAGACGCAGATGTGGAATCTGACAATGAGCCGCTGGAAGAAGACGACTCTGAACCACAGGTAGAAATTGACGAAGATGAAAATAATGAAAATAAGGATGAACCTTATGTGGTAAAGGGACCAACTGCCGTAACAACTGACAGAAACGGCGTTACTAAACCAATTCAGGTGAAGGTAGTAAAAGCTCACGGCCCTTATAAAATTTCAACAGATCTTCTTAATGAATATGAACAGACCCCTTACTGGGAAATTGACGAAGAAACAAATCAGGCTGCTGCAAACCTTAAGGGCACCCTTCAGGAATTTAATATTGAAGCAGAAGTTACTGCAATCCGTAAAGGACCGGTTGTTACAATGTTCGAAATTCTTCCTGCACCTGGCGTTAAGCTGAGCAAGATTCAGGCTCTGCAGGACAATATTGCACTCAGGCTGGCGGCAAAATCTGTTCGTATTGTTGCACCAATTCCTGGAAAACGTGCAGTTGGTATAGAAGTCCCAAATAAGGACAGAGCTATTGTTTCTTTCCGCGAATGTATTGAGCAGGACAGACCTGAATGGAGAAAGTATGCAGTTCCTGTTGTGCTTGGAAAAGATATTGAAGGTGATACACAGGTAATCGATCTGGTTAAGACACCTCATCTTTTGATTGCAGGTTCAACTGGTGCAGGAAAATCAGTTTGTGTAAACTCAATGATTTTGAGTATCCTTTACAAGCGTTCTCCAAATGAAGTTAAAATGATTCTCATTGACCCGAAGATTGTAGAATTAAGCCTTTACAATGGAATTGGTCATCTTCTTACCCCTGTTATTACAGAACCGAAAATGGCAATGCAGTCCCTTCAGTACTGTATCTGCGAAATGGAAAGAAGATACGCAGTTCTTAAACAGTTAGGCTGCCGTGATATTGCAAGTTACAATCAGAAAATTCGGGAACAGCATATTGCAACTGAAAAACTGCCTTACATTATTGTTGTTATTGATGAATTTGCTGATTTGATGGCTACAATCGGCAAGCAGCTTGAAGGAGCAGTTGCCCGTCTGGCAGCAAAGGCACGCGCTATTGGTATTCATCTTGTTCTGGCAACCCAGCGTCCTTCTGTTGATGTAATTACAGGTCTTATTAAAGCAAACATTCCAAGCCGAATTGCATTCATGGTTTCAAGTAAAATGGATTCCAGAATCATTATTGATCAGATGGGTGCAGATAAGCTTCTTGGCAAGGGTGACATGCTTTATGCCAGCGCTACAGATCCTTTCCCTGTTCGTATTCAGGGTTCATTTGTAAGCGATCAGGAAGTAGAAAATGTTGTTAATGCAGTGAAAGATAACTGGGGTGAACCAGAATATATCGACGACGAAATCTTTATTGATGATGATGAAGATGACGACGGTCAGATAAGCCTCTTTAATGAAAATGGTGAAGATCCTCTTTACGAGAAAGCTCTGGAAATAGTAATGCAGGCAGGAAAAGCCAGTGCAAGCTACATTCAGCGTCGTCTTAAAATAGGATATAACCGTGCAGCACGCCTTGTTGAAGAAATGGAGGAAAGGGGAATAGTAGGTCCCGCTAACGGAAGTAAACCTCGTGAAATCATACACATGCCATAATTATAAAATTTAAAGGATATATTAATGAAAAGAGTATCTAAAAAAATTATTTGTGCGTTTTCCGGTTTAATTTTGTCAGCTGCTTGTGCATTTGCTTACGGAAATAATGGAGAGCAGATTCTTAATTCTGTTCTGAAAGGAAAAAGTATTTATTCAATTCCACTTTCAACTGCTCTTGTGGGAGAACAGGCCTTTCTGGATGTTGCTTCGGCAAATGCTGCTGTGGACCCCAAGGATCCTTATCGCGTGGTTTATGATCATAAGACACCTGAAGGGGATCCGGTTCAGTTTAAGGAAATATGGGCATATCTGCTTGATGGAAACTTTTCTGATTACAAAGAAGGAATGACCATTACAGATTTGTGTATTTTCAGTGCAGACATAAATAGTTATGGCGAATTGAATTATATTCCTGATGTTTCAAAGGTAAAGGGCTTTAAGGGAAGAAAGCATCTTGTTGTAACCAGCCAGAGCCGTTCTTTAACACATTTTGTCCTTGACCCTAGTTTTGGAATCAGGGAAAAAATTATAAAGGTTCTTGTAGATGCCTGTGATCATAAGGGATATGACGGAATTCAGGTGGATTTTGAAATTATTCCTCAAAGAGATGCAGATAATTTTATTACATTTCTTGCGGATATAAGGGAAGCAATTGGTCAGGAAAGATGGTTTTCAGTTGCTGTACCTGCAAGAACTAAAACTTTGAAAGATGATATTTTCAACTATAAAAAGATTGCAGCTAACTGTGACAGAGTGATTATTATGGCATATGACGAGCACTGGAGCGGAGGTAAGCCGGGCCCTGTTGCAAGTACAGACTGGTGTCATAATGTGGTAACCTATGCCGTTTCTCAAATGCCTCAGAAAAAAGTTATTATGGGACTTCCATTTTATGGACGTACATGGATTAACAAAAATCTGGCAAGAGCATGGTTCTTCTCTGGAATTATGAGAAATATTAATGAGCATGATGTGGCTGCTGAAGTAAAGAGAGAAAAAGGTGTTCCGTATTTTTCATACGAGACAAGCGTAAAAGTTACAGCTTACTTTGATGACACCTACTCTCTGGTTTCCAAAATGCGTATGTACAAAGAAAAAACTGTAGAAAGAATTGCCTTCTGGTGTCTTGGACAGGAAGACCCGGATATCTGGAACTGGGTAGCCCATTAATATCCGGCAGAAAAATCAATTCTTTTGTTCAGCGCCTACTTCTCCGTCGGGCTTAAAACTTTGAGGTAGAATTTCTGCAAGAGTCATAAGTTTGTATTCTGTTTTTGACTTTGCCATAATCAGAATAAAATCATCCTTGCAGAATTCTCTCATTACCTGACGGCAAACTCCACATGGAGAGCAGAAATCTTTTACTATTTTCTGTGGTCCGCCGCAAACTGCAATGGCCTTAAAATCCTTAACACCTTCACTAACAGCCTTAAAAAAAGCAGTCCTCTCAGCACAGTTTGTAGGGGTAAATGCAACGTTTTCAATATTACAGCCGGTATAAATTTTTCCGTCTGCTGAAAGAAGGGCTGCTCCTACAGTGTAGTGGGAATATGGTACGTAAGAATAATTCAGCATGGTGAAAGCTTTTTCTATTAAGGTTTCAATTGTTTCTTTATCTAAAGATTCCATAAATCCCCCGGTTAGATTGTAATTTCAAGCTGTTTAAGAAAATCAGTTAATTCTTTTGCGGCCCTTTTCTGTGAAATCTGATTTGGATGGCCTCCAGAACCCAGACCTTCTTCCGGCATCTGCTCATTAAACTGAATCTGGGCAATTCGAGTGTCTCCGGTAGCCATTTTGTATTCCCTGCAGGCTTTTGCAACAGATTCATTCATTGGGCGTCCCATTTCCATCAATCCGCAGGCAAGAATAAAATAAGCATATGGGTAAAGATTTCTCAAATACTTAAGAAAATCTACATAAGCTTTTATGAATTTTCCCTTCCGCTGATCGTCAATACAGTAGGACGCGTCATTAGTTCCCAGATTGATTACAATCAGCTGAGGAGTATATTTGTTGAAATCCCAGAGAAGATCTCCATATTTGCGGGTATTCCAGCTGAATGTAACTTTATCGTAAAAGTTTGGCAGAGTATAAGTTCTGTTGATGTTTCCCGGATTGTCCGTGTAGCCTGAATACAAACCGAATGAACTGTAACTGCAGAAAGAGTAATCTGCATCTACAGCTTTTGCAGTAAGGAAAGCGTAGGTTTTTGTAGCATCTTCCGTGAATGTAGTGAAAGGCTCATTGGTGCTTTTACAGTCAATTCCGTAGCCGCAGGTGAGGGAATCCCCAATAAATTCGATGCGTCTTTTTTTTCCGGGAGTTGCTTTAATATGCCCTTCTGAATCAGTTTCAATATCCCAGATACCAATGTAGGACTGGTGGGCCTCTGTGAGTTTTATAAAAGTGATTTTTGCTTTTCGAGCTTGTCCGCCGTTAGAACTGTTGTCAAAAACAACGACCTTTTTTTCTGCAGAATCCATGCACTGGGTAAGGAGCAGTTCATCATCAATGTAAATTGAATAGCGTACACAGTTTCCCGGTGGGTTACCATGTTCGTCTTTATGTGCTGAATCATCTCCGACTAAGTTGAATGAAAGGCTTGTGGCTTCTACAAAAAATTCTACTGTTGCAGCTGAAGATGTCAGCCATAAAACTTTGTCATCATACAAACGACGTCCTAAAATCTTAACATTAGGTTGCTCTGCAATAAAATTCTTTGTTCCTGTCATATAAGTGAATTATTTTCTTTTAATTCAGGGTTGTCAATCAGTGGTAAAAAAATAGATGTGAAAAATTGAAGTAAAAAAAATCCCCTGCCTCTCAAAAGACCGGGGAATATAGAATTACTGTTCAAGTTTCAGTCGTGCCAAAATCAGAGGTTAGAGCTGAATCGAGAACAGTAATATTTGCAAATTATTTGATTGTACCGTTATCAAGAAGTGTCTTAAGGTGTGCAGTAAGAACTTCAGCTCTGTTTGCCTGAGTTTTTGCTGAAGGATGCCAGTCTGCACCGTAACCGTCAGCGGCTGTGTGTGGTACAAAGTGGAAAGCTTCAATACGCTTGTCTCCAGTCTGAGCAGAATAGGTTTCAACAGCCTTTTCTACGCTTGGGTAAAGATTATCGCCCATAATTCCCAGTGAACATACAATATATGCATCTGGATTCTTTGAGCGCACATCTTTAAGGAATTCTACGTAAGAATCAACATAGAGCTGCTTCTTTGCCTGGTCCTTGCAGTAGCTGTCATCATTTGTACCAAGGTTGATTACTACAAGCTGCGGCTTAAAGTTTCCAAAATCCCATTCCAGATTGTTCTTTGAACCGTCTGAATAATTAAAGCATACTTTTGGATAAACAGGTGGAATAAGTGATAAAGTATTGCGGTTTCCGTCTCCAGTGTAGCCTGAATAAATTCCATAACCTGAATAGCTTACAAGACTGTAATCTGCATTAAGAGCCTTTGCTGTGAGATAAGCATAAGCTTTTTCTGCATTTTCTGTCTGTGTTGTAAAGGAATTATTTGCACCGTCAGCTTCAACTCCGTATCCACAGGTAATTGAATCTCCAATGAACTCAATTTTAAGGTCTTTTGCTGGTGCAGGACTGATTTTACCATTTTTATCCAGAACCAGTTCCTTGATTCCTGCATAAGACTGGGCAGATTCAGTGATTTTGGCAATTCTTACAGAGGCCTTCTGAACCTTTTTTTCGTTAAAAATTGTTACGGATTTTTTCTGAGCGTCCATTGTAACAGTTTCTTTAAGTTCGCCGTTTACGTAAATTGTAAGGCGGGCAAGATTTGAAGGAATTGCAGTTCCTCTGTATGGGCGGGCAGTTGTGTCACCAGTAAGGTTTACAGTTAAAGATTTTGCTTCAACTTCAAATTCAATTGCACTTGCTGACTGTGCAAGGAAGAGTGTGTTGTTTTTTGTAAAAGTTCTTCCCAGAATTTTTACGTTTGTTGAATCTGGAGCAATTACCAGTTCTTCTGAAGCTGTATCTGCTGCATTAGAAGCAGAATTCGTCGTTGTACAAGACATAGAAATTAGTGATGCCATGGCTAAAACAAAAAAAACAGATTTTTTCATCCGTTTCCCCCTTTGAGAATATTAGTTAATCATATATTGCTATGACTAAAAGGTCAAACTTTTTTAGGAAAAAATTAGTTAAAAAACGATAGATTTACTTAAATACTGCTTAAATATCTGGAAGATAAAAAGAAGGGGTCTATTTAAAAGAAATAGATTCAACACTATAATGGGGCAAAATTATTTTGTGGGTACAAATATGGCTAATGGAGAAGAAGATTTAAAGGAAAAAGATAAAGACCGGGAAAAACCCGCACCTGCTAAAGCTAAGAAATACCGCCAGTGGAGCATAACACAAGGGCGGGAAGATGCAGAAATGCTTATGGAAAAATCTTCCGGCTGGAGTGCCGTAAAGGACAGTCGGGGAGATTATGACTATGACGATTAATTGAAAAAAAATCACTATTTATATAAGATAAAAAAACGAGGTAATGTATGATTTTTTCACCAGTTGAAATTGAAGAAACAGTAAATATGTTCATGCGCCAGAAGCTGGACATTCGTTGTATTACAATGGGTATTTCCCTTCTGGATTGTGCCGATTCTGATGCAAAAAAAGCAAATCAGAAAATATACGACAAAATCATGAAGAAAGCAGGCGACCTGGTAAAAGTAGGTCAGTCAATCGAAAAGGAATACGGTGTTCCAATCATCAATAAACGTATTTCCGTAACACCAATTTCACTGGTTGCAGGTGCTTCTAATGAAAAATCATATGTATCTTACTGCCAGACTCTGGACAAATGTGCTAAGGAACTTGGAGTAAACTTTATTGGTGGATTTTCAGCCCTTGTTCAGAAGGGAATTACTCCTGCTGACAAAATCCTGATTGATTCAATCCCTGAAGCACTGGCTGTAACAGACAGCGTATGTTCAAGCGTGAATGTTGGTTCTACAAAATCCGGAATCAACATGGATGCAGTTAAACTTATGGGTGAGACAATTGTAAAAACTGCAGAAGTAAGTAAGAACTGTGCAGTTAACGGTTGTGCAAAACTTGTAGCATTCTGTAATGCTCCTGAAGACAATCCGTTTATGGCAGGTGCATTCCATGGTCCTGGAGAAGGTGACGCTGTAATTAATGTAGGCGTTTCTGGTCCTGGAGTAATTCTTGCTGCTGCCAGAGAATATAAAGGTCAGCCAATTAATGTTCTTGCTGATGGTATTAAGAAAATGGCATTTAAGATTACCAGAATGGGACAGATGGTTGGTGCAGAAGCAGCAAAGCGTCTGGGCGTAAACTTTGGTATTCTGGATCTTTCACTGGCACCAACTCCTGCTGTAGGAGATTCTGTTGCCCGTATTCTTGAAGAAATTGGTCTTGATGGTGCAGGTGCTCCTGGTACAACTGCAGCCCTTGCAATGCTTACAGATATGGTTAAGAAGGGCGGTGTTATGGCTTCTACTAATGTGGGCGGCCTTTCCGGTGCCTTTATTCCTGTATCTGAAGATGAAGGAATGATTAATGCAGTTCAACAGGGCTCTATCTGCCTTGAAAAACTTGAAGCTATGACCACAGTATGTTCTGTAGGTCTTGATATGATTGCAATCCCTGGAGATACTCCTGCTACAACAATTTCAGGTATTCTGGCAGATGAATTTGCAATCGGTATGGTAAACAACAAAACTACTGCCTGCCGTCTTATTCCTGCTCCTGGCAAAAAAGCAGGGGAATGGGTTGAATTCGGTGGACTTTTGGGCGGATGTCCTGTAATGCCTGTGAGCAAGTTCGGATGTGCAGATTTTATTAACCGCGGCGGAAGAATTCCTGCTCCAATTCATTCATTCAGAAACTAAAAAATGTCTGCTCTATGCGTAGTAGGTGCCAGTGGAAGTCCAAAGGTCTTGAAGCTGGCACTTGATTTTGTCCTTCCTTACGAAAAACGCTGTTGTGCACTTTTTCAACGGATTATCAATCATGACAATTCAGTTCACATAATTATAGAAAAGGGAACTCTTAACAGCTGGCATCCTCTTGTTCATGGGGTTTTTACCTATAGTGGACAGGGGCGGCTGGTTTTCTGCTGCTTACCTGAACAGACGACAGAGGTGAGTCTTGCCCTGACAGAGTTTTTTGCAAAAAATTCAGTTTTCTGTATTTCGGGGCAGAAGGAATGGGCTGATTTTCTTGAAGAGATAGTTTCCGGAATTTATAGGGGAAGGAAAAGTGAGGTCCACGAATATCACTTTATGGAAGAAGGCCGGGACCTGGAAGTAATGGATAAAGATGAAGATGATTTTTCCCATCGAAGTGACTGTGAAATTATCCGTTGCAGCAAAAATCATATTGAACAGCTGATGCCCCTGCAGCTTGATTACACCCGGGTTGAAGTATTACCTGCATGGAGAGAAGTTGTTCCTGCGGCAGAAAGAATTTCTCTGGAAAAAAATTTTAAGAATCAGTTTTATTTCGCAGTTGTTGAAAAAGGAAAAATCGTTTCTAAAGCAAATACAAATGCAATTACAAAAGGCTTTTTTCAGATTGGAGGCGTTTACACTCTGGAAGAATTCAGGGGAAAGGGGTACGCTTCGGCACTTGTGGAACATATTGCAAGGGAAGCTTGTCTTCTTAATAGAAAAGCTGTTCTCTTTGTTAAAAAAGAAAACGCCGGAGCAATAAAAGCCTACACTAAGGCAGGATTTATTATCACCGGCGGATATAAAATAGTTTATTATCTGGAGAAGTAATTTATTTTCTTCCCATATCAACTGATTTATTATAGGCAGCAGTTGCAGCTTCGATTACAGTGCCTCTGAATCCGTGACGCTCCAGAGAAATTACACCTTCAATTGTTGTACCGCCTGGAGAGCAGACTGCATCTTTTAACTGAGAAGGAGAACGCTGGTCTTCAAGAGCCATTGCAGCTGCGCCCTTTAAGGTTTGTGCTGCGTAGGTATAAGCCTGGGCTCGAGGCATTCCAAAACGAACAGCTGCATCAGCTAAAGCTTCAATGAACATAAATGCATATGCCGGACCAGAGCCGCTTACTGCTGTAACACCATCCATAAGTTTTTCAGGAACAATTTCTGCTTTTCCGCAGGATTCAAGAAGTGTCTTAACAACTGAAAGGTCCTGTTCTTCAATCTCAGAAGTGTGGCAGATTGCTGTCATTGCCTCTCCAACCATTGCCGGAAGATTAGGCATAATTCTCACAAGGGAAGGCATTACAAATGTAAGGTCTGTTGATGGAGCTGAAAGATCAGGTGGCTGAATAAATGCTGTAAGTTTATCCAGGTTAAGTCCTGCTGCCATGGAAATAATCGTCTTTTTTGTTGTGAAGGCTTCCTTTATTTCAATAAGAACTTCCTTAACGTAAGCAGGTTTAACTGCAATAAAAATATAGTCTGCTGCTTTTGCAACTTCCAGATTAGACTTAAGGGCATTAACGCCGGTTTTAGCTGCAAAATCCTGAGCCTTTTCAGGATGTTTTGTACTGATGAAAATATTTGACGGATTGTATTTTGAAGCAATTGCTTTAATTACAGAACCGCCCATGATGCCGCATCCAATACAGCCAATTTTTACATTTGAAACACTTTCCATTTTTATCTCCAATTATTGTGCCAGAAATAAAGTTCCTTTTTGACTTCCATCAGCTAATGAAAGAAGAGGAGTTTTTGTTCCTCCATTTGTAAGAATCATTGGGATTCCATATTTTGTTGTTTTTTCAGCAGCCTGAATTTTAGTTTCAATGCCGCCTGTACCAAATTCATTTGCTGAGCCGATTGTAATATCATTACGAAGATGTGAAATGTCAGAAACAGCTTCAATTAAAGATGCCTCTGGATTTGTTTTAGGATTATCAGTGTAAATTCCATCAATGTCACTGAAGAGAATAAGTAAGTCTGCACTCCAGAGAATTGCTGTAAGGGCACTTAAGTTGTCATTATCCCCAATAAGAAATTCTTCTGTAGAAACGGAATCATTTTCATTGATGATTGGAACAACGCCTTCATCTACCAGAGTAAAGAATGTGTTGCGGATATTTAATGAGCGGAGATTGTCCTCAAAATCTTCCTTTGTAAAAAGAAGCTGGCCAATATGGATCCCCTGAGAAGCAAATGCTTTTCTCCACTGATACATCAATTCAACCTGACCAATTGAACAAAGAGCCTGGCGGAAGTGCATATCTTTTTTGCGAGGCCATTCTTCAATTGCAGAAACGCCGGAAACCTGTGCTCCGGAAGAAACAAGGATAATCTGTTTTCCCTGATCGATTAAAGCTTTACACTGTTCAGCAATAGATTTCATAAAATCTGTGTTCTGTGTTCCATCAGCTTTTGCCAGTGTATTACTTCCAATTTTAATTACGATTTTACGTGCTTTTTTTATTGTATCTTGAATTGTCATTTTTCTTTAACGGATATGTCCGTCTCCATCAATTAAGAATTTTGTTGTTGTGAGAGCTTTAATTCCCATAGGGCCTCTGGCATGAAGCTTCTGGGTACTGATGCCAAGTTCTGCTCCAAAACCAAACTCTCCGCCATCAGTAAAGCGTGTACTGGCATTAACATAAACGCATGCTGCATCCACTCTTGTCTGAAACTGTCTTGCGTGAGATCTGTTGTTTGTAACGATTGTTTCTGAATGCTTTGTATTATGACTGTTGATATAGTTCACAGCTTCATCTACATTTTCCACAATCTTCACTGAAGCAATAAAATTCAGGAATTCGAATCCGAAATCTTCGTCTGCGGCCTTTACCAGTTTAGGATATCCGCAGCTCTCTAAGATTTTATAGCTTTCTTCATCAGCGCGGAGTTCCACCTGATTACCAAAACGTTCCTTCAGTAAAGGGAGAAAATCGCCGGCGACACTTCTATTCACCAGAATAGTCTCAATAGCATTACAAGCCCCTGGTCTCTGAGTCTTTGCGTTGTAAGCAATATCTGCTGCCATGTTCAAATCTGCATCATCATCCACATACAGGTGACACACGCCGGCTCCTGTCTGAATAACAGGCACTTTTGCATTTTGAACAACATTATTAATCAGCTTCTGGCCACCACGAGGAAGCACAACATCAATTTTTCCAACAGCATTAAGAATCTGGTCAACATCAGAATGGTCTGTACTCTGACAAAGGTAAATTGAATTTAAAACACCGTCATCCCCTGCATTTTTCAAACCTTCCCGGATTGCCTCAACCAGTGCATTATTTGAATTAAGTGCAGAAGAAGATCCTCTTAAAAGAATAGAGTTACCGCTTTTGTAAGCAAGAGAAAATGCATCGATTGTAACATTTGGGCGGGATTCGTAAATGATTGCAACAATTCCCAGAGGAACACGAATCTGCTTTATTTCCATGCCGTTTGGATGTTTCCAGCCGGCTATTTCTTCACCAATGGGGTCGCCCTGCTGGATGATAATCTGAATGCTGTCTAAAATTGATTTGAATTTCTTGTCGTCAAGAGCCAGACGTTCAACAAGGGCCTCAGTCATTCCACCTGCACGGGCAGCATCAACATCAATTTTGTTAGCAGCAAGAATTTCTTCTTTTCTGCTAAGAATTGCATCTGCTACACAAGTGAGGGCATGATTTTTCTGATTAGCATTGTGAAGGGCCAGCTTTGCAGCTCCATCTTTGAGCTGAGAACATACCAAGTCCATGTCCATAGAGCAAATCTCCTGTAAAAAAATTTGACCAGCCCGCCAGAGTTGAACTTGAGAAAATTAGTAGTTAGCCAGGAAGTACATTCCCAGCAAAATTGCTGTACGGTTTTTAGAATCTGTCCAGGTTGACTGTTCAGGAAGACTTTTTATGTACCACCAGAAAATACCAAATTCAGGATCAATACGGAGAGCGTAATCTGCAAAATCGTTATTCTTTGTCTGAGAACCAAACATAAGGTAAACAACCTTGTTCAGAATCTCAAAGAATGAGTTATAGGTTTCAGAATATTTTTTTGCTGAGAGCTTTTTGCAGAAATCCTCCAGCT
This sequence comes from Treponema sp. UBA4307, assembly GCA_002394685.1. Lineage (GTDB taxonomy): Bacteria > Spirochaetota > Spirochaetia > Treponematales > Treponemataceae > Treponema_D. The sequence continues at coordinate 46,927 of DGUP01000078.1, read as the reverse complement.
GATTAAGAACTTCAGCTTTAAGAACTTCATCTGATTTTTCAACCCAAGTCTTCTGAATGAGTAAAAGGAGATTTTTGTGAAAACTTGAAACAAGCTTTGTTTCAACTTCATCCTTTTTAAGAATGCTGTCAAAAGCATTATCAGAATTAAATACAGAACTAAGCTGAACGGCAGCATTATTATAATCTGCTTCTTTTTCAGCGGAAAGAAGTGTATCGAGAGCTTTTAATGTTTTTTTGTCTAAAAATTCTTCAATTAAGTTACCGTTCATATGAGGGATTTTATAATTTAGCGCATAATTATTCAAGTAATAAGAAATTTTAAAATCAGGAAATTGAAATTTTAAAAATTAAAAAAGTAAAAAACTGAAGTTTTTATTGTTGTTTTTGTAAATAAGCTGTAATAACTTCGATTTATGAAATTTGAGGAGTAATTTTGATATGATTTGTGAAAATCCTGTAATCCGGGGCTTTTATCCGGATCCAAGCGTTTGTGCTGCAAACGGAAAATTTTATCTGGTAAACAGTACCTTTGAATATTTTCCAGGAATGCCGGTTTTCGAAAGTGATGATTTGGTTCATTGGAAGCAGATAAATAATTGTCTTACAAGAAAAAGTCAGCTGGATGTTCAGGGAATTGCAGCCAGCGGTGGAATATATGCTCCAACAATCCGCTTTAATAAGGGAAGATTTTATGTTGTTGTAACAAATGTTTCTAATGATTATGGAAACTTCTACGTTTATACAGATGATATTTATGGAGAATGGTCTGAACCTGTAAAAGTTGACCGTGGGGGAATAGATCCTTCGCTTCTTTTTGACGGAGATAAAACTTATTTTATTTCAAATGGTGCGGATGATTATGGAGTAAACGGAATCAGCCTTTGTGAAATTGATATTGAAACAGGAAAAAAACTTACTGAAGCAAAATGCATTTCTACAGGCTGCGGTGGTCGTTATCTGGAAGGTCCACATCTTTATCATATTAATGACTGGTATTATCTGATGGTTGCTGAGGGTGGCACTGAATATGGTCATATGGAATGTATGCTCCGGTCAAAAAATATCTGGGGACCGTACGAGGCATGTCCGTCAAATCCAATCCTTACAAATAGAAATCTTGGAGGATATGAAATTCAGGGGGCCGGTCATGCAGATTTGGTTCAGGCAGAAGACGGTCAGTGGTTTATGGTTCATCTGGCTTTCAGGCAGATTGGGCAGTATGATACATTCCATAATCTTGGGCGGGAAACATATTTAATGCCGGTTTTCTGGAATGAAGATGGATGGCCGGAAGTTGGAGCAGATGGCACTTGTCGTAAAAAGTGGGAACTTAAAGATGGAAAGTGTACTATCCTTGATGATGTAAAATATCCGGAATATAAATTCGGTCTGGAGAAATTAAGTTCGGTTTATCTTCGTCTGCCGGATTATTCTGATTATAAAATTTCTTATGATTCAAAGGGCCTTGCAGATTGCGCAGAAATCCGCGGTGGAAAAGATTGTCTCGGCTCTACAGGCCAGGTTTCTTTTGTAGGAAGCAGACAGCCTGAACACAATGCAAAGATGGCAGTAAAAATCCATGGAGAAACATTGGCTCTGGGACAGAGTGCGGGAATTACGGCATATCTTACGGAAAAAGATTACTATTATATTGAAGCAGAACGTACTGAGTCTGGAATTCAGGTAAAGGCTGATCTGGTTCTTTATGGAAAAGTCTGCTCCGGTAAAAAAATTCTTCTTACCGGAGAAAATGTTCAACTGATGATTTCCAGTGACAATTACACATATAAACTTTGTTCGATGGATGATGAAGGAAATTATGTGGAACTGAATAATGGTCCAGTTAAGTTTCTTTCCAGCGAAGTGGCCTGCGGATTTACCGGGGTAATTCTTGCCCTGTATGTAAACGGCAGCCAGGGTTATGTAAAGTTCAGCTGGTAGGCTGTAAATCTTTTTCCAGCTGATTCTTATCCTTCAGGTGAAGAATTCTCTGGTTTTCAGAACCACGGAACTGGAGGGAGATATTTTTCTTCTCCTGAATAAAAGGACCATCAACAAGTACATCGATGTAAGAAAGCATTTCATCGGTGTACTCTGTGTGTTTTTTTCCCTGAGCAGGCTTCAAATCCACATCATACAAATAACCAGAGTAGCACCAGATGTCTTTTTCTGGAAACTGACTACGTACTTTTTTCAGGAAAGGTGTAAGAATCTGCTGATTTTCTTCTTCAAAAGGTTCCCCTCCCAGAACTGTTAATCCCTGTATAAAAGGCTGGTTTAAGGCCTGGAGAATTTCGTTTTCTGTTTCTTCGGTGAACTCCCTTCCAAAACAAAAGTCCCAGGTGCTGGCATTAAAACAGCCTTTACAGTGAATTCTGCAGCCTGAAACAAAAAGGGACACTCTTACACCATCTCCGTCTGCTATATCAAATTTTTTGATTTCTCCGTAGTTCAATTTAATCTCCAAAATCCATTAAGTTCAAAAATAAAAAAGAGGTGGTCTTAACTGCCTTTCCGGCTAACCACCTCTCCATTTAGTGTATTGCTTCTACAGGTGAAGAACTCTTTCCTGGATTTCCTGGGTTCTTCCCTG
>DGUP01000078.1:0-44196 GCA_002394685.1 Treponema sp. UBA4307 | reverse complement strand
TTTGGACATTCCCAAATCAGCTTTTCTTCTTCATCCTTAACAATCTTAATTTCACCAGTATAACCGCATTTCTGGCAGTAGTCGCTCTTTGTATTAAGCTCGGCATACATAATATTTTCATAGATGTGTGTGAGCAGAGCCATAACTGCAGGAATGTTGTTTTCCATATTTGGAACTTCAACGTAACTTACAGCGCCTCCCGGACTAAGCTGCTGGAATTCGCTTTCGAATGTAAGCTTTGTGAAAGCATCAATCTTTTCAGTTACGTTTACGTGGTAACTGTTAGTGATGTAGTTTTTATCAGTTACTCCTGGAATAATTCCGAAACGGCGCTTAAGGCATTTTGCAAACTTGTAAGTTGTGCTTTCAAGCGGTGTTCCGTAAACTGAATAATCAATATTTTCTTCAGCCTTCCACTGTTTACAAGCATCGTTAAGGGCGTGCATTACCTGGAGGGCAAATGGTTTTCCTTCCGGCTCAGTGTGTGAATGTTTTGTCATATAGCGTACACATTCACAAAGACCTGCATATCCTAAAGAAATAGTTGAATATCCGCCGAAGAGCAGCTTATCAATTGTTTCACCTTTCTTGAGACGAGCCAGGGCACCGTTCTGCCAGAGAATTGGTGCAGCATCAGACTTTGTTCCCATAAGACGATTGTGACGAATCTGCAGTGCTCTATGGCAAAGCTGAAGTCTCTGATCCATCAACTTCCAGAATGTATCCATATCACCGGCTGAAGAACAGGCAATATCTACCAGGTTAAGAGTTACAACTCCCTGGTTAAAGCGGCCGTAGTATTTTGGCTTACCGTTTTCATCAACATAAGTGGTAAGGAAAGAACGACATCCCATGCAAGGATAGCAGTTTCCATTTCCGTTTTTGTCTACTTTAAGTTCCAGCATCTTCTTTTCAGAAATATAATCCGGAACCATGCGGCGTGTTGTACAGCGGGCTGCAAGTTCTGTAAGTTCATAATACTTTGAGCCAGGTCTGATATTGTCTTCTTCAAGAACATAAATCAGTTTTGGGAACGCAGGAGTAATCCATGCACCTGATTCGTTTTTAACACCCTTGTAACGCTGCTTAAGAACTTCTTCTATAATAAGGGCAAGGTCAGATTTTTCCTGTTCGTCTTTTGCTTCATTAAGATACATGAAAACTGTTACGAATGGAGCCTGTCCGTTTGTGGTCATAAGAGTGATGACCTGGTACTGAATTGTCTGTACGCCCTTCTTGATTTCGTCAGCAAGGCGCTGCTTTACCATAAAATCAAACTGTTCTTCGTTTACGACCAGCTTTGTAGCTTCAATCATTTCACGAAGTTCTTTCTGAATTTTTTTGCGGCTAACGTCTACGAAAGGAGCAAGGTGAGTTAAAGAAATACTCTGTCCACCGTACTGACATGAAGCAACCTGAGCAATAATCTGTGTGGCAATGTTACATGCTGTAGAGAAAGAATGTGGGCGGTCAATCTTTGTTCCACTGATAACTGTTCCGTTCTGGAGCATGTCTTCAAGGTTTACGAGGTCGCAGTTGTGCATGTGCTGAGCAAAATAATCTGCATCGTGGAAGTGGATGATTCCTTCGTCGTGAGCGGTTGCAATGTCAGAGTCCAGCAGGAAGCGGCGTGTAATATCTTTACTTACTTCGCCGGCCATGTAGTCACGCTGAACGCTAACAACAGTTGGATTCTTGTTAGAGTTCTCCTGCTTTACCTCTTCATTGTTTTCTTCGAGAAGAGACATAATCTGTTTGTCAGTTGTGTTCTCTTTACGCATAACCTGGTGGCGGTAACGGTATGTGATATAAAGCTTTGCAACTTCATATGCACCGTTTTCCATAATACCGTTTTCTACCAGATCCTGAATCTCTTCAACGTTGAGAGCGTGACCCTCTCTGTTACAAGTAATTTCAATGTCGTCTATGATGGACTGAATTTTGTCATCTGGAAGACGATGTCTTTCTTCAACCTGACTGTTAGCCTTGCAAATAGCGACATAAATCTTGTTGCGGTCGAATGGAACTTCGGTACCGCTACGCTTGATGATTCTCATTTTCCCCTCTTTTTATTTTTACCTTTTATACGTTTTTGCCCTGATGGTATATAAAAGTGTTATTATTTTTTATTTCGGCAAAAAAAACACTATATATAGCGTTTTTTTACAACTAAGAGTTTATATTCACCTTGATTATAAGTCAATGATAAAAAATGATAAAAACTGCCTGGAATTCAAGTAAAAGAGTGAATTTGTGCCCAAAAATCCGAGAATTTCTGGAATTTATGGGTACAAAAATTTTTTTAACCGGAGGATATGGCTTTATATCGTGAAGGCAGGGGAATTTATGGGTACAGATTGAAATTTAGTTGTGAATTTAATCACAGACGCTACAAATGGTGGAAAATAACTGAATTCTTTAGAAAATGACGCTATTTTTCACGGGGCAGACCGGTAAATTGTTAAGGGTTTTGTATAGTTACATAAAGTTTTTATTTCACTTAAAATATTCTTAATCTGAAAAAAAATAAAAATAGGAGTTAAAATTATGCTTAAAAAAATGATAGCTGCTGTCACATTGTTTATGGCAGCTGCCTTGTCTATTTCAGCAAAAACAATCTGGGATTATGAAGAAAGAGTACAGAAACTGGACAGTTCTGTAATAAAAGATTTACAACGGGATTCAGAAGAGTACAGCGACTGGTACGGGGAATATTCTGATTTACCATCAGTCCTCTGCTGTTCAAAGGATGGAGAAACTTTCCTTGAAAAATATATTAAATTGAAAAATGAGGCTGTTGTTAACTTTCTGATTAAGGGGTTTGGAGTAGAAGTTTTTATTTATAATACGGATGCAGATATTTTGAAGCTTTGCGCAAAATACGGAACTCCAAAGATGTTTAATTCATTTTCCGTTCAGATGATAAAGTCTGAAAACTATCCTCTGAATGAACTGGACGTATTCAAATTAGCACAGGAAAATACTGATTCCGGAATGGTCAAGGCTGTACTTCCATACATTAAAAAATCATTTGAAAAAAGAAATTCTATGACGCCTGTACTGGAAGAATTGATTGCAGATGAAAAACTGACAGATGATTTACTGGAAGCAAAAGTAATTGATAATAATTTTCTTCATTTGATTGTAGATTTTTATTACAGGAACAATGAAAAAGAACAGGAAATTCTTAATTTTGCAGAAAAACTTCTGAAAAGCGGTGCAAAAGTTGATGTATTAAACAAAAAAGGTGAGACTCCTTTATTAGCTGCGGCTGAAGATAAGTTCTTTTCTTATGAGAAACTTCTTCTTAAATACAATGCTAATCCGAACAAATTTCCAAAAGATGAAAAATCACCGCTTTTGAATGCGATTTATAGTAACAATATTGAACTTGTAAATCTTCTGCTTGAAAAAGGCGCTGATGTGAACGCTTTGAGTGGTTATTATAGAGAGACTCCACTTCATGCTGCTGCAGATGAAGGTTATTATGAAATTGTTAAACTTCTTGTTGAAAAGGGTGCTAATGTAAACACTGTAAGCGACTCTTCAAAAGAAACGGCACTTGCAGTTGCGGCTTGTGAAAATAGTTATGAAACTGTCAAATATCTTCTTGAACATGGAGCAAAACCGAATATTAAAAATAAATACGGAAGTACTGCATTAAATGAGTTGACATATGAAGATATTGAGATTTTCAAAATTCTGGTTGAACATGGGGCAGATGTTAATAGTAAGGATGATAACGGTTTTACTCCGTTAATGGTTGCGGCTGCCTGCTCAAGACTTGATGTTGTACAGCTGTATTTGGATTATAAACCAGATTTTTCTGTTCGCTCTAAAGATGGCAATAATATTTTTCATGCGATGATGTACTGGACACTTCCTCATATTGTTTATGGAATTAGTGATAATGGTTCCTGGGTTGAAGGTAGCGGACTTGATAATGAGCTGGTACAGTTACTGGTTGAAAAGGGTGTAGACATTAATGGCAAAAATGGGGAAGGGTTAACACCTATACAGATAGCCTGCGTAAATCGATTTGATCTGCTGGAGGATGTTGAAATACTCATTAACAATGGAGCGGATCTTTCGGTAATTGGAGGTGAACATAAAGATTCCCTTTTGATGATTGCTGTGGGTAATCCAAAAGTGATTCAACTTTTACTGAGTAAAGGTGCTGATAAAAGTTATGTAAATGCAGATGGAAAGAATGCTTATGACTGGGCTATGGAACTTGCAATGTATAACCATGGAAAAGGAGAGGCAGAATCAGTAAGACTTTTATATGACGAAGAAATTGATGGTCAGAAAAATTATTCCCTTCAGGATGCTCTTGAAGCAGGAAATGTAGTTCTGGCAAAAAAACTCCTAGCTGAATGTAAGGATATTAATGCTAAGGATGAAAAAGACAGATGGCCTTTGAAGTGTGCTGTTCTTTCCCAGAATATAGAACTTATTAAACTTGTGCTGGATAGAAAACCTGTCTTTTCTCAAACAGATAAATCTGATAAAAATGATCCAGTTCTGCTGACTGCGGTTAAAAAGCATAATGTGGAAATTGTAAAGCTGCTGCTTGAAGCGGGGGCCGATCCAAATGAACGCACTTTGAATTATTCTGGTTGTTCAGAGAGTCCTTTGTATGCGGCATTATTTAATGAAGCTTATTCGAACTATTCAAATTATGATTTTGAAATCATTAAGCTTTTGATTAAATATGGAGCAGATCCTAACGGGCGGGGCGGTTATGACAATGAAACAGATTTTATGTTAGCCTGTGATGATTGTTCGTACAAAGTTGTTGAACTGCTTTTACAAAATGGTGCAGATATTTTTGTTACAGATAAAAATATGGATAGTCCTTATTCAGTTACAGAAAATTATGACAAAAGGGAGTTACTCCAAAAGTCTGCATTTAACCAATTGAAGTCAAAGAAAGTTATTGCAAAAGCAGATATAAAGGCAAAGGAAAACTCTTCTTTTTATGCTTCAGAACTTTCTGTACTAAAAAAGGGAAGTGTTCTTAAGGTCCTGGAAGTTAATCCTGAAATGAAAAAAAGGGATGGAACCCTAGGTTTCTGGATTCGAGTGGAACTGACTGTGCCTGTAAAAGGCTACTATGGAGATGAAACAGAAGTCTGGGTTTTCTCGGCTGATGTTGATATAAGATAAGGTTCTTTCAAAAACTCTCATCCCACATTTAATGCGGGATGAGATAATTATTTATTAGTCATCACCATTATCAACAATAAGATAAAGGTGCTGGTTTTTGTTTATTGTATCGTTTTTAAAGTAAATTATGGCATCTGTACTTTTTGTTGTTCCCAGAGACTGGAGCATAATTCCATATGGTCTGAGATACGCACGAATACCTGGTAAATACTTAATAGGACCATTGTATGACAAAGTATAGTAAGCGCTGTCACTTGAATCTGCTCCTTGCATAACTGATAATTCACTTGAACCACCATTCTGGTCAGTCATATCAAAAATGTCGATAGGTGAAATTGGATAATAGTAAGTTTGAGAACTTACATCATAATAATAATCGTAATAACTGACACCTGTAGAAGTAACGGTTTTTCCATTGTGGGTATCTTCGTCAATTGTGTAAAATCTTGGATAAGCACTTACATCGTAGTTTTCATTTGTACAGGCAAGGGCAAAATCCCTCATTATGTCTGCTTTTGTAACCGTTTTACCAGTTGCAGTTTTGATTGCTGCAATAATACCTTCCATTTCAACCTTGTCGTTTGTACAGAGGGCTTTTACAAAATCGACTCCTCCATAATTTCTTATAAGGAAAGCACCAAAAGCGTAGGCTTCAGCATATGAAAGAATAGTATAATAATCACTGTATTCTTCAACACCATTGTAAAGATATGAACCTGCAAAGTGTGGAAGACGGGTAACAGGCCCTGTATTTGAAGAAGATGATGATGATCTCATATTGTCCAGCAGGTCTTTCATTAGGTCTTCGCAAATCATGCTTTTCATTTCCTTGTGGGCAGAACCATATGATAATCCGTGTTTAATTGTCTTTTCGTTATATTCAATCATGTGCTGGAATTCGTGAGCCAGTGTAGAGATAACTTCGTCTTCATCTGTATTTGCATAGTAAGAATCTATGTAGAAGAATTTTCCTTCGTTAGAATACCAGAGAGTTGAGTTTTCTGGGAACTCGCTTTTAAGGCTTTCATCTACGTGGTTTGTAGGATTTGTAAAGTAGTCTTTTCCCCAGAAATAGCCTAAAATTCCTCCATTGTTCTTATCTTTACCAATATCATAAATAATGATGTTTACAGGATCTTTAATTTCATAATCTTCACTCCAGGTGTCATCATAATAACTTAAAGGAACGTAAGCTTCATGATCCCAGCTGTATATCTGGTCAGAAGGAGTACCAAATATTGAAGTGATAGGAACGTACATTGTATCAAATTTCTTCTGTGCTTCTAAAACAAAGTCAGATGTTATTTGGTTTTCTTCCTCTACTGTATAAGAATTACTTTCCTTTACGTTTTTTTCTCCATAACCTGCTTGATAAGTGTAATAGTACTTTGTGCCGCTATCTCCATCGTAATATCCGTCTACAACCCATACGTTGCAGTATGTGCCCTTTGCTCTTAAATAACATTTTGCCAGCTGATAGTTTGTAGGGTTACCACTATTGTTAGCTGTGTCAATGTAGAAATAAGCCTCTGAGCCAACAACATAACCAGCTGATGTGCAGTCTTCATCCTGAGCGTTTTCTCCTGTACCTACAGTAGCGCTTACTGAGCGGGAAGAGATAACCGGGAGTTCTACATCTTCTGGAATAAAGCAGTGCCAGCCGCTTGTTTCTGTATTTTCTGTTGTATCTGCGGCACTTCTTGTTGTAGAAATATAATTATCTAAACTTTCTCCAGTTGTGTCTGGTGTAATACCGTTTACTGCATAAACGCTCTGTGTGTATTCATAAGAAATTAAACTATCTGTAGGATTTGTCTTTGAAATATAGAGTCTGTTTCCCACAGGTAGATTTGAAATTGAAATCTGGATTACAGACGGGTCAATTTCAACCCATGGCTGGTCTTCATCGTAAACCCATGAAACGGTCTTATCTGCTGTTACAGTCTGCTCTGTACTTGAAAATAACCAGTCACAACTTGTAAAAATAAATGAAAAAAGAGTTGTGAATAAAATCCCTCTAAAAATGATGTTTTGTCGTGTCATTTTTCCTCCGGACAGTTTTAAAACTGCCTGCAATTATATTGTAATGTGAGTTTATTTTTATAACAAATAAAAGCTTTAAATGAAACAAAAAATTAGAATTTTATATGAATTTAGTAAGGCGGAAGCGTAAAATTACGTCTTTTTCTGCTAATATAGTGGAATTTGTTATTTGAGGAGTTGATTTGTTAGAAAGAACAGGCCCTGGGGAAAAACTCCGGCCCGAAGACCGGAATTTAGAGACTGATTTAGTTCTGTTTGATATATATGTAGCACTTCTGGTTGTTGCTGGCCTGATTCTGGGAGAAATTCAGCGTAATATTTGAAGATTTTGTGTCTCCCACATAATTCAGCATCATTCCATAAGGTCTAAGGTGATAATGGGAATCGCTGGTGTATAACATTGGGCCGCCTTCATACTGCATGTAGTAACGTACAAACATATCCCAGATACTTTGCGGAGCGTATGAGCCATTGGTACTGTTTGTTTCCATTTCTTCATTCAGATTGAAAATATTCACAGGGGAAGCAATGAAGCTGTAGCTGCTGTTTGCCTGGCTGGTAATGCTTGAGCTGTTCTTGAAAGAAGGGAAACCTGCCGGGCAAAGGCTTGAAGTTACACCTTCAGGGGTGCTTGAGTAAATACAGGCTTTTGTGTAATCGGCTAAAAGCTTTTCCATGGTATAACTTGTTCCATTCACTGTGTTAACTGCAGAAAGAACACTTGCCATATCCACTGAATCGTTTGAAGCAATGGCTTTCATTAAATCAGCACCGCCATAGTTTCTCAGCAGGAATGCACCAAAAGCGTATGCAGTAGCATATGAAAGGATTGTTACTTCATAATCATATTCCTGAGGACCATTGTATAAATAAGAGCCGCAGAAATGAGGGAGGCGGTTAACCGGGGTATTTGCTTTAGTGATGTTCAATATTTCTGCCATTAAATCTTCACACATCATACTTTTCATTTCATTGTGGGCGGTAGAAGATTCCAGATTATGTTCAACAGTTTTCACGCCAAAATCAATCATGTGCTGGAATTCGTGGGCCAGAGTCAAAATTACTTCATCAGGATTTGAATTTGCAAAAGCGGAATCAATATAAAAATATTTTCCCTCGTTTGAATAAGGTGTATCATCCTTAACACTGCGGCTGGTATGAAGGTAATTTGTGTAGTAATCCTTTGAATAGAAGTAACCTAAAATACCATTGCTTTTTGAATCGTCACCAATATCATAAATAACAATATTGACCGGATCAATTGTATCTTCTGTGGCAGAAACAGCTGAATTCCAGGTATCATCATAGCAGTTCATATTAACAAAAGCGTCATTGTCCAGATCATAAATTTTGTTTGAAGGTTTTCCAAAAAGTTCTGTGACTAATGGATACATGGCATCAAATGAATCTTTTATTTTTGTAACGAATTCATCCTTAACATGTGCATTACTATGAATATAATAATCCTGGCTGCTTGTAGGAGTATATTTTCCGTTTTTATAATCATAATAGTAATAATAATAGTCGTCGCTGTCTTCCTGGTAACCGTCAACAATCCATACATTACAGTAAGTGCCTTTTGCCTTAAGATATGCTTTTGCAAGGGCAAATTCAGAAACCTGGGTATTGCAGTCGATGTAAATATATTTTTCATCACCTATCTGATAATTTGCAGGAGTACAGGATTCCCCGGGAACTTCTGCTGTAAAGGAAGCGTCTGGTCCAAGTGCAGAGCGGCCTGCTTTTACAGGAGGAAGAATTGTTGGTGGCAGAAAGCATGGCCATTTTTCGTCAGTGGTAATCAGGCCATCATCGTTCATGTCATCCATATTCTCCATATCAGGAGCGGCTGCACTTCGGTTGTTCTGACTTGTGTTCAGATTCATTCCCCCGGCAGATTTTACGGATTGAACATACCAGCCGTCAATGGCAGCATTTGTAGGATTTGTTCTTACAAGAAAAACATCGGCACCAGTAGGAAGCCCGGAAATGTTTACAGTTTTTGTCTGATTGTCCAGTTCAAAAAAAGGACTGGAACTATCATATGTTAAGTTTACGGTTTTTACAGCATCAACTTTTGGGCTGTTGTCCGGAATATGATTGTAAAGTAAATAATCGCAGGATGTAAAAGAAAATGCTGCTGAAAAAATAATAAGCGGAATTTTAAAAAGAGCGGGTAATTTTCTTAAAATAGAATTCATTTTTTCCTCCAGTTCTTAAAACATTAATTAAAGTGAAAGTTTCATTATTTATAACAAATTGTAATAGATAAATATTGTAAAAACAACTTTAGATTTTTTTTTAGATTTTATGATGATTTAACTTCCTGTAATCCATTGGGCTCTGTTTGAAAGATTCCTTAAATACTGCGGAGAATTTGCTTTGACTTTCGTAGCCAACTTCCTGGGCAATTTGATTGATGGAAAGATCTGTCTGTGACAAAAGCTGGGCAGCCTTTTCCATCCGGTGTTCTTTTATATGAGCCGCAATGGCAGTTCCGTAAACATCCTTGAATACTGACTTCAGAGTTGTGGGATTCATTCCAAAGCGGCGGGCAATTTCTTCAATAGTTATTCTCTTTGAAAGATTTTCTGTAAGGTAGCGGTGCACTTCTTTTATTATTGAAACCTGATCTTCAAGGTAGGAAGAATTTTCATTGATTTTTTCGTGTCTGGAATCAAAATCCGGGCAGGTAATAGACATAAGTCTTTCTATTATAATGTGAAGGGATTTGGATTTTTCATGGCTTGCGGCAGAATAAAAGATTTCTTTGCCGTCACGGGTTCCTGAAATCAATCCTCCATCCTTTAGAATTTTCAGATGATGGCTGACAGCAGGCATGGACATTTGCATAATTTGGGAAATACTGTTTACACATTCTTTTGAATGGCAGAGGAGCCAGAAAATTTTCAGACGGCTGGAATCGGAAAGGAGAGAAAATATATCAGCTACAGTTTGAAAATCCTCAGTTTTAGAAATTTCGTTTTGTAAAAAATCAATCTTAAAATATTCTTTATGTTCGCTGTGGGAAGTCATAAAAGTATCCTTTGTTAATTTGTATGTATTTTATGAAAGACTGGAAATCTCCCAAATGGAAATAATTTTATTCCAAAAAGAAATTCTTCCGGAAAAAATATTGCAGTTCCTTTATGACAAGTATATAGTTATCTTATCAATTAAACAAATGCTTAATTGATAATTTATCTAATCGTATGGTAAATGGCAAGGAGATAATCATTATGAAAAAAACTTATTCAATTGAAGTGGACTGTGCAAACTGTGCAAATCTTATGGAAGATGCAACAAAAAAAACTGAAGGTGTTGCAGGAGCTGTTGTAAATTTTATGACACAAAAAATGACTGTAGAATTTGCAGAAGGTGCTGATGAAAAAGCAACAATGAAATCTGTTCTTAAAGCCTGCAAAAAGGTAGAGCCAGATTGTGAAATTGAACTTTAAATAGAATTGTAATCCCGCTGAAAATCTGCTCAAAGAGACGGAAGGGAATTTGTGATGGAGGACAAATATGACTAAAAAACAAAAGAAAAAGCTTAAACGAATAATCATTTCATTTATCGGACTGGTGGCAATCAATTTAATAAACCATTTTGTTACGATAAAAGGCATTCCTTTTGGAAAATTATTTTATGGTCTTCCGCTGATTGCCCTTTATGTTGCGGATTATATTGTGATTGGCGGGGATATTTTAAAGAAAGCCGGCAAGGGAATTATTAATGGAAAACTTTTTGACGAAAACTTTCTGATGGCCATTGCAACCATTGGAGCTTTTGCCCTTGCTATTTACGAAAAGAGCAGTGATTTTAACGAAGCAATAGCCGTAATGCTTTTTTATCAGGTGGGTGAATTTTTCCAGGGAATTGCTGTTGGAAAAAGCCGTAAAAATATTTCAGCCCTGATGGATATCCGTCCTGATTATGCGAATATTGAAAAGGATGGCAAACTGATTCAGGTTAGTCCGGATGAAGTAAGTGTGGGTAGCATTATAATTGTTCAGCCTGGTGAAAAAGTTCCAATTGATGGAGAAGTTGTTGAAGGTAATTCAACACTGAATACAGCGGCTCTTACTGGAGAAAGCGTTCCACGGAATGTGTTTGCCGGTGACGAAATTGTAAGCGGCTGTATCAATCTTACAGGTCTGATTAAAATCCGTACTACAAAAGAATTCGGTCAGTCTACGGTATCAAAAATCCTTGAACTTGTGGAAAACTCAACATCCCGCAAATCAAAATCTGAAGCGTTTATTTCAAGGTTTGCAAAAGTTTATACCCCGATTGTATGTTTTTCAGCATTAGCTCTTGCTGTACTACCGCCTCTGGTTAATTTAATTTTCTTAAAGCAGCCGGCTCTCTGGCAGCAGTGGATTTACAGGGCTCTGACTTTCCTTGTAATTTCATGCCCATGCGCTCTGGTTATCAGTATTCCGCTTTCATTCTTTGCAGGAATTGGAGGAGCCAGCCATGAAGGAATTTTGATTAAGGGTTCCAACTATCTGGAAACTTTATCAAAAGTAAAGACTGTGGTTTTTGATAAGACAGGCACTTTAACGGAAGGAGTGTTTGAAGTAATTGGAATTCATCATTCAATTATGGAAGATAAAAAACTTCTGGAATATGCGGCCCTTGCTGAATCTTCTTCAAGTCATCCAATCAGTTTAAGCCTGCAGAAAGCATATGGTTTTGAGCTGGACAGAAAGCGTGTAAGTGATATTAAAGAAATTTCCGGTCAGGGAGTCAGGGCAAAAGTTGACGGCATTGAAGTTGCCTGTGGAAATGAAAAGTTAATGGCTTCCCTTGGGCTTAAGGTAAATCCATGTTCACACGTGGGTACAGTTATTCATATGGCAGTTGATGGAAAATATGCCGGCCATATTTTGATTTCTGATGTGATAAAGGTTAATTCTGCAAAAGCCGTGAAATCGTTGAAAAAGGCTGGCGTACGAAATACAGTTATGCTTACCGGGGATATTGAAAATGTTGCCCGTGCTGTTGCTTCGGAACTGAAAATTGATAAAGTTTACAGCGGACTTCTTCCTGGGGATAAAGTGGCTAAAGTTGAAGAGCTCCTTGATGAAAATAAAGAGGGAAGTCTTGCTTTTGTAGGCGATGGTATAAATGATGCGCCGGTTCTTTCCAGGGCAGATGTTGGTATTGCAATGGGGGCAATTGGCAGCGATGCCGCTATTGAAGCTGCAGATATTGTTTTGATGGATGATGATCCTCTTAAGATTTCCAAGGGAATTAAAATCTCAAAGAAGTGCCTGAGAATTGTTTACCAGAATATTGTATTTGCACTTGCGGTAAAGTTTTCATGTCTTGTGCTGGGAGCCATTGGTATTGCCAACATGTGGATTGCAATCTTTGCTGACGTAGGTGTAATGATTCTGGCAGTTTTGAATGCAATCCGGGCACTGAATGTAAAAAGACTTTAGTTAAGATATAAAAAGTGAAAGCAGAATTAAAGCCGCTAAAAATATAAGGTTCGCTCCTGTGAAAAAAAGCAAATATTTTCCAGGATGTGAGCCTTCTGTTTTTGCGTAGAACTTGTAAGAGATTAGTGAAGCCATAGAAGCAATAAGTGTACCTAATCCGCCAAGATTTACTCCTACTGTCAGAGCTTTCAAATCAGCAGAAAATTTTGAAAGTAAAAGACAGGCCGGTACGTTGCTTATAATCTGACTGGAAATTATTCCACACCATAATTCTTTTCCGGCTACAAAATTTTTCAGGAAGCTGTTGATGGCAGGAACGCGCTGCATATTTCCTGTAAAAATAAAAAATCCAATAAAGGTTAACAAAAGGCTGTAGTCTACTTTTAAAAGAGATTTTCTGTTGATGATTAATGTAAGAAATAAAATCGGAAGGGCAATTTTCCAGACGCCTTCAATATGAAAAACAACCCAGGCTATTGTTACGATAAAAAGAGCTGCAAATATTATGACAAAAGGAATGAAAATATTTCCATTCTTCTGGTTCTGGGAATTTTCCTGTGCAGAAAGAAGATTGCTTTCCGGATGCCTTTTTTTGTTCCAGCTGCAGATAATCAGAATTGAAGCAAAAAGAAGTGCCAGGGAAAGTAAACTGTATGGCAAAAGAAGGGTGATAAAATCCTTTAAAGAAAAAGCCGCAAAAGAAAAGAGATAAAGGTTCTGTGGATTTCCTACAGGTGTAAGCATGCTGCCAAGGTTTGCGGCCAGGGTTTCAAGTACAATTGCCGGAATCAAAAGCCGTGGATTTTGTTTAAGCAAAAGAATTGTGAAAGGAACAAAAGTGATTAAGGAAACATCATTTGTGATGAGCATGCTGAGGAAAAAACACAGGGCTGTTAAAATGCTGAGCAGCTGAAAAGTTGACTTCTTTGTTTTTAAAATAGAAGCAGCAATCCTGTTAAAAATTCCCATGCTGGCAAAAACATTTATAATCACCATAAGACTCCAGAGAATTCCCAGAGAGCGCCAGTCAATGTAAGAAAAATACTCTTTATCCGGATGAACAAAGAACATGGAAACAATGGCCAGAATCCAGGCGGCGGTAAGAACAAATTCCTTTTTAAGGAAAGTCAAAAGAGAATTGAAAAATTTTAGCATATGGTTTTAAAAATTACTCCACAGAAATATTTTGAATGCTTGTAAAAATCTGACCTGGCTGCAGAAGATTCATCTCCGGAAGATGGTCCCAGATATGATCCGACTTATCATTTTCAGGAAGACCCATCCATGGCTCAATGCATACAAATGAAGGTTTGCCGCTTGTATTTTGCCAGAGCATGCAGTATGGAAAACCGTCTGTAGAAATTTTAATCAGGGAATTATCTTTCTTATTTCGCAGGCCGACCCACTTAGACTTAAAGCCTGTAAAAAGATGACCGTTTCCGAACCCCTTGTCTGCTAAAGGAACAAAGCCGGAATCTTTTTCCCCATATTCAAAAGTGAGGGGAACCTGTCCCTTGTCGTCAGCAGCAACATAACCTTCAGGAGTGCATTTAACTCCAGTAAGTTTTTCGTGACCATCGAATTCAATTACGTAATCACTGATTTCAGTGGCAGTTGAATCATCCTTGCGGGGACAGGCAAAGGCTGTATGAGTACCAATTGCGAATTTAAAAGCCCTTGAATCAGTATTTTTTACAGTAAGTTTCCACAAAAGAGAATTGTCTTTCAGTTCATATTCAGACTGAAGGGAAAAATGATATGGAAAACGATAGAGGGTATTCTCACTTTGGGTAAGTTCAAAAATAATTTTGTTCGGTTCCTGCAGGATAACTTTAGTCTCTGAGCCTCTTACAAAACCATGATTTTTTGTATATTCACACTTCTGGTTTTCAATTGTGAAATAAGAAGCAACAGGTCTTCCAATAAAAGGAAACAAAATAGGAGCGTGATTCTTCCAGATTTCAGGATCGCCGCACCAGATAAATTCTTTTCCGTCACTTTTGCGCTTTAAACTCTGAAGTTCAGCACCATTTGTTGAAAGGACGGCTGTAAAGTATTCGTTTTCAATTGTATAGTTCATAACGAAGAGATTATAGTTCTTTATTCATTTGTGTTAAAGTGTTAATATCCGGCAGGAGAAAATCCAGGTGATATTATGAAAATTGAAAATGTAAAAGTTGAAGATGCAGTTGAACTTCTTAAGATTTATGCTCCCTATGTTGAGGAAACAGCAATTTCTTTTGAATACGAGGTTCCTTCTTTGGAAGAATTTTCTGAAAGGATACGGAATATTTCTTCAAAATATCCTTACATTAAAGCGGTGGATGAAAAAGGAAATATTCTGGCTTACGCATATGCTTCTGCGTTTAAGGGCAGGGCTGCATATGACTGGTCTGTTGAAACAACAATCTATGTAAAGAAAGAAAACCGTCAGTCTGGAATAGGACGTCAGCTTTACAGGGAATTGGAAAGACTCCTTAAGGAGATGGGCATACTGAATATGAATGCCTGCATTGCCATGCCAAAAGGTGCAGATCCTCATTTAACTGATGCATCTGTACGCTTTCACAAAAAACTGGGCTTTCAGTTAGTGGGCACTTTCCACAATTCGGGTTATAAATTTAATACCTGGTATGATATGGTCTGGATGGAAAAAATGATTGGAAGTCATAATGAAAATCAGAAGCCAGTTGCTTTTTACAATAAATAAGGGAATAAAAAAATGATAATTGATTTTAATAGCATGGAAGATGAAGAAATTAAATCAGAAAATAAAGAAAGTTTTTTTCATAAGCATCTGGATTTTTTCATATGGCTTTTTGTTAGTATTTTTATTGCAGTTCTTTCTTTTATACTTGAAATGACATCCTTTAAACAAAAGTACGGTCCTTTGTACTGGTTCAGTGATGCCTTTTTTTTCAGCGGGATGATTATTTTAATCTGCCTGCTTTTTCGAATAGCTGTAAGGCATGGAGGATTTGACCTCTTTATTTTTACAGGAAAGAAAATCCAGCAGAACTTTAAAAAAAAGGAAAAGACTGCATCTGGAAAAAATCTTACCTATTATGATTTTATTCAGCAGAGAAAAGAAAAAAAATATCCTCCGTTAAAACATCTGTTTATTATTCCCGGAGTCATGCTGATTCTTTCACTGGTCCTGGCATTAATCAGAAATTAAAATTGTAATTAATAAGTTCGGGATGATATTCAAAATGCATATTGTCCCAGATTGCCCACTTTCCGCCCCAGATAAATCCATTGGCTTCAAAAATTGAAATAACATTTTGAGGCGGAGACCATCTGTTTGAAAGCGGAGTAAGCATCCATCCCTGAGGATTATGTCGTTGAGCCCAGCCCCAGAAAATTTCCTTTCCTGAAAGTTTAAGCGGAAGAATGTCGATTGCAATTCCCAGAGAATGAAAGGATTTTCTGTTTGTTCCTGCAATTTCACGCCAGTAAAATGCATCTGCAGATTCAATGTTTTTTAAAAAAGACTGAACCGCCGGATCGTATAGAGAAGTCATAATGATAGAATTTTCCACATCCTTTAAAACATTAACAAGTCTTTCGTGAACCTTTGTAGATTTTCCAAGAAACTTAATCCGTTTAATATGTGGCTCAATAGTGGCTTTAGTATAGGAGTCATAGATAAAATCAAAAAAGAACATTGGTGTTCCGGGGCCATTCAGACGGTTTTCGCTGGAAGAAAATTCTTTGAGCCGCTGTTTTTCATCCTCTGTATAGTCAGCGGGATCACGGACATTTTTTTCGTACTTGTAAAGAAGGGGGCTGTATTTTTCTTTGTTGGGTAATTCCTCCGGGGGCAGCATTCTTCCATGGCTCCAGTAGAAAGTAGCTGATTTATTTTCCCCGGGAATTGTAACGGTCATTACCCAGTCGATTTCCTTTCTGTCAAAATCTGTTTCCCAGATTAAATCAGAGTAGGATTTTTGAAAGAGAATGATTTTTCTTACTTCCGATTTTATATCCAGGTCAGGAGTGGCGGCAAAACTTTTGGAAAGTAGTGCCACCAGAAAAAACTGAATGAACATAAATGGGATAGTTCGTTTTTTCAAAAAAATCTCCTGGGTAAAGGTCTGAATAATCAGCTTTTTGAAAGAAGACTTACTATCTTATCAACTTCACCGCTTCTGTTTGTAGCCCAGAGTTCAGACCATAAACGGTGAATTTTCCATCCTCTCTGTTCAAGATACTTCTGTCTGTAGAAATCTCTTTCGCGAACGGATGAAAGATTTTTGTAAAGCTTAGAATCACATTCGATTCCAAGATAGTATTTGTCTCCCTTGCGGATTGCAAAATCAATTGTGTAACCGCCGATACCTACATTCTTTTCAATAACATAGCCTTCTTTGTTAAGGCGCTGGCTCAATTCTTCGTAAATTTGTTTGTAGTAATTTGAATCGAATGCCTGACCTTCAACAAGTTCTTCCTGGGCTGCAACAAGGTCTTCGTCTTCAACAGCTTTGTCTGATGATATGCCGGCTACGGAATGGAGAATTTGTTTTGCAAGTTCAGTGTTTCTTTCGCTTACGGCAAAAGCGTATTCAAGATATTTCTTCAGGATGAAAGGACCCTGATTCTTTAAATCTTCAATTTTCAGTTCTGAAGGCAGAATTGAAGTAACAATATAAATCTTACGCTTAGCACGGGAAATTGCTACGTTAAGACGGTTTTCACCCCCAGCCTGGTTGAGCCATCCGAAGTTCTGAATCAGTTTATCATTTTCATTTGGAGCATAACCGATTGAGAAAATGATAATGTCTCTTTCATCTCCCTGAACAGATTCAATGTTTTTTACAAAGAGTCCAATGTCTTCTCCATCAAGTTTGCGGTTGTATTCTGTGTTAATTGCAACGGCAAAATCCTGATCCAGAGAACATTCCTGATCAATAAGGTCATCAATTAAGTCCCGCTGGCTTGTGTTGAAGGTAATAATACCGATTGTTTCATCATTTTGTCTGGTCTTGAAAATATGCTTGAGCAGGTCAACAATTTTCTTGCCTTCTTCAATATTTTTACGTTTAATCCACTTGGCATTGTTCAACTTAAATACTTCAATTGGAGCTTCTTTTGGAGTTGAAGTATTTGGGGAAACATAAAGTTTTCCATTGTAGAAAGCGTAATTTGAGAAAGCAATTAATTCTTCGAACTTAGAGCGGTAGTGGAAATTCAAAAGAACATCGTTGTACTTAAAGCGGGCCAGATCCAGCAGTGAATCTTCCTCAAGAAGAGCACTGTCGATTTCAAGCTGATTTTCCATATCTTCGGCTGCATCATCAATTGCTTCATCATCAATTTCAAAGCGTCCAGTACCTAAACTTGAAGGACGGAGCTGCTTCTGGTCACCGGCAATTACAACCTGCTTGCCGCGGAGGATAGTAGGAATGCCTTTCTCCATAAACATCTGGGAAGCTTCATCGAATACAACTAAATCAAAAAGCCCCATCTCCAGCGGAAGAATTTCCGAAACAACTTCCGGAGTTAAAAGCCAGATGTGAACTGCCTTGAACAATTCAAAGTTGAATTTGTTAATGAATTTGTTTACGCCCCATTTGCGCTTGCTGTTAACAACCCGCATGATTTCAGAACGGCGCTTTGATTCGCTTAAATAAACAATATTCTCTGAAAGCCGGCTTTCCAGTTCCTTGCGGGAGAGTACGCGTTTTTTATCCATACTCTTTTCCATCTCATTTATGATGGAATCGAAATTCTTGATGTATGGGAAAACTTCTCTGTGGCTCGCTTCAAAATCCATGAGGTGGGTGCTTGGAAGATATTCATATAATTCTTTTTCTGCATCCACAATTTTTCCAAAAGTAACTGGTTTAACTTTGAGCACAATGTCAAAGTAGGTTTTTGAGGAATCAGAAAGATTATTGTAGAAAATCTGATTCTCCAGGAAATTCTGACAGTTGTTGAAAATATTTGTAATTGAATCTCTGTGTTTGTTTATTGCGCGGCTGATTTTTCCGCTGCCGAATTTCTTGGCAAAATATTTTTCAATAAATGCCTTTATTGTTTTTACGTAATTTCTTGTTTCAGAAAACTTTTTGAATCCCTTTGCCTCTTTTTGTTTGTCTGCGGCAGAAAGAACTTTTTCAAATTCAAGTTTGATTTCTGAAAGTTCGAAATCAGTTAAATCTGGACGAATTTTTTTGAGCCATGGAAAGAGTTTAATGTTTGTGATGTAAGAATCTGTATTCTGAATAGTTGCTTCATCGGAGAAAATTTTATGGGCTTCTACCAGCTGAGGAAATTTCAAAGTGTAAGCTTCCGGTGGCAGGGCTTCTTTAATCATGAAGGCTTTTTTGAAAACTTCTTCATCCTTCATATCCTTGAAGAAATTATTCAGATAGAGTTTATATGGTTCAACGCCGAAATCGTCTGGAGTGTAATAATCATCTGAAACAGTCTTTAAATGATTAACTGTATTAGTTACGGTTTTTGCTGCATCTAGAATAGTTCCTTCATTTGGCATTGAAGTAGGCTGCAAGTCAACCATTTTTGCCAGCTGCTTGTAGAAGTTTTCTTTGTTGTTTACATCATCGATTAAGAGAGCGTATTTTGACAAATCTCCCAGACGGGAATAAACAACATCCAGGGCAGTTTTCTTTTCTGAAACCATAAGGATTGTTTTTCCCTGATTTGCATAAGAGGCAATGAGTGAAGTAATGGTCTGAGATTTACCAGTTCCAGGCGGTCCCTGAACAACAAGCTCGTCTGTATGTTCCAGAGCTGTAAGAACCGTTTCCTGGGCTGCATTAAGACTGTTAATATAGAAAATATTTTCTTCCGGAGTATCAAAAAGGCTTTTTTTATCCAGAGGCTTAAAATCCACAGGCATAATAAGATCGTTGAGAAGCGGATTGATTTTTCCTGTGAGGGCTATCTGCTGGAAATCTCTCTGAATTGAAGAAGAGCAGACTTCGAAAAGTCCCAGAGTGATTGTGTTTTCAAAAAAGAGTTCGCCGCCCTTGTATTCAGGGAAAGTGTCTTCTGTAAAAGATTCAATGGCGTGGAGTTCTTCTTCCTTGTCTTCTTTTTTGATTTCCATACCATTTGTTTTGTAAAATTCCAGGAGCTGTTCAATAAAAGTTTCCTGGTTGATTTCTTCGATTTCTGATTCTGGAACAGGTTTATTCACGTTATTGAATTTATTGTTTGCAAGAATCAAGGTTGTGTTGTAGAGAGCTTCTCTGTCTGAATCAAATTTAAGTTTGATGGAGCCGGTTGTGCGTTCTTCTTTTACCGGGAAAAGTGCCAGAGGTGCGCGGATGTTAAAAGCTTCTTTTCCTGAATAAAGCTGACCTTTTACAAAAGGATATGCAATGAAAAGATTGTTCTGACCTTTTTCACGGAGATTACGGTTTGCGGCTCTCAAAAGAGAAACGATTTTTTTGTAATCAGGTTCTGTATTTTTGCAGACAGTTGTCATCTTGCCAGAGTCGTAGAAAATGTTTCTGGTATCGATGGCCGGTCTGTAAAGGTCTACTGTATATTTTGCATTAATTTTCGGCATGTAGAGAAGTCTGTTTCTCTTATTGATATTGATGAGTTTTTTTTCAAGTTCTTTCAGTGTATTTAAAGAACTTCTGTTCAGTTTTATTGAGTCACCAGTATCCTGATTGTAGTATTTGTTTAATACTTTGAGGAAAGCTTCGGCATAGTTTTCAACAAATACTTTTCCAATTCCGGTAATGCTTTCAAAGTCAGAGGCTTTTCTTGGGAGCATCAGTACAATTTCTTTAAGGGCATCATCAGTACAAATTTTAGTTTTGTGCTGTTCCCGTAACTTATTTCTTAATCCTAATAATTCTAAATAAAGTTGATCTGTATTTTCCATTCTTTAAAACTATATGGATTAAAAATATGGGTCAAGTGCAAATTTGCTAAAATGGGAAGGTTTGTAAATGTGATTTTTTAGACGGAATTAGGGTAGCTTCCCAATGTAATGGTATTCGTTCGGGACTTTTTTGCTATATCTCAGGCCCAGGCTGATGTGGTACTGGTAAGAGCCGTCGAAAGGCTGGACATTTTTGTTGCTTCCGAGATTTGCATTGTCCAGGGAAAAGTAATTCTGTTCAATTAAAGTCAGGTGCCGGGTTAGGGGAAATTGAATTCCCAGCATAAGTCCCAGTCCCATATAGTGCATATAATATTCGTCTGTAAGTTGGAACATATAATGCATTCCTAATGCGGTATCGATTTTAACCCAGCTGAGCCTGTCGTAGGTATAGACGACTCCTAAAAATGAATCCAGGGCATAGTTAAACATATTATGCGTTTTCTGAGGCATTCCGTTAAAGGCATTGTAAAATGGATAGTAAGCGGAAAGAGTAAAAATAAAATCGAAAAGACTTAAGTCATTTGTGCGTACTGAAAAAAATGCTCCCCCAAGCATTGTTTCCCGAATATAGTTTGGCGCATTTGGAATAGTTTCAATACGTGTAATCTGGGCGTAGGAAATTCCTTCTGTAAAAGTCAGCTTTGTATTTTTCCAGGCAACGAAGGCTGGTGGAAGTTCTGTAGCTTTTGTAATTTCTGTTTCTTCTGTACTCTTGTCCTCAGATTCCTGGGCAAAGAGAAGTGGGGATATTAAAATTAATGCAGCGGTTAAGAAAATTTTTCTAATCTTCATTTTTATTCCTGTCTATAAAACTTATCTTGCTGTGTGGTAAAGGGTTACGGATTTTTGTGTGTTGTCTTCAGAGGTCCAGTCCAGATAGAGAATTGCTCCGTTCAGGCTCCAGACAACATTTCTCTGGTAGTTTACAGATCCCTTGATGGAAAGAATTAAAATATTATCAACTGTTGTCCATTCGCCGGTATAATCGGTGGAGGTTAAATCAGAGTTTGTGATTCTTGCAGTGAAGGTTCCATCTTCAAGAATTGTAATGTACTGGTCACCGTTTGAATCAGACCATGTTCCGTAAAGTGGATTTGGAATATAGCAGGAAGAAATGGCCGTTATGAAAAGTGCTGAAACGACCAGGGCCAGAGTGAGTATAATTTTTTTTGCAGTATTTTTTTTATTCATCATAATTTTCCTCTCAAATCACTATTTATTTTCTTCACCAACTTTCCAGTCTACCTGCTGGGAATCAAGTACAGATTCTCCTGTAAGGCTGAAAGTGGAAACTTCGTAGTAACCGTCACCGGCGGCTCCATTTTTTATTTTCAGATTGTCATATTTTACTGTGCCCGGATACATTCCGCTGCAGTTAACTGTACCATGCATGCTTCCGTTTGCACTCATGTTGGAAGAGGTGTCAGTGTTTCCTGTGAGGCAGAAATATATTCCCATGGAAGAATCATTGTTTATGTAGAAGTCTGCATAATTTTTGTAAGGCATGGTGATTTCAGCACCTAATCCGGCTATTGCAGCTTTGTATCCAAGTGTACCGGAAATATCACCGTTGATTGTTTCTGAGCCCAGTTTGTCCATATCGTTTGCTTTATGCATAAGGGTAAGCTTGCTCTGAGAATTCATTACAGTTTTATTGTATTCCCGGAACCACTGGTCTGCGGTAAGTGCGCCGTAGCCTCTGCAGGAATTTTCCTTATCGTCTGCAGGATTGTTTGATTTTTTTCCGGAGCCCAGTTCATTTAATGAAATTATTTTGTAGTAGTAATAAGTACCCGGTTGAGCCGTAGAGTTTTCGTCAATAAAGGTGAAGATACCGTTTTCCTGAGAAGTGCTTAAAATGATTTCTTCATTAAGTTTGCGGAATGAAGAGTCTGTTTTTGTTGAACGGTAAATGTTGTAGCCGTAAGGAGTTTCATTTTCCGGAGCTGTCCAGGTAATTTTTACCGGATAAACGCCGTTGCTGTTTGCGCTGTAATTTTTTACAAGTTCACCGCCAGCCGTTTTTGTTGCAGTTACATTTTCAGGGGCTTTTGGATATGGAGCTGCTGCGGAACTTAATGTTGAAATCAGTCCACTGGCATTTACTGCGGCAATTTTGTAGAAGGATTTTTTTGGAACCAGATAGGAATAAAATCCGCTTTCATCCAGTTCCAGACTTTCTGAAGATATTCCTCCTTCAATTAATCCTGCGTAGGATCCTGTCTGATCTGAGTCGTAGTAAATATTGTAACTGTAAGGGGTGGCCTGTGTTTCGTAACCGATAGAAGGTGTCCATTTTAGCAGAACGTAATCTTCATCCTCATTGTCGCCTATGTCTAAAGAAGCTGGAGGACTGAGTAAAAATCCCATGGCAGGTGATTGAGACTCTGTTCCGGATTCAGAAAATGATGATTTTTCTATGTTTAAATCAGAATCGGTTGCAACTGTCTGAACATAATAATAATACTTTACTCCCGGTACAATTTTTGAAGAGGAAGTTGTAGTGTTGTTTGTGTAAGAAGTGGAAGTTAATCCGTTTGCAACCTGAACTGGTGAAGCTGAAAGAGATGAACTTCTGAAAAGATTATAGGTGATTGTTTTATCTCCGCTTGTAACCGGTTCCCAGGAAATATTCAGTTCACTGGTGCTGCTGCCGTAACCGTCAATCACTTTTACGTTAGATGGAGCTGCGGGTGCACCTTCTGTTAAAGTGTAGCCCATTGCACTGGCAGAGCAGGCGGATTCGGAACCTGTAGAAAGAACCGCTTTTACGTAATAATAAAAATCTTTTCCTTTTTCTTCATCAGAAGGTCTGTCTATGTAATAGGTTGAAGATGCCGGAACCTTTTCCCTGAGGTAAGAATCCATGGAACGACTGCTGCCGGTTAAATCTTCGCTGCTTCTGTAAATTTCATAGTAAGAGGCTTTCTTAATTCCATTCCAGGTAACTTTAATTTCTTCAGTTGATTTTCCCTTGTCAGCAGTAACATTTGATGGAGGACATAAAAGCCATCCGGTACCTTCAGTGTCTGCTTCATTAATATCAGTGAACTCTGAGGATTCATAGCCTTTGCTTAAATTTTCTGCTGATATTCTGTAATAGTATCTGTAGGAATATTCTGCGTTTTCTGCGGAAGGGCTGCTTAAAATTACATCAGTAAAATTGTTCGAGTAAATATTTTTTTGCAGAACAGAAAAATCGTCTTCTTCAGGCAGTGTAAAATTTCCAGAAGAATCGGCCTGTACTTTTGCCCTTTCAATTCTGTAAGATTCAGCGTTTTCTACCTGAGTCCAGTGAATCTTTATGCTGCCAGAGTAGAGTCCCTGGGATGCCAGAACCTGTGAAGGTTTTTCCAGTGATGTAATTGCCGGACTATTGTAAAGCAGTGTACCTAAAGAGACGCGGGTTTTCGTAGTGTCAACTGCAAACTCATCTTCCCACCAGGAATAGCAGCCGGCAACTGTAAATGCAGAAAGAAGGATAAGAAACTGGAGAAGAATGTATTTTGCAATATTCTTTTTATTTGTTTTCATAAAAATAACTCCTTAGTTTGATGGCCACCAGCCGTAAGCAGAAGATTGTAGTTCGTAGTTTTTGTCTGAATGAATCTGCATAGGGAACCAGGCTTTACGCAGTTCGTTGTCGTTGTTTGTGTTTATAAGTTCATTGCTTGTGCTTCCGTTTCGGGTGATTGTAATTGTGATAGATTCATTATTACTACAACTGAAGCCAAGGACTGCTGAATAATCAAGTGGAATGGTATCATCAGAATTTTCAATCGTAATAGTGTGGCTGTCTCTGAAAGTGTAGATATAATTATCAGATGCACCTTTTATTCCACATGAATAAGTGTCAGTGGTAATTTTAACTGGAGAAGATACAAGAATTCCTGCCGGTGTATAAAGTTCCGGACAGTAAGATTTAAAATCGTAATACTGCTTGTATTTTCCCGCCCCAAGTTCGAAAGTTGCCGTTGATCTGTCTGTGAAATTTGCATATCCGCTTAATCCCTGAATGGTGTTTTTTCCGCCGTATTTGAATTGAGTGCCAATATTGGAATAGTCAGGGTTGCCTCCATCATTTAAATAAAACCCGTAGGCAAATATATAGAGAGCTGTTTTTGCAAGTTCTTCGTCTGAGATTTGTCTGTATGCATAAATTGAAGCATCTTCTCCCTGACGGCTGGTTATTGTTGTGCCGGTATGGCTGGCAGTGAGATTAACAGAATAGTAGTGCTTAGCATCCCGGAGAACTTTCAGCAGTCCGTCTGTAGTTCCACGTCCATCACTTGCTGCAGAAAGGCTTACTGGTTTTATGAAGAGTCCGCTGGTGACAGCAGTAACACTTGTGTCCTCAAGATTTGTAACAGGTGATAAACTTTCCTGCTTGTCAGAAATTGCAGCGGTACAGATCGTATTCCAGTCGCTGCTTAAATTGTAATTCATTAAATCTACTGTAAAGGAATCTGGCCCCAGTGCACGAACGTCATAATCCCATTCAGTCCATGTAACATTTTCCTGATAGTAGCTGCTGTTTCCTAAAGAAGTTCCCTGTCCTCCGTAAGCAGCATCAAAATCAGCAAGGGCAAGAACATATCCCTTGTTCAAAGGTTCAGCTTTTACTCCGTCAGGGTAAATGTAGCGTGGACTTTCCAGAGAATCTTCAAGTGTATTGGCAAGTGTCTGTGTAAAGGATTCAACAAATTCGCAGGAAGAAGAAGCTTCATATTGAACGGCGTATTCGAATGCTTTTGAAATGTCTTCTTTTGAGATTGTTACCTGATATGAGTTTACTCCCTGTCCAAGAGTTGCAACCTTTGTCCATTTTGCAGAGGAATCATACATTTGTCTGCGGTAAAGGGTCGGTGTAAGATTTGTAAAGTAAGGCTTATCCCATTGAACTGAAACTTTAGAAGCACTTTCTGACTTACTGGCCATAAGATTTAATCCGTAACCGTAAGCGGCAGTTTTAACATCTGATAGAGTTCCATAGTTTACTTTTGATGATGAGCTCATCTTCAGGGAATTTTCTTCAAAAGAAAAATCGTCCTGACTTCCTCCGGCTTTTACAGGAAGAACAACATATCCGAATGGAAGCCCCCACTGAATTTTTTCCTGATGAGTCTGGTAACCATAGGTTTCAGCTGCATCTGTCTGTTTATCTGTAAAAATAAAAAATCCGCTTCCAGATTTTACGTTTACTCGTCCTGCTGTAGACTGGCCGTTGTATTCGCTTACTTCAAGAGTCTGGGCATCAACAATATAAGTGTCTGCTGCTGCAATGGAATTTGCCGAACTGTCAGAATACATTGTTCTGTAAATAAGATATTTTTCTGCTCCATCAACCTGAGCCCAGCGGAGGGTGAGCGAGTTTGAAGAATTTGGAATTGTTGCGGCAGAAGCATTTATAAGAGCCGGGCCTAATGTGTGAACCGAAAGTGATGAACTTGTAGTGTCACCTGTTTTTGTATTTGTAGCAGTAACTGTGAGCGTAACAGGTTTTCCGGAAACTGCAGGATTATTATAACCTTCCGGCTTATTCAAAACACAAGTGAAGTTTTCCTGATTTTCATCATATTCAGTTAAAAGCAGAACATCTTCAACTGCCAGTTCTTTTGAAGAATCCTGGTAATGGGCGGTAACCGTGTAATTTGTATCTGCCATTTGAACTGCAGGCCAGCTGACTGTAATTTTATCGTAATCAGGGGCGGCTTCCGTTAAAAGGGCAGTTCCCAGCGTGTGGTAAATCTGATCAAGGGATGCAGAATTTTTCAGCCCGGTATCTGCAGTTAATGTAAAGACCCTTGAGTCTCCGGAAGCTGCAGGGCATTCGTAGTAAACGGTGGAACCTTCAACTGTGTAAAATCCATCCTCAGAAGAATTTTCTTTCTGCAGATTAACTGAAACTTCTGTCTGGGGGTGACCGTCAACTACAGGAGTATAAGTGATGGTGTAAGCGGCATTTTCAATTGAATCCCATGAGAGAAGGAATTTATCCTTATATCCATCTGAAACTTTGAAATTTGTAATTGAAGGAATAAGGCGGGCGTCTTCAGTAACTGTTATCTGCTGAACCGGTTCCAGAATTTCAATCACATTTTCTTCTGCAGGAATTTGTGTAACTGATGCAGTCTGGTATGGAAGAATATAGATTTTATATTTGTAGTAGCCCGCTTCTTCTTTCGGGTCAGTAAAAGTGTCTTTAAATGATTTGATTGAAGAAAGTGAATTTGAACACTGGATGATTGTTTCTTCAAAAGTTGTACTTAAATCAAGAGAAGTTTTTGTGCGGGTTATAAGATAAGTGTACTGAATGTTGTATGGCTGGAAAGCGAAAGTAAATTCTCCATCAATCTTAGAAATAATGTTATGATCGTTTTCGTCATAGGTGATTGATGAATTAATGCTTACACTTGCATCTGAAATAGTCCATCCGGAAATACCCTGAGTTTTTGATGAATCCGAAGTGTAAATTTTATTTGTGTTGTCAGTATATGATTGAATCATATAAACATATTGTTTGCCGCGGACTGCAGTTGAATCAGTGAAAGTTAACTGTGCTCCAGGAATGTATTCCGCAAAAGTCTGGGTAAGGCCCGATGCTGTACCGGAACCGATTCTGGCAAGACATTCGTAAGTTGAATCATCATTTCCATAAAGTTTTCTGTTAACTGTAAAATAAACAGGATTGTATACGTATGAATTTGTGGAAGCGTCATAATATTCAACAAGAGAAGGCAGGTTCCAGGAAAGTAAAACCTCTGTGGTAGAAGTGCCCTGGCTGACGGTAAAGTTTTCTGCCGCATCAGGAATTATTCTGTGAGCAGTTGATTTAGATGTAAGGTCGCTGGAAGTTTTCTTTTCCGGATTAAGACTGCATTCCGCCTGGACCTGGAAATAATAATCTGTATTTGGAGAAAGGCCTGTGATTTCTGCAGAACGACTGCTTCCATCATCAACTTCCATATTTAAAATACTTTGACTTGCTGTAGAGGAATCGTAAACAGAAATAATAAATTTTACCGAATCCTGATATGTGTCAGAATCACAGTTGTCCATCCACCAGTTAAGGGTAAGGCTTGTTCCTTCTGAGGATTGAATAATATCTGTAATGACAGGAGTGGCCAGGCTGGTTCCGTAAACTACTTTGCTTTTTGAAGAAACAGTTCCGTAATAGTTTACTGCAGAAACACAATAATATTTGCTGCTGCCACATTCTTCTTCAATAGTGCAGCTGGTCTGTGTACCGGTAGTTTTATAAATTTGCTGGAAAGTATCAAAAGGAGTTTCTGCGGAATAAACAATATAACTCACTGCATTTTTTATACAGTCCCAGTTTAATTCTACACTTCTATATCCCCCCTGAGATGCTGTAAGAACAGAAGGGGGCTGAATAGAGTCGGGGTATGCTGCAGGATTTGAGTCTCCACCAGAAGAAGTTGGTGCTGAAACTAAATCATAGGTGCATGAGATGGCTAAAATTGCTGAAAGAACAGTAAGGCCAAGAAAAGTGTGGATTTTTTTCATATGGACCCGTTTATGTGCATTTTTAAATTTAAACTCTTTCCGATAATAAATATCTTCATACGATTAGACAAAAAAATCAATCTAAAAGTTGCAACGAATTTTTTTTACATAACTTCTTGACATAACAAAAGTATATCGAAAGAAAAATCCCGGTAGCCGGAATTCAGAGTTATTAAATATTACAATTTTCTTCTATATTAAGAGCCATTGTTGCTGGGTTACTGCGTTGAACATTCAATTTGTTATCTATATAATGATAGCACTATGGTCAGACTTTACGTAGAAAGAAAAAAAGGCTTTGAAAACGAAGCAAACAGAATTTATTCTGAAATTACGGGATTCTTAGGAATCAATGGCGTGAAATCTGTTCGTTATCTGAACAGATATGATGTAGAAAATGTAGCAGAAGGTGTGGCCAAAGCAGCTGCAACCCGCATTTTCTCTGAACCACAGAGCGATCATGTTTACCTGGAAACATTGACTGTTCCTGCCGGAAGTACAGAAATCATCTGGGAATATCTTCCTGGGCAGTACGACCAGCGTGCAGACAGTGCTGAACAGTGTCTTTCTCTGCTAAGGGAAGGAATGAAGGAGCAGACCGTGGTTGGTACTGAGCCTCCAAGAGTTCGCTGTGCAAAAGTTGTGCTTCTTGAAGGAGAAGTAAGTGCCGCTGATGTGGAAAAAATTCAGCATTATTTAATAAATCCTGTTGATTCTCGTCTGACTGATGACAAAAAACCGGAAACTTTAAAGCTGGAGACTCTTACTCCAGATGATATTCCTACAGTGGTAGGTTTTAATGACCTTGATGAAAAACAGCTTGAGTCATATAGAAATCAGCTTGGTCTGGCAATGGATTTTGCTGATGTAAAGTTCCTTCAGGATTATTTCAAGTCTATTAATCGTGATCCTACAATTACAGAAATCCGTGTACTTGATACATACTGGTCTGATCACTGCCGTCATACAACCTTCCTTACAAATCTTGATGAAATAAAAGTTGAAGAGGGTCCTTACGAAGACCTCTTTATCCGTTCCCTTGAAAATTACAACATCCTTAGAGCTGATTTATATAAGGAACGTACAGATAAGCCTGTTACTTTGATGGATATGGCTTGTATTGGTGCAAAGTTCCTTCGTGCTCACGGAAAACTTGATGATCTTGAAGTAAGTGCAGAAATCAATGCATGTTCAATTTATATTGATGTTCATTACACAACTGATGAAAAAGGCAATCCTATTGCTCCTGATTCAAAGGATGCTACAGAACGCTGGCTCCTTCAGTTTAAGAATGAAACTCACAATCATCCTACAGAAATTGAACCGTTTGGTGGTGCCGCAACCTGTATTGGTGGTGCAATCCGCGATCCTCTTTCAGGCCGTTCCTGGGTATATCAGGCAATGCGTATTACAGGTGCTGCAGATCCAACCCGTCCTTTAAATGAAACTTTGAAGGGTAAACTGCCACAGATGAAGCTTACCCGTGAAGCAGCACAGGGCTTCTCTTCATACGGAAACCAGATTGGTCTTACAACAGGTCAGGTTCATGAAGTATATCATCCGGGTTATGTTGCTAAGCGTATGGAACTTGGTGCAGTTATTGCAGCCGCTCCTTGTGATCAGGTAATGCGTGAAGAACCGGAAGCAGGTGACATTGTAATCCTCCTTGGTGGTGGAACAGGTCGCGACGGTATTGGTGGAGCAACAGGTTCTTCTAAAGTTCATGACGTTAAATCTGTTACAACAGCCGCTGCAGAAGTTCAGAAGGGAAATGCAGTTGAAGAAAGAAAGATTCAGCTGCTCTTCCGTGAAAAAGATGTGTGCAGAATGATCCGCCGCTCAAATGACTTTGGTGCTGGTGGTGTTTCAGTTGCAGTTGGTGAACTTGCACCGGGCCTGGACATTAATCTGGATGCAGTTCCTAAAAAGTATGAAGGTCTGGATGGAACAGAACTGGCAATTTCAGAAAGCCAGGAACGTATGGCAGTAGTTGTTCGTGCAAAGGACAAGGATGCTTTCATCAAGGCTTGTAATGACAAGAACCTTAATGCAGTTGTAGTAGCAACTGTTACAAATACAAATAAACTGGTTATGAAGTGGCGCGGTAAGACAATTGTTGAACTTGACCGCAGCTTCCTTGATGCAGCCGGTGCTGAACATCATGCAAGTGCCGTAATTGAGTCACCTGCCGCTCCAGCAGATTCTCCACTTGTTCATCCTCTTGAAGCAGTTGAAAAAATTCTGAAGGAAGATGAAAATGCTCCGGATATTAAGTCTGCATGGCTTGCAAATATGAATGATTTGGCCTGCTGTTCACAGAGAGGTTTGGGAGAACGTTTTGATGGTTCCATCGGTTCTTCATCAGTGCTTTTCCCATATGGTGGAAAGTATCAGGGAACTCCGGAAGCAGGTATGGCAGCAAAGATTCCTGTACTTACTCCAAGAGAAACT
Source organism: Treponema sp. UBA4307 (assembly GCA_002394685.1). Lineage (GTDB taxonomy): Bacteria > Spirochaetota > Spirochaetia > Treponematales > Treponemataceae > Treponema_D. The sequence continues at coordinate 13,691 of DGUP01000078.1, read as the reverse complement.
TCAACAGTCAGCCTGATGGCATATGGATTTGATCCACGGGTTTCTCAGTGGTCACCATGGCATGGTTCACAGACAGCTGTTCTTTCTTCACTTGCAAAGATTGCCTGTCTTGGTGGTAAGCCTGAAGCCTGCCGTCTTTCATTCCAGGAATTCTTTGGACGTGCTGTTGATGAAAAAACATGGGGCTATCCTGCAGCGGCTCTTTTAGGTTCTATTGATGCTCAGATTAATATGGGAACCGGTTCAATTGGTGGAAAGGATTCAATGTCTGGTACTTTCGAAGATTTGAATGTTCCACATACTCTGGTTTCTTTTGCAGTTGATTCAGATGACGTTAAGCATGTAGTGAGCGGTTCTTTCAAGAAAGCCGGCTCTGGAATTTATCTGGTTCAGGTTCCTTACACAAGCAAGCTTGCTCCAGATTTTGAAGCATTCAAGAAAAATGCAAAGGCTGTTTACAAGCTGAATGATGAAGGAAAGATTCTTGCAATGTATCCGGTTTCTGCCGGCGGTATTGCAGAAGCTGTTAGTAAGATGGCCCTTGGTAACAGAATTGGTGCCCAGCTGGAAGAGATCCCTGTAAGTGCAACTGCTGTTGGAATTGAGAAAGCTGCTGGTGTTGAAGATTTGTTTACACCTCTTTACGGTTCAATTCTTGTAGAAACAGATGCTGATCTTGAAGCAGACAGCTCATTTGCTCCAGGTACAGTTGCCCGCATTGGTTCAACAATTTCTGATGCAAAGATTACAATTGAAGATGTAGAAATTACTCTTTCTGAAATCGAGCAGGTCTGGGAAGAAAAGTTGTCTAAAGTATTCCCACCTGTTTCTGGTGCAGAAGAACAGCCTGCTCTGGAAGAATGGGCTCTTAAACAGCATCCTTCTCTGGCAAAGGCTCGTGCAGAAATTGCAAGTTTTAACACAAAGACAAATGCTAAGCCAAGGGTAATCATTCCTGCATTCCCGGGAACAAACTGTGAAGTTGATATGGCCCGTGCATTCAATCTGAATGGTGCTGAAACAAAAGTTCTTATCTTCAAGAACCGTACTTCAGATGATCTGCTTGAAAGTCTTAACAACTTTAAGAAAGAAATTGACCTTGCAAATATTATTGCTTTCCCTGGCGGCTTCTCTGCTGGAGATGAACCTGATGGTTCTGCAAAATTCATTGCAAATGTTATCCGGGAACACAGAGTTGCAGATTCAATCATGAACCTTCTTAAAAACAGAGATGGTCTGGTTCTTGGTATCTGTAACGGATTCCAGGCACTGATTAAGACAGGCCTTGTTCCTTACGGAGAAATCCGTGACCCTGCAGAAGATATGCCAACTCTTACATTCAACAAGATTGGCCGTCATATAAGCCGTATCGTTCGTACAAGAATGGTAAGTGCTGCATCTCCTTGGGCACTTAATTCAACTGTTCTTGATGAAAGAGTTCACCTTGTTCCAATTAGTCATGGTGAAGGAAGAATTGTAATCAGCAGGGAAGAAGCAAAGCAGCTCTTTGAAAATGGTCAGGTATTTACTCAGTATGTTGATGAAAAGGGTATTCCTTCAATCAGTGAGCCGGATAATCCAAACGGTTCTTTGTATGCAATTGAAGGTCTTACCAGCCCTGACGGACGCGTACTTGGTAAAATGGGTCATTCTGAAAGAACAATGGGCACTGACTCTAACGGTTCAAGCCTTGATATTATCAAGAATATCATCAATCCAAATGAAAACACTTGTCAGAATATTTTCGCCGCAGGTGTTTCATATTTCAAATAAGGTGGCTGAAAAGAGAATATGTTGATTCACCCGATGAAGAAAAACAGACTTTTAATTTGCTCGATTATTGCACTTGCACTGCTGGCATTTTCTGCTTGTTCCGGAAAGGATTCAGAATTTTCCGGGGCACAGAAAAAGGCTCAAAGTAAGAATCAAAAAATGCTGCTGGTTTTCACTGGTAATAAGTGGAGTCAGGAAAGCAGGGATTTTACAACTTCTGTCCTTAATGACAAAGAATTTAATAAAATCTTTGATAAGGATTATGTTGTCTTAACAATTGATTTTGATTCGGATTTTGACAAGGCCGCTGCAGATACAAAAAAATCTGTGAATGAAAACGTTCTTCTGGGTGAAAATTATTCTCTTTCTCAAATACCTGAAGTTTATGTGCTGTCACCACAGGGCTATGTGATGGCAGTACTTAATCTTACTGATAAAATAAAATCACCTCTTGCACTCCAGGAAGAAATATTCAATCATGCTGAAGAAATTACTCACGCAGAATATTTACTTTCTGAAATTAACAGTAAGTCGGGCAAGGAAAAGGTTCATGCAATTGATGCCCTCTATGAAGCAACAGATGCCAGATATCGTGTTCCTCTAAGTGATTTAGTTAAAAGTGTGCCTGAACTTGATCCTGAAAATGAAACAGGTCTCCTTGGAAAATACGAACTGGAAAAGGCTTATCTTGATGCAATTACTGCTGCACATAACAACGACTTTAAGGGCATAAGCGATATCTTTGAAGAAGTCTGCCAGAACGGACATTTAAATTCCCAGCAGATTCAGACTGCATATTACACGGAAGCATTTGTTCTTGCGGGAACAGGCAGCAAAGATTACGACCGTATTACCGAAATTCTCTATAAGGCTTATGAAGCTGATAAAGAAAGTGAAAACGCAAATCAGATTTTGTACACACTTAATTCTTTTGAGCAGCTTAAGGCAATTAATCAGGCAATAGAAGAAGAAAAGAAAGCAAATCCAGTGCAGGAAGGACATTAATTTAGAAACTTTTATGCAGGACCTGGAAGATTTACCCTTTCTAATCATCATTTCAATCATACTCATAATTCTTTCAATGATTTTTTCTTCAACAGAGAGTGCATTCCTTTCAATTAACAAATTGAGGGTGCGTTCCCTGCGGAATAAAAAAGACAGGCGTGCTATGAGAGTGTGGCAGCTTTTAAATAACAAAGAAAGGCTGATTAATACTCTCCTTGTGGGAAATAATCTGGTTAATATCACCCTGTCATCTATTATTACTGTCATTGCAATTAAACTTTTTGGTAATACTGGTGTAGGAATTGCTACATTTGTAACCACCATGTTGCTTTTGATTTTTGGAGAGATTTCTCCTAAGACGATTGCAACTCATCACCCGGAGAAAATTGCATTTTTCTTCAGCGGATTTATATATGTAGTAGAAATTATTCTTACTCCTGCAGTTTTTATTTTTACAGGGATTACAAGCGGCGCCCTTAAAATTATGGGTGTTGATACAAAGAAAAAAGAAGTCTCCTTTACAGAAGAAGAAATTAAAACTTTTATAGATGTGGGCAGCGAACAGGGTGTCATTGAAAAAAATGAAAAAACGATGATGCACCGGGTTTTTAAATTTACGGATCTTGAAGCAAAGGCCGTAATGGTTGTGCGGAAAAATATTAAAGTGATTCCTCTTGATGCCAAATATCAGGATGTGATTGAACTTTCGGAACGGCTGCGTCTTTCCCGCTTTCCGGTTTTTAAAAAAGATATTGATGATATTGTAGGAATTCTTTACGTCAAGGATCTTCTCTTTTATAAAAACAACCCTCAGGATTTTTCTGTAGAAAAAGTGATGCGCCCGCCGCTCTTTATTCTGGAAACAAAAAAGATGTCCAGTATTCAGCAGATGCTCAGAGAAAACAGACAAAGTATGGCTGTTGTAATTGATGAGTATTCCGGAACTGAAGGTGTGCTTACCAGTGAAGATATTGCCCGTGAAATTTTTGGACCAATTGCAGATGAATATAAAAACTATGCAAAAAAATCTCAGGTACAGATAAAAAATACCAGTTCGGATGAAGTAGACGGATTAATCCGCCTTACAGATATTAATGAACAGTTAAATATAAAACTTGAATCGGAACTGTCTGAAACTCTTGCCGGCTATATGCTGGAAAAACTTGATAGTATTCCGGAGCCTGGAGACAGCATAACCAGCAGCGGTTACAGATTTACTGTATCAAAAATGGATGACCACAGAATTGCAAAAGTTGTTTTCCGTGAATTAAAGGAGGATGAAGATGAGTAATATTTTTGAAATCATTCTTACTCTTGCAGCAGAAATCCTTCTTCTTTTATGCGGGGCATTTTTTGCTTCAACAGAAACTGCATACACTTCTCTTTCAAGAATTACTGTCCGCCAGATGGTAAAAGACAATAAACGTAATGCAAAAAAAGTTCTTCGTTTAAGAAATAATCTGGAAAGTTTGATTGCGACGGTGTTGATTGGTACAAATCTGGTAACAACTTTGATTTCTGCATTAGCTACAAATCTTTCCCTTAAAATTCTTGGCAGCGAATATGTTTCCTATGGCACTGCCCTTGTAAGTATTCTGGTAATCATTTTTTCAGAAACAATTCCTAAAACTTATGCCGCAATTCGTTCAGAAAAAACTGCAATCCGCTCGGCAAATATTATTATCATAATTCAAACAGTTTTTTTCCCGATTGTCTGGATTTTTCAGCAGCTTACAAAATTCCTTAATTTTATTGAGAAGAAATTTTTTAAAACAAAGAAAAGTCTTTTAACTGAAGATGAACTGAAAACACTTATTGAAGTGGGACAAAAGGAAGGAACTCTGGAGATTAACGAGCGCAAAATGCTTGAACGGCTTATTCAGTTTTCGGATCTGAGCGTTCATGAAATAATGCGTCACCGTTCACTGGTAAAATTTGTAAACGTAGAAGATTCTGTTGACCAGGTTATAAAATGCTTTGCGGATACAGGATATTCCCGTCTGCCGGTTTATCAGGATAGTCCGGAAAATGTAATTGGTGTTCTTCACTATAAATCAGTTTTATTTGCATCAAAACCAATTGCTGAAAGTAAAGATTTTGTTCGTATCTGTATGCGGCCTGTGGAATATGTTCCGGAAACTTTTACAGCAGTAGAATTACTTTCGTTCTTTAAAAAAGAAAAGTGCAATTTTGCCCTGGTGCTTAACGAATATGGTGGTAATGAAGGAATCGTTACAATGGATGACCTGCTGAGGGCTGTTTTAGGCAGGGTTACTGATGAAAATGGTAATGTGGAACTGCCACCAGAAAATCGAATTCAGGTTGTAAATACCAATGAATTTATTGTTCCAGGTGATATGAAACTTGATGATTTTAACAGTCTGCTTCATCTGGATTTGTACAGCGAAAATTTCGATACGCTGGGGGGATGGCTTCTTGAACAGTTTGATGAACTGCCTGTTGTAGGAGCGGTTTATAAAAAAACAGGCACTCTTTTCATTGTAGAAGATCAGAGTGCCCGCCGAATTCAAAGTGTAAGGGTTAAATTTCTTTAAGGAATAAGCGCTTATAATTTCTTTGCGATTTCAGCAATAAGTTTTGCGCTTCCTTCAAGCCCCAGAAGGGAACTGTTCAACAAAAGATCGTAGTGGGAACGATTTCCCCAGGTTCTTTCCGTAAAAGTGTTGTAATGATTTGCACGACGTTTATCCACCAGCTTAATTTCTTTTTCAGCTTTTGAAGGATCAAGTCTTTTTTCTTCAATGCCACGCTTTACTTTGTCTTCAATAGGGGCGTAAATGAATACATTCAGCAGATCTTTTTTATCAATTTCATCACTGTGTTTCAGAATGTAATCGGAACAGCGGCCTACAATTACACAAGGGCCTTTTTTTGCCAGATCAACAATTACTTTGCGCTGTGCATTAAAGACCTGATCTGCAAGAGGTGTGTTCTGAAGATGATTGTTAGGATTGAAAGATGATGAACCTGGACTTGCATAACTGGCTCCTAAAAGCAGGGTATAAAGCCATCCTGATGAAAGATTCTGTTCATTGTTTTTGATATAATCAGCGGAAAGACCTGACTGCTGGGCTGTCATATCAATTATTTCTTTGTCATAAAAGGGAATATTTAATTCTTTTGCCAGCAGCTGACCAATTGTATGGCCGCCGGAGCAGTATTCACGGCTTATAGTAATTATATTTTTCATGATGATTCTCCTTGTAAAAAAAATAACCAGGGCACAAGGAATAATACATTTCTTGTCCTGGTTAAATTATAACACGGAAAAATCAAAATTTACAAAAATTAGAATGCACCGCTTAACGAAAGAACTGCAGCTCCAAAAATAACCGGTTTGTCTGCAGATGATGTAATTGTTGCACCCTGATAGTTCACAGTCTGATTTCCGTAGAAAACAGGAACTGAGAATGTAATTGTTGCATGTGGAAGAACGGAAATCGTTATACTCGGGGCAATAACACCGTTCATGTCATTAAATCCCATAAACCACTGTAGGGATGGAGAGAAAACTGAGCCTCCTACATGACTCCAGGCATATTTCAAGCCCATATAGTGCATATAATCATACTGATCTTCCTGCTGATGATTGTAAATAAATTCATATTCGCAGGTAATACCCATTCTAGGATTGTTTAACCATGCTTTTGAAACTCCAATTACGCTTCTTGCATAAGTAATTTCAGGAGTTTCAAAATCAATGTTGATGCTTCCCCAGCCGGTTAAATGGATGTCGAATAAATCTCCTGTAAATTCAAGACCGTAAGCATTGTTTTTGTGGGTTCCAGCGACTTTATTCCAGAATTTTGAAAAGAATCCTACGCTGAATGGTCCAATAGGATATTCAACAAGTACTTCGCCTTCGAAAAAGTCAGGGCTTAAAGAAGTTTCACTGTATGATTCATAAGAGATAATTCCTTCAATCTGGCCCTTGAAAAAAGGAACTGTGGCAATTAAATCGTAAGATGTAGGTTTTGATGTTGAAGAAGCAAGAAAAACCGACGCATCTGGATATTCATCTGTTGCTTTATCGTCCAGAATGTTTGTGTCAAAGATTGTACTGTTTCCCCAGGATTTTTTGGTTCTTCCAAGAGTAAGGAAGGCATAACCCAAGACGTTGTAATCCAGGAAGTAGGTATATACCGTAAAATCCATTGAAGGGAAGATTGTCTGAAAACTTGCCTGTAAAGAAAGATCTTTATAAGGGCGAATTGTTATGCCTATATATGATGAAAAACTTGCTCCCGGGTAGCGGTTTGATGGTGAAGGATACATTTCCTGCAGCCATACAAGTTTTGCGTTAAAGCTTCCCCAGAAGGTTATTTTATTATTAAAAACTGATAATGCATTGGAAATATCTTTTTCTTCTGCATCTTCATCATCTTCGGCATCTTCAAACAGGGCATCGATGTCATCCATTTCATCTTCGTAAGCCTGGTCCTGCTCTGTTGAGTCGCTTGAATTGTCTCCGCTCTGGTTGTTAGACACTGCCCACAAGCCCCGGCAGAGACATACTGTGGAAAGTATTAAAATAAAACCTTTCTTTAAAGAAATTTTCATTACTTACTCATACTCTCAATATATTTTTTAGAATATACTGAATCCTTCTGTTTGGCAAATGATACGTTGGTAATAGTAACCTGTGTTTTTTCGTATTGCATTTTACCGTCTATCTTCTTACCGCGCAAGTTGTCTACAAGAAGCATTTTTTCAGGAACTGAGCGGTTTTTGAATTTCTGGTAAGAAGGAATGGCAGTTGTTCTCAAAAGCTGGCCGGAAGCACTGTAATCTTCCCGTTTTCTGGTTAAACCGTCATCTTTTGAAACCCAGAGCTTCACTTTTGGATATGCAACGTCATTTACCTGTGCTTCAAGTTCAAAAAGTACACAATTAAGTGAACCGAGTTTTACTGTTTCAGCAGATACAATCTTGTAATCTTTGCTGTAGCGCTGAGGAGCAAAGTCTGAATTGTTAATATTTGTTCCCTCGAATTTTTCCTTTGCGCTGGTAAAGATAAACTGAGAATCCTTAGGATCGTAGTACCAGATTCCGTTGTCTACCTGGAAATAGCCTTTTCCTTTGTCAGCAGCAGGTGCCTGAATGAGAATTGTATATGTGTTTGCACTGTCTCTTCTGTACATTACAACTTCTCTTGAACTTTTACCCTGTCCAGGTTTGTCCTGTACAATTGTATAGTTAGCTGCAAAGTCTGTATCTGCAAAAGATGTTGTTGCATCAGCCTTTTTTAAGAGAGTTTCTGCTTCTTTCTGAGAGAGCTTTTCTGCAAAAGAAGCTCCCATAGCTGCTATTCCAATAAGGCATAATGTTAAAAATTTTACGTGTTTCATAAGTTTTCCACTCCGTAGTTAGTTTGTTGTTGCTAAAGCTTTTACCGGACTAAGTCTAATAAGCTTCTGAATTGTAAACAATACTATTAAAATGGTCGTTACAATAATAACAAATAAATATTTTAAGGTATTCCACAGACTGTAAACCGGCGCCAGGTGGCCCTCCTTAAGGAATACGTCAAAAGCAGGGATAAATGCGAAGTTAAAAAGGCTGATTATCTTTGAAGAGATCAGGGCCAGCACAATTCCGCAGATAAAACCTGTAAAAAGAAGCAGCAGAATTTCTGTTATGAAAACCATGCGTACTCCGTTAGTTTTCATTCCCAGTGCTCTGTAAGTGCCAATTTCAACAGTTCTTTTAAGGATTATAACCCGATAAGTACTTGCAATACCAATAGCAATGATTGCAACAAGAATAACGGTAATTAAAAGAACAATCAACTTAATGGCTCTTGTTATCATGCCCAGATCTTTAATGTTTGCATCCAGGGTAATAAGAGCATAAATAGGCTTCTGCGAATCTTCTTTTTCCAGAACATCATAAAATGCTCTTTTATTATCAGTCAAAGGATACATATTGTATTTCTGTGACAGACTTTCCTGAAGTTTTACAATTTCCTTCTTTGAAGGACTGCGGTCATTGTATGAAATTGCAAAGCGGTTGTCGTAACCAGGAGCATAGGCCCCCAGCTGACGGAGACTTTCAATGTCTGCATAGGCAGTATATTTTCCAAACATGCTGGAATCAATAAAAATGCCCTGAACCGTGAAATTTAAGGTATTAATTGATCCCTTCGTGTCATTTGTCTGGATTGTGATTATATCTCCTGCACTTACCCCTAATTTTTGAGCAATCTGTTCTGAAATTAAGAGAATATGACTACCTTCAGTATAATCAGAATTGCCCTGTGCATAGTTAAAAGAAGCAAAATTGTTTTTTTCAGTAGGATTTGTAAAATCAATTCCCTGAATACAACGTACTTTAGAGTAAGCTCCCTCGTAGTAAAGGTAAGTGTGATTACCATCGTGATTGATTCTTTCTATATAAGTTACATCTTTCGGAAAATAAGGTTTTACCATTTCAACCCTGTTTTCAAAATCGTAGAAAGCCAGGGAATCTCCGCCAATAAACTGAATTTCTCCGCCGTAATAAAGAAGAGCTTTCTCTTTTACGGATTTCAGCATTCCGTCTGAAACATAAGTAGTAAACAGAATGATAAATGAACCAAAAAGTGTTACCAGAAAAAGAGAAACATATTGTCTGAAATTTGTAAAAAGTGATTGTTTGCTAAGATTCAAATAAAACATTAAGAAGCGCTCCTCATTGCAGTAACCGGGCTGGTATTAAGTGCAATTCTTAAAGGGAAGAACCATCCTACAACTGTAAGAATTAATGAAAGCAGCATACACAGGCTGATTGTCTTTCCAGTGATTTTAATAATCAGGTGGGTACCGAAAAGCTGCTTTAAGTAATCATTTGTAAGAGGAATGTGAATTCCTGAAACAAGACGACTTATAAGAATTCCAAGAAGACAGCCTAAAATACCCGCTGTAATTGTGAGAAGGGCTGTTTCAATAAATGACTGTTTTGCAATAAACCTGCGTTTTGCTCCCATTGAACGGAGAGTTCCCGTTTCCTGAATACGATTTAAGGCCTGAACTGTGAGGGCATTGTTAATTACGATACAACCTGTAAGCATTATGAGAATAAGACCGATGTTCAGGAAAAGACGCATATAGTTTACCAGAGAAACCGTTCCGCCTGCAGCAGTTCTCCAGTCTACGGCTTTTACAGGAAGATCATTGTTTTTGAAAATAGCATTCAGGGAAGAAATAACCTTTTTCTGATTCTTTTCATTTGTTGTACAGATGATAAAATTCCATGCGGCAGATTCCATTGTCTGGATTTCCTCAGGAGTTTCATTATCATCAGAAATGAACTGTTCTTCATAATTGATTTCTGCGGATTGACCTTCGCCGTCTTCCGTAAACAGACCGCTGTCTTCGTTGAAAAGATCATCAATATCAAAATCGTCCAGAAGATTTGTTTCATCTTCGTCCAGATTCTGGATTTCTTCGTAAATTTCATTTATGCCCATGAGTTCGCGACAGGTCTGGGCATCAATCAGCGTAATTTTGTCCAGCTGGGCATTAGAAACCTTGTATTCGTATATTCCTGCAAGTTTTACCAGGCGGATTGAAAAGTTTGTTCCGTTGGTGCTTGCAATACGAACATCATCACCTGCATGAAGTTCTACGGAAGTTGAGTCCTTAATTGCCTTAATCTGAGTCGAAGAAAGCATAATTGCATTCTGGCCAGGCTGAATATAATCACCTTCCAGCAATATTATAGAAGGAAACAGATTAAAATAATTTTCCGGGTCGATTCCAAACAGTACTGTAGTATAGTTTTTGTTATTAACGTTGATTGCACCGGCCCCTGTTACCTGGAAAGTCGACTGGTTCAGGGCAGGGTTTGATTCAACAATTTCCTTAACATTTTTATAGGAATCAATGAGAGGAATTGTAGAAAAAGTTCCTGTAACCGGAGTTTCATCGCCAAAAAGGCTCATTGGATAGTCAGCCTGAGGCATAATTACCAGGTCACCGGTGTAGCTGTGAGCATATGCTTCTTCCAGACCATGGTCAGTTCCGTCAAAAATGGCGTTGAAAAGTACCAGCAGTGAAATGGCAAAAGTAATAAAGAGGATAATAACAATTGAACTCTTTCGCGAGATGATATTTCTAAAGGCTAGCTTAAAAGCGTACATAACTGGAATTTACTATAAATAGTAGATTTGCTCAATAAAGGGCTGTTTAAATCGATTAAAGAAGTGAAATTCACTCTGAAAATCTGTCCGGAAGTGCTGAATGGTTGAGAAGTTTGAATATTACGTGTAATATAAGTTTTATGAAAATTATTGAACTTCAGAACGTATGCAAAAACTATCAGATGGGTAAAGTTTCAGTACCTGCCGTTAAAGGTGTTTCTTTCTCAATTGAAAAAGGTGAATTCGCAGCAATTTCAGGCCCATCTGGTTCTGGAAAATCTACTTTGCTTAACATTATGGGGTTAATCGACCTTCCAAGCAGCGGAAAAGTGATTCTTAATGGACAGGATATTTTTGAAGGAATGACTCTGCCGGAAAACGACAAGGTTCCTCTCGCAATCGATACAAAACTTACTGGTTTAAGAAGTCAGAATGTTGGTTTTATCTTTCAGACTTTTAATCTGGTGCCGGTTTTGAATGTATATGAAAATGTAAAGCTTCCTCTGAATATTAACAAACCTCAGGATTTGAATGATGAAATCAATGGAATGAGCAGAGAACAGAAGGAAGAGTGGATTGATTTTCTGATCGAAACAGTAGGTCTTTCTAACTGGAAAAAACATAAGCCACAGGAATTGTCTGGAGGTCAGAGACAGCGCGTTGCCATTGCCCGTGCCCTGGTTACAAAGGCTCCACTGATTATGGCGGATGAACCAACTGCCAACCTGGACTCTAAAAACGGTGAACAGATTCTTGAACTTATGCAGAAACTTAACCGTGAACTTAAAACTACTTTCGTTTTCTCTACACACGATGCTCGCATTGTAGAAATGTGTAATCACGTTATTTATCTTCTTGATGGAACTCAGACTGGAGAAAAAACTAAATAGTAAAACGATAGGCCAGACTTGCTTTCATGTAGTTGAAGGCAGCTCCAGGCCAGGAAGAATCATCTTTGTAAAAAGAACCTTTTTCTCCTGAATAGGATGTGTAGGTTGTTCCCTGGTCCATTTCAATTGAAAGAAGACTAAAGTTTGCCCGTAGAGAATGTTTTTTATTGAAAGAGTATTCTGCTTCAGCCTGAAATTTATATCCGCAGAAGAACTGACTTAATAAATCCAGATACCACAAGTTTTTTTTGTTATGCTGGTCTAATGAATCAACAAAACTGTAGGGATTCAGGGCAAAGGAAATGGAAAAACTTAAATTCTGTAATGGACGGTAAACTGTTGAAAATCCCATCCATGTAAAAATATTTTGCCTTTTCAGAGTCATGACTGTCCCATATAAATAACTCTCTTCTGCATTTTCCCAGGAATCGTAGTAGCCGGAAGAATTTTTGGTTCTGTTATACCAGCATCTTGTGGTGCCGCAAGCTTCAAAGCAGTTTGAAGAATAATCCACTCCTGCAAAAGGAATTAAATCAAAGTCACTTTCAGGGAGGGGATCATAATATAAGAAAAGGGATGCAGCAAAATAATAAAAAAAGTCACAGTCGCTTATAGAATAGCAATTCTTTATGGAAGCAATTTCCAGGTCGCTGTTGTAATAGTTATCCCAGTCAGAATCATAAACATAACCAGTCTGATATCCCGGCACTGCAAAGGAAGCATCTGTCTGAATTATGAAATGGCTGCCAAATTCAGCCTGAGCTTCAATACCTGCAAAAAGTAAATTTTTCTGCTCCCAGTCCAGTTGACTTAATTTTGCCTGATTGCCGGAATTATTTTCCTGATAAACAAATTCCTGTTGAACGCCATTGTGATAGGTTAGAAAAGGGCTTATGGAAAAGGTTATTTTTTTTTCTTTATCAGCAGAATTTGAATCCGCAGACTGGGCAAAAGCCAGAGTGGAAAAGAGAGAAAGTAATAATATAGAAAGGCTTTTTCTTAACCATTTCAGGCTTTTTTTCATGAGAATTGATTTTACTCCTTTGAGAGAGGATCAATCTTGAAAATCTTTGCCAGCTGCTTTCTTACAGCGTCCAGGTCTTTTGGGTAATCTGCAGTGAAGGTCATTTTTTCCCCTGATACCGGATGGGTAATAGTGAGGGAATAGGCATGAAGGGCAAGACGGCTGAGTAAAGGCCTTTCTTCTTCTGTATCACCATTGTAGTTATGCTTAATGTCGCTCAGTCGAACCGGCTTCTGGTTTCCTGAATATAGTGGATCACAGACGATTGTTACATCGTTAGCCTGAAGGTGAGCCCTTATTTGATGAGTGCGGTCTGTAAGTGGAACTGCTTGAATCCATGAATATGGTCCGCAGCTGCCTAAATTGGTAAAATCTGTAATTGAAGGTTTACCGAATTTTTTGTTTGTAACCGTTCTGTGGCGGAAGTCACCATCAGCAAGAAGTTTAAGGTCAACGTGAAGATCTTTCCAGTAAGGGTGACCGTTTACCAGACAGTGGTAAATTTTAGTAATTTCTTTTGAATCGAACTGTCTGGAGAGAGCTTCCTGAGCCTGTGGATTTTTTGCGTAAATTACAATTCCGCTGGCATCTTTATCAATGCGGTGTACGGCAAATACTTTTCCAAATTCATTTTCCAGTGAAAGATCCAGACGGGGTGCATCTGAATCGTGACGGTCTGAGGCTGTTAAATAACCGCTTTTTTTGTTAACGACCAGTATGCTGTCGTCATTGTAAATTACCTGATAATCGGGTGTGTTTTTCATTCCTTCAGTATATCAGTCTTGGGCAGTTATTTACAATAAATCAATTGTAATATTATTATTAGGAAGTTGATTAATTAGCCCGAATGTCGAGTTTT
>DGUP01000031.1 GCA_002394685.1 Treponema sp. UBA4307 | reverse complement strand
ATTTTGGAAGCCGATTTATTTTTTCTTGAATTGGTTTGCAAAATAAGTCTGAATCCTTAAATCCTATTTTACTAAGTTTTAATAAACGTTCCTGCAGCTTCAGGCGAATCTTTAAGATTTCTACTTGTGTTGATGAATCATAATGGTCCAGATTTTTATCTTTCCAGGTACTGATGAGTTCATCTTCCTGTTTCTCTTTTTCAAGAGATTGAAAGCTTTCTTCCAGCTTTTGCTCAAGTTCTTCTTGAGAAGTAACAATAAAGCCTGGCTTTTTATAATTTTTCTGCATGCTGTCTACAAGTTCTTTCAAGAAAAGAAGCTTCTGTTCTGGAGACATTGAATGCATTTGCATTGAGTAATCAATAAAATCGGCTTCTTTCATTTTGACCTCTTTATTTTTGTTATTTCAAAAAGCTCATCATTATAATGTGGAAAGTTTGAATTATCGTCTGCATTTAAAGATAATCTTTCGAAATATGCAGGTTGATTGAAATAATAGCCGTTGTTAATCCTTGATTTTGAATCTGCTTCATTTTCTGAATCTAGAATCGGCTTAAAATAATAAATCCAGTCTTCCATTGTTAAAGGGATTTTTGCAGAAGTTTTTTGTTCTCCAAGTTGCAGATAAAAATCAATTATTTCATTTCCTGTTGAAAGTTCAATTAAATTTTTCTTACGAGCCATACTTTCAAAGAACTGATTTGCAATAAAACTTAAATTGTCATAATCATAAGCTGTTGCAAATAAATCTGTAATTTTCTGAATAAAAGAGCGTTTGGATAAGGCAATTTCTGCATACTCTTCCTGAACTCTTTTAAAATAATCATCATCGAAAACCTGACCGCAATTCTTAAGCCGAGTGTCATCCAGTGCAAATCCTTTGATAAGATATTCAGAAAGAAGCTTAGTTGACCATTGTCTGAATCGGAGCGCATTCTGATTTTTTACTTTGAATCCGACCTGGATAATAATATCAAAGGCATAAAAAGTAGTGCCACCTATTTGTTTTGAAAAGTCCTCAAATTCAAAATCATCATTCTCAAAAATGTTTTTAATAATTGTCTGTGTTGTATTTTCTTCTTCACCATAAATCTTTGAGATCTGATTTAGTGTGGCCCAGATTTCATTATCAATAAAATGGAGATTAATGTTCTCGCCTGTGGAAATGAGTGTGTAAGAAAGATAATCAGCTATAGCATTACGATTTGAAGTCATACTAGTAAGTTTACTTATGCTTTTTAGGAAAAGATATAAACTGTTAGTTTAAATTCGTTTTTACAGGAGCTTCTCTTCATCTGAAAATAAAAATGCACCGGTATCTATTCAAAAGAACTTCAACCAGTCCCCCAGATTTGCAGTTTCCAACTGATAATTAATCAACATCTAGTTTTTTAATATCTGTTTGTTCCGAAATGGAAGCTTTCGTATTTAACGAAGAAATAACACTGTGGCCTAATTCCTTTTCCAGACTTTGACGGGCAACAGCGGCAACACTTCCACCACTAATAGCACATTGCACATTTTCTTCAAAAGTTTGAGGATTCTTTGCTGCAGTAATACTGGATGCAGAAACTTCAGCCAGCATGTTCAAAACCATTTCAATATTTGTCATGTTATCTTCCAAAGATTCTTTTTTCAGACCTTTAAATTTTTTGTATTCTTTTACAGTTTTGCCGGACCAGGTTTTACAAATTACATCTGTCAGTACATCATGTTGTAAAGGATCTTTTACATTATGAACGTTCCATTGATCGGTAAGTTCCTTTTTAATTTCAATCGAATTTAAACGCATATTTATCCAGTCATCCGAATATCCCTTTCTTCGATAATCCTGAAGTGCCTGTTTTATAGAAAGTGCTGGATTCTGCATTTGATTTAAGCGTTCTGCTCCCATTTCTGCAAGAAAGTTTTTAAACGGTTCTGCTTTTATTGAAGGAACTGATTGAATGATACGGAATAAACCTTGTGTATTTACGGATAGAACTTCATGTGACTTTCCGTCATCTTCTGGCATCTGAACTGGGATACATATTGTATTCCAACTAAGCCTTAAACCTTCATCACGAGAAAGTATTTCTTTTATGTATTCTTCAAGATTATAACAATCTGTCAAAAAAGAAATTAGATCCAAAACAGAAAAGTACCAGTCTTCTTTTTCTTCATCCCAGACGTAGCGGATATTATTCTCTTTAAATAATTTTATCGAATTAGGTTGATCCAAGTTATTCTCCTATAGGTGTCATAATCAAACAAAAGGAGAATAAAAGAATTAAACTGTTAGTTTAAAAATACAATGAACTGTAAGGGAGATTTATGCAAAAATTCCAAAACAGTGATAAAAATGACCACGGAAGTTTCTTTATGTAGTGCAAAAGTTGAATAATTACGCTATAAAAAAAATATGACAGAACAAACAATAAACAGAATCAGAAAATTCACCGCAGACCGCGACTGGGATCAGTTCCACACTCCGGCAAATCTTGCAAAATCCATCTCGATTGAGGCAAATGAGCTTTTGGAATGCTTTCAGTGGTCAGATAAAGATTATGATTTGCAGCACGTAAAAGAAGAACTCGCTGATGTTATGGTGTACTGCCGGAATCTGCTGGATAAGCTCGACTTGGATGAAGATGAAATTATCAACATGAAAATGACGATGAACGAAGCAAAATATCCCGTAGAAAAAGCGAAGGGAAGCAATAAAAAATATACTGAATTGTGATATAATTGACTTGTTCAATGACTTCGTTATTGAACAAGTCGTCGAGTTTTAAATAGCACAAATAGTGCTGTTTTAAACATCGCAATTTAAAGAAACCAGTTCTGAAACTGAAGCTTAAAAACTGGTTTATATAATCATCGGGGCTGTAGCTCACCTGGCTAGAGCGCTACAATCCCTTGATAGACAGTTTATAAAAAAACAGTCCACTGGACTATTTTTTTATAAACTATCGTTAAACAAATTGTAGAGGTAGTCGGTTCAAGTCCGATCAGCTCCATATGGGAAAAATCAGAATTATCAAGGGTGACATCACTAAACTTGCTTGTGACGCAATCGTAAATGCAGCAAATTCTTCGCTACTGGGAGGTGGCGGTGTTGACGGTGCAATTCATTATGCCGCTGGTCCTGAACTTCTCGCTGAATGCCGTACTCTTGGTGGCTGCAAAACCGGCGAAGCTAAAATCACAAAAGGATATAAACTACCAGCAAGATTCGTGATTCATACTGTTGGGCCGATTTATTTTGAACATTCGCCTGCAGAGGCTGAGGCACTTTTGACTTCCTGCTATGAAAATTCTTTGAAGCTTGCAAAAGAAATAGGGCTTAAGACAATTGCATTTCCTTTGATTTCTGCCGGGGTTTATGGTTATCCGCAGCGTGATGCTATCAGGGTGGCAGTTGAGACGATGAAACTGCATCAGGATGATTTTGATGAGATTATGCTGGTGCTATTTGGGGAGCGGGAGTTTGGATTTGCGAGGGAGATGTTTCCAGACTCTTGTTTATAATGTTTTTGCATCTGCAAGTTCTTTCAAGAACTCTTCCACGTTTTTATACTCAATACCATTTTCAAGCATCTGAGATTCACCTCGATAGATTACGCATCTTCGTACTACCTTTCCAAACTGAGCTTCTGTCAGGACAATTTTTTCTTCGTCGTTAATGTGCCTGTACTGAGCGAAAAATGGTTCTTTACTGTGTTTGATTTCAAAAATCTCACAGTGTTTTTGGGTTTTATTCTGAATAACCATATCAAATTCACCAGAAGCAAATGTGAGCTTAAAGACATTACGTTTTGAACCATATGCACGTTTTGTTTCAAGAAAAACAATATCCTCAAGCATTCGGCCGCGAACATCCTCAAGAATTTTCTCTGTGATAATATCGCGCAATTCACCAGTCAACGAACCGAAAACTTCATCCTGCATAAGTGAATATACGAGCACCTGTGCCTGACAAAAACGCATTCCGCTTTGAGTAAAAATAATTCTTTCTTGTTTTTTGTTGCTGATTGGAAGATTTTCTGTGTATACGATTTCAATCAAATCCAGAGCTTTCAGATATTCTGTAATTTCCTGAATATGGATTTCTTCAATTTCGATGATTTGTCTTTCTTTGTTGCGGATTTTAAGAATTTCCATCAACTTTTTAGTCACTTCTGTAGCATCAAAAGTATCCAGAAAATCGGTTCTCTTCGTTTCATCTTTTTCACGACGGAGAAGATCCTTTGCAGAACCTAAATCGCTGGATTTAAAATCTCTTGTAATTACATCTACCGTAAAGGCTTGGTTCATGTCTTCAATAATTCTGTTGATAGCATTTGTAAGCTCGTCTTTTTTGTACAAATCAATCAGATTACGAAAATGATTTCCTCTGTCATAACATTTGAGGGAATGCTGAATGTTCTGAGCAATTGCAGTGTCTATGTAGCGGCGGGTAGATTCGTCATTACGAAAGGAAGCATCGAAGGCATTAGAATCGCTGTCCTCAAAGTCTGTTTCACCGGCTTTCAAAGTTCCGCCATAACGGATGTACTCATCAATATCATCTATTTTCAAAAGTCTTGAGTATTCACGGAAAGGAACAAAAGTTGTATGAATTGTAACAGCGCGGTCATAAAGTTCTTCGTTCTGAGCAAACCAAAAACCAAGAGAATCGGTTCCAGACAAAACAATTTTCATTCCTTGTACTGCGTATACATCCGAGAGAAGGGCTGCATTGTCAATAAACTTTTCAATCAGAGTGATTTCATCTATGAAAACATATTTGTATTTCAGTTTATTCGCGAGCTTCAAATCTGCGTTCAGCTCTTCAATTGTGTTTTCTGTAGTTGCTTTAATATAAATACAGGATTTTTGTTCTTCTTCATTCATGGCAAGAACAAGCTGCTTTAAGAGGGTTGTTTTTCCTGTGCGGCGTAAACCGAAAACAAGGCAGACTTTATCAGCGGCTGGAGTCGTTAGGAATTTTTGAATCTTAGAAAAGCAGTCCCTTCGTTCATATTTAGCTGCAGAGTTTGCCATATTCAAAAGGGATTCTCCGAAAAGAGCCGCCATTTTAAAATCAGGCTCAATGATTTCTTCTTCATCTGTTTCAGAAATTGCGGCAGTCATTGTTTTTTTCAGGGCTTTTAATTCTTTCTGAAGTTTTTTTCTTTCTTCAATCTGAGGTCTAAGAGTATTGGCTTCTTCTTCAGAGATGCATCGGCTTTTTGACTTACCGTTTTCTCTCCACTGCTGATAGTAATAGGTCTTTTCGTTTAAGACTTTTTCTATAATGTAGCCGATTGGAAGTTTTGCAATCTGTTCTTCTAATTCGTTAATATCTGTCATCTCAAACCTCTTGCAGATATTTTACCACCAATTACCACCAAAAGCAAAGGTAGTAATTGGTGGTAAAAATTGGAAAATACTGCTCATAGAATAAGCTCATTTTACTTGTAAAAAACCGGATGAAGACCTTTTTTTTGTAGGATTCCTACAAAAATGCCAGTTTTAGAAGAATAAAAGAAGGATATAAATTTATGTCCTTGGGCAACAAAATCCTTATCTTCCCTTGATAGGCTGGGATTAACAGAAAATACCATAGAATTGTTTAAGCAATCAGTTCCTTTTTTTGTTGAAGGAATTAAAGAATGCACCAATTTGAAATTTGTTCTAATGGCAGGTACCGTTACAAAAAAATATTGGCTAAACAATTTCTTATATAAATTTGTAAATACAACAAATTTTAAAATTCTAGAAAAACCTTACGCTTCAAGAGGCGGAGCTTTTATTAATAACCATAAATTAATAATAGATACGAAATCTGTCTCTGCAATCTTTTCTAGTTCTTCACCAAGTGCTACGGGCGATAAAAAGAACGTACTTCCAAAAATGATTGAAGAAAACAAGAATTTCATAATAGAACATTTATAATTACACATTTTTCATTCCCGTGTCTTGGGAATAACTTTCTCTTATATTCACTAACATCTGGAGGACTCTTATGGAAACTCTTTTAGGTGTTTTAGCCATTATCGCTGCTGGGGTTGTTTTTGGAATTGTTTTGAATCCTTATTTCTGGCAGGGATTCAGAAACAGTAAATTTTGGGATAATCAAAAGGAAATCAAAAACAAAGATTTGATTAATCCTGATAACTACTAAGGTGGAGGTATGAATATGGAGAATGAATTGAGATTTGTTCATCGTGAAGAAACTTTCAATGATCTTGCTGTTCGTGAACTTGCAGCAGGACGTTCAGCTTGTATCTGCAGAATTCAATTTGGCCGTTGTACAAAAGATGAATGCGCTTCATGCGAAATTGGAAGACAGTACAGGAATTGCTATAACCAAATGAATGATTATGACAAACAGCGTCTCTCGAAATATGTATCCCAAAACTACGTTCAGGACAGCCTTTATCCAGGAAAATGGATGTCATATAAGGCTCTGCGAAAACACACTGCAAAATGGTTTGCATTAACTGCTGTATGTTTATTATTTATTTTCCTTCCGCTTTTTCTTATGGCTCCGGGGGATAAACCTGCAGATGTGCATACCATAAGTCAGTCTACAAATAATCAAATAATTGTGACAATCAAACTTGCACAGAAATATGTAAAAGATGTAAATAGCGATGGCAAAGTTAATTGCATTGATTATGCCTGCAGTTTCAAATTGATTTGGGATGCTATATACCCCGAACAGGCTGATGACTGCATTATCATACGCAATCATTCACTAACCCTTAATCACTTATATGTCGGCGTATACGAAAACAATTCGCTTATTTTTATTGAGCCATGGACAAGCAATCCAGACGTTTATGATATGCAGACAATCTGGGGAGAAAAATGGAATCCAAGATTCAATAAATATGATGAAACTGAAAAATGGCTAAATAAAACAGGGAGATATTGATTATGCAAAAATACCAGCATATTAATTTATTTACACTCGAACTCGGAAAAGCTGAAGATGTAGATGCATCCAGTATTACCAGCAAACGAATCTTGTTCACTCCAAGTACAGAACTCAAAAGCGAAATAGAATCCGTTTCGTTTTCTAGAATGTAAGGTAAAAGTATAAGAATGCTCTACCCCATCTGAATCAAGGGGGTGTGGAGTTAAATTACAAAACAAATCATATTCCCGAACGGGAAAATATTTTAATATATCAGGTCTATTTTTATTGATTTTCCCGTTCGGGAAAGTTATACTGTAAATATGAAAATTATTTCTGTTGAATCAATATCAGAAGCAGTGAAGACCCGCCGAAAACAGCTAGGACTTACTCAATCAGAAACAGCCGCAATGTGTAATGTTGGAGCCCGTTTTTTTTCGGAACTTGAAAATGGGAAAGAAACTTTACAGATGAATAAAGTGCTTCATTGTCTTGAAATGCTTGGGATAAATCTCTATGCCGTAAATCGGGAAGATGATACGGGAGAAATTAAATGAAGCTGAACGTTTTCTTTGGAAATAAAAAAGCTGGCTCTCTTGAATCAACAGAAAATCGCGGAGTAATTTTTGTTTATGATGAAAATTATTTGAATGATAAAAAATCAGTTCCCCTTTCTGCTTCACTTCCTTTGCAAAGAGAGGAATTTCCGCAAAAGCAATGCATCCCTTTTTTCTCAGGACTTTTACCGGAAGAAGATTCGCGGAAAAAAATTGCTGACTATCTTCATATTTCTGAAACCAGCACTCTGAAATTACTTGAAGCATTAGGAGGAGAATGTGCAGGCCTCATTTCAATTTTGAGTGAAGATGATGATGAAGATTTATTGTCTAAAGAAGCAAGTTATAAACTTGATTCAAATAACTATGAACTTTTGGATGGTAACAGGCTTTCGGAGTTTATTGAAAAAATGAATACCCGGCCTCTTATTAAAGCAGATGATAAGTTGCGTCTTTCTCTTGCAGGTGCTCAGGAAAAACTTGCGCTTGCAAAAATAAATGGAGAATGGTATTTACCATTAAATGGTGCTCCTTCAACTCACATCTTAAAACCAACGCGAACAGGCAGTCGTTCTTCCCTTGCGCAAAATGAATATATCTGTATGAAACTTGCAAAAAGTCTTGGACTTCCTGTTCCAGCTGTTGATTTGTTGAATATTGCAGGAAAAGATATTTTTGTAGTTGAACGATATGATCGCATTAAAGAAACAGACTCGATTCAACGTCTTCATCAGGAAGATTTTTGCCAGGCACTTGGTATCATGAATACATCAAAATATCAGAATGATGGAGGACCAGGCATTGCTGATATTTTCAACACCATATTGAAAGTCTGCACGGTTCCGGCTTTGGAGACTCAGAAGTTCTTGAGATATGTGCTTTTCAATTATTTGATGGGAAATTGTGACAGTCACGGAAAAAATTATTCTCTGCTTTACAAAAATAATCGTGTAGAACTTTCTCCTTTGTACGATGTTGTTTCGACAATAATCTATTCAGGCCTGACTGAAAAACTTTCAATGAAAATTGGAAAACACTATGAAATTCAAAAAGTAACCCAGGAAGATTTTTCTCTTTTGGCTGAATCTTTGAACATTAAGTATTCCGTACTTTCAAACATATTTAATGATTTTGCAAAAAAGTACATAAATGCTTTTGATGAATTAAAGAATGATGAAAAGATTTCCAGGGATATACTTAATTCTATTTTTGAGGTTACTTCAAAGTCACTGAAAGGCCTACTTCAATGACATTAATGGTTCCAGGACATTAGACAAAGTAAATATGTGAGAATTGAAGGTTACTTTACAGGCAGATTTTGAGCTCTTATATGACAATACATGGTCGAGCTCCTTATTTTACTATTTTATCCTTTCAACACTAGTGAAATGCAATCGAATCTTTCCTATGGTGCGATTCTATAATAAAGTTTCTTGTCAAATAGGATTTATACGACTGGATCCTCCTCAGCATTCAAAGCGCATAACGC
>DGUP01000017.1:95384-95507 GCA_002394685.1 Treponema sp. UBA4307 | reverse complement strand
TTTCAAAGAAAGCCGAAGAAATTACCCTTTTGGATGTCTACAAGGCAGTGAGCGAAGAAAAGGAGAGCGAGCGTTCTGTTTTTAATTTTCATGTAAATCCTAATCCAAAATGTCCCGTTGGCA
>DGUP01000017.1:94593-95315 GCA_002394685.1 Treponema sp. UBA4307 | reverse complement strand
CAAAATCCATGCAGTTCTAGACCAGCCATTAGATAATGCCCAAAAGGCTTTGGAAGAAGAATTGAAAAAAACAACAATTAAGGATTTGATGGGAAAGCTATAATCTAGTGCCCTATCATCGTATTTGCCCGGTATTCTGCATTCAGCTGGGCAATTTCTTTCTTACCGTCTATGTACTGCTGATAGTCAATTTCCATGCCGCCACAGGCACAGCACATCGAGCAATCGCTTCCGCATCCAAGAGCATCAGCAACGATTTTTTCTCTTTCTTCCTTTGTTGTGTCTTTTATCAAAACACTTTTCATTGACTGACTGCCCCCTTATTTGTATTATATCCCTATCTGAATAATAGGTAAACAAGGATATTTAGATATATGATAAATGAAAAAGTTTTAGACTTCCTCAAAGCTAAGGGATATGCAGACAGACTCACCGAACACAAAGAAACAATCGATACCGTAGAACATGCAGCACAGCAGATTGGCTGTTCTGAAGCGGAGATTGCAAAGACACTTTCATTCATTGTGGATGAAAAACCTGTTATCGTGGTAATGGCAGGTGATGGCCGTGTGAACTCGTCAAAGTTCAAAGCACTCTTTCATACAAAACCAAGCATGATTCAGCGAGACCAGGTTGAAGCAATCACCGGATTTGCTCCCGGCGGAGTCTGCCCCTTCAATGTTCCAAAAGAAATCCCCGTATGGCTCGATGTTTCAATGAAG
>DGUP01000017.1:0-94517 GCA_002394685.1 Treponema sp. UBA4307 | reverse complement strand
TTTGAATACGTTCATCCAGCAGGCGGAAACTCATTTACTTCGGTAAAACTCACTCCATCCGAACTGGAAAAAGTATCAGGCGCCACCGGTTGGTGTGATGTCTGTAAGGGCTGGGAAGAATAGAAAAGCACATTACCGCTTTTCTGCAGATCAAAAAGGGCACCCATTTCTTCACTGGTATCATATTTAAGAGTTGTTGACTGAATGTTAGGAATCTGGCGGGGTTCTCCATTACCAGGAGTATAACCTGCCTGAACGCATTTTGTGTTTAATGACATATCCATTGTTGTCTCCTTTTAATTAAATCAAATGAAGTAACTTTCCTTAGATCTTTATTCCATAATCATTCCAGGATACTTCCGAAAACAGTTGGCTAATCTTGAAATTGACAGTACATTGCATGTGCAATTTTTTCTTCTCTACATTCACCTTCTGGTCTCGCATCAAAATTAAAATTTGACAATCCATTATGCGTTTTTACTTTATAAGAAGAATCCCGAGTAATACCAGCCTTTTTTTACTGCATTTACTTTGAACGAAACATATCTATTCATTAGATTTTGAAGTAATATTTCGAATTCTTATCGTATTCCAATCAAATTCAAATATTGGTTCATCCTTTAATTCCTTCATAATTAAAAACAAATCAGAACGTGCCCCTTTATATTTTTTTTCAACAATATCGATATTAGTAATTTTTACTTCGAAAACTAGAAATTTTATTTTTTCAGACAAACCTAACATCCCTGCCCATTTTTCAAGTTCTTTAACAAACTGTTCTTCTTTTTCCTTATTTTCATCATCATAAAACAATTGATATACAAGCACAGGAATTCTGTTTTCACACTTAAAACAAGCTGAAGCTGTTCGATGTAAAAATTGATAAGGAATATCTTCTATTAATTCTGTTTTATTTGTTGCTTGACAATCTTTCAAATAGGAAAACCAATTTTCTTTAATTTTATTCTTATGAACTTCATTATCTCGATTCCATTCTTTAATGGTTTCATAGTGACTCTCTGAATATTCTGTATACTTTCCTTCAATAGCAATTTGAAAACTTTTATTCATTAACATTAAATCTGTCATTGAAGGTTTTGAATATTGTAATCTTACATTTTCTTTTAAACATTCAGTTGGATATTCAAAGTATGCCTCAAAAGTCGAAATATCAATACCTTGCTCCTTCTTTAATTTCGAAATAAATTTATCTAAACTCTTTGAAGGTCTCCAAAACTGAGCCAATGGTAAAGAAGATGTTTTGTATGAGTTAACTTTTGTCGTTGAAAGACAAGTAAGCACATCATCATATTCCCCTTTACCAAAAAAATATTTAATTGAATTCATATACCATTTCTCCATTATATTTTCATACGCTGTAGTATTTTTACAATTCCCCAATCCTGCAATAATTCATTTCACGCAATTCCAATAAGTACAATTATTACTCCTGCGGGTAATTTTTCTTTTATTTAACATTTCTTATTTTTCATTTTTTTTGCAATATTTGCCATTGCCTTTACATTCTTACCCCACTCCTCCACCAGCCATTCCGGTTCCAGAGGCTGCACATGCATTCCGTGGCTCAGAACCCATCCCAGAATCGGGTAATCCTGATTGCTGGAGAACGTCATTATTGTGCTGCCGTCCTTTTGCTCTTCAAACTTCTGGTCATCTGTCCATTTATATGTCCTGATGTAATTGAGAGTTTTTTCAGAAGTGATTTTTATTTTATAGAAAAGAAGTTCTTTTCCAATATAGCGGCGGAAGTTTCCTTTTGCACGTTTT
Organism: Treponema sp. UBA4307; assembly: GCA_002394685.1. Lineage (GTDB taxonomy): Bacteria > Spirochaetota > Spirochaetia > Treponematales > Treponemataceae > Treponema_D. Next base: position 92,729 of record DGUP01000017.1, on the reverse strand, counting down.
GTATATTCAAAATCTTTCGGGAGTTCGAAGGTTTCTTTTAAAAGTTCCAGATTCTTGATTCCTGTAAGGTTATAGAATCTGATTTCTTTTATTTCTGGATTTGGATTATATGCATACAAACACCACATTCCTTCGCTGTAAATAAGCTGCCATGACTGAACTACAAACTTGCGGTTATATTTCACATAATCAAATTTGATGTAACAATTTTTAGAAAGTGCTTCTTCCAGATTAGACCAGATTTCATCATCGATTTTTACTGGATCCATTCCTAAAAACAGAATACGGTTTGAAAGTTTTTTTACATTAAGTTTTGTATTTTCATCGATGTTATTAGAAAGTGAATTAAAAACTTCAATTGCTTTTTTATAAACAGGTGTATTCTTAATAAGTTCAAGTAATTTCGTCATCAGACTTGCTGCAATAATCTGCTTTTCAGATGAAAGCATAGCAGGGATGCGGAACGAAGGCCTTGTATAATAAAAGCCTTTTTTATATCTGTCATACTGAAGAATACCTTCGGCTCCAAACTTGTTTCGTAAATCTCTTAAGTCGCGGTTGATGGTTGGAATAGAAGCACCAGTCTCTTCTGCAAAATTTTGAACACTTGGATAACGCAGGTTTGATATCATCCAGTCAATTTTTAAAATTCTTTCGAGACCATTTGTATATTGTTTTTTTACCTTTTCTTTTGCCATTTTTTCTCCTGACACATATATTATTATAAACCCACTCTATCACATATTGATAGTCTAAAATTAATCTAGATATAAAATTCTATTTCTCTTTCAGACTTACAATGTTCTTCTTTTTGCATTTTTTTATACCTCTCAAATTAATCTACAAAAATATCTGAAATACGAATCTTCCTGCAGATAACAATTTCACCTGTATCTTCCAGGCAGAGAATAATCTTTACTATTTCTTTCCGACTTTTGTCCACATCAGTCAAACGTATTGGTCCCATACATTTCATATCTTCTTTAAGCATATTGGCAGTACGGCGGGACATATTTCGGAAAATCTTAGTTTGTATTTTCGGCTTAGAACCTTTCAAGGCTTTTGCAAGCATCTGCATATCAACTTCTTGAAGGATTCTTTGGATAGTCCTGTCCTCAAGAATGAGTATGTCATTAAAACTGAAAAAACTGTCATTAAGCTTCTGCTGAAAAATTGGAGTTGTTTCCCGAAATTGATTAATTTTTCTTTCTGCAAAATCTTGAGAAGTTTGAAGAAGAAACTTATTAATAGTTTTATATTCTTTAGTGAAGTCCATGCCAGAAGCGGAAAGAATGTGCTCGACTTCATCAATTACCATTTTGTCATTTTTTTTGAATCCAGTAGCATCGTCAATCACTTTTTGTTTCATCTTTTCATCAAGATTAGAAAGAAGCTCCTGTGCTTCATTTGATTTTATACCAAGGTATGCTACAATCTTAGAAAAACTGATGTAATACATTTCCATCATATAATCCATCAAAACTTTTCTGGTTGCACATGTAATTTCTTCCATTGCATCAGAAATTTTAAACTCTGCAATCATTACCGCTTTACTCTTATTATTCTCCATAGGACTTACCTCCATATATTTTCTAATCTAAATATACAGAAGCACACTATCACGGTTTGATAGTCTAAAAATATTTTTTTGTTATTTTCAGTAAATATAAATTATTTCCTTTTGTCAGTTTGAGGAATTCAACAACTTCTTCAACCGTATATGAATTCTATACCGGCTGGATGCACAGTTCATAAAAGACAGTTACAAAAACTGATAAATCAAGTCAGAACAGTGACTGGGGACGTGTAAGAGATACATCCCTTGATGGAAAGTGCCTATCCGTTGAAGAATTCCAGAGCTGTCTGTGGTACTACATACCATCGTTCCACGTTCAGATGGGAGGAGACTGTACATCACACTTGTATCATAACTACGGTGAAATTGATACAGACCACATTTCTGCTACCTACTACGACGTTACTCCTGATACATCGGTAGTAAAATCGGAACAGGCAGATGTCCTGATTGTAACTTTCACCCACAATGAAAACTCAACAAAGAAGTACCACCCTATTTATGTGGAAACACGTAATTCAGCTTGTACGCAAAAATAGGGAGGAAAGACAAAAATGTGAACTAGGACCCGGTGGAGATGCTGGGTCCCTTTTTTAATGGACTTGACTTTCTTCGGTTAGTTAACTATATTATTTTGGTTAATAACTCTTTTTAAATGGTTTCTAACTGGGGGAAAATTATGGCTTTAACAAATAATGAAAAACAAATCAGACATAAGAAATTAGAGGCGTTAAAAAAATACGGAAACGAAGTTCTTGTTCAGTTATTGTTCATGAACAATGGAATAAACCGAACTATAGAAAAATCAAATGAAGAAATAAAGGCAGAAATTGACTCCATTGTTGATCTTCCTTCTGGTTGGACTGATGAAGATTATAATTTAGCCATACAAAAAATCAGAAACATGAACATTACAGCCTTAACAAATCCCCATCTAATGAATAATGATATACATAATGCCCGTAGTATTTATGAGCCAAATTTTGATCCATGGGAAATTCGTAAAGCAGAATACAAAGCTGCTGAAGTAGTTAGAAATATAAAATCCACATTAAAACTTTCTGAACTGAAAGTAACAGATCAAATTGCAGCTATTGCTGAGGTAATGAGGTTTTTAGGAATTGAATTACTTAATGAAAAGAAGGTTCCTGTCTCTTTTGCAAATGCAACTGCATTAAGTTTAATTGATCAGAACTATGAAAAACCAGATTGGACTTGGGAAGTTCTTGCACATAATTTATATGTTCAGAACTCAAAAGAAAAAGCTGAAATTATTGCAAAAGAATTAATTAATCCTGAAATGGAGTCAAAAGAAGGACTTGTATGAGTGATTTGATTGATTCATACGATAAAGAAGTTCTTTGTACTTATGATGGTGAAATGTATTCTGTTCGCGATAATGGAGCAATTCTAAGGCATTCAAAAGAAGGTTTGCGTAAACGTCGTAATGATAATATATGGACATTCGGAACAGTGAATAAAGCAAACGGGTATTTACTCCATTCAGGTGTACGAGTTCACAGAATCGTTGCGACTGCATTTCTTGGAGAAGCACCATCTAAAGAACATATTATAGACCATATAAATACAAATAAGCAGGATAACAGACCCCATAATCTACGTTGGGTAACAAAACTAGAAAATATTATTCTAAATCCAATTACATGCAAAAGAATTATGTGGATGACAGGTAAACCAATAGATTATGTATTACAACACATTGAAATACTTCATGATATAAATCTCTCCCCTGACATACAATGGATGCGTTCAGTAACCGCTCAGGAAAGCAAAAACTGTTACGAAAATCTTCTTCATTGGGCTCAAGAAGATTCCATTCCTCCAACAGAAAAAAGAGGTGTTATAGGAGAATGGATCTATCAAAGAAGATTTTTTGCAGAATGTAATAACGATAATCATTTAGTTTATACGCTCACCGAGAATGCGGTACATGATAAAAAACGAATGAAACTTCCTTCGAAATATCCATGCTGTCCTAGTGGTGAACATGAACACTCGTTGGAAGAATATCTTGAAAATTTAAAACACGGAGCCTTATTTTTCAAAACTGATTATGCAGAATCTTTAGTAGAAGAAGCCATAATTCATAATGATACTCTTATTGTAAGAACTAGAGCTGCAGACCCTGGTGCAATAAAGAAATTTCATGTAATGACAATTAAACTTATAAACAATACTTTTGTGCATGAATTATACAGATCTTGTTTTCATGAAGACAGTTCTCAAAAATACTTTACTATTCTGCAAAACAAAAAGTGGACAGGAGGACCTGTTTTTGACGATTTTTGCTAACAATTCATAAATTGATTTCTGACTAATATGTGCTATAATTATATTATGTAACTAAGGAGTAATTATGAAAAAACTCTTTTTATTACTAACTTCTCTTCTATTTATTAGCTGTGCAACAACTGATATCAGCAGCTTTAAGAATCCAGACATTGATTTCTCATCTTATAAAAAAATATTGGTTTTTGGTAATTCACGAGATATTGATTTTCGAAAAACCATTGAAGCAGATCTTGTTACAGCTTTTAATGAACAATCTATTATTGCAATTTCTAGCATTGAATTAATATCTCCAGTAAAAGAATATACAGATGAAGATATTAAAAAAATCCTTTTTGACAATAATATAGACGGATACCTCTCCGTAGCTGTTGTTACTGCATCTGAAGAATCTGCTTATATTCCTCAAACATCTTATACAAATTATCAAACTCAGTATATTAATGGACAATTAGTTTCAGTACCTTACACAAGTACCTATGGGGGTTATTCGGTTTCGTATCCAAAAGCCAGTTTTGAAATTATCCTTACAGATATAAAGACTGGACAAATAGCCTTCAAAGCTACAGCAAATTCTGAAGGAGACGAATTTTCAGATATGAAAACGATTTCCAGATCTCTCGCAAAAAAAATTGTTGAGGAATACTTAACTCTCTCTGAAAAAAAAGAGCCAGTTGTATCTCAATAATTTAAGGGGGGCTTTTAATGAAAAAACTCATTTTTGCCTTATTATTAAGTTTTGTACCTTTCTTCATTTTTGCGGCCCATTTGGATTAACAATGGGAATGAATATTTCTCAGGTCACAAATGCATGTGGAGGTAACCGTCCTGAGCGTATTGAAAATGATGACCGATATTTCATTCTTCCCGAAAAGAAACACCCTACATTTATTAAATATATTGCTTGGATAAATGATGAACATGGACTTTACAGAATTCGAGGTATATCAGACCCTGTTTCTGCTGATAAATATGGACGTGAAGTTCAAAATATGTTCTATAATTTTGAAGAACGAGTTGAAGCAATTTATGGTACACCAAAACTAACAGATAAACTACTAGATAAATCAAGCCTTTATATGGGTGAGGATGAATTGTCTTATTCGCTACGAGAAGGAGCACGTGAATTAAGAGCTGTTTGGTCATCAAGAATTACTGGGAACAAACTAAAAGATGAAATTTCCTATGTAAGTTTGTTTGTAACCCCTTATGTAAAGTTTGGATACACTTTTGTTCTTATTATCGAAAATGCAACAAAAGTCGAAGAAAACGAGGATTTTGTTTTATAACTCTTAATCCCAGTCCTCCGCATCTCGTATATTCAACTTTTTTCGGTCATTCCGTTTTTTGGGAGATTTCCCACCAGAAGCCTTCTGCCGTAAATCGCCGTTAGTCAAAACAGAGATAGACTTCTCACTGGACTGACGGCGTTTTTTCGCATCCCCATCCAGCAGTTTCCACGAATCTTCTTTCTTTATCAGAATATCATTCGCACTGTTAAGATGAAGTGCGTATGGCAGCTGACTATTTTCACCTAGATATTCAATGCAAACTTCCAGATCTTTCAGACAGATTCCGGCTTTGTTTTTACCGGAGATTTTTGCATTTTCTCGAACCTTCTTTGCAAGGTTGGCTTCTGTGATAAGAGACTTTTCTTTCATCTGCTCAAGGGCAGTTACTATTTCTTTTTGAATCGGTGTTAAATCAGTCATCTAAAAGAGTTCTCCGTTCTTCATAAGTTCTGGCATATTTTTATGAATAATGCCATTACGATGCTGAATTGGATCGCTTCGAGTCAGAATGTATTTTGGAAAATTATCTTTTATTATTTCAAGAGGTTTGTATTCTCGTTCCTCTGTTTCTGTACTTGCCATCATAGTCATGCATACCTGTATATAACTGTAATCACTGTTATTTTTGCGAAGAATAAAATCGCATTCAAACTTTCCTATACGTCCTACACTAACAGAGTAATTATTACCTCTTGCATAAACGTATGTAAGATTTTCCATAACAGGTCCATAATTAATGCGGTTATCTGTATTAGTAGCATAATAAAATCCTAAATCTGAGAGATAATACTTCTTTTCTCCAGAAATTGATTTTCTGGACTTTAAATCAAAACGTTCACATTCATATAAAACTTTTGAATCACAGAGAATCTTTATATAACGGTTTAAAGTCTCACGTTTAATTTTCATGCCGGACTTTTCTAAATCTGAAAGAATATTTGTGAGACTCGTTGTTGAACCAAAATTATTAATAAGGTACTGCTGAACTTTATTAAAGACAGATGTATTTTTTATCTTTACACGGCGTTTAATATCTTTTTCGAAGATTTCAGTAATTACGCTGGAAATGTAAGTTCTCTTGTCTTGAATCGAATCAAATTGAATAGCCTTAGGGAAACCTCCTTCAATAAGATAGCTATCAAATTCTTCCAGCAGATTCGCACTGACATTCTTTTTAAAGAACTTTTTCATTTCGAGATATTCATTGAAATTCAAAGGAAACATTTCAAACTCAATATAGCGGCCTGTCAGTTTTGTAATCAATTCACCACTTAAGAGATATGAATTTGATCCTGTTATAAAAATTGAAAAGTCACCATCATCGCGGTATTCATTTAGAACTTCCTCAAAATCTTTAACATTCTGAACTTCATCAATAAAAAGATATTTTAAGCCTGAGGTCTTTGAGTTTTCATCAATAAGTTTTTCAAGTTGTTCTGGAGTTTTTACACTTCTATATCCGCGTTTATCCAGATTAAGATAGATGATATTCTCCGCAGAGATTCCTTTTTCTGAAATTTCATCTGCAATAGTTTGCATAAGGCTAGACTTCCCGCAACGACGAACTCCCGTTATTACCTTTATAATTTCTGCATCATCGTAAAAACCACGTATCTTTTGCAAATAGGATTCGCGCTTGTAATATTTCATTTTCACCTCATTTTCAACATAATTATATGCAAAATACATGTTATTTGCTAGTTATTGGGGTATATTTTTACATTTTGATAAATATTACCCCCATAACCATTTTTTTTCATTGATTCACATTCATTCTTACGTTTTCAAAAAGGGCTATATGAGAAATCTCATTTTCATCTGCATTCACACCGTCTTTAAGGGCAGTTACTATTTCTTTCTGAATTGGTGTAAGTGATTCCATTTTTGCTCTACCCTACTTCCCGACTACTACTTGCCCTGCAAAGGCCAGCCAAACTCCTGCAACCACGCTCAGTGCAACATATAAAACAGCAAGTCCAATACATCCTGTCTTAATCAGAGTCTCTGTTTCTAAGGCAAAGGTCGAAAAAGTCGTAAAGCCCCCGCACAAGCCGGTCTTTATAAAAAGCACAGTCTTTGGTGAAAGCGAAGTATTCTTTACGGCAAGAGCTGCAATCAGGCCGATAACAAAACAGCCCAGAAGATTTATCACCAGGGTCTTTACCGGAAAGGTAAATGGTTCTTTGAGGGGAATCAGACCTATCAGATATCTGAGGCAGGCTCCGATCCCGCCGCCCAAAGCTACTACTAAACAATTCAACATATCATCCTACTTTGCCACCTGCATGGCCATGTACATCTTCATCCTAACACCTTTGTTCCGAGTGTTGAAGATACGCTGAAAATAATCTGTCCTCTCATAACTTCTCCAGCAGCCGAAATCATCTATGTATCCGTCATCGAAATTGAATTCTGCAAAATCAAACAAATACCAGATTCGGGTAGCGTTCCAGGAATTCAGCCCAAGTTTCTGTAACACCTTTGCTCATAGGAGTCTCCAGCTAAAAATCCATTTCAAGATTTGCAAGACAGGCTTCTATGTTCTCTCTGGAAATTTCCCAGTTCTGTTTTTGACAGATTGTGATTGCCCATGCTCCGGCTTCCATTGCCGTTGATGACGCAAGCACACCGGGGAAATCCGTAATAGACAGAGGCATTATTTGTGTCTGATTTTTCTTCAGTTCTGGTGTGTCATCTTCAAAAATGAAGTTTTCATCTTTGAGCTGATTCTGGTTTTCGATGTGGAATCTTGTTTTGATAAATACAAGATTTGGGTACGGTTTCATGATTTCTTCTACAGTCATGTTTTCCTCCTGAAATCTGGTCATTTAGACCGTTAATTCAAGTGCAAACTGCACTTCGGACGATTACAAGACACGTAAAGAAAATCTGGTAAAACATACACTCACAGATATTTTACATGTTTAAGCTCCAGCGTAGATCCTGTTGGCTCCGGCGTTTGACAGAAGGTATGTTCTATAGTCCAACTCGAATAATTTAGCTTCGGCTTTCTTGTTCTATAAATGTTTGTTAATTCACCTTCAAAAAATTAAAGATGAATTGCTAACGGACTTACTGAATATACAGCATACGCTGCAACCAGCAAGAACGAAATAATTGCAAGGTTAATCACTGCTTTTATGAATCCCATAATCGTGTTTTACCTCCGCTGCAACTGGCATTTCCCAATCAGGTTCGTTTTCGAATCTGATATCCTTCTTCTTCGGTTTGTAAACCTTCTCTTGTTTTTCAGAAACCGGGAGCAGACATCTTTTTACCACATACTGGCTTACAGTCATATCCGCATGTTCAGCATCCTGGTAAAGTTTTTCAGCCTGTTCCAGCGTCAGGGTAAGGAAAACACATTTGGTCTTTTTCCCAGTGGGTTTTCGGCCAGCACCTTTTCGGGCACCACCCCATCCGCTTTTTCTCTCGGTTCCTTCCATGATTATAATATAATACCGTTTTTTTGATTTTGACAAGCATTTTTTCAAGATAACGACGCACTTGAACCATGCCATGCCTGACACGTCATAAAGGAGCGTAAAAGTTTTATTGCCTAGTCACTCCCTTTTCCTAGTCGGCAGGCACAGTTTGCGGTAACAAGGTGATTTTCCAAAAGAGGAATAAAAAGAACATGGCCCCGTGCGTACTTAACGATTCTGTCGCGGCAGGAATTTGCCTGAATCTCACGCTCCATTGAATCGTAAATTTTAAACTTAAGGTATTCTTCTATTTTATAGCGATGATATATCAGCTCGTAAAGCAACGCCGGGAGGTTACGGTTCAAATGGGTCTCAAACGCTATAAATTTTTTGAGCTATTTTACGCACAGTGCACTTTTGTGGGCTTCCACAATTCTCGTCTCTATATTCTGCTTTTCGTTCAACTGTTTAGCATAGTTTCTGGCAGAAGAAATTTAACTGAAGTTTTCTGTCTTTATCCCTTTCTCCAGTTCCAGAACCCTTTCCAGTGGCAGTTTTACGCATTCAGCAATTATTTCAGGAGCCACTCCCTTCTTTAGGAGTTCCACAGAGGCTTCCACCGCTTTTTCGTCTCTTCCTTCTGCCTTGCCCAGTTCCATTCCTTCGGCTTTTCCCTCTGCCTTGCCTTCACGGAATGAATAGGCCAGTTGTCTTTCGAATTCCATAAAACTATTCCTCCACTGAGTGTTGAGCTTTGCATTTTTCACCATGCGGATGATCTTTTCCGTAAACGTACTTGAGCTTTCATTACTGAGCATACACTTCATGAAAGCCTTCTGCTGTTCGTTCAACAGTTTATCATAGTTTCTGGCAATAAAAAAGTATTTGTAGGCCCGATCATTCAACTTGATTTCAGGGTTTTCCAGACAGAGATTTTCAAATGTGTACCGGCCCAGTCCGCCCTTAAAGATGTCCGGAATGCAGATGAAAATTATATAACTGCTGTTAAGATTCTTAAAATCCTGGCCGCTTTCCAGCTGTGTTGTGTCCATAAGTCCCTGATAGTAACGGGCTCTTTCAGGCAGCTCCCCTGTGTCACAGGCCTGAATCTCAAGGTCGAATGATTTGTCCATGCCCCTTGCATATACATCCATACGGATTCCCTTCTTTCCAAACTCAGCCAGCAGTTCTTTTTCCTGATAAATTTCAATCCTGTCAATTTTCATTTCCAGTAAGATTTCCAGCAGTTCTTTACAGATATCCGGATTTTCGTGCATGACCTTGTAGAAAATGTAATTGTTGGCGATTGTCGCCTGCTCCCATTTTTCTTCCGGGGTAAGATTTTTTACATCAGTATTTTTCATTTTTTTACTCCTTATATTCCGCAGTGCGGTTGTGAAGAGGCTTAATGTCAGATTAGCCGACGGCAGAATCTGCATATGACAAAAGTGCTCGAAAGCATTTTCATCAGCCCCCTACTATATAATCAGCAGTGAAGTTACAAAAATGTAAAAAGAAGAGCCAAATTTGAGGAAAAATTTATAATTTTTTTGTCTTTCTCCCATTCTTCCGCCTAGCCGGGACAGGAGCCAGGCCGGAGGCAGTGCGGCAGCACCGAAGTGGCGGATGGCCCGTCGAAGATATTCAGGAACGCTCCATAAAAAATCCAAAAAAATCCTAAAAAATCCATACAAAATACCCCCAAAAAAACAGAAATCGAAAAAAGTCAGAAATTTTTATAGACTGTTTCCTTTATTTCAGATTTTGAGTAGAATATTAGTCCGAATCTTTAAGGAGGAGATAGATGGCTGATTATTTTGTATTTGATAAGCCCCCGGAAGGAACCCCTAAATCGAATTTTGTGCATCTGCACGTTCACTCTGACTATTCTCTGCTTGATTCCTGTGCAAAACTGCCTAAGCTTGTGGAAAAGGCGGTTCAGCTTAATATGCCAGCCCTGGCGCTGACTGATCATGGTAATATGTTCGGTGCTTTGAACTTTGAGCACTGGTGTCATAAAAATGGTATTAATCCGGTTGTTGGTGAAGAATTTTATGTTGCTTACGGCAGCCACAATGAAAAAAATGATGTTCCTTACGGCAGGAACGGTAAGCATTCCCACTACTTTCACCTGATCCTTCTCTGCAGGAATGAAACCGGCTACAAAAATATGTCCTGGCTTTCCAGCAAGGCTTTCTGCGATGAAAATGCCCTTTACTATGGTAAGCCCCGCATTGATTTTGAAATGCTCCAGGCCTACCACGAAGGTCTTATTTGTCTCAGTGCCTGTATTCAGGGTGAAATTCCTCAGTTACTTTTAAATGGTAAGGATGAAGAGGCTTACGCAACTGCTAAAAAATACAAGGAACTTTTCGGCAAGGACCACTACTATATTGAGTTGCAGGATCACGGTCTTTCTGATCAGAAACTGGTAAATCCAAAACTTATAAAACTGGCCCGGGACCTGGACATTCCGCTGGTTGTTACAAATGATATCCATTATATGGAAAGAGAAGATGCGGAAGCTCAGGATGCCCTCCGCTGTATTGGTTTTAAAAATCTTCTTGATAAACCTCACGCCACAATGGGAGAAGGCCGCAGCGAATGGTATTTTAAAACTGAAGAAGAAATGCGCATGCTTTTCCCGGAACTTCCTGAGGCTTACGACAATACTTTGAAAATTGCCCAGATGTGTGATCTGGAAATTCATCAGTATGGAACTCTAGAACTTAAGGCTTGTCTTCCCCGCTTTGATCTTCCAAAGGAATTTCAGACTCACGGGGATGAGTATACAAAGAATCAGGATGATTATGTACGCTATCTGGTAGAAAAAGGTCTCCGCATGCGTTACAAGGAAATCACTCCAAATATTCGTGCAAGGGCTGAATATGAACTTGCAATCATTTTCAGCATGGGTTTCTCCGGATACTTTCTTATTGTATGGGAATTCATCAACTGGTCAAAGTCCCGCTACGACAATGTAAATAACAGACCTAAACCTTACATTCCAATTGGTCCTGGTCGTGGTTCCGGTGCCGGTAGTCTTGTTGCCTACTGTATGACAATTACGGATATTGATCCTTTCCGATTTGGCTTAATCTTTGAACGCTTCCTTAATCCTGAACGTGTTTCCATGCCGGATTTTGACGTGGACATGGATTTCGACTACCGCCAGGATATTATTCAGCATACCCGTGACCTTTACGGAGACCCTCAGGTTGGTCATATTGTAACTTTTGGTACTCTTAAACCTAAGCAGGTTATTGCAGATGTTGGTCGTGTTCTGGACATTCCTCTTTCTGAAGTAAACATGCTCAAGGGGCTTGTTCCTGACAGTCCAAAAGCTAAGCTGAAAGATGGTTTTAAGGCTTCTGAAAAATTCCCGGAAGGAACAGGAGGTCTTCTTGCTCCTTACCGCCACGATCCACGCTACGAGCGTCTTTTTGATATTGCAGAAAAACTGGAAGGCTGTAACAGAAACACTGGTCTTCATGCTTCGGGAATGGTTATTGGTCTCACCGCCCTTCCTGACTGGGCTCCTGTATTTAAGGATCCAAAAACCGGTGAAGTGGGCGTACAGTACACAATGGATATTATTGAACCTTGTGGGCTGGTAAAGTTTGACTACCTGGGACTTAAAACCCTTTCCCTGATCCGCTATGCAGAAGATATTATCAACAAACACAAAAAGCCTGGGGAAGAGGATTTTGTCTGCGCAAATGTTAGTGAAACTGATGAAAAAACCTTCGAACTTTTTAAGAGGGGTGACTCTGTTGCTGTATTCCAGTTTGAATCTCCGGGTATGCAGAAAATTCTCCGCCAGTTCCAGCCTGAAAAACTGGAAGACCTTGTTGCCTTGAATGCCCTCTACCGTCCAGGTCCAATGGATTACATTCCAAACTACATTGACGGTAAATGGAAGCCGGAAACAATTCACTATCCTGACCCATGTCTTGAAGGTATTTTGAAAGAGACCTACGGTGTAATGGTTTATCAGGAACAGGTTATGCAGGTTTCTCAAAGGATTGCAGGATTCTCTCTTGGTGCCGCAGATATGCTCCGCCGTGCCATGGGTAAGAAAAAGCCTGAAGTTCTTATTGGAAAAAAGAAGGAATTTGTTGAAGGTGCCCTTCAGCAGGGATTTACAAAAGAACATGCCGAAGAGATTTTCGAAATCATGCTGCCGTTTGCAGGCTACGGATTTAACAAATCTCACGCTGCTGCTTATTCGGTTCTGGCCTATAGAACAGGCTGGCTCAAGGCAAATCGTCCTGCTGAATTTATGGCAGCAAACCTTACAAACGAAATTACTTCAACTGATACGCTGCCGGTATATATAGAAGAAGCCCGACGCATGAACATTCCGGTTGATCCGCCGGATGTAAATGTTTCTGACATTAACTTTGACGTAATTGACGGCCACATTATTTTTGGTCTCCGTGGAATCAAGGGGATGGGAACTGGTGCCGCAACCGCCATTGTTAAGGAAAGAACTGCAAATGGTCCTTACAAAAGTTTCATTGATTTTCTGGACAGAGTTCTTTTCCTTAAGGATGATATTGATACTGAAGAAGAAAAGGGGTCCAAAGCTCCTGCAAAACTTGCAGTAAATAAAAAAGCCATAGAAGTTCTCATTAAAACCGGTGCTTTCGACAAACTGGGCCAGACAAGGGCAACTCTTCTCTTAAACTACGAACAGGCAATCGACTACGAAAATAAGAAACACCTGGGTGCAGATTCCGGCCAGCAGTCACTCTTTGAAGATGCAGGCATTCAGGAATTTGCTGACTTTAAGTTTGAAGAAGTTCCGGAATATCCTCAGATGGAAAAGCTGAACATGGAGCAGGAATTAATCGGATGCTACGTTTCAGGCCACCCTCTGGATGAATGGAAGGAATTAATAAACAAATGTGCCTCTGTTAACAGTAAAACCCTTATGAGGGCAGCAAAAGATACTCAGGCAGAAAAAGAAGCCCTTAAAGCAAGCGGCACAAGAAATTTCGGTGTTATAAAAAATGCTGGTAAAACCCACGTTGCAATTGGTATGATTCAGGGACTTCGTTCAATCATGACCAAAAAAGGTACACAAATGGCCTTTGCAAAAATAATGGATTATGATGGAACCATGGATTTAACCTTTTTCCCGGCAGTTTGGGAGAAACTTAAGGATCATATTGAAGATGGGGGAATTTACGCATTCCAGGGCAAGGCTGAATTAAGAACAGACCAGGACCCTCCAAGTGCAAGTTTTATTGTTGACCAGATTGTAGATCCGGAAAAGCTCAAGGAGAAATCAATCTCTGAGTGCCACATTCTGTTAAATGACCAGTACACAGGCCCCAAAGATCTTGTTGAAATTAAAGAAATTTTATTTGGTTCCAGCGGCAATTGTTCAGTATATTTACATATAGATATTAACAAGACCCGCTACATCATTAAGGCAAATGCACAGCTCAGGGTTCCTTCTACAGGACCTCTTCCTGAAAAGATTAAGAATCTGGCAATTGTTGATGATGTCTGGTTCGAATAAAACTGAATAAATAAAACAGGAGCAGTTATGACAATTATTTTTTCACTTTTAGCATCACTGATTTCAATTTACACAATCGCCTGTATCATTAGAATTGTACTTACATGGATTCCACAGGCCCGGTCTTCTAAATTTGAAGAAATTATGAGCAAAATTTGTGATCCCTATCTGAATATTTTCAGCAAGATAAAGTGGGCCAGAATCGGTACTTTTGATTTTTCCGCCGCAATCGGACTTTGTGTTCTGGCAGCCTTATCAAGTCTTTTTCAGACAATGGGAAAAGGCAACATTCTTAAGTTCAGTTCCTTCATAGGACTGCTGCTCACTTTAGTATGGTCAATTTTTTCTTCTATAATGATCTTTTTCATCCTACTGCTTATTGTAAGGCTGATAATTTTACTTGTGAGCAAGGGTTCTGTAAATTCAAATCCTGTTCTTGTATCAATTGACTACAGTATCCATCCTTTTCTTACAAAAATCACAAGGGCTTTTATAAAGAAGGATGACTATAGGGCCAGATTAATTGCAGGTATAATTATTGCCTCACTCTTTTACCTGGTGATGAGTATTGTTTTCCATGCACTTGTAAAAGGAATCAACCTTCTTCCATTCTAAAAAAAAACTGATATAATACTTTTCATATGAAGCTTTCTCAGATACAGAATACGATTGAAACTCTTCCGGGATTAGGGCCTGCAAAAGCAAAACTCTTTGCCAGGCTCAATATTTTTACAATCGGTGACCTGCTCAGTACTTATCCCAAAAGTTATGAAGACAGAACTAAAAAAATTCCTCTGTGTCAGTTTCAGCTTCATCCAAAAGTATACACAATCTGCAAAGTAACAGGACATGACTGGTTCGGTTACGGCCGGATGAAGACCTTAAAAATTCAGATTACAGACGGAACTGCAAACGCTTTTCTTATTGCCTTTAACAGAGCTTTTCTGCAAAAATCGCTGCCGGTAGGTTCCATTGTAAGAATCAGCGGAAAATTTGAAGAACGCTACGGCCAGCTCCAGTCATCTGCTTTTGACACAGAAGTTCTTGCTCAGGAAGGCACGCTGGAAGATTTTTCCTCACCTTCACTACTTTCAACAGGCATGGTTCCTGTTTACCCCCTGACAGAAGGTCTTACACAAAAAATTTATCACAAAGCTGTAAGTACAGCCTTAAAACTCTACGGAAAATCTATTGAAGATGAATTACCCCCTTCTGTAATTCAGGAGCGGAAACTTCTTTCCAAAAGTGAAACTCTTTTTAAAATACATCAGGGCTCTACTCCGGAAGATATTAAAAAAGCCAGGGAAAGCATAATCTACGAAGAACTTTTTCTTTTTGAATACAAACTTGCTAAGAGTGCCCTGGACCACAGAGGCAGACTGCCTGCACTGGACTTAATTGCTCCGGGAGAAAAAAATGGGGTCCAGCCTTTAACTGCACTGGGAGAAGATTCATCTCAGGAAGAAAATGAAGAACAGCTTGATGAAAAATTCCGTCTGAGTCTTTCTCCCCACCAGCAGGATCTTCTTTCCAGACTGCCCTTTTCCCTCACTCCTGACCAGAAAAGAGTAATTCTTGACTTAAACCGGGACGTTGACCGCAGTCAGGGGGAAGCAAATACGATGATTACAGCACCGGAAAAACTTTCCCATAATCCTTTCAGCATGCAAAGACTGCTCCAGGGGGATGTTGGAAGCGGTAAAACCCTTGTGGCTTTTTTTCTCTGTCTCAGGGTCATTGATTACGGAGGCCAGTGCGCAATTCTTGCACCAACTGAACTTCTGGCAAAACAGCATGCGGAAAATGCAGCAAGAATGCTGGAAGTGCTGGGCATAAAAGTTGCTTTTTTAACCGGCAATCTGAAAAGTAAAGGCCGGGATAATCTTTTAAATGCCCTTAAAGATGGCTTTATAAATATTGTAATTGGGACTCACGCTCTTTTCAGTCAGAATGTCTGCTATAAAAAACTTCAGCTGGCAGTAATTGATGAGCAGCACCGTTTTGGAGTTGCCCAGAGAGAATCCATTGTGCAAAAAGGTCGCATTTCCAGCGGCAGCCTGACTCACTCCCCTGACCTGCTTATGATGAGCGCCACCCCTATTCCTCAAACTCTTGCCCTTACAGTTTTCGGGGATCTGGATGTAAGCGTAATAAAAAGTATGCCGGAAGGAAGAAAACCAATTAAAACTTACCTGAGTGTTATGGGCCACGAAGCAAATGCCTACGAAGCAGTCAGAAAAGAACTTAAAGCTGGTCATCAGGCATATTTTGTTTACCCCCGCATAGGAGAGGATGAAGAAGAGGCGGAATCTGAAAACAGTTCTCATAACCAGGAAAAAGGGAGCTCTGATTTAAAGAGTGCAGAAGAAATGTTCGCCTTTCTTTCCGGACAGGTTTACCCGGAATACAAATGCGCCCTTATCCACAGTAAAGTTACGGAAGAAGAACAGTCTCAGATTCTTGAAGATTTCCGTACTGGAAAAATACAAATACTTGTAGCAACAACAGTAGTTGAAGTTGGTGTTGATGTGGCAAATGCAAACTGTATGGTTATTGAACACGCAGACCGCTTTGGACTTGCAGCCCTTCATCAGTTAAGGGGACGGGTTGGACGTTCCTCCCTCCAGTCCTACTGCTTTCTTATTTATTCCAAGTCTATTTCCCAGACCGGAAAAGATCGTCTAATGGCACTCCACGAAAGCACTGACGGTTTTAAAATTGCAGAAGAGGATTTAAAATTACGAGGCCCAGGAGAAGTAAGCGGAACCTTGCAGTCGGGCTACCTTTCACTGGGTCTTGCAGATTTAATTCGGGATAAAGAATGTCTTAAAATTGCCCGTTATGATGCCTTTAACTACATACGGGCAAAATATCAGCTGTAAACTTAAGCAACGTATGCTTCAAGACGAACTCTTCTTGAAGGCTGCTGCATTCTTACAATTGCATTCTTTTCAATCTGGCGGATTCTTTCCTTTGTAAGGTTGCAGACTTCACCAACTTCTTTAAGAGACATAGGCTTATCTCCATCCAGACCATAGCGCAGGCGGATAACCTTTGCCTCATTTGGTTTAAGGGTGCTGAGTACATGCTGAATTTCACTCTTCATAGAATCATTCATTGCTGCAACTTCAGGAGTCTGATATGAAGTATCTTCAATAAAGTCACCAACTGTAGCTTTAGAAGAATCTTTGCCCTGAACCTGAGCGTCAATACTTACCATTTCGTGAGAGATTTCCAGCATTTCACGAACGTGACTGGCTTCCATTCCAAGGAGCTGTCCAATTTCGTCAATCTGTTCTGCTTCTGATTTATTGTGATTTATAGATTTGCGGGCATTCTGAATCTTTACAAGTTCATTAACTCTGTTAAGAGGCAGGCGGATTGCCCGGCTCTTTTCGTAAACAGCTTTCATAATTGACTGACGGATCCACCATACAGCATATGAAATAAAGTGATAACCCTTTGAAACATCGAACTTATTGATTGCAATCAAAAGACCAATATTTCCTTCAGAGATAAGGTCTGCCAGATCCAGTCCCTGATTCTGATACTGTTTTGCAACGTTTACTACAAAACGAAGGTTTGCTTTAACAATGGCATCTTTTGCCTTTTTATCACCAGCCTGAGCTTTTTTTGCAAGTTCAGTTTCTTCTTCCTGTGACAAAAGAGGAATTTTATTAATATCCTTAAGGTAAGAACTTAAAATATCGTCATTAACTGCTTTCATGGTGTATCTCCTTCATTCTGTGTGATATACCATATATGTTGCAAGTATTATGCCAACTTCAACAAATTCCCAAATATTTTGTAAATTTTTCAAAATTTAAACGCTAAATTTAAAAATTCCGCCCTTTTCCTGCATAATTCCCGCCCCAAAACAGGCTTTTCAGGACACTTTTTTCTTTTTTAAAATAAAAGTGCGTCAAAATGACTCAGTCCTTTTTTTTAGGTCTAATACTGTATCATTTTGACGCACTTTAAAGACAATTAAGTCTTTTTGGGACAAAATTATTTATCGATTACAGCAACGATGTCTGACATCTTAAGAATAAGATAGTCTTCACCATCAATCTTAATTGAAGTTCCTGCATATTTATCGTAAAGAATTGTTTCACCAACTTTAACAGTAATTGGATCTTTTTCGGTACCTGTTCCTACAGCTGTAACAACTGCCTGAGTTGTTTTTTCCTGAGCTGTATCAGGAATAATGATGCCGCCAGCTGATTTTGTTTCAGCCTGTGCCTGTTTTACCAATACTCTGTCACCAAGTGGACGTACTGCCATAATATTCCTCCAATTTTGTTAAACAAAATTTAATTTTCTTTTGTAATAAAAAAGATACTAAAATTACCTTCAAAGGGCAAGTTTTTTTTAATAAACATTTGTCAGCTGCTTAAGTAAAAGTCTGGCCTTGTTGTGGTCCTCATCCAGGGTTAAAGCATAACGGAGGGACTGAATGGCCTGAGGATCCTGCTTCTGCGTCATCTGAATTTTTGCCATGCGGTAAAGGGCTTCTGCCTTCAGTTTGCCGTCAACACATCTTCCCTGAGCTTCATTCAAACATTCCAGAGCCTTACCCTGCCGGTTTGTTCCTTCATATATAACTGCAAGATTTATCAGGGCATTTATAACTGCATCATTCTGACTCTGGTGCTGAGTTCTAGGATTTCTTTCGTTAAACCTCTTAATGATATATTCATAAATTTCCCTGGATTTGGAAATCTTTATGTCTTTCATAAACCACGCTGCAGCCTGATATTCCCAGGAAGCAAAACGATCCGGAAGAACAAATTCCCCAATATCCTTTAATGTTAATCCATAAGAAACATTAAGATATTCGTCAAACATGGCCCGGGCATCTTCAGTCTGATTCAGTCCAATCAACTTAAAGACTCCGTGATGAACAATTTCCTCCGGGTAAGTTGAAGTTCCATTTTCATTTTTTTCCAGCAGCTTCCATAAACGAACCTGTTTCTGCCCCTGACTTTCGCTTTTGTGGGTCAAGCTGTAAACATTTTCTTTAAGAACTTCAAATTCAGCAGAAGGTTCAACTGCAATGGCAGAATCTACCCGACCAAGAGCTTCTTCCATACTGACTTCAGGAATTGCATCCCGCCGCTCCATTGCCTGGGTACGTAAACCTGCTTCCCTGAGTTTTTTAGAAAGAGCTTCTTCTTCCGGCCGGTTAAGGGAATCAATCGCCAGCTGACAGTAAGAGGCCAGTCCCGGTTCAAAAAGAGGGAACTGCTCTACAAGAAATTTAAGTCTATCATATTCATGGCTCACATCATCATTTTCCCGGGCAAAAATTGCAGAGTTAAGGTAGATGACAGGAAGAATTTTGTTGTAAGCAAGAAGGGCCTTTTCATCCATATCCATTGTAAAGAGAACCGAACGGGCATCTTCTGCAGCCTGGTCTTCTCCAAGAATATAATAATCATCTGAAAGAAGGGCTATGGATTTTACGGAATATTCATCCTGTCCCCAGAGCCCCTTGTTTGTGTTAAGAGCCTGAACGCTTTCTCCGTAGTGGGAAGAATCAAAAAGCACACAGGCCCAGAAATAACTGTCCCTTACCAGAGGCATTTTTTCCGGCATAAGAAGAACAGCTTTTTCGTAGTCTCCGTCCCTCATATATAAACAGGCCGCATTTATCATCCACTGATTTACTTTTGAACCTTTGTAGGCATAAATGTAAAAAGGAATAAAGCGCCGGTCATAATAAAAGCCCTTATCTTCCGCCAGTTCACCATTTTCAATTGCCTTAAGCTTTTCTTTTCTAAGTTTTTTTTCTTTTCTGGATGGATTGAAGAGTTCTTCTGCAGAGAGATGATATTTCAGTGCATAGGAAAAAAGTGCTTCTGAATAAAGGGAGGCATATTGTGTTTTTTCAAGGCCTTTTGCTTCTTCGTAAGCCCGGTCAATTTCCTTATGGCGAAGAAGATAGTGAACGTGTACCGCAAGAATTTCCCCGTCCCCAGGATGTTTCTTCATTGCTTTTTCCAGAAGTTTAAGTCCTGCCTGATCTTCCCCAAGATAAATGTAGCGTTTGTAAATTCCAATAAAATCCAGAGGCTTGTAGGTATATTTTTCCGCTTCCTTCAGTTTGAGAACGGCTTCTTTAGTGTCCCCCACAGAAATCAGCAGGTCAATTTCATCCAGTCTGCTGATTATATTATAACTGTCAGAACGATGATTGCAGGAAACAAAAAGCGACACTGAAACCAGTGCCGCTGTGAATATCAAAAATATTTTATGAAAGAGTCTTGTATTAATCACAGTCATGCTAACATATTTTACAATGCAGGCAGAACCTGTGCAAGTTATTTAATTAAGACCGTGGAACATCCTTTGAAATGCTGTCCAGTATGGCATTAATGAACTTATAGGCATCATCAGCCCCGTAATCTTTTGCAATACGGATTGCTTCATCAATGACTATTGTTGCAGCCAGATCTTTCTGATAAAGCAGTTCAAATACAGACAGACGAAGGATGGCAAGAGTTACCTTGTTCAATCTGCCAATCTCCCATTTTGCAGAGAGATGCTTTTTGATTGCTTCGTCAACTGCATCCAGGTGATTAATTGTACCTGCAATCAGAAGACGGGCATAATCCTTAGTTTCTGTATCTGATTCAGACTTTGATTCATCTTCAGATTCACTTTCCAGCGCAGAATCTGCAAGGGAACCAGCAAGGCCTGTTTCCATTTCGCTTTTATCTTTCTGGTCCCATTCCAGTTCGAGAAGGCTGTCCAAAGTAAGGCCGCCAACGTCGTATGAATAAAGAGCCTGGAATGCCAGAACTCTACCTTTTCTACGTGACACCTTGAACCTACCAGCTTAAAAGATTTGTAAGATCAGCACCAGTCTTTTTGCGTTCAACATTAGCTGGTGTATCCAGAGAATCTGCAACTTCCTGGGCTGCCTGTGCAAAGTACTGCTGCTGCTTCTGAGCTGTAAGGTTCTGCTTAATGTAATCGTAAACAGTAACTGTTGTTTCAGGCTGAACAATGTCGCTCAGAGAAAGCATCTTTCCATCATACTTCTTCTGAACTGCATAGAACTGGAAGTCTGTAGCAGTTTCATTTACTTCAGAAACAGTACCAGTTGATTTGCCGAAAAGTTCAACGATTTTGTTCATATCCCAGCCAAGCTGAGCAGCCTGAGCTGAAGTTTTCTGTACGATGATGGTTCCTGCCTGGAAATTCTTACCGTTTCTTGCATCCTTGGAAATAGTGTCCCCTGCTGTAGAAGGAGCTGCGTTGTACTGAGTGCGGAGCTGTGTACAAAGTGCTCTTGCTGCAGTAGCGTCATTTCCCTTTGGAACAATTACCAGGTAAAGTTTAAGCATGTCATTCCAGATAAAGCTGGACTTGTTAAGATCATAGAAATCACGGATTTCCTTATCTGTTGCAGAAACTTTTGCAATTTCCTGCTGCTTTTTTGTGTAAACATACTGCTGAACAATGAGCTGATTCTTAAGGTAAGCCTTGTAATCTGCTACGCCCATACCTGTATTCTGAAGCAGGTATTCGTTAAGACTCATTTTTGTCTGCTGCTGAATCAGGCTTTCAAGTTCAGATTCTGTAACATTGCGTCCCAGCTGCTGGCTGAAAGTTGAAAGGAAGGCCTGGGTTACCTGGCTGTCTGTAATTGCAAGATTTTCCTTTGCAGCGGCCTGAACAATAAGCTTTTCATCAATGAGGGATTCAAGGATTTCACCTCTTTCCTTTGCAGTAAGTGTAACACCATAAGCATCATACTGCTTCTGGATGAAATTTACTCTTGTTTTGAGAGTTTTTAATGTAATTGTTTCAGATTTATTGAGCTTGACAATTACCAGAGGCTGCAGATCATTCTGAGCAAATGCTGCTGCAGCTGTGAGTAAAGCTACTAAACCAAATACTAAGCGACGTTTCATAAAAATCCTCGTTTACAATGAATTTTTGTTATGGATAAACTCTGGTAGTTCATGCAAAACTGCACAAAACTTGCACTATTATACACCATAAACTGATTATACAAAATAAACACCTGCACTTTTTTTTTGTTACAAAGCACAGGTGAAAAAAAATTATTTTACAGGATCAAGAGGAAGTCCACCTGAAATTACAGCCTTAATTCTGCGAACTCCTGCTGAAGAAGACTGTTCCTTAACAATCTTGAAATCTCCAATCTGAAGTGTATGCTGTACGTGAGGTCCACCACAAACTTCCTTTGAGAACCAGTCGTTTTTAGGATCCTTACCGATTGTGTAAACCTTAACCTGTTCTCCGTACTTGTTTACGAAGAGGGCACGGGCACCTTCAGCCTTGGCCTGATCAAGGGTCATAACTTCCATTGTTACAGGAAGGTCTTCCTTAATCTTCTGGTTAACAATATCTTCAACCTTCTGAATTTCATCCTTTGTCATAGGACGTTCAAAAGTAAAGTCAAATCTCATTCTTTCAGAGTTGATGTTTGATCCCTTCTGTGCAACCTGATCACCCAGAACTTCTACAAGGGCCTGCTGCAGCAGGTGAGTTGCAGTATGGTACTTTGTAGCAACATCAGACTGTTCTGCAATACCACCCTTTGCCTTTCCTGCTTCTGCTGTTTTAGAAGCTTCCTGGTGCTTGCGTTCAGCTTCCTTAAATCCTTCTACATCAACTGTAAATCCATTTTCCTTACCAAGTTCCTGGGTAAGTTCAAGAGGATAACCGTATGTTTCGTAAAGATTATAGGCAACCTTACCTGAAATAACCTTTTTAGGATTCTTGTTAAGGTTAGGCAGCATCTTCTGGAATTCAGCTTCACCCTTCTTAAGTGTAAGACGGAATTTTGCCTCTTCCTTTGTAAGTTCAGAGCATACCTTATCTTTATTCTGTTCAAGTTCAGGGTAAGCATTCTTAAAGTTATCGATTACAACCATGGCAATTTCAGCCATAAAGTCTTTTTCAATACCCAGCTTCATTCCGTGGCGTACTGCACGGCGGATCAGGCGGCGGAGAACATAACCTGCACCTACACGATCCGGAGTAACCCCCTTCTGGTCGCCGAGAATGAATGTTGAAGAACGGGCATGATCTGCAATAATGCGTACAGACTGATCCTTAAGGTCATCTGTTCCGTACTTGTAGCCTGAAAGTTCTTCAATCTTATTAATGATAGGCTGGAAAACTTCTGTAAGGTAAACTGAAGTCTTGCCCTGGAGGATACAGTTGGTTCTTTCAAGTCCCATACCTGTATCAACATTCTTCTTTGGAAGAGGTTCAAGAGTCTTTTCATCAACTCTGTTAAACTGCATGAAAACGTTGTTCCAGATTTCCATCCAGTTTGCACTGTCAGTACCCTTGTTTGAGCCCTCTGGAGGAAGACCTTCTCCAACCCAATAGAAAATTTCTGTATCAGGCCCACATGGACCTGTTGGACCTGCTGCCCACCAGTTATCACTTGCAGGAAGATATGCAATTTTATCCTCCGGCATACCAACTGACTTCCATACAGAAGCAGCTTCTTCATCACGAGGAGCATTTTCATCTCCCGCAAAAACTGTTACTGAAATCTTTCTTGGATCCAGTCCCAGCCATTCTTTACTGGTAAGGAATTCGTATGAGAAAGAAATAGATTCCTTTTTGAAATAATCTCCAAGAGACCAGTTTCCCAGCATTTCAAACATTGTTAAGTGACTTGGGTCACCTACTTCATCAATATCCCCAGTGCGCACACACTTCTGATAATCTGTAAGGCGAGTTCCGGCAGGATGAGGTTCTCCAAGGAGATATGGAACTAATGGGTGCATACCTGCTGTTGTAAAGAGAACTGAAGGGTCATTTTCAGGGATTAAAGACTGGCCTGAAATTTCAACGTGATTCTTTGATTTAAAAAATTCAATGTACTTAGAACGTAACTCGTTAGCGGTCATAATGCTAAATATCTTATTGATTTAAGCCCTTTCAGTCAATTAAAAAGGCCTTATACTTACTATATAGCCCGAATGTCGAGTTTTGAAAAGTTGCTAACATAACAAAAAAAACGGCGCGGCGGTAGCGGCAAACGTAAATAATTACAAGCACAAAATACGTGTAGCAGGCGAGCCTGCGGTTTCGATAAGTTGTTTTCATGACTGGGAGCTGTTTTTTTTGATAAATTCGTTGATTTTCAAAACTCGACATTCGGGCTATATATAATGGTGGATTTTAAACAAATCTTTCTCCACTTGAACCTGTAAAAATTTACTGATATGCTCAAGACAATCATACAAGGTGATAAATTTATGAAAGATGAAACCAGAGGTAAAATTTTGCAGATAACAACAGCAATTATTCTCGTAGCAGCAGCAACTGCTTTAGTAATAGGGGCAATAAAGTTAAGAAAGTGGGCCATTAAATCAACCTACGAAGAATTCAAGGAAAAGGATGATTCCTATACTCTGGTTATTGATCAGATGGAATGGGGCCCGGGAGTTACCTCAATCCTCATTAACGCAGGCAGAAATGTTGAATCTTTTACTGAAAAAGATCTTGATCCTTCAGAATTTGACGTAAAACTCACCACAATCAAAT
The DNA here is from genome assembly GCA_002394685.1 of Treponema sp. UBA4307. Classification (GTDB taxonomy): domain Bacteria; phylum Spirochaetota; class Spirochaetia; order Treponematales; family Treponemataceae; genus Treponema_D. The sequence continues at coordinate 68,051 of DGUP01000017.1, read as the reverse complement.
CCCTGGACAGTACTCTTTCTGACAATACAAAGGACCTTAATCTTAAGGTAGCGGAAGTTCATTTCTGTGACATTGACGGAAACATTCTGGACTCAAATGAAGGCTCCGGCCACCTGCTTCTGTACCTGGACTGTGACAAGTACGATCAGGACACATGTCTTTTCCTGGAAGGAAGTGACGGAAAACTCTACTGGAAGGGAATTTACAAAATTTCAGTGGAACACAAAAAACTGAACACAAATATCATCAATGAAAATTCTCCTATAATTTCCAAGGATGCAAAGCACCAGATTATTGATATGGACATAAAATTCGAGGATTCTCCAGAAAGAAGTTAAATTCCCCCTTTATTCCATAAAAATCTTTTTTATAGTAGACTTTGGAATACTTGATTTTTATATCATGACATTAATTTTTTATGGAGTTGCACCATGATTTACTATCTAGGTGGATTACTTTTTAATGCTGCTCAGTCAATTGCAGCAGATTCAGTTTGGGCAAGTATTGTAAGAGGCTCAGCCCGCCTGCTTCAGTCTTACTCACTCTTGATTATCATCGGCCTTTATGTAGGCTTTTTCCTTACACGCAAAATTCTTCCTAAATTTTACAATGTACTTCCTCACGACAGGGGCAGGGACTTTACACTTACAAAGGAAGCTGCCCAGGGTAAACCTACAGGTTCGGGCATTGTATTTATTTCAATTTTCGTAATTCTTACCCTGCTTATAATTCCGGTAAACTGGTATCAGGCAGGGGTACTGGCTTTAACCTGGCTCATGATGCTTACAGGTTATCTTGATGACCGCAGTGAAAAGGGCTGGGGAGAATACATTAAGGCTTTCCTTGATTTAGTTGTATGTTCCCTGGCAGCAGTTCTTCTGGCTTTCTTTATTAAATCTTCAAATCCTGACGGACAGATTTACTGGTGGTTCCCTTTTGTAACAAATCCGGTACGCATTCCTCTCTGGGTATTCATTCTGGTAACAATCATCCTTCTCTGGGTTTCAATTAATACAACAAACTGCACTGACGGAGTTGACGGTTTAAGTTCCACACAGGTACTTCTGGCCCTCATGACTTCTGCTGCAGTCCTTTACCTTGTTATGGGTCACAAAGAAATTTCCGCTTACCTGCTGGTTCCACACCTGGAATCTGGTGCAAGCTGGGGTGCAATGACTTTCTGTCTTGCAGGCGTATTGATGGGATATCTCTGGCACAATGCCTTCCCTTCTCACGTACTTATGGGAGACGCCGGTTCAAGAGCCCTTGGATTCTTTATTGGAATTACTGTAATGATAACCGGAAACCCATTTATGTTCCTGGCAACATCTTCAATTATTTTCATTAACGGCGGAATGGGACTTCTGAAGGTTTTCCTTAAGAGATTCCTTCACATCAGTATTTTCGAAAACATCCGTTTCCCTCTTCATGACCACATGAGAAAAAACAGAGGCTGGTCTCCAACACAGGTACTTATTAAGTTCCTTATTCTCCAGCTTTTAATTACAATTTTAATACTTGGATTATTCTTCAAGGTAAGATAAAATCTTAAATATGAGAACCTATGATGATGATGCATTTAAAGACACGTTTGAACACCAGTTTACCTGGCTCAGAGGATTTATGCGTAATGTTGTCAGGTTCTCAGATAAAGCTGCCCTTCTTGATCCTGAATTAGGAAAAAGTTATACCTACTGCCAGCTGAATGCCTACAGTAATAAACTGGCCCGCAGGATGCAGAAGGACGGCGTTGGTCCAAACGACACTGTATTAGTTTTCCTGCATAACAGTCCTGAGTTTGCAATGAGTTATATTGCGGCAAAAAAACTTGGGGCTATATTTATTCCTGCAAGCTATAAATCCAGCAGTAAGGAAATTGCGGGCCTCATTAATATTAATAAGCCAAAAGTAGTTATCATTTCCTACAGAGCCCTTCAGTCTGCCCTGTCTGCAATTGAATTTATAAAGCACAAACCAAAGTCTTCTGTTCTGGCAGGAGTTTTTGATGAAGATATTCCAATTCAGGGAACAAAAGAAAAAAAATATGAAAAAAAATCTCCTGATCTGGAAGAAAACACCTTTGCTGATTACATACGTTTTGAATCTCCGGAAGAAATAAAGATAAATCATAAAAGTCATATTTACGACGAAAGCATCAGATTATGTACTTCGGGAACTACGTCCCTGCCCAAACTGGTTCCAATCAACATTGTAAATGAAGTTCTTACGGCACATGATGCAATCATGCATTTTGGACTTAACCACAAAGACATTACCCTGAACACAAATCCCTGGTTTCATAGAGGGGGGCTGCATGCCCTTGGTCCCTGCCCTGTTCTCTACTGCGGTGGAACCCTTGTTGTCTGCAGAACCTTTAAGCCTGGCAGCACACTGGACTATATTGAAAATCTGGGAATCACATATATTACCGGCGCCCCGGCAAACCTGGCCCTTATTACAAAAATTGAAACCAAAAGGAAGAAAAAACTTTCTTCATTAAGAGGAGTTCTTTCACTGGGCTCAGTTCTTACAAAAGCAGACTATGACAATCTGTCAAATAATCTTTGTCCAAATATTTATAACAATTACGGCACCACTGAAACTTTCTGGAATACAATTCTTTCTCCAGAAGATATTAAAGCAGACGCAAGTGAAATTCCTGCCGGTTACTCTTGTCTGGATGATGAAGTTCTACTTGTTGAGATGAAGGAAAAAGGATTTTCTAAACCGGAGGCTCTTGTACCAAAAGACAATATAACTGAAGGGGAAATAATTATCCGCTCTCCTGCAAAATCCAGCGGCTCCTATTTTCAGAACACTTCCATGAGCAGAAAAAAATTCCACAAGGGATTTTTTTACACAGGAGACACTGGAACCTGGGATGAACATGGACTTATTACAGTAAAAGGCCGTAAGGATGATATGATTATTGTTTCGGGAGAAAATATCTATCCGGAAAAAGTAGAAAACGCCCTTAAGCAGCATCCTCAGATATTTGACTGTGCAGTAACCTCTGTTCCAGACAAACTGAGAGGACAGGCTCTGGCCGCATACCTTGTTCCAAAGGATGATAATCTTACAATTGAAGAAGTTGCAGATTTTTGCAGTCAAAGCAAAGATTTGAATAAACACAGCAGGCCCCACTACTTTGCATTTCTTAAAGAAATCCCCCTTAATTCCAACGGAAAGAAAAAGCGCAGGGAAATAAAAGCAATGGCCCTGGAAGATTATAATAATAATCACTTTACTAAAAATTAAAATTACCTGGCGGAAATTTATGCATATTCTTTTTTATTCGTGTAATTCCAACTCTTACAGAGGGCAGGATTTTTCCATTACTTCCATAAAAAGCTGCTATGAAGAATGGGAAGAATTTTGTGAACTGCACCCGGATTGCAAAATTACACTTGTAACATCTCTCCCCGGTTCCTTTCTTCTGGATTTACAGGGGAATGAAGTTAAGAAAAAATGCAGTAAAGTTCAATATATTATTCTTCCGGCAGAAAGCAGTGAAGAAGAAATTGCAGACAGGATTCTTCATGAAAAAGCTGATTTAGTTCTTGCTGCAAGCTTTTACGAAAAACCTTACGACTGGCTGGGAATGAAAGATGCAATTGTTAAAGAACTGCTTGTTGAAAAAGGCGTGAAGGCTTTCTGTAATTCACTTTACAGTCAGATAAATTCATTTGATAAATTCCGCACCCACAAAGTTCTTGAAGAATTGAATATTAAAAGTGCTGATTATGTTTACGTTCACCATAATCTTTTTCAGGTTGCAGGAAACAAAAAAGACATTCTTGAAAACGTTTATAAGTCCGCTGTTCTTTACCAGATTAAAAATCTTCATTACCCCCTGGTAATAAAAGATACGGTAGGATTGAGCAGCTATTCCATGGAAGTTGTGAACACTTTTGCAGAAGCAGAAAATTATCTTAAATCCAGACGATTTAATTCTGACAGGCTTTTTGAAGAATTTCTGGATGGCATTCAGTTCGGGCTGGAAATTGAAGGATGTCCTGGTCACTACACAATTCTTAAACCATTTATTTTTTCAGTAAACAGATTTGGGCTCACTTCTCCAAAACAAAGCATTAAAATTGGTCCTCTTACTCCCCCGGATTTTCCCCGTCTGGAAAAAGATATGCTCCGGCTGGCAGAAAAAATGGACTTCTACGGTCGGGCTCAGGTGGATTTAGTTTACAGAAATTCCGAGTGGTACGTAATAGAAGTAAATCCACGGCTTTCAGGAATGAGTACATCCTACGCCGCTTCACGAAATAAAAACTTTTACCAGATGATTTATGATTCTTATCTGCCGGAAGGAAACTGTAAGGAAGGAAGCTCTAAGGAAAAAACTTTTCTTACAATGAATTTTAAGCTTCCTCTTCTGCCGGAAAAGGAACTGGAAAAAATTTCAAAACTGCCTCATGTAAAGCATCTTCATCAAATTGAAAACCTTGCTCATCTTCAGTTAAGGGATGCGGGATATTGTGAAATAATTCTTTCCGGTTTTGATTCCATTTCTGAACTCGAGGAATATTTCAATGATTTTAAAAACAAAAACAGCTCTCTGGTAGAAGAAATCTTTTCCCAGAGAGCTGCCCTGTTATTTGAGCAGATAAATCAGTTCATTGCCATGTAAACAAGTGTTTTGGCATCAGCACCAATATTTGCAATTACGGCATATTCATTTGGCTGATGGCATACGTTATCAAGAGTAGACCACACTACTGCATTCAGCCCCAGGTTACGGAGAGGGGCAGCAACAGTTCCTCCTCCAAAGCCTACAAGTTTTGCATCAATTCCATGTACTGCCTTGATTGCGGCTTTCAGTTCCTGAACTACAGGGGAATCTTCCGGTGTTGGAAGAGACTCTTCTGCCTGTGCCTCAGATACTTCAATTTTAACATCGTATTTTGCTTCAACTTCAGAAACAATCTTTTTTACTTCAGCTCTAACCTGATCCAGTTTGTAAGTTGGATTAATGCGGCAGTCAAAACAAAGAACATCATCCCCAGGAATCATATTGATACCCTCTACATTTGCCAGCTGCATTGTAGGCTGGAAAGTTGAAAGAGGCATATCGAAAACAGGATTTGAATCTGTAAAAACTTTTTCCAGTCCATTTATTCTAAGTGCCAGGTCACAGGCTGCCAGTTTAGCATTTTTTCCAAGATCTGGACGTGAACCGTGAGACTGTTTACCAATTGTGTGACAGCGAAGCCAGAGAATATTTTTTTCAGCAACTTCAATTATTTCTCCCTTAGGGTCACCTCCATCTGGAATCAGGATACGATCATTCTTACCAAAAATATCCAGATGTTCTTTAATGAGGAAATTCATTCCGTACTGAGAACCAACTTCTTCATCTGACATAAAAAGCAGTTTGATTGTGTGCTTTGGAGAAATTCCATTCTTTACAAAAGCAAGTGCTGCAAGTACACCGCTCACCAGCCCCTGCTGATCATCTTCAACACCACGGCCAAAAATTTTTCCATCTTTTTCAACAAGTTTCCATGGATCTGAATTCCAGAGTGAAAGTTCTCCAACAGGAACAACATCCAGATGAGCGCAGGCCCAGATTGCATAATCATTTTCTGTACCTGGAATAGTTGCAACAAAGTTTGGACGATAGCCTGCACTTACCCTTGAATCTGGTGCATCATAGTGAATAATATCCTTAATTCCATTTTCAACGAGCCAGTTTTCCAGTGCCTTTGCTTTTTTCTCTTCTCCATCTCCTTTATTCTCCGGAGCCAGAGCAGGAATGCTTGTTAAAAGAGCTTCCAGATCAACCATATCATGAGTGTGTTCATCAACCCACTTTTCCAAATCCTTAAAATTAGTCATATAAAAAACCTCATTTGTTTTATTTACTTTTTTACAAGGCTGATTCATGTTTCATAATTACAGGAACAACCATTATTTTGTTTGAAGAAGAAGAATGCGCTTCAAATTTTATTTGATTTTTATTCATGGTGATTTCTTCCGGAGACATAAGTTCTTCCCCCTCCAGCATAAGCTTTAATCTTTCAGAAAGATTCACTTCACCCTTCAAACCGCCCTCAACCAGTGTCTCATAGGATTCCATAATCTTGTCCAGGTCCAGAGGCTTGAGAGCATAAATCAAAATAAGATAGTCTGTTCCGCTTGTATAATCTGCCTTGATGTAAGAATTTTCTGCGGGATACACAATAGTATTTTCTGAATAATCCAGCAAGGCACTTTCACCATCCCGAGGGAAAATTTTCACAGCTTTTCCTGTTCCTTCATCAGATGAAAAGGCGTATACGTAACATGGTGTAGTATTTGTAATTTCAGTCTGAAATCTTGTACCGTAAGAAACAGGCTTTTTTGTTCTGTAAGCTCCATCCTTATAGTAAACTTCCAGCTGCTGTCCATCTTCTTTCCATAAAGGAAGATTCACCCGGCCCTTGTACATCAAAATTGAAGATGGCTTTGGTGAAGGGGCAGGACTTGGATCCGGCTGAGGGATTGGAGTTACATAATTCTGACCATCATCAAAGTAATAGAAGAAACTATAATCATCGTAAAGATCTGAATATGAATCTGAGTCATTGTCGCTGTTGCTGTCTGAATCAGAATCTGAATCAGTACCGTAATCAGAGTCGTTGCCGTAATCAGAGTCGTTACCGTAATCTGAATCAGTACCGTAATCAGTGTCGTTGCCGTTATCAGAGTCGCTGCCGTAATCTGAATCATTGCCGCTATCAGAGTCGTTACCGTAATCTGAATCATCTTCATAAGAATCCCAGTCTATAAACCAGCTCCAGTCCCAGCTCCATCCATCGTAGTCACTGTCGCTGTCATCGCTATCATCCCGGTCATCACTGTTATAATTGATGTCATCACCGTATGCAGATTCATCATCAATTTTTTTATCCTCATCTAAATCTGCATCTGCATCGAGATAAGAATTATCAAAACGAACAATTCCTCTGTTTATTTCATATGCTTCGTAAATGAATTCCAGAGCATCATCATAATTAATCCAGACATAACCTTCATTTCCCCAGTAAATTCCCCAGGAATTTTGAATAAGGAATGAGCCGCCTTTTCTGTTGTCATCATATCCTACAATTACAAGTGCATGACCGCCGTAACGGGTCTTATTGTTTTTATCGTAATCAGATGGTTTCCAGTCTGCTCCATAAACATAGTCAAAGGAATCAGGACAATATATAGCAATTACTACAGGCTTATTCTGAGTCAGGGCTTTTTTTATTGTAGAAACATTTACTTCATTACTAAGATAAGAACTGTAAAGTCTGGTGTAACTTTCAATTTTATAAAGAGAGGAATTTTCATATTGATTTATGTCAAAGTTTTCAAACCGCTGATCAGCTTTTTCCTCCTCACTTCTATAAGGAACTCCTGTATATTTAAGCAGATTAAGCCCATCTGACATGGATATTCCATCATCTGCATATTTATCATAGGGTTTGATTTTTCTGTAAAAATAAAAAGGAGAAAAAACATGTTCAGTGGAATCACTGCGATTTTTTCTTCCAAAAGCAATGGAGTCCGTTATAGTCATTGCGCAATAAGACATTGACCAGGCGCTGCAAGTTCCGTACCTTCCCTGAGATGCTGCATAGGGAGCATAGTTCTTAAGAGAATATTCTTCAGGAAGATTTTCATAAGCCCTTGTGACCAGTCTGGCTTTCATGGGGAGTTTTTCATAATTTTCCTGATCCACAAGGATTGATCTTGGATGTTTTTCTCCCTTCAGATTATTATTGCAGGAAAGTGTCAGTGAGAAAAAAGATATAATTATTCCGCCTGCTAAAAGTGTAATTTTTTTCATTTGTTCCTTACCATTCTAAAACCAACATTGTCGCTTTTGTAATTTTCTATGGCCCGGTCTTTATAATCTTTACTTAACATATACTTGTCGCTGTCCCAGGCACCACCTTTAAGAAGTCTCCATTTTCCTTCACAGGAATCATTGCACCATTCACGAACAAGACCTGCCATATCATAAAGACCATTTTCGTTAGGAGATTTACTTTCGCACTTTTCAAGTCCGTCACAGTTCTCTGAATAAAGGGCATAATCATCTAATACGCTGAAATCAAGTTCTTTGCCGTAAGCTTTTTTCCATTCATCTTCAAAAGGAAGACGCCAGCCATTTTTCTTTTCATCAATAAAAATATGGTCGCCTTCAAAAGAGTATACTTCTTCCAGATTATGACTGCGGCTCAGGGCATTGCAGAAAATTACAGAATCCTTAAAACTAACTCTAGTAACAGGAAAATTATTGTTCTTGTATTCTGAAGGATTTGCAAAAAATTCTTTATACTCTTCCAAAGTCACAGGGGTCTTCATAATGTAGAATTTATCATCAATTAATACCTGTGGGATTTCAAATATTTTTTCAGAGTTTTCTTCATGGGCCTCAGTTTCAAAATTATTTTCCGGAAGCTCTTCAGATTTTTTCTCCTCAACAGAATCTTTATTGAGAGCAGATATTTTCTGGGTCCTTTCAGTTTTTTCCTCGTCAGCAGAATCTTTATTTTGAGCAGATGATTCTTCTACAGCAGCTGTATTTTCCTGAGCACCTTCATTATTTTCAGAAGAAGATTTTTCCACTTTAACGCCGTTAGATTTTTTACCGGAAATAATAAAGAAAACAAAAGCAATAAGCACTAGAATCAGAAGAATAATCAGAACAATAAAAAGTCCTGTCAAAAGATTTTTTTTATCATTCTTGCCATCAGTATCGATTTCCAGATTTCCTGAATCATCAAAACTAATATCTGCATTCGAATAATAGCTGTCATATTTTTTGCCCTTACTGTTCAAATACAAATCACTTTTTAAGTTACCGGCAGTATAAGGGTCCTGCATTTGATTTGTAACCGCATACACTTCCTTGGCAACTTTCTGGGCAATTATCTGAATTGTAGAATCCTCATCAATGTGATTCAAAAGAGCAGCCGTAAATGGAGAATGATTTGAAGAACCGTCATCCGCAGTTTGGCCGGCAGCAGTTGCATACATAATAAAGTTTTCCAGAGTTGCATTTGGAGTAACCGGAACCAGCCCCTTTGAAGAGCCCCTGCTTTTCTTTATAGGATTATTTCTGCAGGCATCAAGAATCACTACAAATTTAGAACAATCATGCTCAGCAGTTTCGTCAAGAATAAAATCCAGACTGATTGCAGAAACCAGCAGGTCATCTTCACTCTTTATATCTTCATTAACGGGAATAAGATAATTGGTATTTTTATTTTCAACACCGTGACCTGAATAATAAAAGAGTGCAATATCAGTTTTATCCAGCTGATTGAAAAATACACGGAGCTGTCTGAGAAAAGTTGCCCGGTCAACGTCATAACATTCAATTATGCTGAAATCCATAGCTTTAAGTTTTTCTACCATTGCCTTGGCATCAGCCTTAGGATTATTCAGGGGAGAATTTTTATAATTTTGATTTCCTACAACAAGGGCAACTTTTTTTTCTCCAAATGCAGATGCTGCTGAAATAAAAAAGATTATCAATATAAGAAAAATATTTTTTCTGTTAAAAATCATAGTTCGTCCTCCTCTTTTAACCAGGACTCCTTCCACCCCATACTGTCCAGAAGCTGATAATAATCGTATGCCTTAACCCAGGAAGATTTTACCCCCAGACCGTATTCCAGATAATAGGCCATGTAATAAACACAGTTAGTCCACTCAAAACTTGAATATTCCAAATACTGCTCTGCGTAATATCCTTCCAGGAAATTATTATAAGCCTGCGAATAATCTCCTTCTGCATTCTGTATCAGGGCAAGATAGTAATAAGGTCTGGCATCTCTGTTACCATAAGAATTGTCTTTTACCATCTGATTAATTGCCTGCTGATAGAACTGTTTTGCACTTTCCTTGTAATCAAGTTTTCTGGCAAGAGTTCCAAGCCTGTAATAATCGTAATAATCTTTTTTAGCTCCATTTAAATATGCCAGCTTAAGCATCTGTTCAGCCTTATCAAAATCACCGATTGAAACATAATACTCACTTAATTTTTTTGCCGCCTTTCTGCGCACAAGCATAGCATTATCTTTTTTCTGTTTAGCCAGTTCAGGATTAAATTCAGAAGCAGTTTTTTCTTCATATGAAAGAGAATTATTTACAATAATGTTCAGCTGTTCCCTGGCTGCATAACTTAAATCCGAATCATCTTCATTTGTAAGGGCTTTATATATTTCCCACTGAGCTGCGATTGAACCTTCGGAAGCAGCACGCTTAATGTAATCCCAGCCGCTGCTTTCATTAATCTTTCTGCTCACAACAACAAGACCGTAATCATAAAGCATATCAGGACGCTGTATCTCATAATCAGGATTTTTTTCATCAACCTTTCTAATCCATTCAGTTTTAACGTAACCTTCAATGCCGTGATAATTTACCTGACACCAGTCATATCCATATTCATTAACAATCATTCTTTCCCGATCCACCAGCATAAGAATGACATTGGATTTTGAAGTTGTATCCGGAGTTTCACGCAAGGAAAGTCTGTCACCGTCTCCAGTGTAGACTTCATAGATATCTTTATTTTTCTGATTGAAGAAATCAACCTGATTCCACTGATTATATTTGTCAACTGAACATTTTGAAACTGCCGTAATTAGAAGAAGAATACAATGAACAAAAACAATTATGCTGAGAATAATAAAAACATTTCGAAATCTTCCTTTTCTCTTTTCATCAGGATTTTTTAATCCGGGAAATACAGTTTGAGTATATGTTTCCTGTTTTTTATCATCAGGCTTGCTTTCAGAATTTGCATAAGAATTTCTTGTAAAAAAGGATTTTGTCTTTCCCACGGAAAAATCAATAAAACTTTTTGAGCGGACGTATGAAGAAAATTCAGATGCCAGCAAAACTTTATTTTTTTCGCTTTCAAAATTAAGCAGTTCTGAAGGCATACTATCATTGAAGGAAAGAAAGACTCTCTGAACTTTTTCAAAATTCCGGTTGGAATAAAGTGCAACTAATTTAGAACCGTTTATCAGTTTATTATTGCAGAGAAAAACAAAAAGGATTTTATCGTATGAAGAGATTTTTTCATCCTCAAGATATTTACCTGCAGCAGAAAAAGAATTCTGATCAAACAAAGTTTCATTATCTTTTGCAAAGGCAAATAATTCTAAAGGCTGAATATTGATATTTTTTTCTGCATCGGAAAAATTACAGAAAAGTAATTCACTTTCGCTCTGGCTTTTGTAGGAATATTCCCTTAAGGAATAAATATATTTTCTTAATTCTTTCCAGAATTTATGATTTTTAATTAATGTGCTGTCGTCTAGAAAAAACAAAACAGCAGACTTTCTTCCACTCAATTTTCACTCCTGGATTTACAAAAAAAAGGAACAGTATTTAAAATTAAAAATCTTAAATACTGCTCCTCAGATTATAAAACATTTATATAGGAATGAAAATATAAAAAAATTATTTGTAAACTTCCCATGTTGTCTTAACCAGAGTATCTACATCAGAATACTTTGGTTCCCAGCCGATAAGTTCCTTAGCAAGTTTAGAAGTTGTATAAAGACTTGCAGGATCTCCAGGACGGCGAGGTGCATCTTCAGCAGGAATTTCCTTTCCTGTAATGCGGCGGGCTGCATCAATCAATTCCTTAACAGTTGTACCCTTTTCTGTTCCCAGATTTAATTTAATACTCTTGTTTTCCTTTGCAATATATTCCAGAGCCATAACGTGAGCGCGGGCAAGGTCTGTTACATGAACATAATCACGGATACAAGTTCCGTCACGAGTATCATAATCTGTACCGAAAACTTTCAGCTGTCTCTGACCAAGTGCAGCTTCCATTATGCGTGGAAGAAGATTTTCAGGTTTCTGTTCAAGGCCACGAATTACACCTTCAGGATCATAACCGGCTGCATTAAAATAACGAAGGGCTGCAAATTTCATTCCTTTGAGCTGATCGTACCAGTCCATAAATTCTTCAATCTTAAGTTTTGTAAAACCGTAATAGTTGATTGGCTTCTGAGGATGTTTTTCATCCATTGGCAGATACTGAGGTTCGCCAAATGTTGCAGCAGATGAAGAAAAAATCATCTTAAGACAATTATGTTTAACTGCAGCATTCATAATGTTCAAAGTTCCAGTAATATTATTTACTGAATATTTTTCCGGCTTTACCATTGATTCTCCCGCAGCCTTAAATGCAGCAAGGTGTACAAAAGCGTCAAATCCCTGGGCAAAAGCGGCATCCAGATCATCAGGGATAAGAATGTTTCCATATATAAAATCGTTCTCCGGGAAAAGGTTGCATCTCAGTCCGCTAGAAAGATTGTCAAAAACTGTAACCTTGTGTCCAGCCTTCATCATTTCCTTAACAACATGACTTCCAATGTAGCCTGCTCCACCAATAACCAAAACCTTCATAATTCAGCCTCCAATTTCTAATATTACCGTGATAGTAATACTATCAACAGTATAATACTAATTTTCATTAAGTCAACAATAATTTTGACACCATAATCAACACGTGTCAATTTATTAAGCCCCAAATCAGCACTTTTTTTTCATCAAAAGTTTACAATTTTTTTCAGTATTATGACAGATTCCTTACATTTTTTTAACAAAAAACCCGCCATACCAGTTTTGCACCGGAATGACGGGTTCTTTCATGAAAATCTATTCACAAATTTACATTGATGTGTATCCGCCGTCAACAGGGAGAATAACACCAGTTACATAGCTTGAAGCAGGGCTTGCAAGGAAGATTGCAGCTGTATCAAGTTCACCTTCGTTACCGTAGCGGCTGAGAGGGATCATTGTCTGTGCGTTCTGCTGGAAGAAGTCGCTGTCCAAAGTTTCCTTTGTAAGTGGTGAGTAGAAATATCCAGGGCAGATAGCATTTACGTTAATGTTGTATTTACCCCATTCTGCTGCAAGACCACGTGTTAAGTTTACAACGCCACCCTTTGCTGCGTGATATGGAGAAGCAGGAGCAACCTTGTTTCCAACCATACCGTACATTGAAGCAATATTAATAACACGGCCATACTTAGCAGGAATCATTGCCTTCTTTGCAACAGCACGAGCTACACGGAACGAACCAAAAAGGTCAATGTTCATTTCATTGTAGAACTGTTCGTCTGTAATATCTTCAGCAGGAGCAACTGCACCTGTACCAGCATTGTTAATTACAATATCAATGCGTCCGAACTTTGCAAGAACTTCATCAACAGCAGCATTTACTTTGTCTGTATCTGTAATATCACACTGAATTGGAAGTGTTTCAACCTTGTATGTGTCGGCAATTTCCTTTGCAACAGCCTCAATCTTTTCCTTGCGACGTGCAATTGCAACAATCTTTGCACCCTGGTTAGCAAGAGCCTTAGCCATCTGAACACCAAGACCTGTTGAACATCCAGTTACAACTGCAACCTGACCAGTTAAATCAAAATAATTCTTCATAAATATTATTTTTCTCCTTTATGATTTTTCTTAACAGAGAATATATCACAAAAAGAAAATAGTGCATAGTTAGAAAAGTCTAACTCAACAAGGATTTAGAAAAAAAAAGATTCCGCATCTGAATGCAGAATCTTTAGAAACGTAAAACCGTATGACCTCGGCGGGGTTCGAACTCGCCACCTGCTGCTTAGGAGGCAGCCGCTCTATCCATAATGAGCTACGGGGTCAAAAATATTTAATTTGTAGAAGCAAAAGGTTTAAAAAAGCGGCTGTCTGAATTCAGGAAACAACCGCTTTTTTATAGAAATAAATAAGCTGATTATTTATCCTTTGCACGTTCTACGAATGAACCGTCACGTGTATCAATAACGATTCTTTCATCCTGGTTGATAAAGAGAGGAACCTTAACTTCCATTCCTGTATCAAGTGTAGCAGGCTTAAGAGACTTACCAGAAGTATCGCCCTTAACACCAGGTTCGCAGTATGTAACTGTACGTGTTACCTGTACTGGGAGGTTAACACCAACTGCCTTTCCATCATAGAAAGTGATTGAAACATCATAGTCATCATCTGGAGAGATGTAACCAGCGTTGTCTCCAAGGTCTTCCCTAGAAAGAACAACATCATCATATGTTTCCTGATCCATGAAGTGAAAATCATCACCATCGATGTAAGAAAGCTTTACCTTCTTTTCATCAAGATCAACTTCGTCAAATTTTTCACCAGCATCCAGACCAAGGTCCTGAGTTCCGCCAGTTACGATATTCTTAACACGAAGCTTTGTTACAATACCTGCACGTCCTGACTTCTGTCCAAGCATACGCTGAACGATAAGAGGGGCACCTTCGTACATAAATGCAGTTCCAACTCTAATTTCGTTTGTTGATAACATAATAATTCACCCTTAAAAAAAATAGCGTTAAGTATGCATATTATATAGATATTTTCTACTCTTTGCAACAATCAAAGGCTCACCACACCCCGATTGCTGCATTGAAAAAAGTATTTGATTATTATGCAGCCTGATTCTTAGAGGCTTCTTTTTCAAGTTCCTTTTCGTGAATCTTTCTTGCAATGTATACGAAAGGAGTATCCAGCAGGGAAGTAAAAATGTAAATCACGTAACTTGAAATCAAAACGTTGAAGAAAGTTTTTGTATCGTAAGTTCCTGCAAATGCAATAGTTGTAAATACAATTACATTAATCAGCTGTGAAGTAAGGGTTGATCCGTTGTTACGCAGCCAGAGGAACTTTTTTGAATTGCCGGACTTCTTTGTTGTAGCATCCCAGATTTTGTGGTAAATCCAAACATCGTAGAATTCACTGACAAAATAACCAATCAGACTGGCAATCATAATGCGTGGTGTGATGGCAAAAATATTGCGGATCATTGGAGATGCAAAATCATTTTCAGAAGGAATGTAGAGCTGCCAGGTAAGTGAAATCAAAAGGAAGATAAGGGTACTTGCAATACCAATCCATACAGCTTTATTTGCTGTTTTTTTTCCGTAGATTTCAGAGATGATGTCTGTTGTAAGGAAGCTTGATGCAAAGAGAACATTGCCCAGTGTCTGTTCCATACCAAATGCTTTAACAAGGATAAGAACTTCAATGTTAGCAGTAATTGTTTCAAGTACGAGCCAGGCATAAAGACCAGATTTTTTGAAAAGTTTGTAAAGAAGGATTACGCTGCCGAAGCAGATAACAACAGAAAGAATAATGAGTAATTCATTTTGGAAAATCATATAGACTCCTTTTGTTTTCCGTCAGGTTGGTGAACTAACTGACGACTGCACCAAAATAATCTGTGCAGTCAGATAAGATAAGTGGACCTACTTTAATGATTTTTGTATACAATGGCAAGAGGGCCCACTTTTTTTGATTTAACTGGTAATTTCTTCAGCCAGTTTATATTGTTTTTCCAGCTGCTTTCTGCGCTTTTGAAGTTTCTTTTTTACCTTTGTGCGGATAATCTGATCTTCATCCAGATGTTTAATTCTGTTTACCACAACTCCTCCAAGAGCTGAAGCTGTAGGAATTCCACCCGGGTAACGGAGCCAGTGACTTGCAAGGAAAACGTTTCTCAAATCCTTTACATCAATCGGTAGAAAAGCATTTCTGTTAGTTGCAGTAGTTATAAATCGCATATAGGCCCCATAGTAACAATTGTTCATTCTATGGTAGGTATAAGGAGTCCAGCAATCTATAAGTTTAATTTTGCCCCTATATTCAGGAAAGCGTTCTTCTATTCTTGTAAGAATTTCATGGGCAACTTCATTTTTCTTTTTCTTATAAAGTACAGGCTGCTGTCTGAGTTTGTGCCAGTATTCATAATCCTGAACATACTGAACAAGACTTACCTGAATAACGGTTTCGCCCTTTGGAGCAATATAATCCCCGTAACATCTGTAATTTTTTACACAGATGCGGTCATAAGTTTCTTTAGCAACATTTACAGGCCTGCAGGAAAAAGTGAGTTGATCAACTTCAGGCATTTCTCCCCGAACAGCAAATGCAGTCTGAAATGAAGAATAGATTGGACTTTTGCATTTTCCATGTTTAATTCTGCGAATGGAAGCTGGAGCATATTTTCTTTTAAGCAGAGTTCCAAATGTATAAAAAATATCGCAGGCACAAATTACATAATCTGCTTCAACAAAGGTTTCATCAACGAGAAGAATTCCCTCTGCATTTCTGGCAGTGATTTTTCTTACCTTGTAATAATCCACAGCCCTCTTGCTGAAAACTTCTTTATCAATCGTAAACTTTTGCTTACTTAAAACAATTTTGCTCACCGGCAGGCCCAGATAAAGTTTGCCCCCTAAATCCTTGAAAGTTTTAACCATTCTTTCAACAACACCGGCAGAACCTCCCTCTGGAATATCACCGTTATTGGCAACAAAAATTGAATAAGACAAAACCAGCCAGTAAGACTCGTAATCCTTACACATAAAATCTGTAAAAAGTTTCTGCAGAAGAGGATGCTTAAACTGCTTTGCCATATCCGTAGAAGACTTAAATACATATTCAAAAACAGAAGTCAAAAGTTTTGAGCGTGGAACGTAAGAGTTAAAATCGTTAAAGGCATTTCTTACTTCAGTAAAATTTTCATAAGGCTGCTGAAGTGTACTGGCAAGACGAGTATAGTCTATAAAGCGGAGAATCTCCTTTTCATCCTCCGGGCTAAGTTCCAGCATTTCTTTTTTAGTACGTTCAATATCTCTCCAGAGAGTAATTTTCTGCCCCTGATATTCGCAGGAAAGAAAAGATTCCCTTTTGATGTACTTTGTATCATCAGACAAAGCACCCAGATTTTTCCAGATTTTATACTGCATGGAATCTTTCAAAGTTCCTGTCATCCAGTGAATGCAGTTATCAATTGTATATGGACCTCTCTTCCAGGCAGAACAGCAGCCACCTGCTTCAAGATTCTTTTCGTAAATTTCAACATCGTAACCGGCTTGTCTGGCATAAATACCGGCACTCAAACCGGCAAGTCCGGCACCGACAATAACAACCTTCTTACTCATAACTCTATAATGATACAAATTGAAAAAAAATTGAATAGTCTTAAAAAATGCTTTGTATCATCTGAAAAAAAGAAGTGTTTATATGGAAGAAAGACATTCCAGAAAAAAAAGTATATAATAGTTAAACGATTACAGTACTTTTAGGAGACTTTAATGAAAAATTTCTTCTCAATTTTCAGAAAAATGCTTTTTGCAGCAGGCAGCCTTTTTATTTCCACAGCCTTTGCCCTTCCTGGAGTAAATCAGTACATAAGTGACAAGAGCGGTGCCTATGTTTTTTACCAGGATTATACTTTTACAGAAGCAACTTACATTGGATTTTTAAGTTATGGAAACGGAGCCTATGCAATTCGTTATTATAAACCGGCTTCAAAGGAAAACAGTGAGGTCAGAAACATTACAGTTTATATGACTGTTGATGAAAACGAAAAGAATCTCAAGATGACTGGAGAATCCATTCAGGGAGCTTACAAAAATGAAGATGTAGATATCATCAACTACATTCACGATTTAATGTACGAGTTTACAGCAGCCCGCCAGAATGTAGATATGTCCCAGGGAAAGAAGGTAACTCAATCTGCAAAGATTGATCAGTTTGGAGGAAATGTTAACATCACATATTCTCCACTCATACCAGTATTTAATATTCTTTCAGTTAACCGTGCAGACGGTGGCCAGCTTTTAAAGGTTATCATCACCGGACAGCTTGTTTCACAAAATGATAAAAGCTTTGACGCCTTTACAGGAAAAGTTTCAACGCAGGATAGAAAGCATTCATTTAAACTCAAGAAGAAGGCTAAAAAAGTTACAGTTGATTTTGAAGGTACAAAAATCACAATTGATGAAAACTGGTCTCAGGCAATGGACAACATGTACCTGCTCGGTGACAGCGCCTTTCTCACAATTACACCAGTAAAAATTCCAGAGGAACAGAAGGAACTGGCTATTCTTCATTTAAAAAAGGACCTGCTCTGTTCAAGTGAAAATGCAGGCTACATTTCCTTGTGGACTACATCTGAATCTGGAGATGACAGGCAGATTAAAATCACCCGCCTTCATTATATGCCGGAAGCAGAAAGCATGCTCCATTCATACACAATTCTCGGAAAAACAAAAGACGGACTTTCTATTATAACACTGTCAGTTTATGAAAGTGCCCTTTCGAAAAATCCGTCTTATTTTGCTGATATTCTTAATACAATCAGTTTCTGATAAAAATCAATTCAACTAAAAACTTGAACGCTTAAGCGGAGTGCCTATCCAGACACCTTCGCTTAAGTAATCAGTTAATTTTCCTTCCACAAGAATCTGCACTGAATCTACCGTTGAAAAAGCAGTTGCAGTATAGACAATCTGCTCCAGTTCAGCGTTAAGCCCTGCAATTCCAAAAGAATTATATGCAAGATTCTCATTAAAATTCAGGGTAGCGATTCCATTTTTTACGGAAGCAGACAAAAGTTTTGTTCCTGAAGAAATATAGGACTGGCAGCCTGCAGCAGACTCTTTTGAATTAGGGCCTGAAATAACTGCATTAAGTGCATCTGTTAAAGGGCTGTCTGATTTTGCCATTACTCTTGTTACTTCCATTATGCTGGTAGTACCGTTCGCAGCAACTTTAAGAAAATAAAGTTTTGTGTTTCTGGTTGCAGTTACTGTTTGAGTTGCAGCAGCAGAATTATTGTTTTCTTCAGCAGAAGTTTTTTTATTCTCTTCAGCTTTTGCCTGATTGTTTCCAGAATCTGTTTTTTCAGAAGTCCGCTTTTCTTCAGAACTTTCTGTTTTTGTTTCAGAATTTGATTCACCCTTAGATTCAGGTTTACTTTCAGGTTTACTTTCAGATTTTACCTGCTCCTGAGAACTTTCTTCTTTCTTAGTTTCTTCCTGAGCCTGATTCTTTTCTGAAGCAGAATTACTTTCAGATGACTTGTCACCGCCAAGGGTAATGGTTACGCCCCCCTGCTCTTTTTCCTGAGCCCGGGCATATTCTTTTGCATCTTTTTCAGCAGCCCTTCTTGCCTTTTCTTCAGCTTTTCTGGCAGCAATTTCTTCTTTTCTTTCCTGCTGTTCAGTTCTTGAACCCTGCACAACATTTTTCAAATCATTAAAATTAGAACTGATGGTTTTCCAGTTAATGAGAATCAGGATAAATACACCTAAAAAGAGTAAAAACCAAACTGCAAAGCCCAGACCTGCTTTTTTCTTTTTATTATCTGACATAGCACAAATTTCCTGCAATAATTATCGGCACTTATTTGTTCATTTCGTACATTATTATGCTGGCCGCCTGAGCAACATTCAAACTGTCAACTTTAGGCACCTCTTCACCTGCATTCATTCCTGCAAAAGGAATAATTACAAGATGATCACAATTTGCCTTAACTTCGTCAGAAATTCCAT
This sequence comes from Treponema sp. UBA4307, assembly GCA_002394685.1. Taxonomy (GTDB): domain Bacteria; phylum Spirochaetota; class Spirochaetia; order Treponematales; family Treponemataceae; genus Treponema_D. Next base: position 48,663 of record DGUP01000017.1, on the reverse strand, counting down.
GTTCTTCATTTCCCAGAACAATCAAAACGCTTTTTCCTTCACAAATCTGTTTAAGATCTGTTGTTTTTTCCCTGGCATTAAGGTCTGTACCGATTCTGACCATTTTACCGGCCATTGCAGTAAGAAGTTTAGTAATGGATTTTACGGAATAAACGTTTACAAATTCCATGCCACCTTCCGCAACTCTGTATGATGAAGTAGTAATTGAAGTCTGAGCATCATCCAGAGGAATTACAATGTTCTGCACTCCAAAAAAGGCTGCACTTCTTACAATAGCCCCAAGATTATTAGCATTGCCAACTCTATCCAGAAGAATTGCACTTTCCTTCTTTTCAATCCACTGAGAAGTTATATCTGAATTAAGAGGAAGAATTTCAGGGCTTTCTATCATTGCTACAACCCCCTGATGATGAACGGAGCCTGAAAGTTTTTCCAGTTCAACTACATCCTTTACCTGATTATAGGGTCTCTTAGCACCAGCCATTTTTTTGCACAGGCCACCGAATAATGGAGCTTTTTCGCTTGTAAAATAAAGGCGTTTAATTCTCTGCCAGTTAGCTTTTTCCAGTGTTTTAACCGCAGCAAATCCGCACACAGCAAGTTCGTTATTCAAAGAGTTTTTCATGAGAAGAGATTATAATTTATTTAGAGTATTTTGTCATTCAGCACAGGCTGCCCTTTCCGGAATTCTCCCGGAGTTACGCCAAAAGCTTTCTTAAATTCTCTGTTATAATAGGTGCAGTCATTAAATCCACTGTGAAGAGCCACTTCGCTCACAGGCATGGAACTTTCCATAAGAAGTTTCTGTGAATAATGAAGCCGCATGATTTCAATGTAATCCCAGAGAGAAACTCCCATTTCCTTGTGAAAAATTCTGGTAAGGTAATCCTGACTTACACCCAGCTGAGAAGAAATAATCTGCCGGTTAAGGGATTTGGAAATATTTTTATTAACAAACAGAATTGCATATTTTACAAAACGTGAAGTCTTTGGAGACAGCAAGGTTCTTTTTTTTAAGGCAAGCTGTCTGAGGGATTTCACAAACTTTTCATTTTCCACAATCACTTTATTACAAACCAGAACCCTCTGAAAATCAGAAACCGGAGTAAAATTATTTAATTCCGAAAAATTTTCTGCAACCCAGATTATCGGAACAAAAGAAAATCTCTGTTCCAGACGAACATCTTTAACAAGATTGTCCTGAATTGAATTTACAAAAATCAAATCCGGTTTATATTCATCTCCCAGAAGGCTGGCAAAGGAAATTGAAGAAACAACTTCTATTGAAGAACCTGGACCATAAATCTTCTGAAGTTTTTCATCTGCACCAACGAAAAGAATCTTTATATCATTCTGCATATGGAACACATCCGTAAGCAGTATCTTTGAAATTTAGAAATTCCTGAATCATATCCCTTCCTTTTGAAGACAGTTTGCTGAGCCTGACTGCTTCAAAATCCTTAAGCTGAACAAGAGGATCAATGTAGCGCTGCTTAACATCAATGCTGACACAGTAGCAGTCCTTCATTGGATTTTCCGTATGTTCAACTTTTTTCATTGTACGGAAGGTACGGTACATCTTTGCAAACTCTTTGTCCACATCACCATTTTCAATTAACTGATCAAGATAAGCAATGATTCTTTCTTCCGGGTGTTCATAAAGATCTTCTTCTGCAAGATACTTTTTTTTCAGCGCCCGCTTAATTATATCTGCCATAAGCTGCATGGCAATTTTATCTTCATTGTGCTGAAGAATGAGGGAAGTCTTTAAAAACTTTTCCGTGTATTCCAGAGCCGCTTCTTCATGCTTAAAGCCAAGTTCAACTTCTCCCCTGTCATTATGAAGAACAGTAATGTCAGAATAATTTTTTCTTATATCATCAATATTCCAGATTCCGTCCAGGGCTGCACCGCTGGGATACATATATTCAAGCCGGTCTGCACTAAGCTGAGGAATTTTATTATCTGCAATTGGAAAAATATGATAGTTGTTGATTTCGTAAGCGTAAAATCCATCTCTTTTAAGATAGTCAATTAATTCCTGATTTTCTGCAATCATCTGGGCAGTGTTATCTTCTGTAGCTTCCTGGGTAAGGGCATCTCCTTTTCTGAAATCATTTACATGGGAAAAGGCCGGGGTGGAAATATCATGAAAAAGGCCAGCCAGAGTCTGTTTTTCCCTGTGAGTAAAATTCCAGATGATAAGAGCTACACCAATAGAATGTTCCAGGCGGGAATAAAAAAATTTATTATGAAAAAGGGAAGTCCAGTCAGTTCCGCAGAGAAGGCCTACACCACTTAATCTCTGCACTGCAGGAAGGGCAATGTACTTGTCAATAAATTCAGGATAATCACCACAGAGAATTTTGTGATAGATTGAAGTTGAAAATTCGTTTTGATTTGTAATAATTTCGCTCATAATTCACTCCACTTTTTTATTTCAGATTTTTTTTTACCAGCCAAAAATCCACTTAAGAGTTCCTTTTTGAAAGAGAATATATATTCCCAGTAAAATAAAAACTACTGGTGTAAGAATATTCTGACTTCTGTTCAGAAACTTTTTTACAGGACCAATATTCACAACCTTTGCAGAAAAAATGCAGACAAGTGTTTGCAGAAAAAGAAAAATCAAGGCGCATACTAAAAAACCCCAGCCTTTCAGTGTTGTAAAAAATGGAATATAAACTGCAAAATTGTCAAATCCGGAAGCAAGTGTAATAATTACGCTGCTTACAAAAATAAAAATGCTTCTGGAATTATTCATTTTTTCTTCAGCAGCCTTTCTTTCATCCAGTTCGTCTGTCTGATTATTCTGAAATTTTGCTTTTACAGAATTTACAATCTGTACAAAAGCAAGCACAATCGGAATCAATCCAAGAAAACCGGCAAACTCAGGACGGATTCGTGAAATGTAATTCGCCATTAAAATACTTGCACCGCAGATTATAATCAGGCCCGCATATTTTCCCAGGCAGACTGCAATTTTTTCTTTTTTACCGGCAGCACTTCCCATTAAAAGGATAAGGGAAATGAAATCATCTATTTCTGTAGAAATATACGCTGCAAAGGAACTTATAATCAGGCTGACCATAAATCTTATTATAAATGATTTCCATTCTCTACGCAAAGATTATTTCAATGAGCCCGACTGTAGCGGTTGCCGCAGGCCAGTGCGGAGCACCGAGGGTTACCGAGCCGCGGAATGGAGGTAGAAGGATGTTTTTTTTTCTTGAACAAATACAGGAATGGGATTAAATACAGACGCGAAAAAAAATAAAAAAGACATAAAAGAACATTTGTGCTACACTGCCCCCAATGAATCAATTTGAAAATCTTTCTCCTATTGTAAAAAAAGAAATTCTCCAGACTGCCGCCTGCATTGTAAAGAGCAGCGTTCTCTACAAAAGGAAGCCCTGGTTACAAAACGGAATTGTAATTTGCGACGAAGAACATTTTGTGGGGTTCAGGGCAAGTCCTCTTTTGATGGAAAATAAAGCCGGCGCTTATGTGTGGATTTTTAAAACGGAAAGCAGCGGAGAAAAAACGCTTCGGGGGAAAATGGGTTTTCTTTCGCCTTCTACGGATTCCATTACCAGTGAAATTTTAAAAGCAGCTTATTCTGCCGCCCACCAGGACATGAATTTTAATGAGGTTCAGCCGGAAGAACTGGACTCTCTCTCTTACGCCGTGGACTTGTTTTTTGAAAAAGAGAAAACTCTTTCCAGGGGGGAATTCGTTGACCTGTTAAATGGAGGGGATAAAAATGAACAGGATGATTTTCTGGAAAAGCACGCCCTGCTGGTAAGCAAAAATTATCGTCAGTGCCTGATTACCGCAAATCCTCTGGAAAAAGAAAGCACCAGCCAAACAATAAAAAAGGCCCTTCTCCAGGCAGACATTTCTGTGGAGGAAGAGCCTTGTGTTTACCAGATTAAATATCTGAGAATCATTTAGAGAGAACTTTCTTCTTCTCCCATAATCCGGTTGTAAATGCGGTCCAGATCATCCTTTGTAAAATAATCAATTGTGATTGATCCTTTATTGAAGTCTCCCTTCATCTGAACTTTTGTTCCGAAAGCTTCAATAAATTTCTTTTCAATTGCAATGTAATCCGGATCACGGGTATCTACTACTGGCGCTTTAGCTGTGTCCTTTTTTCTGGAACGGCTGCCCCCATTCAATTCCTTTGACTGTTCTTCAGCCTGTCTTACTGAAAGGCCCTGTTCAAGAATTCTATTGAAGAGAACCCTCTGATCTGCAGGAGCAACAACACTTAAAAGTGCACGGGCATGTCCGGCAGAAATTTCTCCGGAAGCAACCGCTTTCTGCATATCTTCAGGCAGCTTAAGAAGACGAATTGCATTTGCAACAGTGGAACGATTTTTTCCAACCTTCTCTGCTACATCTTCCTGCTTAATTCCTTCCAGCTCCATAATCTGGTAGTAGGCAAGGGCCTCTTCCACCGGATTCAAATCGGTACGCTGAATATTTTCAATGAGGGCAACTTCAAGTTTTCTTGAATCAGAATATTTTCTAAGCTGAACAGGAACTCTTGTTAATCCTGCTGCACGGGAAGCACGGGTTCTTCGTTCACCGGCAATAATATAGAAGCTTCCGTCTCCAGCATCTTCAATAATGATTGGAGAAAGCACACCTTCTTTTTTTACAGATTCTGTAAGTTCTGCCAGTGCATTTTCATCAAAATAAAGACGAGGCTGCCTTGGATTTGGTTTTAACAGATTTGGATCAACCCAGAGCGTACCATCTTCATCAGCTGTAATTCCTTTTGGCAGGTTTGAAGATGAAGTAAGTTTTTTTGAGGATGAAGTTCTTTTAGTAGCAGACTGAATAAATTCCTCGTCAGCATCATTATCTTCCAGGAGGGCTCCCAGTCCTTTACCCAGACCATTTTTTTTAGCCAATGTTCATCACCTCTTCTGCGAGTTTTTCATAACTTTTAGCTCCGATACAGGTTGGGTCAAAGAGGCAGATTGGTTTACCATGAGATGGTGCTTCTGAAAGACGTACGTTTCTTGGAATGATTGTATTGAATACAACATCCTTGAAGTAAGACTTTACCTGCATAACCACATCCTGAGCCAGTCTTGTACGACTGTCATACATGGTAAAGAAAATTCCCCCAATGATAAGATTTTTATTAATTGTTTTTTGAACTTTATTTACAGTTTGAAGAAGAAGTGTAATACCTTCAAGGGCAAAGTATTCACACTGCATTGGAACCAGTACTGCATCTGCTGCAGCCAGTCCGTTAAGGGTAAGAATACCGAGTGATGGTGGACAGTCAATCAGAATGTAATCGTACTGAGGCTTTATAGGATCAATTGTTTTTTTAAGGAAGAATTCCCTCTGATCCAGGCCGACCATTTCAACAGATGCACCAGAAAGGTCAATTGATGCACTGATAATGTCCAGATTTTTTACCGCAGTATGCTTAATAGCTTCCTTTGGTTCTGCCTCTTCGGCCATCACTTCGTAAATTGTCGGCTTTTCTTTGCTGACACCTACACCGCTAGACATATTTCCCTGGCTGTCAAAGTCAATAAGGAGAACTTTCTTACCAGCCATTGCTATGTAAGCACCGATATTGATGGCAGATGTTGTCTTGCCAACGCCACCTTTTTGATTTACAAATACGTATACCTTTCCCATGTGAAACATTATAGCATTTTTTTTGTTTCACGTATATAGTAACTTCTATGATTCAGTCAATTGTCTTTTCAAAAGCAGTAAAAAATATCTCAGAAATCCTGGAAAAACCCTATATCAAGGTCAAAATTCAGAATTTTCAGGGCCGTTACAAGGCGGATTTTTATACAGAGAAACAGTCCTTTCAAAAGTTTTTTACAGAAGAGGAAGTTCAGGACTTCTACCAGCAGCACAGCGGAAGGACTTTCAAAAATGTGATTATGAAAACTGATGATGAAGAAATCACAACTATGGCAAACCGCCACGGAGAAATCCGCAGACTGGTAAAAAAAATCAAAAATAAACAGGAAACTGAAAGCATTTTATCTACTGCCCCGGAACAGAAACTGAGGCTTCCTCCTGACAGTAAAAGTGAAAAAATCACCTTTAACAGAAAAAAGAATTACCTTATCCAGGAAGGCAATCCCGTTCCATTTCTTGTTGAACTGGGAGTTATGACAAATGAAGGAAAAATTGTAAATCAGCGTTACGATAAATTCCGCCAGATAAACCGCTTTCTGGAATTTGTAAAAGATATTCTTCCTGATGTAACAAAACTCTGCGCTCCGGACCAGAAGGCTTTTACAAAAGAACGCCCCCTTTACATTGCAGATTTTGGCTGTGGAAAAAGTTATCTCACATTTGCCGTTTACTACTTTCTCCATGAACTGGAAAATATTCCTGTTCAAATTACCGGACTGGATTTAAAGGAAGATGTAATCAGAAACTGCCAGAATCTTGCTGACCGGCTGGGCTACACAGAATTAAAATTTAAGACAGGAGATGTAAGCCAGGCTGAATCCTATTACGATCATTCTCCAGACATTATGATTACCCTCCACGCCTGCGACACCGCAACAGATTACGCCCTGGAATATGCAGTAAGAAACAATGCTTCTGCAATATTAAGCGTACCCTGCTGCCAGCACGAAATCAACCTGCAGCTGGGAAAATCATCCGGAGAAAGCACATCACCTTTTGCAAGTCTTGAACACTGGGGCATTCTTAGGGAAAGATTTTCCGCCCTCGCCACAGATGCCATAAGAGCAGAGCTTCTTGAACAAAAGGGCTATGGTGTACAGCTTCTGGAATTTATAGACTTTGAAGGAACTCCAAAAAATCTTCTCATCAGGGCAGTAAAAAAACAGAAAACTGATGAAAAAAGCAGACATCTTTCTCAGAACAGACTTGAATCACTCCTGAAAGAATTAGGCTGCAGCCAGACCCTTTGTAAACTCTTTAAGTAGTCCTGTATTTTTTTTAGAAAAGCAGAAAAAAACATATACCTTTTATTAATACAATGTTATATTTACACAGTTCAAATTACTCTATAAGGAATAAAATTATGAAAAATTTTTTTAAAATCATGGGACTTCTCTTAACGATAGCCCTTTCTCTTACATTTATTGCCTGTCCTCCAAATATTGAGGAAACAAAATACGACATCACAATTTCAAACATACAAAATGGAATTGTTGAAGCAGATAAAACTTCTGCAGCCGAAGGAGTTTCCGTTACTCTTACAGTAACTCCTGCAGAAGGTTATATTTTGAAAACCATTTCCGTAAAGGACAGTAATGACAACGATGTGACACTGACAAGCGGTTCAGACAATAATACTTACACCTTTACAATGCCAGCATCTGACGTTACAGTCTCTGCTTTTTTTTCAGAATTAAAACAGATTAACATTTTGAACTCAAATAATGGAACTATCAGCGTGGACTATTCCTCTGCAACAGAAGGTGCAACCGTCACAATCACAGTAACTCCTGCAGAAGAGTATGCTTTGGATACAATTTCCGTAAAGGACAGTAATAACAACGATGTGACACTGACAAGAGGTTCAGACAATAATACTTACACCTTTACAATGCCAGCCTCCTTCGTTACAATTTCTGCAACCTACTTACAGTCACTTTCTGTCAATGAAATCTCAAATGCAGATAAAAGTTCATCTCTAAGTGATTACAAGATTTTAGAGCTTACAAGTGAAAATCCAAGTGCTAAATTAATGTTTCATCTTTCTAACCCTGGAAGAACTTATATCATTCAAACTTCAGATTCGCAATCTTCTATAAAGGATTCAAGTAAATGGGGAGACGGGCTCTTTACAGTATATGATAAGGAAGGTAAAAAAATTGCTGATACAGATGATGGGGAAATAAGACTTGCCTGCCCTGAAAATGAAACAACATATTATCTTGAAATAAAACCTTATAGCAACAATGGAAATACCAAATATGGCAAAATAGCAATTTATGCCTATATGCAACAGGCAACAATTACAAACCTTTCTATTGATCAAAGCATAAGCCTTATCGCAGGTTCTGAAAAAACTTTAACCCTTACATATTCAGGACCGGACGGATACCTTTCACCAGAGTTCACCATTTCAGAATCAAGTACAAGTGGCAAATCTTCAATAAGTTCCTTGGTGGATAATAAGGATGGAACTGCAACAATAACAATTACAGGACGATTCCCATCGGAAAACGCCACAAAAGAATTTGTAATTAAAGACAAAATATCACAACTATCAACAAAGTTTAATGTAGAAGTAACTTTAGATACAAATACAACATATCCTTCGTTAAATATTTCAGAGAACTTAAGTTCTAACCTTAGTGATTATGAAATGTTTGATTTTACAGAGGATAAACAGACTTTTATATATTCAGCACAGTTGACTTCAAACACACATTATCTTTTTGAACTGTCAGATTCTCAAAGTTTCTCTGGTAAATGTGATTCTCTCTACTGGCTTTATAATTCTAGAGGAAAGTGTGTTTGCAGCAAGGGAGATGATAATACTTTTGAATTCATACCGTCGGAATCTGGAACCTATTATTTAGTGGCATCTCCCTATCTTAGTGTAGATGATAGCAAAAAAAAGTTCGGTAAAGCAGGTTTTCATGTTACTAAATCTGAACCTATCAGTAATTTAAAGTTTGAACAAAATGAATATAAAATTAATGCAGGTGCTAAGGTTGAAATAAAAACAACTTTCACACAAGGTAAAAATTCTTCTACAACATTCTCTGTTACCTCATCAAATTATCAAAATGATAAATTTGTCGCCAATGCGGCAATTACTGAAACAGGAAACGATTATATAATCTTAACAATTCAAGCTGGAAAAGTTGGTGAAAGCATAATCACCCTTGCCGACAGGGTATATGGTTTAAAGACAACTTGCATTGTAAATGTTGTTCCAGAAGATAGCAATGCTTTAGGCAGTACAAATGTTACAGAAGTCTCTTCAGCAAGCATAACCAACACCCCAAGCACAAATCTCGAAGACTATACTATGGCTCGTCTTACAGAAAATAAGACAGCACAGGTTTTCAAGATAAATCTTGAAGCAGGAAGCACTTATACTTTTGAATTTGCTGACAGCGATATTAGAACTGGTTTACCATCAGGTTTTGATGCCATGTTCCACTTTTATGATTCAAATTTAACAAATATTAAAAGCAATGACGGCTCAAAAACCGATTACACCTACTCTATAACACCTGAAGCAAATGGAATCTATTATTTAGTTATTACACCTTATAATTTAGACAATCTGACAACAAATGAAAAAGTTGCCGGTTTTCATATATACAAGGCCGGAAACTAAATAAAATGAAGCCCTGTATGTAAACACTCCATACTGAAGTGCACTTCACTCCATACAGGGCTCTTTTTTTTAATAAGAATTAACGGAAGTGAATCATCAGTTCTTCGTACTGAGACTCAGTTAAGATAATATTGCAGACAATCTCATAATCGATATATGCTTCTCCGTAATCATCATCATCATCATATTCCAGATGCCCCTGCGTTACAGACAAAGCATACATGCCGGGATATTTAACGCACTGCAGTTCGTAGAAAGCAGCGTATGAGGCTATGAGAGGATATTCAATTAAAGAAATATCATCATGAATTTTTGAAGGGCTTTCTTTCGATGAAGCCAGCCAGAGGCCTTCCTCTACATCCATCTCCATTCTTTCTTCTCCCACAGGCATGGAAAGGCTGGTATTTTTTACAAGCGTACTAAATTTAACTTCCCACTTTTTATTATCAAATGAAACACTTACAGCTTTACCAGGACCAGTTTTTTCAACAGTCAGTATTTCTTCATCAACATTCAGGAATTGAACAGACCAGGAAAGATCTTTTTTTAATTCCCCGGATTTTTCACCAGTTTCACACTCTGATTTTTTACTGTCATAAGTTTCTGGACACTTGCTTAAGTTTGATTCAACAGGCCTTTCGAATTTAATGTAATTCTTTTCATTGTTCACATAATACCAGACAGAGCACAAATATTTTTTACTATTTCTTTTAACAAGATAGGCTACTCTGAGAGGAGCGTCTTTCTTTTTATTCTGATTCCATTCTGCAGAATCAATTATTTCGTACTCCAGACCATCAAAATCTGTAATGGTCTTTTCACCAAGAATAAGAGTTTGGCCACCATCACAATCTTCAGCATAAGTTCCAGGAAGAATATAGCCGGTCCACTGAACCTCAGATTCAGCCTCAGATTGATTTTCAGATTCAGTGACTACAGGATTATCCTGACACGCAATAAAAATGCCTGCGCATAAAAAGAGCGCAAGCCCCATTGAGAAAAGTTTTTTCATACAATACATCCCCTTGTATTTTTAATTAGAATATTTGTCAGTCCGCATATACGGTAGTGGAGCTTGGAGGGAATTTCACCCTGCTTGACAACCTGCAAATATTACAGAATATATTTTTCTATAAAATCGCCTACACCATCTTCATCATTTGTTTTTTCAGTAACAAATGACGCAACATCCTTTATGTGCTGCTGACCGTTTTTCATTCCCACGCCATAACCGCACTTAAGAATCATATTTTCATCATTCATTCCGTCACCAAAAGCAATTGTCTTTTTTGGATCAAGACCAATGTGATCTGCCAGCCAGAGCAGGGCTTCTCCCTTACCAACATTTCTTGGCATAATCTCCAGGAAGACCGGCTTACTTGTAAATACTTCCGCCCTGTCACCAAGCCGTGCCCTCATCTTTGTCTGAAGCTGCTGAATTTTATCAGCCTCTCCTGCCACAAGCATTTTTGAAAATCCCTTTTCCAGAAGTTTTTTGAAGTCATCAACCTGACGGCCCTGAATATTGCAGAGTTTACAGTCCATTAAAGTCCATTCAGTTTCTTTTCCGTAGAAAATTGCATCCGGGGTATAAACTTCCGAATGAAGTCCGAATTTTTCAGCTTCATCATCTGCTTCAAGTAAAACTTCTCCACTAACCAGCTGACTGTGAATTTGAAGACGCTTATGGAGATCAAAAACAGAAGAACCGTTAATTGCAACAATGTAGCGTCCCGCTTCCAGTCCTGCCAGATTAAGCGCCCTTACAAAAGGAAGAATTCCACTTTCTGCCCGACCCGAGCACAAAACAACGTAAATCCCTAAAGCAGCGCAGCGTCTGAGAACTTCAATATTTTTTTCAGAAATCTGAGCCTGGCTGTTTAAAAGAGTGTCATCAAGATCCAGCGCAATAAGCTGAATGTCAAGTTTGTTTTCAGGAAGTTTTGTCATGGCCAAATATTATAGGATGAAGGAACTTGTGGCAACAGGCTTTGATTTTTATAAATAAAAAAAACGGCTCCCAGTCGTGAAAGGTCTTGTTCAGGCCGCAGACTCGCCTGCTTCACACATTTTGTGCTTGTAATTGTAAACAGCCGCTTTACAGATTATCCTGCAGCATAAATCCGCAGTAATCGTGACCAGGATAAACAAGAGTTTCTTTTGGGAGATTATGATAAATTTTTTTCAGGGATTTAATGATTGTACTTTCATCACCACCGGGCAAATCCGTTCTTCCGTAGCTCTGATAAAAGACCGTATCACCGCTGATTAAAGTTCTTTCCTCTTTGTTGTAAAGACAAACTGAACCAGGGGAATGACCAGGGGTACTCATTACCTGCCATAAACTGAGAGCCTTTTTTACGCCAGGCCCGTAAGAAGAAAAAGATTTTCCCTTAATGGAAGCCAGGCAGTCCCAGAGACTTTTTCCATCAGAAAGAAAAGCATCCGGAGCAGGTAAATCTGAAACATATGGAAGAAATTCTTCAAAGCCCATGAGTTTAAGGGAACGTTCCTGTAAAATCTTAGAATCAGGACCAATAAAATCACTGTCCTTTTCGTGAATAAGGACTGGAGCCTCCGGAAAATCAGCGGCTATTTTTTTAAGCCCCCCAATATGATCAAAGTGACCATGGGTTAGCAGGACCAGAACCACCTTTAAATTCTGCTGCTCAAGAAATTGAGAAAGCTTATAATTGTCCCTGCTGAAATCTGAACCGGCAGGATCTACAATAAAAACAAAAGGCCCCTCAAGATGAACAACCAGGGTGTTTACCCTGAAAGGCCCTGCTGGAACTACATCAATCAATATGCAGCACCGTCACCAAAGTGACTCTTTACCTGACCGTCATCAGTTGTTTCAGCATAAGGTTTTGCTTCAACAGCCTTGGCGTATTCTGTCTGAGCCTGTGCAATTTTTGCTTCTTCAGAAACTTCTGCAGCAGCAATACCGCTTGACTCATTTGTTACATTTGCAGGAATTGGTTCATCGTTAATTCCTTCATCAGAAAGAACTGATTCTGAAACTGCAGCCTTTTCTTCTGCTGGAGAATAATCTTCTGCAGGAGAGTTTTCATCACGCTGCTTAGAGTAGCTTACAGAAAGCTTTCTTCCTCTGTATTCATAATTGTTAAGAGCAGCAATTGCTTTTTCACAATCTTCAGAGAAGAGCTGAATGAAAGAATAATTTGCAAGTACGCGGATTTCACCAATACGTTCTCTGTCCAGACCTGCAATATTTACCAGAAGACCAACTAAATCTCTTGGGAAAACGCGGCGGTTTCTTCCAACTCCAATAAAAATTGTCTTTGCAAGAGAAGGGTCAATCTGAACTCTTGGAGCTCTTTCCTGACGCTCATTATTTTCATTTTTAGAATAACGCTCGCTGCGAGATTCGTTTCTTGATTCTCTCTTATCACCCCGTTCAAAACGACTGCTGCGGTCGAAATTTTTATTTGGACGGTAGCCGTGAACTGAATTCTTTATAAGGTAAGCGAATACGAGTTTTCTGCGTGAAAATGGAACATTCTTCTTTATGAGTTTTTTGATTGTATCCAAAGCTTCAATATCATTATTGCTGGACTTTTCAATGCGGGTAACAATATCAGCAAGGTAAGCGCCGATCTGTTCTTCATTAACTACATAATTTGAATTTTCACGATTGTAAGACATAAAAATCTCCTTTATTAAAATAAATTAAATAAATCTGCCACGAAAAATAAACCCTGCCTTTCAAAGCCAATATTGGTAAGCATAGGTTCCATAAATTCGGGTATGTTTGAATTTGAAATCAATAACCATTGAGTTCCCTGGCCTTTTAAGTGTGCAAGGCATTTCGAAAGAAGTTCCTTTCCAATACCAAGACTCCGGAAACTCTGCAACACAAAAAAATCTGTTACAAGAACAGTCTTTTTTGATGAGGACGAACAGCAGCAAGTTAAAATGCAGCCAGCAAAATCATCAGCTCCTGAACGGCATACAAAACCAGTTTTTTCTTCATTGTCAAAAACCTGGCACTCCTTCTGCCAAACAAAGATTTGAGCTTCGCCGATATCGCCTGTAAACTGGTACTTCATCTCTTCCGCAAGTTCTTCTCTTCCGTGAATAACATCATCCTTGTCCCTGACAGGATCATATTCCCCGAACCCAAAATCATCCAAAAGCAGGTCTTCAGTTTCAATATCATCCACCTGCATTTCGTAAACATCGAGGCCCCAAGATTCACGAAGACCGTTATACCATTCCAAAACACGAACCTTCATTCTTTCAGCCTTAAAAATATTCCACTGACGCTGAAGTTCCGGATTGGCCTTAATTACGTTTTTAAAATTTCTGAATACCCCCCTTCCGTTCACCAAAACGTCTCTGAGTTCTTTGCGGACTTCAGATGATTGAACGCTTTCTGTAAAATCCTCAAGCAGACCGTAACCGTCAGCGCTGGACCATTCTGGCAGGGCATAATAGCGGTCACCATCTTCCAGTAAGTTTCTGCTTTTTTCGTTTCCGGACAGAACTTCATCCCGGCTCTTAACGACAACAAGACCACCTGTCTTAGAATCCATAAGACGAACAGTGGTCTGGTCTTCCATTGAGAAAATTATGCTGTTGATTAAAGACTGAGTAAGCTCAAAGGTCATTTTGCAAAACAATAAGCTACTTAAGTTCGCTGCGCTTTGAAATAACTCTGCTGATTAAACCGTATTTAACGGATTCTTCTGCATCAAGCCAGTAGTCTCTGTCAGTATCTTCAGTAACCTTTTCCAGAGCAGTACCAGTTTCTTCAGAAATAATCTTATTCAGTTTAGCCTTTGTCTTTGCCATTTCAGCTGCATGAATTTCAATATCCGTTGCAACTCCCTGCATGCGGCTCAAAGGCTGATGAATCAGGTAGTGGCTGTTTGGTAAACCAAGACGGCGCTCTTTTGGTGCTGCAAGAAGAATAAGGGATGCAGCAGATGCAACCAGGCCCCATCCGATTGTATATACAGGTGCATCAACAAAACGAATTGTATCGAAAATTGCAAAACCAGCGTCTACATCTCCTCCAGGAGAATCAATGTAGATGTAAATAGGATCATGGTTATCAGCTTCAAGCAAAAGAAGCTGACGAACGATTTTGTCTGCATTTTCTTCATTAATTTCACCGCTTAAAAGAATCTGGCGGGTCTTAAGGAACTTTTCTTCGAGAGCAGGTGATGGTGCGGCCTTTTCGGCTTTCTTCTCTTCTTCCTCATCGTTCCAAACACGTGAAAGTGAATTGTTCATTACTTCTCCAATCTTTTTTTATCCGTTTATTCCGGACTTTTTTGATACTATGAATATAGTAGAAAAGAACAAATTAGTCCATTTTATTTTAATGAAACCTTTCAATCTGGGGGAATAAAAAAAGCTAAAGAACCAGAAAAAACTGACTCTTTAGCCAAAATTGTGAAAAATCTCACAAAAAAACGACTCCGATATCTGTGAACCTCTGTATATAAAGGAAATTACATTCATTTAACTGCAGCTCACTGCTTACAAATCATTTTAACGCAATATTTTTTTTTGTCTTGAAAAAGATGAAAATTTATCAAAATTTTATGAAAAACTTCTGATTTTTGTACTTGTAACAAAAAGTTAAATTACTTAAACTTCAGCATATTTCTAAAATATGTCAAAATACGTTTGACTTTTCATTAATTCAAGGTGACAATTAATTATAGTGATAGTCATACTATCAGATGCTAATAATCTATCACATTCGGAGGCATTATGAAAGGCTTTTTTAAGGACATAAGAAAAATATTTTGTCTTGCAGTTTTACTTTCATCTTTTGTTTTCATCAGCTGCGGTCGTCCTGCTCCAGACAAAATGGTTGATTTATCAAGCGGCTGGCTGTACGCAGTAAGAAATCCAGCACTGGAAGGAACAGTATTTGCTGAACTTACACCAGAAAAAATGGAAAACCTGCACAAACTGGTTTCTGAACAAAAAGGAACCGTCTGGCTTAGAAAGAACTTTTCCATTCCGGAAGGATTAAAGGGAAAAGACCTGGCAGTTTATTTAGGCCGTATTACACTTGCAGACAAAACTTATTTCAACGGCATTCTGATTGGTCACGAAGGATACTTCCCGCCCCACGAATTTTCAGCCTGGAACACAACCCGCTTTTACGACATCCCTGAAAACATCATCAATCAATACGGAACAAACACAATTCTTATAGAAGTTTTTGTTGACGGAGAAGGCTCAATCATTTCAAATCCTTTTCTGGGAGAATATCAGGACGCAAAAAATGCCGCTGCAAAAGAAAGATTCTGGAACAGTCAGCTTTTAGCCTGGTTCGCCTTTGCAATGGTAATTGTAGGATTCTACCACCTCATGGTCTGGCGCAAGAGCCGCAGTCAAAAAGAAGCCCTCTGGTTTGCCCTTATCAACTTTATTTCCGTAATCTACATGCTGGTTTTCTACATTTCAGAAATTCCAGGACTTCCTTCACCAAAAATGAACTTCCTCTGGTTCCAGAAAATCTTCTCATGTTCACTGCTCTTTACACTTCCATTCCTCATCACCACATTCGTAAACGAATACTTAAAGCGTAAAGACAACAAGGTAATCCGCATAATCCGTATATCAGTCCTCATCATTCCAATGATGATAGTTATGGCAGCACCAAACTACTACTACTTAAGACAGTGGCGCCCATTCTACCAGCCATGGTTCCTGCCTCCAATCGCCTACATGGTATTCAGACTCTTTAAAGCCGTAATCAAAAAGGAACAGGACGATGCCCTGCCTCTGCTTTTAGGATTTACACCTTTCCTGATTACAGCCGCCCTGGATTTTATAACCCACGACATCCTCAAGCTGTATACCCTTCCATATATTACTTCAATCGGCTGGCAGCTGGTTATTCTTGCCCTGCTCATTGTCCTGGCAAACCGCTTCTCTAATGCAAGAAACAGAGCCGAATACCTGAACAAACACCTCAAGGACGAAGTAGATCAGCGCACAATCGATTTAACAAAATCCAACCAGGAACTTACAGTAGTTAACGCAAAACTGGAAGTTGCCCAGATGAGAGCCGAAGAAGATATGCGTCTTGCAGTTTACGTACAGCAGTCCTTCTTCCCACGCTGGGCCCCATCAGTTGATGACTGGGAACTGGCATACGTCTTTAAACCTAACGCCGGAGTTTCAGGAGACCTGTACGACTTCTTCTCAGAAGGAAACAGTTTAACAGGACTGGCCCTCTTTGACGTATCAGGCCACGGAATTGCTTCAGGACTTGTAACAATGATTGCAAAAAACGCCATCTCCAGAAAATTCTCTTCTGACATGAACGTTAAACTTGCAACAATCATGAAAGACATTAACAAAGAAATAATTACAGACAAGGGCGACGTACAGAATTATCTTACAGGAGTCCTTCTCCGCCTCCACGGAAATCAAGTTCAGTATGTAAATGCAGGCCATCCCGCAATCTTTTATAGAAATGCAAAAACCGGCAAAACACAAACCGTCCGCATGACAAAAGAAATTGCAGAAGACAACACCTGTACCCTGGTAGGAATTCCTGAACTGGATGTAGACTTTAAAGCCCTCCAGTTCAATATGGAAAAAGGCGACGCCCTCATTCTTTATACAGACTGCCTTTCAGAATCAAGAAATGATGCAGGAACAGAATGGGGCCAGGATTCAGTCTGCCAGGCCTTTGCAAACAGCGGAAACGGTAACGCCCAGTCCAAACTGGATTTCGTAATGCGGCAATTTGACCGCTACACCGAAGGAGTTGCCCTCCGTGACGACCTGACCGTAATCGTTCTTCAGAAAAAATAAAAAAAAGGAGCTCCTGGACGCGGCTGAATCAGTAACCGCCTTCCAGGGCTCCGCTTCGCTCCGTTGGAACTACCGTTCCAATGGCTGCGCCACCCTTCCACGCTGCGCTAACAATATTTTTTTAGATTTACTCCTGACGTAAGAAGCAGAAGGTTCCTCTTATGAGAACTGGGCTTTTCTAAGGGCATAGTAAGCACCCTTTCTGGCCATCAGTTCTTCAGGACTGCCGCTTTCTACAATTCCCCCTTTGTCTATTACAAATATCCTGTCTGCATTCTGTATGGTAGACAGGCGGTGGGCAATTACAAAGCTTGTGCGTCCCTTGAGCATGCTGGCAATTCCCTGCTGTACAAGAAGCTCGGTTTTTGTATCGATGCTGGAGGTTGCCTCATCAAGAATAAGAATTCTCGGATTAGAAAGCATTGTTCTGGCAAAAGCAACCAGCTGCCTCTGACCGTTTGAAAGTTCTCCGCCCCGGGCAGTAAGTTTTGTATCGTAACCATCTTCCAGATTCTTTATAAAATCATCTGCATGAACGGCACGACTGGCTTCAAGCATTTCTTCTTCGCTTGCATCAAGCTTTCCGTACATTATGTTTTCCCGGATTGTACCACTGAAAATATAGTTGTCCTGAGTCATAATTCCCATCTGAGTTCTCAGGCTGGAAAGTTCCACATCCCTTATGTCTGTTCCATCTATCTTGATAGAGCCGTCATTTATATCGTAGAAGCGGCTTATAAGATTTACAACTGTAGACTTGCCTGCACCCGTTGGACCTACAAGGGCAATTGTTTCTCCGGCATCAACTGCAAAGTTCACCTTCTGCAAAACCTCTTTTTCTGCCAGGTAACCGAAGCTCACATTCTCAAATTCCACACGGCCTTTAACAGGCGGCATAATAGGAGCACCTTCCTTACTTGTTACAGAAGCCTTATTATCAATAATCTCAAAAATTCTTTCTGCCCCGGAAGCAGCATTTATAAACTGATTGTAAAAATTGCTCAGGTTCATAATCGGCTGCCAGAACATACCTACATAAGTACCAAAAGCAATGTAGGTTCCAATAGAAACATTATCAATTCCAAGAAGCTTTATGCCAGCAAGATAGAGCCCCATAGTGCCCAGACTCCAGCAGAGGTCAATCCAGGAACCAAAGCCGTCACACCAGCGGACCGCACGAATAAATTCCTTTCTGTCATCCCATACCAGCTGCCGGAAGGTTTTGTCAGTTTCCTCTTCTGCCCTGAAGCTCTGTATGATTTTTATTCCGGACAAATCTTCATTTATAAAGGCATTCATATTTGAAGACTTCTGCCTCTTTGCCTTCCAGTGCTTTTCCGCCTTGATTGAAATAAGAAAAACTCCTGCAATCAAAAAAGGCAGACTGCACAAAGCCCCCAGGGCCAGCTTCCAGTTTTTTATAAACATAATTACCAGAGCCGCAAATACTGTAACAGTATTAGGAATCAAAGTTGTAACTGCATTTTCAATTATATCCTTAAGGGAATTTGTGTCGCCTATAATTCTTGCAAGAATTTTTCCCGAAGGACGAGAATCAAAAAATGCCAGGTCCAGCCCCTGAATGTGATCATAAAGCTGCTGACGAAGTTCCTGAATAACCTTGTTACTGGTCTTTGCCATTAAGTACATTCTAAGCTTCATTGCAAGAACGGCCAGCACATTGATTACTGCCCCAATGAGAACAAGGCGGATAAGACCTGCAGCGTTTCCCACAATTATGTATTTATCAACAGCCCTTTCCTGCAGCAGAGGATTTATCAGATCAACTGCAGTACCAGCTGCCATCAGTAAAAAGACAAGGGCAATTCTCTTTTTATATTTTAGCAGATACTTAAAAAGTCTCGGCATTGTTTCAAAGCTGGACTTATGTACCTGCGCTTCATCTGTTTTATAACTATTCATAATCTCCTGAATCTCCGGTTTACAAATAGGGGTATGCTGCTAAGACACCCCTGTTAATACTGGCTGTCATAAGTTTCCTTATACAGTCCGCCTTTAGAAAGCAGTTCTTCGTGGCTGCCTTCTTCCACAATTTTTCCCTTATCCAGCACCAGGATTTTATCAGCCTTTCGCACTGCAGAAATTCTGTGGGCAATAATGATTTTTGTCATTCCCTTAAGTTCTGAAAGCACCTGCTGAATTTCCTGCTCAGTTTCTGTATCCAGGGCCGAGGTTGAATCATCCAGTACCAGAACAGGGGTCCTTCTTGCCAGTGCACGGGCAATTGTAATTCTCTGCTTTTGTCCCCCTGAAAGACCAACTCCCCTTTCACCAATTACAGTGTTTTCCTTTTCTTCCATGCGGTCAACGAATTCTGCTGAATGGGACTGAGTCAGAGCAGACCTTACTTCTGCAGTGCTTATACTTTCCCTGGCCCCCAGGCGAATGTTACCTTCAATGGTGTCACTGAAAAGGAATATATCCTGCATAACACAGGAAACAGATCTTCTGAGAGCAGGCAGAGGAATCTCCCTGATGTCAATGCCATCAAGCTTTATGCAGCCTTCCGTTACGTCATACATTCGCTTCAATAAATTTATGAGGGTTGACTTTCCGGAACCTGTAGCTCCCATTATGCCCAGAGTCTGACCGGCCTTAATCTCAAAAGATACGTCGTCCAGAATCTTTCTGCCCCCACAAACATAAGAAACATGGTCAAAGCTTATATCACCATTTATGTCATATTCATTAAAGAGAGCCTGTGAGAGCTCCTCATCCGGCAGTGCGGACTTGTCTTTAATTTCCGGCATAACTTCGTAGATTTTATTAAGCCTCTTTACACTAGCCCTGGCACTGGAAAATCCGTTGGTCAGCCAGCCCAGCATTTCCATTGGCCAGATCATACCGCCCACATACTGTATGAAGGCAATCAATTCTCCAATAGACATCTTTTGACCGCCCTGGAGAGGATTTCCCTTCATAACAATGAAACCGCCCAGAAGCAGAGTGATTACCGAAAGCAGTTTTGTAATCATCTGAATCTTTGGATTGTATTTTACAAAGACCCGGCTTAAGTCAATGTTAAGCTCATAAAACTTCTGGTTGTGCTTGTGGAATTTTGCAATTTCAAATCCCTCTCTGGCAAAGGCCTTGACTGTTCTCACCCCAGCAAGATTTTCTGCCGCAGTGTTGTTCATTTCAGAATCTTCCTGGGCAAGCTGACCGTAAAGACTGTCGAGTTTTCTTTCCATAAGTATGGCAATAAAGGCAGAGGCCAGCATTCCAAGAACAGGAATAAGAGCCAGCTGCCAGTTAATCCTTAACATAAAAAATAAAGTCGATACAGTTCTGATTATTACTTCTGCCATCAGAATGCCCATAAATGCAGCGATATCCCAGATTTTGTCTACGTCATCCTTAACCCGGCTCATCAGTTCACCACTGTTAATACCGTCAAAAAAGTTTGCAGAGAGAGACTGTATTTTCTGAAAAAGATTTATGCGGACCTCAGAGGCAATTTTACTTCCCGCAAGATCGCATAAAAATTCCTTTACGTACTGAAAGATAAATCTTCCAACACCAATTGCAAGAATTCCCAGAAGAAGGAATTTTAAGAGCTCCATTCTTTTTGCAATAAGAACGTCATCTATAACGTGCTGAATAATAAGAGGAGCTGTCTGGTCGAGAATTGTTGCTGCTGTCATAGCAAGGAAAGCAATCAGATACATATAGCTGTACTTTCCAAAGTACTTAAATAAATTCAATTTGTTCATAGCTGATACTTTTAATAGAAAAAGAATTCGAAAAGAAAATTTCGAATACAACAAAACACAGTTTTACCTGTGGGATTCTTTGCGAGGATTTTTTGATTTTAAGAGGGATTTAATTCTCTTTTACAAAAGGGAGATCAAGTCCATACTTAAAATCATGAGTAACATAAATATCCATGGGTCTGACCTCCTTATAAAAGATTTGGCAGGCTTTTAGGGCTACCCCTGAACCTGTCTTAATATTCCGGAAAGTGGAATTGTTCCGGTTATTTTTTTGTGAGTAAGTAAATCCAATTTAGTGGCAGTCTTATATTTTGTCAAGAGCAGATTAGAAGGGTGAGAGGCAGAAGCAGACTTTCTTTTTCAAAATGCCAGAACAGAATCTTCCACCTTCAAATCTTCATAAAAAAAAATGACCTCCGGAAAAACTTCCGAAGGCCGCTAAATGTTTTTGTTGTTTCAGAGGAACTTTTTTACTTATGTCCACAAGACATAGCCCTGGGGACACATATTGTAAATTGTATTAGAATACAGTTACAACTTCACCGTTTGGATACTTCTTTGCAACCCATTCCTTAACTTTATCAGACTGCAAAGCCTTAACCAGAGCCTGAATTGCAGGATCATTTTCACGTCCAGACTTTACTGCAATAACGTTAACGTATGGTGAGTCAGCATTTTCAACAAAGAGACCATCCTTTGAAGCCTTAAGGCCTGCAGGAATTGCATAGTTTCCGTTGATAACAGCTGCATCTACATCTTTAAGAATACGTGGAAGAGAAGCTGCTTCAACTTCCTTGAACTTAAGGTTGAGCGGGTTCTTTGCAATGTCATTTGGTGTTGCTTCAAGACCTGCGTTAGCCTTTAACTTAATCAATCCTGCTGACTGAAGAAGAAGAAGTGCACGACCTTCGTTTGTTGGATCGTTTGGAATTGCAATTGTTGACTTCTTCTTTAATCCCTTGAGGGAAGTAACAGCCTTTTTAGGATTTGTAGATCCATAAAGGGCGATTGGTTCAATATGGATTCCACCAGCGTTTACCAGATGGAACTTTCTTTCTTTGTTGAAAGATTCAAGATATGGAATGTGCTGGAAGTAGTTTGCATCGATTTCACCAGCTTCAAGGGCTTCGTTTGGTGTAACGTAGTCTGTAAACTCAACGATTTCAAGCTTATAGCCTTCCTTTGCAAGATCATCCTGAATCAGTTTAAGGATTTCTGAATGAGGCTCCGGTGTAGCACCAACCTTAATTGGTGTTAATTTGTCTGCGGCAAATGCGCCTGCTGTTAAAAGAGCAGCAGCTGTAAAAGCTAAAAATTTCTTCATACATATACTCCTTGAAGGAAGCAGAAAATTAATTACATGAATGTAATTTTTTTTTCATGCCTCCCTACTTAATGAAATATTATGCTCCGAATCTACCAACAGGCTTTTTATTTGTCAATAAAAGTGATTATACTATATTTATATTGTCTGTTATAGAAAAAACCTATAACTGAACTCTTATTCAGCTTCTTCTATCAGCTCTTCTTCTGGCAAAACTTCTTCTTCAGCAGAAAGATTTTCATCTTCAGACAAAATTTCATCTTCAGACACATTTTCTTCTTCAGAATCATCTTCCATATCCCAGAGGAGCTCATCATCTTCATCCTCATAGAACCAGTAAATTGGAGCAGCTTCCTTAACGCAGACAGCAGTAGAAGTAATACCTGCCAGAATGGAAATTCCTCCGCAGATTAATCCTGCAAGAGCCTGAGTGCGCATAACCGGCTTCTTAAGTGACAGACATGCAAGGACTACAGCTGCAACTCCCGGAATGGCACCTGCAAATCCCCAGCCTATAAAATTCAGCAGGGCAGTTGCACAGAAAGAAATAATTCCTAAAACCAGAGCTGCAACAGCAAGAGGATTTACCTTCTTTTCTACAGAAACAAAAAGACCTCTTTTTTTCAGAATTGAATTGCTGAGTTTTGTACCGGCCCACTGAATCAATTCAACAAGAAGAAGAATTACCACAACAGAAGCAAACATAACGCCCGGTCTGAAACGCTGATATCCGTAACGGATTGCCAAATCTCCCAGACCACCGCCCCCGATTGTACCTGCCATAGCAGAATAGCCGATCAAGTTGATGATGGTAAGGGTTATTCCGGAAACAATGGAAGGCAGAGCTTCAGGAATGAGCACCTTGTAAATAAGCTGCCAGTTTGTAGAACCCATGGAACGGGCTGCCTGAATCACCCCAAAGTCAACTTCTGTGAGGGAAGTTTCAATAAGTCTGGCAACAAAAGGAGCGGCCGCAATTGAAAGAGGAATGATTGTTGCTTTTGTTCCGATTGCAGTTCCCAGAATCAGTCTTGAAAGAGGGAAAAGCAGAATCATCAAAATTAAAAATGGAAAGGAGCGCAGTGCGTTAATAATACGACTGAGAACCTGGTTAAATGCAGGCTTTGGCCTTAAGCCGTTTGGTCCTGTTGAAAAAAGAAGAACCCCCAGAGGAAAACCAATGAGCACTGAAAAAATTCCGGAAAAGAAAACCATCACTAAAGTTTCAAGGGTTGCTTTTCCAACCAGAGAGTAGAGTTCGCCTGCTTTATCTGCAATTTCGATTAAGGCTTCATTCATTTAGCTTCCTCCACGCTTACCCCGTTTTCCTTAAAATAGTCCAGGGCTTTTTTGACTTCAGATTTTGTACCGGTAATGTCTACCAGCATGATTCCAATCTTTTTATTTTTAAGTTTCTGTATTCCACCGGCACGAATGTTCATATCAATTTTAAACCTGCGGATAACTTCTGAGATAATAGGCTGATCCGTACTCTTGCCCACAAAGTGAAGTTCATAGGCACCGCCGCTTTTTGACCAGCGTACCAGTTCACCTTCCTGCTCAGATTTTTTTTCTTCTCCGGAATCTTCTGAAGGAGTAATATGCTTAAGAAAATCTTTTGCAGCAGCAGATTTTGGATGAGTAAAAATTCTGGCAACACTTCCCTGCTCCACAACTTTACCATCTTCAATTACAGCAACCTGTTCACAGGCATCACGGACAACTTCCATCTGGTGAGTAATCATTACAACTGTAAGATTCATTTTTTTCTGTATTTCAGAAATCAGTTCCAGAATGGAATGTGTTGTCTGAGGATCAAGTGCAGAAGTTGCTTCATCACAGAAAAGAATGTCTGGTTTTGTTGCCAGGGCACGGGCAATTGCAATACGCTGTTTTTGTCCGCCGGAAAGCTGACTTACAGAAGTATCTCCCTTATCTTCCAGACCGACCAGCTGCAGCATTTCTTTTACCCTGCTGTCAATTTCGTTTTTATCAACTCCGTTAATTTCCAGAGGATAAGCAATATTTTTTGCAGCAGTTCTTGATGAAAAAAGATTGAAGTTCTGGAAAATCATACCGATTTTACGGCGGCGAAGAATGAGGGATTTTTCGTCCAGATTATCAACTCTATCTGTATTATAGTAAACGGCACCCTCGTCAGGACTTTCCAGAAGTGAAATGAGCCGTACCAGTGAAGATTTACCGGCACCGCTTTTTCCAATAATTCCAAAAATTTTATTCTCCGGAATATCCAGTGAAATACCATCCACTGCATGAATGTCTTTTCCATCCGGAGATTTATAAGTCTTATGCAGATTCTCTAATTTGATAAACATTTCTTTATAATGATGAATTACAGATATTTAATCAATTAAAAAAACAGTAGATATTATTATTTTATATAACCTTATAAGGAAAACTTATCCCCACATTTAAGGCAGGAATTTATTGACGAAAACATATGAGTAGTGTAATTTTAAATCAAGAGGACGCTAAGTAATTAGCGACCGCCTCCGTAGAGTTTTAAAGCTCGCCGAAAGTTGTCATGCTCTGGGCGGGCTTTTTTTTATGCTCTTTTATTTATTAAATAGTAAAGAGAGTAGTTCTATAACAAGTTCGATAATTGCTATGATAACCATAACCTTTTCGTATTTAGTCATAGACGGCCTCCTTCATCATAAGAATTCGGAGGCAAGCCGCCACATATCACTTAGCGTCCATATATTTATATGCAGTGAAAATACAAAAAATACAAAAGAAACTGCAGCAGACGACAGATTTTTTTTAAGAAAAGTATCAGTGGGAAAGTTCAACAATAAAGTCTTCTTCATCTCCAGATTCAGATTTATCAGAGGCAGCATTAAAGTCTGCACCCTCCATTATCTGACTGAAGGTAAGGTTCTGAGGATTAGGATATTTTGACAGAACTTCTTTGCGGAATTTAAAGTCTTCCATCATCTGGTCGAACTTTTTATTCATATTCTCAAGAAGCTTTTTCTGGCCGCTTTTTGAGTAGTTATGCACTGCATCAACAGGCTGAGGATTATAGGAAACCGGCGGAATCAATTCAACTCTATTACTCATAAATTCATTATATCATCAATTTTTTATTCCACAAACAATCTCCCCTTAAATGGAATTCCGGGAAGAAATTTCAATTATGGGAGAATCGCTTCTACGCTTTTTGTAAATATGTTCCAGAAAAAGAATGATGCTTTCCTTAGGCCGGATAAACTTTCTGTCATGACTGATTCCAAAATATTTTACATCAAGTTTTTTTAAAAATTCAATTTCCGCCTGAAGCTTCTGAGAATTGTAAAACTGCAGGCTGCCTTTTTCATCAGAATATGTGCCGTCACCTAAAAAAGCATAATCACCGAACTGAAGGCCTACACAGCTGCGGGCATGACTTGAAGGAAAGGTAAAAATTTTAACACCGCCGGCCTGAACTTCATCCTGAACCACAATTCCCTGCCCCATTCTCTTTACTCCATGCCGGCCACAGTAAAGCTTATCCCAGCTCACCCGGTTCAAATTGGTGTAGTGGTCTTCATGGTAGTGAGAAAGGACAATATTTTTCGGAGAAGGAATTAAATTAATGCACTCAGCCGCAAAATCACAGGACCCCACATCGTAAATCCATGTAGTGTCCTGGTCCCAGATAAAAACAACTTCTGCACTAAGAGGATTTCTTGTCTGCCTTAAGTAACAGATATTGTCATTAATCGAAATAATTTCCGGCTTTCGCATTACGGGAAAATTGTATATTCCCATTCAGGCCATTACCTTTTTTTTACTCCAGCCCTGAAGGAGTTTCTGAGGATCACTGTAAGTAAGGGCTTTCGCAAAAAGTTCATTTGAAGCAGCAAAAACCTGTGAAAGAATAATCTGCTCATCAGGAGTAAAAGACCCCAGAACATAATCAGCAACATTACCGTCAGCAGGTTTTCCCACACCAAACCTTAAGCGGTAAAAATCAGCAGTACCAAAAGCGGCCTTTGTTGAACGGAGCCCATTATGACCTCCCAGTCCTCCGCTCCACTTAAAGCTTACAGTTCCTATAGGAAGTTCAATTTCATCATGAACAACAAGAACATCAGAAGAAGGAATCTTAAAAAAACGGGCAGCTTCACCAATTGCCTCTCCGCTTAAATTCATGTAAGTGAGGGGCTTCATAAAATAAAGCTTTTTAGGAGCATCTTCTGGAACTGGAAGGGAACCATCGCTTCTTTCCTTTATAAGTCCTGCATCCTTTAACCAGCGGGCAAAATCCTCATAATCTACAGCGGCAAATTCAGCCTTGTACTTGTTCTGCCAGGAAAATTTGTTTTTAAAGGGAAGGGAATCTTCAAAAAGCCAGGCTACATTGTGCCGGGTACGCTCATATTCTTTTCCATAGTTACCCAGAAAAGCAATTAATTGAATCATTTATATTTACCTCAAAATGTAAGAATTATTTTCGTTTTAAAAAAAGACCTGCTGCAAATCCCGCAAAAATTGTAATAGCTTCAGCGGCAACAAGAGCCCAGATATTTGATATTTTTAGTATGCAGAGTAACAGAGCCGCAATTTTTACAATCAGTGAAAAGATTATAATCAGCCGGTAAACATTCAATTTTGTCTTTAAAGATTTTTCCCTGCCCCAGAGCAAAAGCAGGGGAAGAGAAATATAAAAAACTCCCGGTTCAGCGGCAATCAAATATTCCACACCATGCCGCAGCCATTCCATGAGAAGATTTTTTCCTCCTCCCATTGCAGTTGAAGGAATTAAAACCAGAGCAAAGAAAAGAATGAGCGAAATCAGCATATATTTTCTGATAAAAACAGCAGACTTTCCGGCAAAAATATCATCATCACCTTCAAGCTCGTACAATTTTAATTTTGGCAGAGAATCATTTTCTTCTTCAAAATCCGGACCACAAAGCTGCCCCGCAGTAATACCGCTTATTTTTTTCAGAACAAGGAGGGCTGCAGAATAAATTATCATTACAGAACAGGCAGCAGCATACTCTCTGAAAAAAATTGCACCTAAACTTCCCAGAGAAATAAAAATTTCCAGACTTAAAGTTTTTTTCATTACAGAAAAAACAAAACGCTTAAGCACAAGAAGACCTGACATTATATATGAAAGTGCAAAGGCCCCAAGCTGCAGGGTGCGAATTAAGTTTTCAGTTTTAGCATCACTTCCTTCAGACTTAAAAACAAGAGGAATTATAATTGCAAGAATCAGAAGACCACAGGCTGCAAAAAGCTGTGACAATGCAGGTTGATTTTTTAAACCTCTTCTCATAAACGGCTCCTATACGAGGCTACTGTTTTTGTTCCCGCACGTGTTCCATTCCGATAGAGATTATGATTTTTACATGATCATCAGCAAGGGAATAATAAAGGGATTTACCGTCTCTTCTGTAGGTAACCAGGCCGGAGCCCTTAAGAACCCTAAGCTGCTGAGATATTGCAGGCTGAGACATCTTGAGAGATTCTGAAATCTGGGTAACATTTTTTTCACCATCAGTAAGTTCAAAAAGAATTTTAATTCTTGTTGTATCCCCGAAAATCTTAAAAAGTTCAGACAGCCCGTTCAGTTCTTTTTCAGTTGGATTAATAGCGTTCAAGATAGTAAACCTCATTGTAAGTTTGTATCTAAAACATATTATTATTTGATTATATAATAATCAAGTGATTTATAAAATCATCAGGAACAAAAGACTAAAGCCACTGAGCCCAGGCCTTACGCAATTCCGCTGCACTCTGGAATTTGTAGGAATGGATGCCTAAAGCCGCTGCACCATCCACATTTTCCTGCTTATCATCTACAAAGACAGCATCATCCGCCTTACAGTCTTCCGCAAGCAGAATTAGTTTCCAGAAATCAGGATCCGGCTTGGAAATTCCCATCAGATGGGAAGTATAGGTCTGATCAAAAAGAGCGTAGTCTCCCCTTTCCAGATGATTCAGGTAATGACTCTGGCAGGTATTTGTTCCAACTACAACCCTGTGGCCTTTTGCTTTAAGGTCACGGACAAGTTCAGCAGTTCCTTCAACAGGCTCCGGATGAAAGAGCCAGTGGAACCAGGGCGTATTTACATGCATGTGAGGTTTTCTGGACGAAAAAATTTTCCAGAAATCCTCAGGAGAAATTTTACCGTCAGAGTAGGCTTCAAGAATATTTCCCCTCTTGTCAAAAGCTCCTTCCCCTTCACAAAGCTGATAAAATTCATCAAGGGAAATTCCCAGCAGTTTGCTAAGTCTTGGATAAAAATTTGCAGTTGTAGTAACTACTCCGCCCATGTCAAAAATAAAAAGCATAATTTACACCAGCCGTTTAAGAGATGAAAAGGATTCTATTTTGTCAAAGTATTCATCAACCTTGCCAAAACCATAAGCCGCCCAGATAAAAGGAACACCTGCCTGATTGCAGGCCTCCTTGTCCCCCTGTGTGTCACCAACATAAACAGGACAGGTCAACTGATTTCTCTGACTGAGCATCATAATATTTTCGCACTTGCCCTTGCCAGTTCTGCCGAAACATTCCCAGTCTTTAATATAAGGGGTAAGTCCTGTTTTTTCCATCATTAATTCAATGTAACCGTCCTGGCAGTTTGAAACAATATAAAAATTATGTTCAACAGCCATTTCCTTAATGGTATCTGTAACTCCAGGATAAGTAATGTCCAGATTATTTTCCCTGAGAGCAATCTGTTCCATTGAGCAGCATTCTTCAAGAAGGGCATTTCTCTTTTCCACTTCCAGCTCAGGCCATAAATCTGCCGCAATAACATCCATAGTTTTGCCGAATTCCTGCTGCAAAACCTGGGCAGTTACAAACTTAACACCGAACCCCGTATTCTTAACAGCCTGGTTCCACGCATGGGAAACAATTCCAGTGGTATTCCAGATTGTTCCATCTATATCAAGAATAATTCCGTCGTATTTTTCAAAGTCCTTTTTCATCAGTTTCTTTCTGGATAAGAGACGGCACCTGATCAGCAATCTCTTCAGAATCTCCCTTATTATTTTTTAAGCTCTTTTTACGGGCAGCTTCCTGTCTTGCCTTTTCCTGACGCTGGGCCTTTTCAAGAATGGAAGACAAAGTCATTTCAATTGATTCATCCCATCCATAAAAAAATGTACCCTTTTTTACAGTAAAAACAACATCTTCCACATAAGCATTGTAGGAACCGCCGTTTACAGATTCCCCGTTATAGTAAAGAATTAGTTCTCCGTTTTTTTTAGGATTTCCGTCATATTCGCCCCTGCGCTTAAAGACAGTTTCCTGAATTTCATCATTTTCCTTGTCTGTTTCTTCAATATATTCCCTTTCAATTTCTTCAAAAGTATAGTCATTGGGATTAAAAGTAATTTCAACATCAGTAGTAATTTTTTCATCCCACTTTTCATCAACTGTCTGACTTGAACCTGAAAAAACAATATTCTTTTTCTTACAGGAAACTAAAAGCACTGAAGCCGTAAGCCCTGCAGCCAGAAGAGTAAATTTTGCAATTTTAGTCATAGAATACCTTTTATTTTGTTGTTCTGTTAAAAGGAAATGGATTATTTTCCCACCCCATATCCATATCACATTATAAACTATAAATATAAAAATTACACCCTTTTTTCTTTCTGGATTTTTTTTATATGGTTTCGCACCTTTATTTGTTACATCTCACAGACTCTGTTTAAGAAAATCCTATATTCTTTTACCTCCGTTCCGCGGCTCAGTCACCCTCGGTGCTTCGCACTGGCCTTCGGCCACCGCTCCAGTCGGGCTCAAGGTATTTCTCATTCTTAAAAAAATTAATTTATTATACCCTTACTTATAGAATTGTTTCCCCTGACAAATTTAGTTATAATTAAAAAATATGAGAAGAGCATCACTTTTACGGCAATACAGATTCTTACTTGTTGAACTTGTAAAAAAAGGAATCAGACTAAAATACAGGCGTTCATATCTTGGTATTTTATGGTCCCTTATTGAACCGATTCTTTCTACAATAGTACTTGTAATAGTATGCAGAAAAGCGAAAACAGAATAATGAAAATGTTTGACAAAGGAGCCACAGTACTTTTCGTAAGCCATTCTCAGGAACAGGTACAAAGGCTCTGCAATAAAGCAATGATTCTGGACCACGGAAAACTTTTAGTCTTTGGCAACATAGAAGATATATCCTTACAATCCCCATTTTCCATATTCAGCAAGCAAAGCTTCTTCAGATTTTCTGGTTCTTTCCTATTACACAACTTACGGATTACCAGTAACACTTTCTAACTGCTCAAATAACTATGGT
Source organism: Treponema sp. UBA4307 (assembly GCA_002394685.1). Lineage (GTDB taxonomy): Bacteria > Spirochaetota > Spirochaetia > Treponematales > Treponemataceae > Treponema_D. The sequence goes on along the minus strand of DGUP01000017.1, from coordinate 18,171 downwards.
CCTTTTCAAAATGAAGAAAAATTTATTCCACTTATAATTAAAAACATACTTCATGGGGAAAAGATTCCTTTATACGACAGCGGAAATAATGTATGCGACTGGATCTATGTAGAAGATCATAACAAAGCAGTCTGGAGCATAATCAAAAAATCACCGGCAGGAGAAAGGTGGAATATTGGAGCAAGCTGCGAACTAAACAACAAAGAACTGCTCTTAAAAATAATGACCGCAATTTCAGAAGAAAAATCAATATCGTTGGACAAGATGCAGGCTCTCATAGAACATGTAACCGATCGACCAGGACATGACTTAAGATATGCCATAGACAACACAAAAATCAAAAACGAACTAGGCTGGAAACCGGAAATCACTTTCGAAGCAGGGATTTTACAAACATTAAAATATTATTTACAATAATAAAAATTTTAATTCTTATCTGTACATATGTATAAGGAGAATCATGAGTTTTGTCAGTTTAATTTTACCAGTTTACAATGTTGAGAAATACCTCGAACGCTGCCTGAATAGCATTCTTTCACAAACCTATTCCAATTTTGAGTTAATAATAATTGATGATGGCTCTACAGATAATTGCCCTAGTATTATAAATAAATATAAAAAGATTGATTCACGAATTAAAGCTTTTAGACAGGAAAACAAAGGTTTATCTGCAGCAAGGAATGAAGGACTTAAAAAAGCTAACGGAGAATATATTGGTTTTATTGATTCTGATGATTACATTTCAAAGTATTATTTAGAGTATTTGTTAAATGCACTTACAGCCAATAACGCAAGTATATCCTGCTGTACCTATGAAAAAGGTAAATCAGATAACTATTATCAAAATGAAGAATACAAAGCTTATGAGAACAATATAGAAATTTATGATCACACAAGCGCCGGACAAAATATGATGAAGAATAAAGGAATATTTGTAACCGCCTGGGCTAAACTTTACAAAAAAGAAGTTTTATCAATTTGTGATTTTCCCGAAGGACGTTTTGGAGAAGATAACATTACTACATGTCAATATCTGTGGAATACAAAAAATTTTACTGATAAAGTTATACTTATAAGGAAAAAACTTTATTATTATTCTAATCCAACTTCCATTGTAAATACACCAAACAGAAAAAAAATAGATGATGAATTATGGGCAAAAAAAGAAAGAATAATTTTTTACAAAGATAAAAATGAAACAGAATTATGTCAGCTTGCCTGCAAAAATCTGGAAAACAGAATTTACTATTTCATGAAAACCTATCCTTCAAAACGAGGTTATTTCTTTTATTTTAAATATTTTTTCTACTGCTTAAAGAATAATTTCAGGATAAAAGCAATTTTAAAATTTCTGCTCATTTATATTTCTCCAAGATATTTTAGTTTCATAAAAAAATTAAGACACTAATTAAACGATAGTTATTTTTTATCTTTATTTATGTAATTGTAAATATGAGTAATTTTTGAATTAAAAAGCCCACTTTGTATCAAAGCCTAAGATTCGTTCACACTGAACGTTTTTTATCATATTCATTTGAAAAAGTCGTTTTTCTGTAAATTTTTCATCACAGATTATAACGAGTTTTGTTTCCCGGATTTCTTCAACACATTTTTTTATTTCTGGAGTAAGAATAGCGCGGGCAGGTGCTACATAATTGCTTCCAATAACTGGTCCGCGTTTTGAAAGATACTCATCAAAATCAAGCTCTTTACCTTGAGAGTCTTTTCCAAAATCAAAGCCCTCTTCTGCAAAAGGCACAAAGGCCATATTAAAATCGAAACAGGGATTAAGAATTGTGCGCTCAAAAGTCTGATTATTAACTAAAAATCCAAAATTACCAAAGTGACGGTCGCAATTTAAGGTGATGCAGTCTGCCACAATCATACGCCGGAAAGCATCTTCACAATTAAAATCGCGGTAGATTTCCAGTAATTTTGGAAGTGTAAGTTTATCTTTATAGAAAAGAGAAATTGGACGATAGCCGTATTCCTGAGAGGTGAATATTTTACAGTCAGAAACAATTCTTCCGTCGTATTTTCTTAAAGAATACTTTACAGAATCAGCCGATTCTGTTGAAACAAACATTTTTTCAAAGACCTGACTTGCAAGAACTTCTCCGTAAGGTTCAAGCCCAGTATTTCTTGCTCCGTCACTGCCTGTTTTTATAAGATGGATGCCATCTTTTTCATTAAGCCAGCATTTATCGTAGGCGCCGTCTGTTGTAAGTTCCGGAGAGGTTGTAGACATCTGTATTCCGAAAAGCCCGTTTCCGTCAAAGGAAAGTTTAGATACAACCTCATCAAAATTATTCTCGTATAAATTTACCTGCTTCCAGGAAACATCTTCATGGTTTGACTTTACCCATAGAGTATCAGTTAAAGAAAGACAATGGGTTAATGCTATGAAGCCGCTTTTTGTTTTTCCCCCGCACATTTCAAGAATTTTGTTTACATGACTTCTGTGTTTTGCGGAGCTTCTGTTAGCACACCAAGAGTCTATATCATCACACCAGAAAGGACGTGAATTATATTCCTTTATAACCCTGCAAAGTTCAAGTTCGCCTTCGCCTTCGATTATAAAGTCGCACAGAGGAGTTTCTTTATTTATCAGAGTGTAAATTAAATCTGACATATTGATTTATTGTAGCAAAAAAATTGCCCTTTGGCTAATGAAAACAATTTTGTGTAAAAAAACTAACAATAAAAATCAATGCTTTCTTTCCAATTTTTCCAACCCATCTGATACAAATTAACACATATACATAATATACCTTTTTAATTATTCTAAAACCATCTAAAAAAGAGAATAAATAGTTTTCTCTCCTTTTATTTCAGTGCAGTTTATTCAGAGTTTTGTTCATCATCAACGCAAGATAAACTTCTCTCTGATAAATTTCCTTTTTTTTTCAGTTCTATGGGCACTACTACCCGCCATGACAGGTCTATTTAGAATATAAAAAAATGATCATAATTGAGTCATCTGACATATTAAGTTATAATCAAGAAATATGAGACAAACATCAATTTTACGCCAATACAGATTCTTACTTGTTGAACTTGTAAAAAAAGGCATCAGACTTAAATACAGACGATCATATCTTGGTATTTTATGGTCCCTTATTGAACCGATTCTTTCTACAATAGTACTTGTAATAGTATTTGGAACACTTTTTAACAATAAAAATCCTACATATCCGCTATACATTATTATAGGACGACTCTTTATGTCATTCTTTCAGGAAGGCTCCCGAGCAGCAATGACTTCAATCAGGCAGAATTCCTGCATGATAAAAAAAGTCTACATTCCAAAATACCTTTACCCGCTGTCCTCAACTATTTTTTCTTACATCATTTTTTTAATATCTACCATTGTAATCATAATGGTAGATATTTTCTGCAAGGTAGTTCCCACCGTTCGGGTATTATGGCTTATTCCAGCGCTCATTTTAATTTTCATGCTTACCTTAAGTTGTGGTACTATTCTTTGCTGTATGAATGTTTTCTTCAGAGATATTGAATACATCTGGAATGTACTCTGCATGATTATTATGTACATGAGTGCAATCTTCTATTATCCCGAAAAAATCCTTAGCAGCGGTTTTGCCTGGATTCTTAATATAAATCCTGTTTACCATATAATTACACTGGCCAGAAATGCAGTTCTGTCCCAACCGGTCGGTATACATGGAATTCTCTATACCTGCGGTTTTATTGCAGTTTTATTTTCTCTGGGGAATTTTATGTTCTACAAACTTAAGGACAAATTTGTATTCAGTATCTAGCAACAGGAGTTTAAAATGAATATAGGAAAATTTAATAAACCTCTGGATGAAAATATAGCAATTCAAGTAGAAGACTTAACTGTTGAGTTTAATTTGTCCAAGGAAAAAATCGATACACTTAAGGATTTTGTAATTAAATTCTTTAAAAGAAAAATCAAATTCAATCACTTTTATGCATTAAAAGATATTTCCTTTATTCTAAATAAAGGTGACCGGCTGGGTATTCTGGGACTGAACGGAGCTGGAAAATCCACACTGCTTAAAGTTATTGCGGGAGTTTACAAACCTACTTCCGGCAGTGTAAAAAAACAAGGCGTTCTGGCACCTCTTCTGGAACTGGGAGCTGGTTTTGAAAATGAGTATACGGCAAGAGAGAATATTTTTCTTTACGGAGCCATACTTGGTTATTCAAAAAAATTCCTTCAGTCAAAATTTGATGAGATTATTGAGTTTGCAGAGTTAAAGGATTTTGTAGATGTTCCCATAAAAAATTATTCCAGTGGTATGAGAAGCCGTCTGGGATTTTCAATCTGTACTCTTGTAGAACCGGACATTCTTATTCTGGATGAAGTTCTCAGTGTTGGTGACAGCAAATTCCGTCAGAGAAGCGAACAAAGGGTAATGGATATGTTTAATAAAGGAGCCTCAGTTCTTTTTGTAAGCCATTCTCTAGAACAGGTACAAAGACTCTGCAATAAAGCAATGATTCTGGACCACGGAAAATTAATAGCTTTCGGCGATATAAACGACATTGCTCCTAAATATGAGGAAATGACAAAATAAGTTTTATGCAGGATTAAAATGAAGGGTCAAAAGAATTTTTTTTACATCAGAGTTTTTACGGGAGGACTTGCTCCCTGCAAAGAAAATATTCAGCATTATTTAGAAGAGACACCCTGCAACTGCACTATTGCAGCTGATTCCGGTCTGGATTTGTGCAGAAAATACAGATTTACTCCGGATTTAATACTGGGGGATTTTGACAGTTTAAGCAGCCGAAACCTGCTTAGCCAGTACGATTCTCAAATCATAAAAAACTTTCCTCAGGACAAAGACTACACTGATACAGAGCTGGCCCTGCACTACGCTCATAAAATGGTAGCAGAAAAAAAACTCATCCCTCACATCACCCTGATTGGAGGAGACGGCGGAAGATTTGATCATCTTCTTTCCATATACAACACTTTTTCCGGGAGAGAAAGACCGGATGTCTGGTTTTTGAAAGAACAGGCAGTATATTTTCTGCAAAAAGGTCACACTGTAAAAATCAGCGGACTAAAAGAAAACGACTACCTTTCCGTAGCAAGGTGTGCTTATTCAAACAGAGGCGGCTGGCTCACAGGTCAGGGGCTTAAGTGGGGCTGCAGCATCTTTAACAAAAAAGGAATGCCCAGCCTTTCCAACCGTATTTCTGAAAAAGTTGCCACCTCTGGCCAAGTTACACTCACCGCTCATAGAAAAGACTTCCTGGTGATTACATCTTTGAGTGCGCAAATTCACTCCACATTTTCAGTTGTGGACATGAAAGATTTAAAATGATACTTTTAAATAACAAATTAATTTTTTGGAATTTATAATGAATAGCAATAAAAATAAAGTATCAGCAGTTGTAGTCACCTACAATCGACTCAATCTCCTTAAAGAAAATCTGCAGTCTCTTGAACAGCAAACATTCAACTTAGATAAAATTATTATAATTAATAATAACTCTACTGATGAGACAAAGAACTATATTGAAACAAAGTATTCCTCAAACCCATTATTTGAAATAGTAAATCTTTCTGAAAATATTGGGGGAGCAGGAGGATTTTATCAGGGAATAAAAAAAGCCATTGAACTGGAGAGTGAGTGGATTTGGCTTATGGATGACGATACTATTCCGAATAAGGATTCCCTTGAAAAACTGATGGATAAAACAAATCTAGTTAAGGATATAGGTTTTCTAGGTAGTAGAGTTCTTTTCACTGACGGAACTCCTCATATTATGAACAATGTAATTCCTTCAAATAATAACCTCAGAGATTATCAGTGGAATACATTTATGAACCAGGGAGTTCTCACATTAAAATACAATTCTTTTGTTTCATGCTTAATCAGTGCAGAAGCAATTAAAAAAGTGGGTTTACCATACAAAGAGTTCTTCATCTGGGGAGATGACCAGGAATATACAGAAAGAATCGTTAAAGCAAATTTTTTCGGGGGATTAGTTTTAGACAGTATTGTTTATCATAAAACAAAAAACAACTACGGGGTAATTCTTTCAACAGCAGATGATTCTCTTGCATGGAAATACTATTACGGAGAAAGAAATAAAATATTTCTTGAAAGAAGGGATCGTTCAAAATTAAAATTCTTTCTGTGGTATCTTTTCTATAAATACAAAATCAATAAAATATTACAGAAAATTTCTGGGAATAAAAAATTAAAACACTCTATTAAGAAAGCTCACAGAGATGGATTATTTTTTAATCCTAGAATTGACTTTATATGAATTATCCATATTGATATTAAAAAAATTGTGTGAGGTTATAATATTTTGAAGCACATTATTTTTGTTTTACCAGGTTGTGAAAAAGGCCCTATTGGAGGCTACAAGGTAGTTTACGAATATGCAAACAGACTTATAAGCGATTACAAAGTTTCCATTCTATATCCTTATTTTAGGTTCAACATTAAAAAAGAAAAAATCAGTATTTTAACAAGACTAAGAGGATTATGTACCTGGTCTATAAAAAAAATATTTGGCCTTTTTCATCCAGCATCATGGTTCAATCTAGATTCCAGAATAAAAAAAATCCCATGTCTGAGTATTACAAAAAAATTATTAAGGAAATATAAAGATGCAATTTTTGTTGCAACTTCATTAAAGACTGCTTATGACTTAAATAAGATTGGTGTTACTAAAAAAAATGGATTTTATCTAATTCAAGATTTTGAAGCTTGGTTTGGTTTAAGTGAACAACAAGTTTTAGACTCTTACAAGTTTCCCCTTAATAAAATAGCAATCGCTCCATGGCTTGTTGAAAAAATAAACAGTGTGGGTGAAGAAGCAAAATTAATTCCAAATGGATTTGATTTTGACTATTTCAAACTTACAAATCCAATTGAAACCCGAAAACAATATGAAATCGCAATGCTCAATCATGATGATGAGAGAAAACGATGTATAGATTCATTTGAAGCACTTAAAATTGTAAAGGAAACAATTCCGGAACTGCATGTAAACATTTTTGGAATGCCTGATAGACCGAAAGATTTACCAAACTGGTATACGTATTATAAAAAACCAAATCAAGAAGAACATAATAAAATATATAATACTGCTGCTATATTTATTGCCGCTTCCAAGGCTGAAGGAATGGCTCTTCCTCCTGCTGAAGCAATGCAGTGTGGCGCAGCTTTGTGCTGTACAGACATACCAGGTTTTAGTTTATATGCAAAAGATAATGAAACTGCCCTTTTAAGCGAGGTTTATGACGTAAAAGAATTGGCCTCAAATATTCTGAAACTAATTAAAGATAAAGAATTAAGAACCAGAATTGCTAAAACTGGCAACAAATTTATACAGCAGTTTACATGGGAAAAAGCAGTCAAATGTTTCAAAGAATATATTGAAAGTATATAGAAAATATTTTAACGATGCTGACTTCCCCCAAAACATCTATCTTGTGAATCAGACACCTTACTCATATTTGTTTTTCTGAAATCCATTCAGATAGTATTTTTTTTGAACTATCAAATGATACTCCGATTTTCACTACTTGTTTATTCGTTGAACTATATTTTTCGTAGTAACCATTTGTATTTATCTGTTTTAAAGCTTCAAGAGCAGATTCATCAACCTTGAACTCGAAAATAAAAACAGATTTATCTGTTTCTACAAGGCAATCAATTCTTCCTTTGTTTGTATAACTTTCTGCAATTGTGAATTGCCCTAATAACGTAAACACAAGATAAACAACAATTTGAAAATCATGTTCTGATGTACGTTTTTCACATGCGTACGGAACAGATGCAATTATTGATTTTAATCGGTTCATAAAAGAATTAATATTGTTATCTTTAATATCACGATAAAACTCACGAATCCAAAAATCTGAAGTTTGCTGATTCTGTTTCATAAAAGTTGGTAAAAAAATTGAAAGAAAACTATATTCTACTTCAGTATTTGGATATTTTAATATAAAGCTATTTAATTCCTTATTCCAATCTTTTATAGTTATATAACCGGACTGAAATAAAAGCTGTACAATATCAAAATCCGCATCACTTTTATTCATAAGAGTTGAAATACTATACTCAACACCTTTTGTAAAATTATAAATATTAAAATTATTCTGTTCCAGTTGCCTGAATAAAAAAGTAGGCGTCCCTGTTTCAAACCAATAAGTTCCAAAAAAATTATCACTGAAAGTTTTTAGAATACTATAAGGATTGTATATATCTATAAGATTCTTAGAAAAATGATAACCATCATATTTTGATTGTAATAGATTTATGCATTCCTCTTTTGTAATAGAGTTTTCTCTTGCAAGTTCCAGGATAGAATCATTAAAATTTTCCAATAATTCTTTTTGTGTAATTCCACATAAACTTTCAGCAGAGGGACTCAGAGAAATATCATTTAACTGATTCAAATCACTAAAAATACTGACCTTAGAAAATTTTGTCACTCCAGTAACAAATACAAACCGAATATAATCATCACAAGGTTTTAAGACTCCAAAGAAGGCACTTAAAAGACTTCGGCAGTTTTCATTTTCTATTTTATTATCTAAGGTTTCTAGTAACGGTTTATCATATTCGTCAACAAGAACCACTACATTTTTACCAGTTCTAATTGAAATGTCTTTTATATAATCTGAAAAAATTAATTCAAGTGACTTTTCAGTTGAATTCAGGTTGTAATTTTCCTTTATATTTTTTAAGAGGCTTCTGATTTTTTCTTCAAGATCTTCACGAGTACGATATTCTTTTCCACCAAAATCAAAATAGAAAACTGGATATTCAATCCAACTATTTTCTTTTTTCTGTATGCTTAATCCAGAAAATAAATCCTTTTTTCCTAAAAAAAAGGATTTCAGAGTTGATAATAATAGACTTTTCCCAAAACGTCTCGGCCGAGAAAGAAAGTACACTTTACCTGTCTGAATTAAGTTATAGATATACGAAGTTTTATCAACATATAAGTAATTATTTTTACGAATATCTTCAAAGCTTTGAATACCTATAGGAAGTTTTCTTGAAAACATGAAATAATATTATCATAGAAATATAAAAGTTTCTATTACAGGTCAAAATTCAGTGATTTTCTTTGTATTACATCAAGTAAAGATTCTTCCTGTTTATGAAACTCTTCTGGATATTCAAGTTTTTTTACAGGAGTTCTTCTCCCTAGGAAAAATTTAAGAAAATTCTTTATTGTTTGCATTTTAGATAATTTAGGTTTTTCCAAATCCTTTTTACTGCCACCTGCAAAATTATAGAAGAAATATCTCCATACTTTAGTATAGATAGGATAGTAATCAGTTTTCCAGGGTTTATCCATAGCAGTAAAATGAACAAGTTTTGGATTCTTGACCCCTTCATATAGGCTGTTCCAGTATTCTTTTTTTATATAATCTTGTCCAAACATTCTTATTGGTAATGTTTCTGGTTTTAACCAATATGAAACAAACCAGAAATACTTTTGCACATTGTAAGACCAGTCTATAGTTTTTATTTGATCCTTAAGTACATAGTTTATAGCATCCTGATCATGATAAATACATTTTTCAGGATTTGTTAAAACAAAATCAATTAACTTATTCATACATTTTTCTTCACGAAAAAGTTTTAAGTTAAAAAGTATAACCCCGGAATTGTAATAATTGTATTCCTTTTCATATGGCAGCCGGTTGAAGTTTCGTACATCATTATAAACACAGTCCCCTACCATACCCAAAATATTTGAACCTAAATCTTCATTGAATAAATCTTTAATTTTACCAGTACAAATAATATCAACATCAAGATATAAAACCTTATCAATATCATCAGGCAGAAGTTGGGAAACAAAAAATCGATAATAAGATTCTATGGTAATATGATCTGTTGAACGTAAAATAAAGTTTTCTTTATGTTCTTCTGACAATTCATGATATATAACATCACAACCACCAGCAACTGATTTCAACTCGTTAATATCAGCTTCATTAAAGCCCTTTCCAATAATATGAAAAGAAAACTCAGGACCGTTAAAAAAAATAATAGATGCAATTAAAGTTTTACAATATTTCAACCAGTTTTTACTAAAACAAAATACAATATGATTCATTTATTGTTCTCCGTAGTATTTTTTGTTGCGTACTATATTTTTCTTTTTTTATGATTTCTTGTCTTTACAAATTTTACAATAAAATCAAATCCTAAAATCGCCGCTATATAAATTTTCCCGTGTTTAAGAAAATATGGATTTGTCTCCTTGAAGTTTTTTCTGAATTTTTTAGGATTAGGAACAGTCAAAGAATGTATATAATTATTTCTTACTTCAATTTTGCGCAATCTCATACTATTAATTAGCATTTGCTTTTTACTGACTTTTATTTCATTTTCAAGTTTCTTTAGTTCTGTTACAGCATTATCAAGAGCAACTTCTCCCATGCAATGCATAATAGAATCTTCTCTTATACGATAATGATAGAAATTTTTATCCAGATAGTAAAATTTTCCTGCTCTATTAAAAAGCCTGTAACTAAAACATAAATCTTCAACAATTGTCAGGCCGTCAACAAATGGAGATTCAAATTTATCAAATAAATCTCTGTGAATCAGTTTTGTATACACTGTATTAAAAATCCATGACAATTCATTATTCTCTGTCAAATCAACAAATCCTTCATTAATTGAATTCACTTCAGGAATTGTCTTTGTTTCTGTAAAATGAATCAAATTCCATTGTACAAGTTTTGCATTCTTTTCGAGAGCCGTGTTAAGTGCTATTTCATAAGTATTCAGATCTATGTAATCATCAGAGTCAACAAAACTTATCCACTCACAGGAAGCTGCCTTTATGCCTGCATTTCTTGCAGAAGATAATCCTTCATTTTTCTTATCGATAATCTTAATTCTTGAATCCTGTGATCTATACTTTTCACAAATTTCAAGAGAATTATCTGTTGAACCATCATTTACAATTATTATTTCAATATTTTCATAAGTCTGATTAATCACAGAATCCAGACACTGAGGTAAATACTTAGAAACATTATATACTGGGATTATGATAGAAATTAAATTTTTACGCATTAAATCTCCAACATGGAAATATTCCATATTAATATCGAATAAAATATTTTTTTTTAATATAATGTAAGATATGAGTTTAGAAAAGACTGAAACAGACAATAAAACAGAGAGCTCAAAAAATACACCTAATGTTAAAAAGAATTTTTTTCTTAATACCCTGTACGAAGTTCTTTGCGTTATTACACCTTTTATTACAACTCCTTACCTTTCCAGAGTTCTTGGAGCAGAGCAGATTGGAGTTAACAGTTTTGTATGCTCGATTCAAACTTTTTTTGTAATGTTTTCGGTTTTAGGTGCTGCCAGTTATGGTGGAAGAGAAATTGCAAGAAATAGAGACAACATACAGAATTTAAGCAGGGTTTTCTGGGAAGTTGAATTCTTGATAATAATTACATCCTCAATAACTATGGCAGGATGGTTTCTGCTGATTCTTTTTACAAACCAATATAAAATTTACTATCTAATCCTAACCCTGGGAATTATTAATTCAATTTTCAATATCAGCTGGTTTTATGCAGGACTCGAACAGTTCAAATATACTATTCTCAAAAACACTATTGTAAAAATCATTGGCATTGTGATGATTCTTACTCTTGTTAAAAAAACAGAGGACTTATATAAATTTATTCTTATTAATTCTGCATTTGGTTTACTTGGATCAATTTCCATGTGGTTCACACTGAAAAAGTTCCTGGTAAAAGTAAAATTTCGGGAATTAAAAATCTTCCGCCATTTAAAAGGGACATTGATTTTTTTTATTCCTACAATTGCAACATCCATTTACACGGTTCTGGATAAAACTTTAATTGGATTAATTACAAAAGAAGAAGCTCAGAACGGTTACTATGAACAAGCCAATAAAATCTTAAACATTGTAAAAGTATTTGTTTTCGGTTCACTCAATGGTGTAATGGGGTCAAGAATTTCCTATCTGTTTGCCCAAAATAAGACTGAAGAAATAAAAGAACGTATAGACAAGTCCATAAATTTTGTTTTGCTTATTGGAATCGGCTGCTGTTTTGGATTAACTGGTGTTATAAAAAACTTTGTACCTTTCTTTTTTGGCCCAGGATATGAACAGGTTACCACTTTAATCTATATTCTGAGCCCTATTGTTTTAATCATCGGAATAAGTAACTGTTTGGGCTCTCTTTATTATGCTCCTGCAGGAAAACAAATTGAAAGCTCTCTTTATTTAATAATTGGAGCAACTTGTAATCTCGTAGCCAATATCTTCCTCATTCCAAGGTTCAAGGCCTTCGGGGCTGCAATTGGTTCAATCATCGCTGAAATAATTATTACTATGTTATTCTTCAGCAGATGCCATGGTTATTATTCCTTAAAGAAATTAATTTCTGCCCTTTACAAAAAACTAATTGCAGGAATTGTAATGTTTTCATATCTCTGTTTAATTGACAGGTTTGTAAATCTTCCAAATCTGCCCCTTCTTGCAATTCAAATAATTGGAGGAATAATAATCTATTTTGTTCTTCTGCTTGTTATGAAAGATTCAATTATGCAATTAGTGTTAAATCTGAATATAATAAAAAAAATGAGAAGCAAATTTACAGGAAAATAAATATTATTCATTAACTTTTTATACTTTTTTTTGTTATTAAAAAGGAGGATTCAAAATGAAAGGTATCATACTCGCCGGTGGGTCGGGAACAAGGCTTTACCCCATCACAAAAGCTATATCAAAACAAATATTACCTCTTTACGACAAGCCAATGATTTACTATCCGCTGAGCTGCCTCATGCTGGCAGGTATACGGGATGTGCTGATTATTTCCACACCAAGAGACATTGGGCTTTTTAAAGAACTTTTTAGCGACGGCAAATGGCTTGGAATGAATTTTTCTTACGCCGTTCAGGAGCAGCCAAGAGGTCTTGCAGATGCTTTTATTGTAGGTAAAGATTTTATTGGTAATGATGATGTTGCCCTTGTACTGGGAGACAATATTTTCTACGGCCAGTCTTTTACACAGACCTTAAAAAAGGCTGTCCACAAAATAGAATCAAAAACCTCAGATGCAGTAATCTTTGGTTACATGGTAAAAGATCCAACAGCCTATGGAGTAGTAGAATTTAATTCAGAAGGAAAAGTTTTAGGAATCGAAGAAAAACCTGCAAAACCAAAATCTAACTACGCAGTTCCAGGTCTTTATTTTTACAACAATGATGTAGTAAAGATTGCCTCAGAAATTAAACCCAGCGCCCGGGGAGAAATTGAAATTACAGCAGTAAACAACACTTATCTGGAAAGAGGTTCTCTCTCTGTAGAACTACTTGGCCGCGGTATGGCCTGGCTGGACACAGGAACTTACGATGGACTTCTGGAAGCTTCTAACTTTATTGCAACAATTGAAAAGCGTCAGGGAATGTATGTAAGTTGTATAGAAGAAATTGCCTTTAACCAGGGCTGGCTGTCAAAAGAACAAATGCTGACTCTTGCAGAAGGTTATAAAACAGACTATGGTGCTTATCTCAAATATATTGCAGAAAAATAAACAACAGGAAGTAATTTATGCCATTTGATTTTAAGAAATGCAAATCTGGAAACATTGAAATTCCAGGACTTTATGAAATTCAGCCCAAAGTTTTTGGTGATAAAAGAGGTTATTTTTTTGAAGTCTATTCTGAAAAAGATTTTTTTGAAGCAGGATTGAAAATAAAATTTGTTCAGGATAATCAGTCATCTTCAACAAAAGGAGTTTTGAGAGGTCTGCATTTTCAAACAAGACATCCACAAGGAAAACTGGTTCGGGCGGTATCGGGACAAGTTTATGATGTTGCAGTAGATTTAAGAAAAGGTTCACCTTCATTTGGAAAATATTATGGTGTTATTCTAGATTCAGAAAAGCAAAATCAGTTCTACATTCCAGAAGGTTTTGCTCACGGATTTTATGTTCTGTCTGATTCAGCAGTTTTTGCTTACAAGTGTACGGATTTTTATGATCCTCAGGGAGAAGGCGGCCTCATGTGGAACGACCCGACAATTGGAATAGATTGGGCTTCAGTTGCACCTGATATTAGTCCACTTCTTTCAGAAAAAGATGGCAAACATCCGGCCTTTGATGTAAATGGCAGTTATTTTGATTCAAATGCAAAATGGATTGGAGAGTGAAATGACAAAAAGAAAATTAACAAATATCCTTGTTACAGGAGGCTGCGGATTTATTGGCTGCAACTTTATTCACTATCTGTTTGGAGAAAGTACAGCAGGGGGAGCCTCCTTTACAGATTCTAATTTTCAGGGACGCATTATCAATGTTGACTGCCTGACTTATGCAGGAAATGCTGAAAGCCTTAAGGATATCGATGCAAAATATGGTGCCGGCGTTGAAGAATCAAAAAGAAGATATTTCTTTGAAAAAGTTGATATCTGTAATCGTCAGGAAATTGAAAGAATCTTTAAGCAATACGATATTGATACTGTTGTTCATTTCGCAGCAGAAAGTCATGTTGACCGTTCAATTCTCGGTCCAGAAGCTTTCATAAAGACAAATGTAATTGGTACTTTTACTCTTCTTGATACAGCAAGAAACTATTGGAAAGTTTCACTGGACACTCCTAGAGAAGATGTCCTCTTTCATCATATTTCAACTGATGAAGTTTATGGAAGTCTGGGAGAAACAGGTTATTTTGTTGAAACAACACCTTATGATCCCCGGTCACCTTATTCATCCAGCAAGGCCAGTTCAGATCATCTTGTAATGGCCTATTACCATACATACGGTCTGCCGGTTACTTTATCAAATTGTACAAATAACTATGGCCCTTATCAGTTTCCAGAAAAACTGCTGCCCCTTATGATTTCAAATATCAAAGACGAAAAATCACTCCCAGTATATGGAGATGGAAAAAACATTCGGGACTGGATTTATGTTGAAGACCACAACCGTGGAGTTTGGCAGATTATAAATCAATCGCCGGCCGGTGAAAAATGGAATTTAGGCGGAGAAAATGAATGGGAAAATATTAAACTCTTAAATACAGTTATTGACTTAACTTCAAAAGAATTAGGAAAAAATCCTGAAACTGTAAGAAAGAGCATTACTTATGTAAAAGATCGTCCAGGACATGACCGCCGGTATGCCATTGACTGTACAAAAGCAAAAAAGCAATTAGGCTGGGAAAGAAAAATGACTTTTGAAGAAGGCCTTCTTTCAACTATAAAATGGTATCTTAAAAATAATGAATGGGTTGAGCATATTAAAACAGGCGCTTATAAAGACTGGATTCAAAAGAACTACAAGGAACTTGGGAGATAAACAATGATTTGGTTAATTGGCTGCAAAGGCATGCTGGGAAGCGAAATTGCAAGACAGCTTGAAGAAAATAAAATTGATTTTGTTGGAACAGATAGAGATGTTGATTTTACTAATTCCCAGGCATGTGAAGATTTCGTAAAAGACAAACAAATTGATTTTATAATCAATTGTGCAGCTTACACTGCTGTAGACAAAGCTGAAAGTGATTTTGATATGGCAGAAAAATTGAACGTTCAAGGCCCTGCTGTTATTGCAGCACTTTCAAAAAAGATTGGTGCAACATTAATTCATATAAGCACAGATTATGTTTTTGATGGAACCGCAGCAAGTCCATTAAGCGAGGAAATGTCTGTTTCACCTCTGGGAGTATATGGAAAAACAAAAGCCGCTGGCGAAAAGGCTGTTATAGAAAACACAGATAAATACTACATTCTAAGAACTGCCTGGCTCTACGGATGGGCTGGTAAAAACTTTGTATATACAATGATTCGTGCAATGAACATGAGGGATTCTGTCTCAGTTGTTAATGACCAGAAGGGGTCTCCGACTTTCGCAGGTGATCTTGCAAAGGTAATTCTTACAATTATTGATAAAGGGAACGTAGAATATGGTATTTATCATTGTACAGATTTGGGAGAAATTACCTGGTGGGATTTTACAAATGAGATAAAAAAGCAGGCTGCAGAATGTGGTTTAATTCAGAATCCAAACTGCATAGTAACCCCTTGTACAACAAAGGAATATCCTACACCGGCAAAACGTCCGGCATATTCCGTACTTTCAAAAGATAAAATCCAAAAAGCCCTGGATTTGAAATTACCTGACTGGAAGGATAGTCTGCACATTTTTCTGAGCGGCCAGTTATTTGATAAAAGCAGAATTGAAAAATAATTTTCTATTCTGCCTTTTATAGCTAACAAATGTCATTGTAAGAGAGGAATATTAAACCTCTCTTTTTTTGTGTTTCAAAATTTTTCTCAAGATCTTACCTATGAATCTTACAGGTTTTGTTATCTTCCAGGAGAAACTATTATGTAAACTTTTTAAGTTCTTCTCCAAAATATTGATTTTGTCCTTTTGATCTTGATACTTGCTATGTAATTTTTTAAAATCCTTCTCTACACTATCGAGTTTATTCTTTTGATTTTGATAATTGTTATGAAGAGAATTTATTTTATCTGCAATAATACTATCAATTTCATATACCTGCATATTGACTTGATATTCGCCTTTTTCTACAGGTGTAATAATGAGTTCAGGAGAGTTTGTTTTAAAATATAAAACGGATTGATCCTGATAATTTGAATTTGTTGTAAAATCAACTTTTTTTATCATTAACAGATAAGGGAATCAATTTCTGTGCAGATACAAAAGGCTCTATTATAAGTTGGCATTATTACGGAAAAGAAAATAGTATCGTATCAGGTTTCATAATTAATATAACTCCTTATTTGATGATAAATATAGTCCTGTTTTTTTAATTTCATCCCCTGCTGCCATTTATACAAAACTTACAACAGGGGCGATTATGTGAAGCCATTGCTGCTTTTTCACCAAAACTTTATTATACACTGCTAAGTAAATATGGAAACTTAAGTATTAATTAATACCTGGTAATCAATCTACGTTTAATTATTTTTTGAAGCTCCTTTTGATCTTTTTTGGTAGCCAGATAATTATTTTTCCTATTTTGTATGTCTTTGATATCATTAAATTTTTCAACTCGATGAAAACATTATCTTTTTTGTTAAGTAAAAGAGTTATATCTATTTGGTTCTGGAATTTTTGCAGCAGGGAAATTATATCGTTATCCTTATAATGTTTGATTATCATTTTTCTATATTCTGAAAAGAGACGGCTAATCGTGAGCCAATGTAAATCTGAGAGGGAATTTTCTTTGGACATTTGTAAATCATCTGTTAAACCTTGTAATAAGTGACTTATTCTTTCTTTTGACCAGTTTAATTTTTGGTGACCAACCCGATAGCAGTATGTAATATCTGGAATTGCATAGAACCGTTCTGCAGTAATCATCGCTTTTACAAAAAAGGGCGGGTCCTGAAATCTTATGTAAGGAGGAAAAAAAATATTATTTTTTATAAGCAATTCTCTGTTATATATAAAACGGTGATAGCCATAATCAAATTGATAATTTATATATTTTATTACACCTTCTTTTTTGAAAGTGTATTTTTTATATACATTCTGGAACTTTGTTATTAGTTTTTTATTTTTTAATTCTGAAAATGAACCTCCTGCAATTAACATTCCATGTGTTGTTGCTGCATAGTAAAGCTTTTCAAGAGTATTTTTATAAGGGTAATAATCATCAGGATCTAAAAAACAGACAAATTCGCCTCTACTGGCTTTTATTCCATTGTTTCGTGCTGCAGAAACCCCCTGATTTTCCTGATCAATTACAATTGTATTATTGTGCTTTGAAGCAAAATTATTAATTATTTCCAATGAATTATCACTAGAACCATCATTAATGAGAATTACTTCAATTTCATTAAAAAAAGTTTGAATCTCAATATTTTTAATGCATTCCTGTAAATAATCTTCCTTATTATAGATGGGAACAATAACCGATATTTTAATTAACTTTTCAACTTCGTTACAATTACAATTTATGGTACTGGTACTCATTATCTCCTCTATTATTTTATTCTAAACCTATAAACATCATTTATATAGAATTTTTTTTATTAGTTTTTTCAGTTTCCTTGGTATATATGTAATAAAAAGACCTATTTTATATGATTCTGACTTTTTTATTCTTTCCAGCTCTTTATTTTTTTCCCTAAGTTCAAGTTCAATAGAAATGG
>DGUP01000039.1 GCA_002394685.1 Treponema sp. UBA4307 | reverse complement strand
TAAAGTTTCCTGACCCCATATTTTTTATGGAATCTAGAAGTGTTTACTTTATTCAAGCAAACCTTTGATTCATTTCAACGTAACTGACCTTACTCTGGATACTGCAATTGCTTGCCTTATCCTTTTGTCTTCTTTCCTTCCCTTTTAACTGTCAAACATCTTGACGCTTGCGTTTTTTTTGTTTGCGCTGTTGTGCGTCGGTGAGAAAGGAATATATACCATTTAATATTTTACGTCAACACCTGTAAGGCTTTTTTTTAATATTTTTTCAAAATGAATTATTTCCTTTAATTAAAAGGATTTACATCAATTCGTAAATTTTTTATTTTAATTTTTTTTCGAAATTTATTAAAAATTCTGGCAAAAAAACTCTTTTTTACTGAGAATCTGGTTAAATTCGGCTGAAAAACCCGTTAATTTTCTCAAATCGAAGGGGAAAATACTGGTGGAAACTGATAATTTTTCGTTTTATTTGGATAAATAATTTGTTATATATTAAAATATCTTTTTTTTGCGCATTTCATACTGCCAGAAAATTGATTTGAATGGATAAAAAAGTTTTGTTTCGAAAAAAATCTAAAATGAACACCTAAAATCATATAGAAGAAGCTGATTCAAAAATCAAATTTGGCTACAACACAGAATCAAAAATTCGAAAAAATAAAAAAACAAGTTGAAATGTATGAAAAATTTGAATCTAAACAATCTACGGAAAAACGAGAACCAATTCCAGAAGATGTACGATTTGAAGTTTGGCGAAGAGACGGTGGAAAGTGTGTCCGTTATGGTTCTCAAAAAAGCTTGAAATTTAATCACATAATACCTTTTTCAAAAGGAGGTTCATCTACAACTAGAAATATTCAACTACTTTGCCAAAACTGTAACAGACATAAGTCTGATAAAATACAATTGAAGAAAGTGTAAAAAGAAATTCATATATATGAATCGAAAAAATTTAATAATCGATATCGTCCACCTTGTAAAGATAGAAGCCATCTCTACATCAGACGACTTCTACCTTAGCACTTGAGAGCCTATTTTAGTATTTCAGATTATATCTCGCTTCAATATAGTTTTAACATGCAATTGATATTTTATAAGCACCAAGAATCTATAATAAATAACGTTTTTTAAGATAATCTAACCGAGAGGCAAGAGAATTTTGCCATTCCTTTCACATTCATCTTCCATTCATCAACCAGCCATTCTGGCTCCAACGGTTGAACATACATTCCATGGCTCAGTACCCAGCCTAGAACTGGATAATCTTGATTTGTTGTAAAAGTCATTATTGTACTACCATCTTCCTGTTTTGCAAATTTCTGGTCTTCTGCCCATTTGTAAGTTTTAATGTAGTTCAGAGTTTTTTCAGAAGTGATTTTGAGTTTACAGTGCAGTAACTGATTTGCCATTTGCACCTCTTAGTCAACCCAGTCATCTTGATTGTGTCTTTTAGTGATAATGATTTCCCCTTTGTCTTCAAGCTGCAAAATAAGGTTAAGTATTTTCGTTCGGCATTTTTCAACATCATTCAAATGAACAGGCCCCATGTATTCCATATCTTCTTTAAGCATACTGGCGCTACTCTGAGACAAATTTCGAAAAACCTTATCCTGGATTTCTGGAGCTGCACCCTTTAAGGCCATAGCCACATCCTGCTGATCAATTTCTTGCAGAATTTTTTGCATTCCACTATCAGTAAGCAAAGTTATGTCATCAAAAGAGAAGATAGATTCGTTCAGTTGTTCCTGGAAAATTGGAGTAGTCTCTCTGAAATCCTTAATAATTTTTTTTGCAAAGTCCTGGGAAGTTTGATAAAGATTTTCTCTAATAGTGTTATATTCTTTAGTGAAGTTCATGCTGTGAGTTGTAAGAATATGTTCAACTTCCAAAATAACTGCAGGATTTGATTTTGAAAAACCATTTGAAGAAGAAATCACTTTATTTCTTATTTTTTTATCCATACAAGAAAGTAACTCTTTAGCTTCATCTGATTCTGGCCCCAGATAGGCAATTACTTGAGCAAAACTTGTAAGGTACATATCATTGATATAATCCATAAGCACTTTTTTTGTGGCTCTGGTAATATCTTCCATTGCATTAATTACCTTTGTTTCAGCTTCTTTTGCTGTTTTTATAGTATTCATAAGCATTTCCTCCTTGCTTTCATTTATTATTATAATACGGGAAACTATAATAGTTTGATAGGCTAAAAAAAAAATTAGAATTTATTGCACTACTGTCCAAGATAAATTAGGTACTATTTAAAGTCTGTAATTCGTGATGAGATTTTTTTTACCGCACAAAACTTTATCACGAATTACAGACATGAATAAGCATAACACGTTACTCGGACAAACGTTATCATTTGTATCGAGACCTCGATTTGAAAATCTCGTGAAAATCACACAGGCAGACAAACACTGCAAAGGCTTCACTGCCTGGCAGCAGTTTGTGACCATGAGCTACGCACAACTTGCAAATTCAAACGGACTTCGTAGCCTTGAGAATTCTCTAAACTCTAACCACACAAGTCTTTATCATCTTGGGATTCATAAGAATCTCAAGCGTTCTACGATTTCATATGCGAACAACAACCGAAGCTACGAGCTGTTTGAAAAACTGTTATACTGCATACTTGAAACACTTAATCCTTGCAAGCGAAATAAATTCAGGAAAGATTTCTATGCCGTGGACGCAACCGAAATCAGCCTGAACATGCATGATTTTTCATGGGCAGAATTCAGAAGCACAAAGAGTGGAGGCAAAGTCAACATGAAATATGACATAAACAACAACGTGCCATCATATCTTTTCATAACAAACGCAAAGGAGCATGAAAACAATCCCCTCTGTGTCACAGGAGCACAGACAAGGAAAAGATGTCCGTTCCCGCTTCGGATCATAAAATCAACCGATGAAAACACTGGAAACGAAATCACGATTCTCACGAATATTTTGACCGGTAGGCCGCCTACGTCGCCCGACTTTACAAGGCAAGATGGAACATCGAAATCTTTTTCAAGACCATCAAGCAGAACCTCAGAATCAAGAAATTCTACGGAGAAACAGAAAACGTCGTAAAAACTCAAATCTGGATTGAAATGATAATTTATCTTCTTTACCTGAAACTGCGCCAGATGAGTAAAAATGCCGTCAAGAATTTCACGCACTTTACCTGTGAACTGTCGGTATGCATTTTCAAGCGTAAGGATTTGTTCGAATGGTTTGCTGGGAGTCCTCCGGTAAAAGTGTCTGTTGTCAGTTATTTACAACCGGAGTTGGGCTTATGAAATTATCTTGGACAGTATTGAACAATTTTAAGAAATTTCTTAATTTCCTTCCTTACACCAAAAGCCAGTTTATATTTATTGATTTCATTTAAAGCAATAAACTTCAGGTCAGAGAACTCAGAAGAAAAGTAATTTGGGGCTGAAAATGAGTCATCAACTTCACGAAGAAATGTTGTCCATTTGAAAAAAGGTAAACAAAACTTACATTCTTCTATTTCCTTTGTTTTTAATGTATCGAAGTTAATGTAACTTTCTTCAAAGAACTCGCGTTTTGCAGTATCCCAATCACTTTTATCTTCTTTTTCCCTTTTTCCACCGAAGATAGACCACTTTCCTTTATCTGGATTTATGTTCCTTTTTCCAAGCAAAATGCTATAATCACCATTGATTTTTTTGAACAATGCGATTCCAGCACCTTTATAGGGTTTGAGTTTTTTTAAAGTGCGAATAATATGAATTTTTGACATAGTTTCTTTTTATATGATAACATTCCTGATTTATATAATCTATCAGCCAATTGAACAGAACAATTAATTGAATGCAAGCAGGAATTTAAAAAAATTAATGTCAGAATATGTCATTCATCTGACGAGACCGGATTTTGCAAAAGTTCTTTCAGCCGTACCCTGTAATTAAAAAGCGGGAGGAATAAAAAAGTTTTTGGAAAAACATTCCTTCTGTGCCCCTCAAATTGCAGTATAAAAATTACGGGAGGGAGAGGCTGGATTTTGCAGAAATTCTTCCAGCAGTGCTTTGTAATTAAAAAGCGGGAGGAATCAAAAAGTTTTTGAAAAAACACTCAGTTTGTGCAGCCGCAAAGCGGCTAACGTATATAATTACAAGCACAAACTGCGTGTAGGAGGCGAGCCTCCGGTTTTTCAAAAACTTTTTTATTCCGGTAGCATATTTAATTTCTTGCAACTCGATTCTGTGAAATCCAGACTCGACCGGCAGTTATTTTTATATATACATCTTGTGCAGCCGCAAAGCGGCTAACGTATATAATTACAAGCACAAACTGCGTGTAGGAGGCGAGCCTCCGGTTTTTCGAAAACTTTTTTATTCCGGTAGCATGTTAATTACTTACATACGGTTCTGTGAAATTCAGACTCGACCGGCAGCAGATTTAATTTCTTACGAAACAGGCCGAATGCAGTGAGCCCGACTGGAGCGGTGGCCGGAGGCCAGTGCGAAGCACCGAGGGTGACCGAGCCGCGGAACGGAGGTAATAGGATATGGATTTTGTTAAACGGCAGAGTTTTCTGGGGGGCTGATTCAGGCGCGAAACCGTATAAGTATAAATAATAAAAAAAAGGCGGCTCTGTGGGAACCGCCTTAGAATATTTTGTCCTGTTTTATTTTGCTGCGTCTTTGAGGATTTTTCCAAAGTGCTTGAGGTAATCCACAAAGGAAATGTAAGACAGGAGTACGCACACGATAAAGAATCCGTTGGAAATGTATTTGTAGATTTCCGGATTAAGGCCCCAGCTCTGGGTCAGGCCTGTACGGTTAAGGCTTTCAAGGATAAGGCACACGAAACAGCAGGCTACATAGAAAACGGTTTTCAGTTTGCCGCCTTTACGGGCTGCGATTGCGGTTCCACTTTTGGCAGCGACCATGCGGAGAAAATTCTGACTGAACTCTCTGTAAAGAATGAGTGCATAGAGAGCCGGATGGAGATAGCCGCTGAAGACGAATGCGGTAAATGTAGACAGGTGAAGGAAAACGTCTGCAAAAGGATCAAACATTTTTCCAAAATCACTTACTTCGTTATTTTTACGGGCATAGTGGCCGTCAAGGTAATCGGTGAACTCTGCAAAGGCAAGTAATGGAATGCAGACACAGACTGAAATAATCGAAAGAATACTTTTTGGTTCTGACTTCAACCAGATTGGCAGAAAGTAGAGCACGAAAAATACTGGAGAAATAATTATTCTGCAAAAGGTGAATTTATTTGATGTTTTCATAGTATACTCAATATACGAAATATATCTCTTATTGGCTAGATTTATTTTGAATTATGACTGCAGGCGGGAAAGATTTTGGAAAATACGATGAATGACGGAGATTTAATCTGGACGGAAAAGGAAAGGCGGGAACTGTTAAAAACTGTAGTTTTTACTGTTACGGAAAGAAGGTCTCTTGCACCGGACGGCAAAAGCGAAGGCAGATATATAGTTAATGAGGCGGCAGACTGGGTAATTGTTATTCCGGAAGCGGGAGAGGATTTTCTCATGGTAAAGCAGTGGCGGCACGGAGAAATGGCTCTTTCCATTGAGTTTCCGGGCGGGGTTATTGATCCGGGGGAAGATGCTGAATGTGCGGCCAGGCGGGAACTTATGGAGGAAACAGGGGCCACAGCCGGAAAACTTACTCTGCTGGGAAAAATGAATCCAAATCCCGCACTGTTTGCAAATCATGTTTATGTTTTTCTTGCGGAGGATTTGACTTTTACAGGCCGACAGGATCTGGATAAGGATGAATATTTAAATTATATGAGAATCAGCAAAAAAGAGGTTTACAGGGGGATGGGCAGCGAAATGTATTCCCACGCTCTTATGACCAGTGCAATGGGCCTTTATCTTGCACGAAAAGAATTCTAAAAAAAAATGACTGTCTGTTGAGAGGCAGTCACTTATTGAATTCTGTTTATTTTGATGTTTAAGGGGGAAGACTGTTGTCAGATAAGGGTTCGAACAACCTTTGGCTGATAACCTTCAACTTCAAGTTTGTCCAGAATCTGCTTTTTGTGTTCAGGTCCGAATGCTTCCATTGTGATTCTAAGTTCAACGGCAGACTGACGGTTAATTGCAACAAACTGATTGTGTTCCAGCTTAATCACATTTCCGTTTTCTCTGGCAACAACATCTGCAACCTTTGACAGCATGCCAGGGCGATCAGGAAGCTGAACTGCAACAGTAAAGATTCTGTCACGAAGAATAAGTCCCTTCTGTACAATAGAGGACATGGTTATTACATCCATATTTCCTCCTGACAAAATAGACACTACTTTCTTTCCCTTTACATTCAGATGTTTAAGGGCAGCCACAGAAAGAAGACCTGAATTTTCAACCACCATTTTGTGATTTTCAACCATATCAAGGAATGCGAGAACAAGTTCTTCATCTGGAATAGTTATTATACTGTCCAGATTTTTGCTGATAAAAGGGAAGATTTTTGAACCTGGAGTTTTTACGGCAGTTCCGTCGGCAATTGTATTTACTCCTGGAAGGGAAACAACTTTTTTTGCCTTAAACGAAGCCTGCATACAGGCAGCACCTTCCGGCTCAACACCGATTACCTTGATGTTAGGATTAAGAAGCTTTGCAAGAGTTGAAACTCCTGTTGCAAGTCCACCACCTCCAATCGGTACAAGAATATAATCAACAAGGGGAAGTTCCTTGAAAATTTCCATTGCAATGGTTCCCTGTCCTGTAGCAACAGCCAGGTCATCAAATGGGTGAATGAAAGTGTAGCCGTGTTCTTCTGCCAGTTCCAGTGCTTTTGCACAGGCATCATCATACACATCACCGTAAAGAATTACTTCAGCGCCGTAGGATTTTGTGCGGTTCACCTTAATAAGAGGAGTTGTAATAGGCATAACGATTACAGCCTTTGCTCCATAAGCTTTTGCAGCGTAAGCCACACCCTGGGCATGGTTACCGGCAGAAGCTGTGATTAATCCCCTTGCTCTTTCTTCCGGAGTCAAGGTACTCATTTTATAATAAGCGCCGCGAAGTTTGTAAGCTCCGGTCAGCTGCATGTTTTCAGGCTTAAAGTAAACTTTGTTCTCCGTAAGTTTTGAATAGAAGTCAGAAAAAATCAGTTTTGTTTCCAGCGTAACTTTTTTTACTTCTTCAGAAGCTTCTTCAAAAGCTTCAAGTGTTAACATCTCTTTGCTCATATGGCATTTCCTCTGTTTTCCTATAATACAGAATTTCACCTGATAAAACCTATACCTTTTAACAAATTATTTTTGGAATTTTTCAATAAGAAGGCACAAAAAACAATGAGGAAGAGTTTTCAGTGAGGATTTTCACAAAAAGGATTTTAGGATTCTTGTATGAGGGGGAGATTATTAAGGCTGGTGAATATGCAGGATGTGGAATTATAAAACAGGATAAGGTAAGCGGTAAAAAAAATCCTGCCCACACTAAAAAAAGCATGAACAGGATTCCAAAAGACTTTAAGTGTAACACTAAATAAGCCGCTCCGGGATTATTCAGTGTTAACATAAAAAGACCATTAAAAACTAAAGATAAGTCCGATTAACGGCCAATATAAGTCTGATAAGTTTCGCTAGGGCTGTAGTAACCGTCGCGGTATTCACCTGTAAGTGAAGGGATTTCCATTACCATACCAGGGAGAATCAGGTTAGGGTTGTTCTGCTGAGGAAGCTTAGACTTGTTAACTTCATAGAGGTTTTCCCAGAGGAATGGATTGTTGTAAACATAAGGGCGTCCTGAAATATTCCAGAAACAGTCCTTTGTCTCTGCCCATGGGCGTACAATGTAGTACTTTGGAAGAGGAGTCATTTCTTCTACTTCTGAAAGGGCTGTGAGAACCTGGTTAGCAAGAGTCTTTGAACTTGCATAATCCTTTGAGTTGTATGCAGTTGTAGACTGATTGTAATAGTTAACGGCAGCTTCGTATGCAAGAGGAAAATTTTCCTTTCCACGGATGCTTTCTACATAAGCAATACGATCCTGAGCTGCTTTTCTTGCATCTTCTGCATCTTTCTTTGCAAGCTGTTCGTTTACATATGCCTGAGCAAGAGCTGCTTTTGCAGATGCCTGTTCAGCCTGTGTTCTTGCAGCAACATAGTCGCCGTCCTTGTATGAAGCCTGAGCCTGCTTGTAAAGATCTTCTGCTTCTGTGTATTCAGCAGGAAGTTCGATTGAAGAACCTGCAGAATTCTTTACCTGTGCAATTGCATTCTTAGCATTTGCAAGTGCTTCGTCAGCCTTAGTCTGAGCCAGATGCTTCTGAATAAATTCTTCAGAAAGGGCTGCATTTTCCTGAGCAAGGTTTGCATATTCTTCAGCCAGTGCATATTCACCGGCATCCAGAGCCTTCTGTGATTTTACAGTATACTGCTCTGCCAGTTTCTGATAAGTGTTGTTCTTGTAACTTGCAGCAAAAACTGCGCCTGCACATACTGCAAGTAAAATTAAAACTGATACTAACTTTCTCATTTTTTAGGTACTCCTGTATTGAAGACATCCTCAACAAGTTCTTCTACAACTTCTTTGTCTGTCTTTACATTTTCATCAGTAGAACCATTGATATCGATTGTTTCAGCAATATCTTCAAGTGCTACATCTTTTACAGTTTCATCAACTTCAATTTCTGAATTTTCTGAAGCAGAGAAATCATCTTCTTCCAGAAGAACTGCATCTTCAGCTTCAATTCCTTCAGCTCCGTCTTCAAGAGGAACTTTTTCATCAGCTTCTTCGGCAAGAGTTTCGCTGTCCTGTGTACGCTGTTTAGCGGCTTCGATTGCAGAAAGAGCCTGCTGACGAGCTTTTATTACTTCAGCAGTAAGAGTTGTGAAAGCATTCTTTGCATCACGGTAATTCTGGATTGAAGCTTCAACTCCCCCAGTAGCGTAATTTGAATCACCCTTATTAAGAAGTTCAACGGCAGCCTTGTAATCATCCTTACGGCTTACACCAACCTTAACGGCATCAGCATCTTTCTTTGCTGCAATTGCGGCTGCACGTTCATCATTTGCAACCTTCTTGAATGCAGTTGCAATTACCAGAGAGTATTTCAAATCAGCTTCAACAGCCTTTTCATTAAAATCAGCTCCAAGAACGGCAATATTCTTTGTAAGGTCATCAAGAATTACAGTTGCAGTATCATAGTCTGTCTGATCATAAGAAGCATAAGAATTCTTGTCGATGAAAGACTTCTTTTCCTTTGCATTTGCAAATGCTTCAAGACCTGTATAACGTGCAATTAAATCATCAGCAGCAGCAGTAATATCTGTTGCAGGGTCAGCAGAAGAAGCCTTTACTGCGAGATATTCAGCTTCTGCGGCATTAAATGCAGACTGAGCAGCTTTTTCTGCACCAGCTTTTACAGCAGCCTCACGAGCTTCGTCTACAAGTGCCAGCTTAGATGCATTTGATTCTGCATAATCCAGAACCATGTTTTCTGTACCACTGCCACTGTCATCCTCAGGAGTTGATTTACATGAAACTACTCCAAGACTGAGAATTGCTGCAGCGGAAATAACTAAAGCTAGATATTTTGGCTTTAACATATATCCTCCAATTTTTTAAAGATGGATTTATCCATTTAAATCTAATACGCTATTTGTCAGAATACAACAAGTCCCTTCTAAAAGCAAGGAATATGAAGCATTATATAGAAGATTAGAGAAAGTGGAGAAAAGAGAAACTTTTGATTTTTTGACTTTTAAAAGATGGAATTATATAATTTATCTGATTGAAAATAATTAATTTTTATAAAAGGGAGTCTTTCTATGGCTGATGATTTTTCATTTAATCTGGAAAAAGAAATTGGAGTTCTCTCAGAAGGCAAAGGCGGATGGAAACTTGAACTGAATTATGTTTCCTGGGGCGGCCGTCCTGCAAAGTATGACATTCGTTCCTGGGACCAGAACCACGAAAAAATGGGAAAAGGAATCACCCTTACAAAAGAAGAATTACTGGCTCTGAAAGGCCTGCTTAATTCAGTAGAGCTGGACTAAAAAAAGGCAGCCCTTAAAAGACTGCCCCTTAAAAAAAACTTAACGAAATGACTCAAAAATCCTGCTCATATTCTGCAGGCCAGAGACCATTCTTCATTACAATTGAATAAAGCAGCATTATGAGATAGGTATCTTCAAAAGAATTTCCGGTACTGCGGATATTCATATCTGTAGCTGACAGTTCAGCAATTATTGACGACACTGCCCCGGAACTCCAGATTCTGGCGGCCATTTCATATTTTGTCTGATTTTTCTTACTGCTGAAACCTGAAGCCCTTAATTCTTTTTCTCCAACAGCTCCCCTGCTGTGAATTTCATGCCACACCCTGAGCTGACGGAAACAGTACAAAAGTCCGGCCATAAGAGCCACGCCGCTGGAATCCTTTGAAAGGCGGATTTTCTGAAGAATCTCCAGGCCGCTTTCAAAACGCTCCTTCTGAGATTTTGAAGAATCGGAAAGTGCTTCAAAAAGAGTAAAGGCATTTTCTTCTCTGTTGTGGGTAAGAATTTTATCTACATCTTCGCTGCTTATCTGATGGCCTTTTTCAAAACAGTAAAAGAATTTGGAACATTCATTTCTTAAGGAATCAGTATTGTTTTCAACCATTTCAAGGATTGAATCTACAGCTTCATCTGAAACAGAAAAACCGTTCTTTCTAAAAAAATCCCTGACCCACTGAGGCTTACGGTTTTCAAACATCTCCCAGAATATTTTCCTGTGATTGGAAGGAACAGCGTTTTCCAGTTTTTTATCTACGGAAGTTTCGTCTGAAACAAGAACCAGTGTGTTTGGAGAAGAAGCAGAAGCTTTTGCCCACGCAGCAATCAGTTCAATATCATCCTTGCTTTTAATAACTTCCACATTCCGGAGAGTTACAAATGTTGCGGCTGTAAAAAGACCTTCGTTCTGCAACTGGGAAATTACATCCTGAACACGGACATCATTTGCGTAATAGGAATATTCGTCCAGTGTGCCATTCTTTTTCTTTGCCATTTCCTTGATTGTAGAAATAGCATCATTCTTTTCGCCCGCTTCCGGACCTGTAAAGAGATATATTTCAGTGTCTGCCATAATTTTACTCGTAAGTGCGGAAAATTCCCTTGAGGATTCCGGAAACCTTTACTTCCTGCACGTAAACAGGATGATAATCTTCATGTTCTGCCTGAAGGCGTATTCTTGCAGATTCCCGGAACATACAGCGGATTACAGCCTTGCCGTCAATGATTGTAAGCACAATAGTTCCATCGGAAAGGTCTGCAGCATTAAAGGAATCTTCTGTATATTTGAAGAGGGCAATATCTCCCTTAAGAATTCCTGCCCTGAGCATGCTGTCATCAGACTGTCTGCATGCAAAATAAGTATCTTCTTTTGACAGAAAGTACCCGGGAATTTCCTTGTAGTCCTGGATATTTTCCTGATCCAGAATATTTGTTGTAGAAAGAGTTCCATCCTGCTTCAGAAGGGGAACTGAATTTACAGAAATATTTTCTGATGAAGCAGAACCACTATCATTCTTTAAAACTCTGATTGAGCGGGAACGCTTCTTTGTTAAAGATATGTAGCCCTTTTTTACAAGAGCTGCAATATGATCCTGAACAGCCCGCAGGGAGATGTTAAATCTTTCGCCAATTTCCCGTACTGTTGGTGGACTAACATTGTCTTCGGTAAACTGAGAAATATACTGCAATACTTCCCTTTGTCGGTCTGTCAGATTTTTCATATTAACCTCTTTATTAAATAAGGGGATGCAATTTTATTCTTCTTCAAACTTTGATTCAAAAAGATTGTAAATTGCTTCAACAGCTTCTTTCTCATCAGAACCTTCTGCCCTGAGAGTAAGAGTTGTATTATAACCGGCAGCCATCGTAATCACACCCATGATGGACTTTGCGTTTACAGTTGCGCTGTCCTTCTCGAGAGTAATTTCTGAAACAAATTTGTTTGATGTCTGGGCGATTAATGCAGCCGGGCGGGCGTGAATACCTGCACGGTTACGTACTGTCAACAGTTTTTCAGTCACGTTGTTGTCCTCTTAATATATTTATTTTATTCATAGGGCACCCCAAAAAACGCTTCCGGCATTTTTCCAGGATACCGTTAATCAGTAAGAATCTTCACTGCTGTAATATGCAGCCTGGGCTTCCCCTGTTTCAATCCATTTTAATACATTTTGATTAAATTCTCTAGCAGAATAATGTCCCATAGACTTAAGGCGTTCATTCATTGCGGCGGCCTCAATGATAATCGGGAGGTTTCGTCCTGGCCTTACCGGGATTTCAAGGATTGGAATCTTAACTCCCAGCAGGTCCGTGGTGTGAGTCTCCGTACCCAGTCTGTCATATATTTTTTCCTGATTCCAGGCTTCCAGCTTTACTACCAGCTGAATGCGCTTCTGGTCACGAATGGCACCTACTCCATACAGTTCTGAAATATTAATGATTCCCAGTCCGCGGATTTCCATATGGTGGGAAATCAGTTTATTTGCCCCCTGTCCAAGAAGGGTATTTCCGTTTACACAAAGGATTTCTACCAGGTCATCTGCAACAAGACGGTGGCCGCGCTCAATAAGTTCAAGGGCGGTTTCACTTTTACCAACTCCAGAGTCCCCTGTAAGAAGAATGCCTACACCATATACTTCAACAAGAACACCATGCATTGATTTTTTCGGTGCAAATATGTTTGAAAGAACACGGAGAAGTCTTGTAGAAAAGTCTGTTGATTCAAGATCTGTTACTAAAACAGGACAACTTCCGCTTTCTGCAGCAAGAAGGAACTGCTCATCAGGTACAAGATTATGGGTAAATACAGCACAAGGAATTTCGTAAGAAAAGAGCTGCTTTACATTATCCAGTGCGTTATCAGCCTTAAGCTTAAGTAAATAATTGAATTCACCACGGCCAAAGAGCTGAACCCTCTGGTATGCAAACGAGTCAAAAAATCCTGAAAGCGCCAGTCCCGGCCTGTTAATATCCGGAACAGATATTTTTCTTGAAAGGCCTGAGCGTCCTGCAATACAGCGGAGGTTCAATGCGTTGTAGCCCTTGAGGTTCAAATCCAGAAGATCAAGTACTGTAAAAGCTTTATTAGGCATATTAAAGATATTATATACATTTTATTTGATTTGGTGCAATTGGTGAAAGTCATCTGGAGAAATCAGATTCATGTTCCGCGTTCCTTTATTTACACTCTGAGATAGCATTTAAGCCTGAACAAATCTTTTGAAAACAGCCCCGACCTTTCCGGCCTTCCACCTGATTCGTAAATTTCCCCCTCCTTTTTTTCCCAAACCCCAGACCTGTCAAATCCAGCCTTCATCAGCTTAAGAAAAAGCCATATTTTATTACCTCCGTTCCGCGGCTCGGTCACCCTCGGTGCTACGCACTGACCTCCGGTCACCGCTCCAGTCGGGCTCAGGGCATTAACATCTGACTTACGATTTGATGAAAACTTTCATTAGAGTTTGTTCAGTGTACACTGAACAAGGGGCTTGAATATGCCCCTTGGGCGGATTCTCGTTTTACTCGAATCCGCCCAAAATTTAAATAAACCGTTGGAGGGTTTTATGAAAAAAAATGTTTTTATTTGTATAGTTTTATTTTTTTGTTCATTAATGGGATTTTCACAAACGCCAGTTAATGAAGTTCTTCTTACCATGCTCGATGGGAATGAAGTCACAATTGCCTTATTCAATGATACAAAAGCAGCTCATACTTATATGATAAATAATGAACCAGAACACGGCTGGATTATATATCACTGGAATACATTAACTGAACAAGTTGAAATCCAGGATCATAGAAAAAGTGAAAATTCATATCTTAAACCAGATCCTTTTATGAAAGCAAAAACTCCAGATGAACCTGGATACTTTTACAAAGTTTATAAAGCAAACAAAGATCCTCGTGTAGATGAAATATGTAATGCTTTTAGAGAAAATTCTTGTGTACATGGAGTTGGTTTCATTGACTTAGGCGATAAAATCGTACGTTATGTTTTAAAATATAAAAATAATAAATTATCATATCAGCAATTCCCATTCTTTACTTTGGATAACCAAGACTATATAGATTTCGCTATAAAGGACATTCAAAGACAAGCTAAAATGGATATATCCATAAAAAGTTTATTTCCTTCATATCGCTCAGAGGAATCTTCTAATAATGCGTCAAAACAGAATACGTGGAAACCAAAACCTAGGTTTAGTATTTATATCGACAGCAATGGCAACTATTTTAAGGCTACCCAAATTGTTTATAGCGATGGAACTACAGATTTAGATTTTATTATTGACGATGCAGGAAATTACAGAAGACTTGATACTATCCACGGGTATCCAATTGTAAAGGATACAATTGTTCCAAAAGCAACAAGAGAAGCTGCGGAAAATATGTTCAATTAATGAAAAGAGAGGAATATGAAAGAAACAGAATTTAGAGATTTTCTGCAAAACGACAAGAGTATAAAAAGTGCAAAAGCTATTGAGTCTAGAATTGTCAAATTAAAAGATGCGGAAAATATTTTATGTTTAGATGCAGAAGAAATTGTTCAGTCGGATGATTTAATGTTTGAATCTTTAAATAAACTAAAACTACATGAAGATACTGCTCATGGAGTGAGACAGAATGCTCTCAGAAAGTACTATAATTTTAGAAATCATAAAGACTTCCCGAAATTAGAGGATTACAAAAAATGAAACAATTAAGTAAGAAGATTTTTATTTTTCTTTGTTTAATATTAACATCAAAGGTTTTTGCTGATTCATTTACAGATATTATTCAAGACCTTACAATACAAACGGCATGCATTGGACAATATTCATCAACACAAGCTGGAGGTGGCTGGCGTGATGATCCACATGATTACTATACTCCACAAATGATGGCAGAAAGATTTAAACAGATGTCTGGTAATATGACAAGAACCACAACTTTTTATGGGGTTTGCTTTGATTATGCTCAATTTGCCTGGCAAGATATTGATACATATACTACCCTTTACAATGAAAATGGAATGTATGAAAAACAATTTTGGATCGCTGATGTTCATGGAGATTCTAATACAATAAGATTATCAATACCCACAACGAAATCAAATGCTTCTGCAGTTCAGAATGGAGTTTACATAAAAACATATCCAAATGGTAATCGTTCCATCAAAGCCCATAGACTTAAAAATGAAGGAGAAAGAGCAACCTATCATGCATGGCTATGGATTGAACGAGTAGATGGTGTATGGTTCTGGATTGATCCAACCTGGACCGATAACTTAGGATACGTAGTTTATGGATATGTTTCAAACAGTGGAGAAGAAATTCAGTGTAAACCAAATAAAAAATACTGTATTAACTATCCAGAGTATCTGAATAGTCTTCCCTCTCCACCTGAATTGGGACAGGTAAAAGCGCCTAGTAATAGTTCAAATTCAAATAATCGAGCAGAAACAATTAAGGACGCAGGTTCAAATTGGTTAGTAAACACATTCGTTGATGTAGATTATAAAGGTATGGATAATAGAGTAGGCTTGATTTTTCAACTTGATATACCTCTCTCTGTAATTTCTGATGAATCACTTTCTTTTAATAAAATGGGATTCAATTTAGAGATGCCATGTTTAACAGACAGAGTTGCTTTAGGACTAGGAATTGAATATCTACATAATATTACAGAGGACAGTAAGCTTCACGGGGGGTTATTTAAATTTGACTTTATAAAAAGATTTACAAATAATACAGCCTGGTGTCTCGGTTGTGGGCTAGGCGTAAGATTCGATACCTCTGTGCCTGGAGGTTTACCAGAAGCAAAAAATGCATTTTATAATGCAGGATATTTTGCATGGGACATTGAAACAGGATTATTGTTCAATCTTTCTAGTTTCAGTACAAAAATACAAGTTTCATACAATAACATTATTGGCTTCTCTGTAGGTATAGGTATAGGATTACTATTTGAAACTATGTAGTATTATCAAAGCCTGCTCTGATACACACAATTATAGGGCAGGCTTTTTCAAGAGAATAAATTTCTCTAAGGTAACTTAGAATTACATTTTCTTAGAATACACATTTAGTTGAAAAACTGTGTCATAATTCAAAGTATATTACTCTTTTCATAATTCAATCTTAAATAATTATTTATCCTTTTTTTCCAATTTCTTACAAATCCAATGCTTAAAACTTTCCTCTCTAACGGATTTAGTTTGTTTGAAATCAAGTAGTATACAAATTCACCCCTAAAGACTTACAAAAAGAGACTTTTGTATTAGAATAAAGTTATGAGCAAGTACGAATGTAAAATCTGCGGCTATATCTACGATGAAGCCCTGGGAGAATATACTGAAAATATACCTGCAGGAACGACTTTTGATTCACTGGGAAGTGACTGGCGCTGTCCGGTCTGCGATGCTCCTGCAGATAAATTTGTAATGGCAGACACTGATACTGGTGGAACTGACGGGGAAAAATTCAATGGCTGATAAAACTTCTGACAAAAAGACTGATAAAAAATCCAGTGGTAAAAAATCAGCAAAAACCAGAGAATGGTTTGAAAATGAGCAGTTCTGGATTAAATACGGCCCCGTAATGTTTGACAAAGCTCACTGGGCAGAAGCAAACGGTATTGCAAGAGGAATAATTGACCTGGCAAATCTGAAAAAGAATTCTACCGTTCTTGACGCCTGCTCCGGACCTGGACGTATTTCCGTAGAACTGGCCCTTGAAGGAATGAAGGTTACAGCAGTGGACATTACCCAGCCCTTTCTTGATGCCGCCAGGGAAACTGCTGAGGATGAAGGAGTAAAACTTACCCTTCTCAATCAGGACATGAGGACATTTAAAACCGACAGAAAATTTGACGCCGCAATCAATGTATATAATTCATTCGGCTACTGCGACAAAATTTCTGATGATACAAAAATCCTCAAAAGCATTTATTCAGCCCTTAAGGAAGACGGCTGCTTTATTCTGGAATGCATAAGCCGGGAAATTGCAGTGCAGTATTTTACTGAAGGGGAATGGTTTGAAAGGAATGATGTGACGGTGCTCACGGAATTCTCCGTTGAAGGGCTCTGGGAAGGACTCAGGTCCCACTGGATTCTTCTTGAAAAGGATGGAAGCAGGACGGACCACGTTTTTGTTCAGAGATTATATTCTGCAGTTGAACTTAAAAAAACTTTGTTACAAATCGGCTTTAGAGATGTTAAAGTTTATGGTGGCTTTGATCTTTCTAAATACGATCAAAAAGCGAAGACAATGTTGATAATCGCCAAAAAGTGATTATTAATATTGGTAAGGCCATTTGAAGGAGTTCAAAATGAAGTATTTGTTTAAGAAATTAACAGCAGTTTCGCTGGTATGCAGTTTGTCCATGACGGCTGTTTTTGCCCGCACTTCCGCAAATATTACTAAACCAAAGGCAGAAACTTTAACTTTTACAGAAACAGCATTTTACAACAATACAGGCTGCAGTTACTGGGGAGACGGATTCCTCTGGGATCTTTTCAGTGATTTACTTTTTGTTGTATGGGCAGCAAATAATCTTTCCGTAGAATTTGATGATTATCCTTATGCAAGCGGAAAATATCTTACATTCCCTATTTTGGGAGATGAAACAGACGGTACTGAATCCCAGTATTTCTACAAGGATTCGGACGGAGTTACCCACTCTGTAACTTACATTGAGCCAAGCAAGTACAAACCGTACCGCTATGCTCTTTCAGCAGGGGCTTTCTACTTCCCTGAGACACAGACTAACAGCGGCAGCCTTCATGGATACGAGGCTCGCCTTGAAGGATATATCTGGAAGTTCTTCGGACCGATTTTTGAAGTAACTGTTCTTTCTAATTCAGGAGACTTAACATCAGGGGGCTCAACTTCAACAAGCTTTCCAGGTTCTTCAACTGAACTGCTCAATCCTTCATACAACATTCGTCTTGGTGCACAGTTCTCACTGATTCACTCAAACTGGTTCGACTGGTCATGGTACATTCAGTGGACAAGATGGTACGGTCAGTTAACGGATTACAGAGTAGATGATGGTATGGCTCTTGGTTCAATCATCAGAATGTATCCTTTCAAGCCAGTAGTTCTTGAATGGAGAAATGCTTTCCAGATGATGAATATGTCAGAAGAAGATGAAACTTCAATCTGGACCAGCGACCTGGAAGTTGGCTTTATGCTTAATTCCCGCTGGGAACTTTACTTTGACTGGAAATATGTTTACGACGATCTTTATGTGGTTTACGGTTACAGTCTGAATGCTGTTTCAGCAGGATTTAAAGTACACTGGTAAAATATAATTACGGTTAAATGCGGTGGATTTTTCTGCCGCATTTTTTTATTCTCTGAGCATGAAGAAAATTCTTTTTATCTGTCTGGGAAATATTTGCCGCTCACCAATGGCGGAATTCGTTTTTAATCATCTCATTAAGGGGAGTCCTCTTGAAGGAAAATACACTGCTTATTCCAAAGCTACATCTTATGAAGAGGAAGGCAATTCTCCCCACAGAGGCACCCTACAGAAACTCAGGGAAAAGGGAATTCCTGTATATGGCCACAGATCTTCCCGGCTGGAAGCAGCAGACTACGGGGAATATGACATGATCATCGGAATGGAAGAATCAAATATCCGGAACATAATGAGGATTATTAAAAGTGACCCGGAATGCAAGGTTCACAAACTGCTGGATTTTGCAGAAGGGGGTGATATTGATGATCCATGGTACACGGGAGATTTTGATTCCACCTACAGAGATATATCACTTGGTGTAAAAGGATTAATCACTTTTCTTCAGAAAGATACTCCTCAGTAGTCATAATCCTTAAGTGAAGGGGACTGAGACCTTTCAGCATGAGCACCGTTCCATCCTCCTTTGGCTGGTCAAGGCCGCTCACTGCATCTGTAAGATAAATGGTATAAATTCCCTGGTCTATTAAGGCAAAAACTGTAGAAAGCACGCAGCACTCTGCAATTACTCCGCTTATGACAACTCTTTCTGCTTTTCTGCAGGCCTCAAGCACCTGTGGAACTGCCAGAGAGGAATAGACACTTTTTGTGTAAAGGGGATACTTTTTTAATGCAGGGGCGAATTCATCCATCATTTCATTGGACCAGGAATCTTCATTTACGTCTGCATATTTTTTGTTGTAATCTGCCCAGACTCTTTCTGCGGCGGGATCTGCAATGAATCTGGTAAAAATCACATCATCCTTTTTTCTGCTGATTATTTTAAGGATGTTTTCAGCGGCTCCTTCAGTATTCAGGCACTCCCATTTGCCACCTTTTGTATAAACTTTCTGCATGTCTGTTACTAAAAGCAAATCACCTTTCTTCATATAAGTATTCCCTGTATTCCATTTTATTAAAGTAAATTACTCAAAAAATTTGAGTTTTTTATCTTTTTTTGCAGCAAATTATATGTTAAACTATACAATATTGTTGTTAATTTTTTAA
This sequence comes from Treponema sp. UBA4307, assembly GCA_002394685.1. Taxonomy (GTDB): domain Bacteria; phylum Spirochaetota; class Spirochaetia; order Treponematales; family Treponemataceae; genus Treponema_D. Next base: position 22,650 of record DGUP01000039.1, on the reverse strand, counting down.
CAGATATTCATAGTAACTGACAAAAGTGGAGTTTTTATATGCTAAAGTTAAATAAGTGCAGCCACCTTTTCATCATTGCCGCACTGCTTTTTACAGGCCTTCTCACTTCCTGCACAAAAGGTGAGAGAAAATCTTTCAGCATTGATTCTGAATGGAAGGTTAATTTTTCAGACAACATGTCTTTCGCAGAGCCAGATTATGATGATTCATCCTGGCAAATTTCAACTTCCACAGGACCACAAAAATTCAAGAGCAAGGATCAGCATTATTTGTGGCTTAGAAAAACTGTAGAAATTCCCCCTCAGCTTAGAAATGAAGAAGTTTACCTGGGTTTTGATAAAGGCAACGCAGTAGCAGCAGTGTATGCGGACGGAACTTACATTGGTTCCAGAGGTAATCTGCCGCCTGATTTTAATTGCCGCATTGAGCAGACATCAGATATTTTAATTCCATCAAACTGCATTCACAACAATACAGTAAACCTTGCAGTACGGGTCTATTCTCCTGAAACAGATTTTGATCCCCTTGGACTTTCACTGGACAGTGAAGCACAGGCTTTCTTCCAGAATATCATTCACAATATTTTCTCAATGAGAATCTTTATAATTCTTACTGCCGTCTGTTTCTTTATGATGGTTTTTGTAATTACCCAGTATGTTTCAACAAAAGACATTTCCTTCCTCTTCTTTGCCCTTTGTCTTCTCTTTATAATTTACTACTTCTACGATCTGGGCTTTGATATGGTTCTCATCAGCTATCCTCTCCACCGTGCACTTACAAGAGCCTGCCTGCCTCTTTCAATGTCATTTATGGGACTCTTCCTGGCAGCATTCTTTAAGCGGAAGAAAATTAAGGTTCTGGCAATTATTATGGCTGTAGTGGATGTTTTAATTATATTTGCATACCTGCTGTCCATTGGAAAATACAGCTTAACTAATACAATTTTCACAATTGGTCTTGGACCTACATTCGGAGTAATCATTTACGGATACGTTGTAATCATTAAGGCCTTTAAGCAGAAACTTTTCGGTGCAAGACAGCTGTTCGTGGGATTTATTGGAGGCTCTCTCTTTGCCTTCCACGATATTATCTGTCAGATTTTAGGATATAAACCTTTTGTATGGCTCCAGGGATTTGCATTCTTCTTTATTGACCTTGCAATCTATATTTCCCTGTCCCAGAAGGCAGGTGCCAACCAGAAGGCAATTATTCAGCTTGCAGATGAAACTTCAAAACAGAAAGACAAGCTTACTGAAGTTTTCAAAAATGCAAAGGCTGTTGCAGGTTCTACTGCTGAAATTTCCCATTCCCTCAACGATTCAGTTTCTGCAGTTACAAACGCAGCAGATGCAACTCAGGACAAGGTTGAACAGATCAGAAGGGCTCTGGACCTGCAGAACAAATCCCAGAATGAAACAGAAAAGGCAATTGATAACCTGACCTCTTTCCTGTCAGCAATGAATTCCCGCTTTGAAGAACAGGCAAAACTTATTTCTTCTACAGCAGAAAAGACAAGGGAAGTAATTAAGGGTATTGAAACTGTTGGAGACGGTGTAAATACTGCGGCTCAGTTCTCATCAGGACTTTCTGCCATTACAAAAACTTCCAGCAACGATATGAAAAATCTGCTGGATGAAATGGAAAAGGTTCAGGCTTCTTCAAAAGAAATTCTTGGTGTTGTTACAACCCTGGATGATTTTGCCCAGCAGACAAACCTTCTAGCTATGAACGCTTCTATTGAAGCTGCCCACGCCGGTGAAACAGGTAAGGGTTTTGCTGTAATTGCCCGTGAAATCAAGGAACTGGCATCTCAAACTTCACAGTGGTCTGCAAAAATCGGTGAAATCATTACAACAGTTATTTCACAGATTCAGCATTCCGTTGAACTTTCTACAAAAGTTAATTCTTCACTCCAGAAGATCAACAAGGATTCAATTGAAAGTGCCCGGAAAGTTGGACAGGCTTCCGACAGCATCCGTGAACAGCAGGCAGCAGGTCACATTATTTCCGAAGAATCAAAGACTCTTTCTGAAATTGCAAAGACCATGCAGAATGCTGTAAGTGAACAGTCAAACTTTGCAAAGATTGTAATGCAGAATATGCAGAGTCTGATTGAAGCCTCTGAAGATGTAGATAAGGCAAGCCGTGAAATTTACAGTGAATCCAAGTCCCTTGCTGATGAGTCAAAGAACCTGATTGACCTGGCACAAAGGACCAACGAATCTTCAGAAACACTGACTTCAATCATGGAGCAGTAATATTAAACAGAATGATTAATCAAAGAGCGCTTTCTTAAGAGGAGGCGCTTTTTTTTATTCAGCAGTTTTCATCAAAGATTTTTATCTGATTGCGGCCGTGATTTTTTGCATAATAAAGTGCCCGGTCCGCAGCATCAAGCCACATCTTTTCATCATATTCAGGAAGAAGAGGAGCCACGCCTCCGGAAAGAGTAAAACTTTCTTCTGGGGCAAATGCAAATTTTGTTGAAGAAAAAATTCCCCGTATTTCTTCAATTGTGTAAATTACAGTTGAAGGAAAATTATCTTCAAAAATAAGAACAAACTCTTCTCCTCCAAAACGGAAAGTTTTTCTTACGGAACCCATCTGCGCTTTAACAATATCTGCAAGAGTTATAAGAACCTCATCCCCTGCAGTGTGGCCATATTTATCATTTACTCTTTTAAAGAAATCCAGATCAAGTATAACTAAAAAAGATTTGTTAAAGGTTGTGCCTTTTCTTGCCAGAATGCGGGAAATTGTTCCGTCCATTGCAATGCGGTTATACAATTTTGTCAAAGGTTCAATTTTTAATTCTTCAATCAACTCTGACTGCTTTCTGTAAGACTGATGCATATAGTTGAGCTGTTGAGCCTGAGCCTTAATGAGGGCACGGGAAAATATAAAAGCACAGAAAATAAAAAAGGCTGCACAAAATAAAGTTAAAATTTTGTAGACCGGTACTCCGGATGCAGGGTCCAGCCAGAATGTAATGCACTCAATAAAAAAAACAATTATTGAAGCAAGAAAAATTCTATTTAAAATTTTAATGTCGCTGAAAATTGATATAACAAAAAAAGTAATTGCAGGAACGACAAGGAGAATCTGAAAGTAACTGTGAAAAACTCCGATTACAGAACAAATCATAAAAATAGAAATGGAACACCAGAGATTTTTCAAATCCATCTTTGCCTTATCAGATTTCTGAATGATGGTCGCAATTGTAAGAGTCACAATGTTAATGAGAGAAGGAGTAATTACTCTAATTAAAATATAACGAAAACTGGCTTCAACCCGCTCACCTTTTTTAAGAAGAACCGTGTAATTAAAAATTTCAAGTAAAAGTGTGAGTCCTGCAACAAACCAGCCGATTAAAAGTACGGATTTTTGTCTCCGGCTGAAGACGTTTTCCTTGTACTCTTTAAATGATTGTTCTTCCATACTCATATAAAAAAAATAACATAATTCTGCTCATAATACTAGATTTGATTCTTTAGAAATAATCCGGGGCAAAATTGAAAAAATTCTCTGAAAAAAAATCAATAATTATAGAAGAAAATACTTACTAATTCCCAATAACAATGTTAAAATACTCTAATTAAAAAAAATGTTATTAACAATAAATTTATATGAGGTAATAATAAAGTGAAGCTCAGAACTAAATTTTTCAGCATCGTTATTATCAATGCACTTGCAATTCTTTTACTCGTAGGCGTTTCTCACCACAATTCTTCCAGACTGCAAAAGATAAAAAGTTATCAGCTTGTTCAGACAAAAACTCAGGCTGAACTAAGTGACGTTCTTCTTTATTTGATGACTGTCAACTATTCCGGCTGCTATCCTCAAATTGCACATAGAGAAATGGTCCAGAAAATTGAAAAGCTCGACGCAGATTATAAAGTTCTCTTAAATGATCCCGTAAAGAAATCATTACCTCAAGGCATTCAGGAAAAACTGGATGAGTTGAACACACTCTGGTCTGCTTTGTTAAAAAGATTTGAACCTATTGAAGCAGCCTTGCAGGAAATGGAAAATATAAAAATTTCCGTAGCTCAGCAGCAAACCTTCCAGAAATTAGGTATTCGTGCCGCTTATGAAAAATACCCAGATGATAAAACTATAGAAGCAATGCTCAACTGCCTGAAAAAAATGGACGGGCAGATTGAAGGAATCCAGACAAATCAGCAGACCCTTTCAATCATCAACAGGGAAACTGCTATCAAAATTGAAGAGAGCATAAAGAAGGAAGAAACCGCAACTCAAATTTCCCTGATTCTGGTTTCGCTGTTTGCAATTGTTGTCTGTGCATTTCTGATTGCTTTCATCACCCATAGAATTCTTTTCAGAATGAAAAAAATTCACTCCTTTTCAAATTCTCTGGCAGACAAGGATTTCACAGTTGAAATTATGCCAAAAGGCCATGATGAACTGAAAATTCTTATGCAGAATATTAATAACATGAAGGACCAGCTGAAAGACTTTTTCCATACAGTAAAAACTACCGCAGCCCAGGCCTCAGATTCCGGTACTTCAATTGAAAAAGCTTCCGGACAGGTAACTCAGGCCACCTTCCACATAGACACAAATGTTCAGGAGATTGCGGCAGAATTTGATATAATTGCCCAGTCCGTTGAAAAAACAATGGCGGCACTGAACCAGATTGGACTTCAGGTAGAAACCCTTGTAATGAACAATACACTGCAAACTAATGCTGTAGAAGAAAGCGGCAGGGCTCTGAATAAAGTTGTTGAATCCCTGGGAAATATTAACAGAATGGCAAAGGAAAGAAGTGCTGCAACCCAGGAGATGAGTTCAATTATGAAAAACGGCGGTGATAAAATTACAGCCACAAGCAATCTTCTTTCGGAAGTTACAAGTCAGCTGGATGAAGTAAAGGCTGTTGTTACAATCATTAATTCTGTGGCCCACCAGACAAACCTTCTTTCAATGAATGCAGCCATTGAAGCAGCCCACGCAGGAGATGCAGGAAGAGGTTTTGCAGTAGTTGCTGATGAAATCCGTAAGCTCGCAGAAGAGACTTCTCAAAATGCCCAGAAGATTGCAATTGTAGTTAAGAATATTGTTGATGCCGTAAATGAAGCAGATTCTAGCAGCGCAACAGCAAAAGCTTCATTTGAAGAAGTTACACTCAACACATCACAGATTATTGAATCCCTTACGGAAATCTCCGACGAGATAAGCGGAATTGACAGCAGGATGAATGAAGTGAATGCAAAAAGCGAAGAAACTTTTCAAGCTGCGGACAAAATCAATTCCTTCTGTATGGAACTTGCAGAAAAGCAGGATATGGTCATTAACGAAACTACCAACATGAAAAAACTGATTGACAAAACCCGTTACAGTTTAACGGAAATCAAGTCAGAAACTTCAGATATTGTAAAGCGGGTTACACAGGTTGATCAGATTACAAAAGACAACACAATCAAAATGAACCAGCTGTCAACAATGCTTGCTGAATTCAAAACAGAAACTGTATAATTTTTTTGATGAAATACAGGAAGATTGTAAAAGGAATTTTTCTTTCAAGACCCAACCGCTTTATTGCCCGCGTACTTATTAACAAGGGGGATGGAGCCGGTCCTGAGGAAGAAAGGGTTCATGTTAAAAATACTGGCCGCTGCAAAGAACTCCTTGTGGAAGGCTGCACCGTATTTCTTGAAGAATCTGACAAAGCTGAACGAAAAACTAAATACGATTTAGTTGCAGTGGAAAAGAAATGTGATAAAACTTCCCTGCTTATAAATATGGACAGTCAGGCTCCAAACAAGGCTGCATCTGAATGGATAGAAAGTCCCGCTTTTCTTGAGGCTCTTCCTTTTATAAAAAAGTTGACCTTTGTAAAAGCAGAATATGTTTCCGGTAAAAGTCGTTTTGATTTTTACCTGGAATACGAAAGCCGGGAAGGTAAATCTGAAAAAATGTACCTTGAAGTTAAAGGGGTTACTCTGGAAAAGAATGGTCTGGCAATGTTTCCCGACGCCCCAACTTTAAGAGGATTAAAACACGTAAAAGAACTTACGCAGATTGTAAAAGAAAAAAGAGGCAGGGCAGCAGTTCTCTTTGTAATTCAAATGAAGGGAGTAAACAGATTTTCTCCAAACAGAGAAACCCATGAAGATTTTGCCAACGCACTAGTTCAAGCTCAAAAAGAAGGTGTTCTGCTTCTGGCAAGAGACTGTATCATCACTCCGGATTCAATGACAATCGACCAGGACATTTTTATACAATTATAATTATCCCTACTATAAATCATCAAATCATGCTAGTATAGAAAACTGAGGCAGAAGAGATGTTTTATACAAAAGCAAAAACAACAGATGCAGTTTGCGATTTTGAAGAGGTTAATGCAAAAGTTGCACTTAAATGTGCGGAAGAAAGCATAGTATTGTTAAAGAATGCAGGAGTACTTCCTATAAAAAAGTCCAGTCACAGCTGGCAGAATAACATTGCACTTTACGGAGCAGGTTCCATCTATACACTTAAAAGTGGAACAGGAAGCGGCGAAGTAAACACCCGTCCAATCAAAAATATTCTTCAGACAATTGAAGAAGCAGGCTTTAACGTTACAACAAAAGACTGGATCAACGCCTACAAAAGTAACTGGATTGGAAAAAAAGAACTTTTTCACTTTGCCCATCAGAAAGAAAATATTTTTAAGAACATTTCCAAAATTGCACACAACGTTTCCATTTCTTTTAAGAGACCGGCAGGACTGCCAATCACCAATGAATATTTATCTAAAACTGCCGCAGAGGATAACTGTATCTATGTTATTTCCAGACAGTGCGGCGAAGATAAAGACAGAAGCGTTACAAAAGGCGACTTTCTCCTCACTGACACAGAAGTTGAAAATCTCCGCATTTGTTCAACCCATTACAAAAATCTCATACTGGTTATAAACGGCGGAGGATTTGTAGATCTTTCTCCATTAAAGACAGTTCCAATCGGAGCAATTATTTTTATGGGATACGCAGGTTCCATGGGTGCACAGGCGCTTACAAACCTGATTACAGGAAAAGTTTCTCCAAGCGGAAAACTCTCTGCCAGCTGGCCGGAAAATTACGAACAGGTTCCTTTTGGTGCTGAATACGGAAAAGAAGAAAAAGCTGCCTACTACAAGGAAGATATTTTTGTAGGCTACAAATATTATGATACCTTTGGAAAAACTCCACGCTACCCTTTCGGCTATGGTTTAACATACACTGATTTTAAGTGCAGTTACAAAGTAAAATTAAGTGATGATACTGTTACTGTAAACGCACTTGTAAAAAATACTGGAAAATTTTCTGCAAAAGAAGTCATCCAGATTTATGTCAGTTGTCCTCAGGGAAAACTCAAAAAAGAAGCAAAACGTCTGGCAGCATTTGAAAAGACTCCTGAAATTAAGGCAGGAGCAAGTGAAAACATTGAACTGACTTTTAATTTTTCAAGCCTTTATTCTTATGATGAAAGCCAGAATTCCTACATTCTGGAAAAGGGTGATTATATTATTTATGCAGGAACTTCATCCGCAGACGTAACAGAAATCCAACGCATTCAGTTAAAGGATGAACTGATTATAAAAAAAGTCCGGAACATTCATTCACATAAAATTCCAGGCGTACTAAAATCACCTTTACAAGATGCAGACAGACCTGCTGCAAAAAAGAAGCCACTTGTCTTTAACGAAAAAAGTCTCTACAAAAGCGATATCTTTACATCAAATATAAAAATTCAGAAAACTGTTGGACCAAAAGCAAGTTCATTTATTTCTAAGCTTAAACCAAAACAGATGATTTACCTTTGCACCGGTTCAGGACTGGACATTGCCCTTCCAAAACATCATGATTTTATTGTTCCTGGTGCAGCAGGATACACAAGCAGTAAATTTGAGAACATGGGAATTCCTGCAGTAAACTTCTGCGATGGACCTCAGGGCTTAAGACTTTGTCCTGTTTCTGTAAGATTAAAAAACACTGTGCGTATGGTAGAACCAGCTTTACAGTCTTTCTACACCTTGCCAAGAATCATCAGAAAAATCATTTTCAGGAAAGCAAAAAAAGGAAAAATGCTTTACCAGTACACAACCTGTTTTCCATGCGGAATGAATCTTGCACAGAGCTGGAACAAAAAACTTGCACAAAAATTCGGAAAAGCCCTTTCTCTTGAAATGAATGAATTTGGAGTAAACTACTGGCTTGCCCCCGGAATGAATATTATGCGAAATCCTCTCTGCGGAAGAAATTTTGAATATTTTTCAGAAGACCCGCTTTTAAGTGGAAAGATGGCGGCTGAAATTGTAAAGGGAGTTCAGGCTGATGGAAAAAGCAAGGCCACTGTAAAACATTTTATTCTCAACAATCAGGAAGACAATAGAATGGAAGTCAGTGCAGAGATCAGCGAAAGAGCCCTCCGGGAACTTTATTTTGAAAATTTCCGTATTGCCGTTATGGAAGGTAAGCCAAAAGCAGTGATGGCAAGTTACAATAAAATAAACGGTGTGCACGCCGCAGAAGACCACGATTTGCTTACAAAAGTTCTCAGGGAAGAATGGTACTTTAACGGAATTGTAATAACTGACTGGGTAAGCGAAAGAAATCATTACAACGCCCGTAACTGCATTCAGGCAGGAACAAATATAATTATGCCAGGAATTACAAACAACAGAAATGCCCTGAGAAAAGCCTTACGGAAAAACAAGGATTTTCAGTTTCTGCTGAAGAAAAATGCTGAGATAATTTTAACATCAATTCTTGACGAATAAGAATTTCCAAAAATTATTTTCACACATTAATTTTTTTTGTATACTCAAGACCATTAGGGGAGAAAAATAATGAAAAAGTTTTTGTTATTAACATCGATTTTTGCAGCCGGTCTTATAATCTGCAGCTGCACAAAAAAAGAAACAACAGAAAAATCTGTAGAAACAGTGACCTTCTTTGATTTATGTAAAAGTAATTCAGTTGAAGAAATTACACAGGCCCTCAACAAGGGAGAAGACGTTAATCAGAAAGATCATACAGGTTTTACACCCATCTTCTATGCTCTCACAGGAGGAGAACCTGAACTTGCAGAAAGTTCACTTGTCAGCCTCCAGAAAGCATTTAAAAATGATGATGAAAATAAAGCTTATGAAGAAATTCAAAAGCTCTGGAATCTTAAAACAAATTCCCAGCTTTTTAACCTTCTTCTGGAAAAAGGTGCAGATTTAACAGTTAAATCACCTGCAGGAAAATCACTCTTTCAATATGCAGCTCTTCGCTGTGAAGACCTGGCAGTATTAAACAAGTTGATTGAGACCGCAGATTTTTCAGAAACAATTCCTTTAAATCAGTCGGAATCAGTTTTCAGTTTTGCAGTATTTCTTAACCAGAATCCAGAATGCATAAAGGCCCTTGCAGCCCACTACAAAATTGACCAGATGAATTCTGATGGAATTACTCCAGTTATGTGGGCCTGCATGTATCAGAAAAATCCAGCCGTAATAGACACACTGATTGAACTTGGTGGAGATATTAATGATAAAAAACATTCCGGTCAGTACTCCCCACTGGACTGGGCTTACAAATGTAATCGCAGTCAGGAAGTTTGTAATCACATTAAGGAAATCGGTGGAAAATCTACAAAGAAAAAAAATAATACTGTTCAGAACAAGGATTTTAGTAAGCTTGAAGCTGAAAAAGTTTTCATTGGCGCTGCAACAAACGAAGTGGAACTTAAACGCTTTTTATCAGAAGCAAACCGTTACAGAGGAAATCCGGCTCACCTTTCAGAACCGGAAGTTCTTTTTACCCTGCTGGAAACAAAAGAAGAATATGATTCAGTTTACGAAAAATATCTTCAGGACGATGGCAGCATGGATTTCAACCATAACCACCGTCTCTTTACCTACGATGAAATTTGTGAAATGCTCAAGGTTTTCAAAAATGCTGTTCTTTTTGGAAAAGACACAACTTATTTAGTAATGGGAGCCAGCACAAAACCTCACGCTTTCTACAATTCAAACAACCAGTTCTGCATTCAGTACGGAATTAATTCATATCGCCTGCTTCCAAATGAAAGCTATGATCCATGGGCAGAAGCAATCGACCTGACAAATCTTAATGAGCGCACCTCTGATTATTACTATATCATGAACGGTGAAAAGAAGTATTACAGTTCACAATTCACAGAATTTTATACCGAAGGATTTGTTTTCCTGTATGAAGTTGCCACTGGAAAAATCTTTGCTGACTTCAGTTACTCTAACTCTCAGGAATAAAAATCGGGGAGAAAACTAAAATGGCAAAAAGTAAAATCAAAAGTTTCAACAGCATCATCATCGCCATATTAATCATTGTAATTTCAGTTGTGGGACTTGCCCTGTCTACAATCACAATACAAAATTCAAATCATACTCAGAAAGTATATGACGTAAACAGTCTGGACTCTAAAGAAAGCGACCAGATTTACGTAAAGATGGAAATTCCAAATAAGGAGAGCGGAGAAAAAAATCAATGGAAACAGACTGCAAGTCTCTGGGGTGCCCAGTACGATATTTATCTTACAAACAACACTTACAGCATTCTTGAAGATTATTCCGTTCAAATGACAAGCGGCAGTGAATTAATAATTGATTCGAGCTGGAATGGAAAATACATGCTTTCTACTGACAAAAAAACAATCACCATGGAAGGAATTGCTGAAGCAGACAATCAGGAAATTAAGCCGGGCCAGACAGTTAAGTTCGGAATGGTACTTCACACTCCCCTTCCTCTAAAAAGTGCTGACTTTAAAATCATCGGTTATTATGAACAGCAGCCTTTCAACAGTCCATTTTTTATTTTGTCAGGAATTGCACTTATTGCAGGAATTCTTGTCCTCATCATTTCTGTAATCATCTATTCCCTTATAAACAGGCAGTTTGCAAAGACTGATGAAAAAGTTGATAATCTTCTCTTTCTTCTTGCAAAGCTTATTGATTCCGGTGACAGTTACACAAAAAAGCACTCTGTAAATGTGGCGGATATTTCCAGAAAAATTGCAGGAGAATTAGGACTCAGTGCCGCAGCACAAAACAATATTTACTACGATGCAATTCTCCACGACATTGGTATGTTATCCGTAAGCCACTCCATTCTGCAGAAGGAAAGTCCCCTCACCCAGTCTGAAGTTGATGAAATAAAAAAACACACTTCCAAAGGTTCGGATTATATTCAGGGATATGAAGACATTCCAAATTTAACGGAAGCAGTTTTATACCATCACGAACATTTTGACGGCAGCGGTTATCCTATGGGGCTTAAATCGTCACAAATTCCTTTAGTTGCAAGAATTATTGCTGTAGCAGACGCATACGATGCAATGTCAAATGACAGAGCATACAGGGAAAAACTTCCTATTGAAAAAATCATTTCTGAATTTGAAAATAATGCAGGAACACAGTTTGATCCAAAAATCACCCGCATTGCAGTTAATCTGATAAAAAGCGGACGAATATAAAAAAAGGCCTGACATGCACACTGGACATCCTACAAAATCCAGCTGCAAATCAGGCTTTATTTTTCAAAAGAATATTTTACGAAAGAAGCATTCTGTCAGAAACCTGATCAGAATCTCCGCTCACCTTCTGGAACTTGGCCAGCAGGTCTGAAACCTGAAGATTCTTTTTTTCTTCTCCAGAAACATCGTAAACAATTTCTCCTTCCAGCATCATAATCAGGCGGTTTCCATAGTGAATGGCATCTTTCATATTATGAGTAACCATGAAAGTTGTAAGATGATCCCTTTCAACAAAATGCTGTGTAAGTTCAAGAACTTTTTTTGCAGTTTTAGGATCAAGTGCCGCTGTATGTTCATCCAGAAGCAGAAGTTTTGGTTTCTGAATTGTTGCCATAAGCAGAGTAAGAGCCTGACGCTGACCGCCGGACAAAAGTCCAACTTTGGCAGCCATACGATTTTCAAGACCTAAATCCAGCATCTTAAGCTGCTCACGGAAAATCTCTCTTTCCTTATTTGTAATTCCCCAGCCCAGGCCTCTCTTTTTTCCACGACGATAGGCAAGGGCAAGATTTTCCTCAATCTGCATGGAACTTGCAGTACCAAGCATAGGATCCTGGAAAACTCTTCCCAGATATTTGGCCCGGGAATGCTCCCTCTGGTCTGTAATATCTTCTCCATCAAGAATGATTGAACCTGAATCACACTGGTGAACTCCTGCAATCAGATTAAGAAGTGTAGATTTACCTGCACCGTTACCACCGATTACAGTTACGAAATCTCCGTCATTAAGGGTAAGACTAATACCGTTAAGAGCTTTTTTTTCAGTGATTGTTCCCGGATTAAAAGTCTTAAACACATTCTTTACTTCAAGCATTTTTCTTCCTCCGGGAAATTAATTTCTTTTTAATAACTGGTACGGAAAGGGCGATTGCAACAACTACGGCTGAAAGAAGCTTAAGGTCATTGGTCTTCATTCCCAGTTTAAGGACAACTGCAATAATTACGCGGTAAATTACTGAACCAAACACAACTGCAAGTAAATCCCACCAGAAACCAAATCTGTGACCAAAAATAACTTCACCAATAATAATTGATGCAAGTCCAATAACAATTGTACCGATTCCCATGCCTACATCGCCAAAGCGCTGCTGCTGCATTACAAGGGCACCAGAAACTGCTACAAGGGCATTTGAAAGCATCAGGGCAATGATTTTAGTTTTGTCTGTATTAATTCCCTGAGCCCTGCTCATATTTTCATTATTACCAGTTGCACGGATTGCACTACCAATTTCTGTTCCAAAGAACCAGTAAAGGGCAAAAATAATAATTCCGCAGATTACAAGACCAACAAGAAGGCTGGCAAAAGAAGTTGCATTGTCCTTGAAAGCCTGCTTCAGATTGAACCACTTGTTAAAGAAATCCATTATTGAAATGTTGATTGGTTCAACAGCACTGCCGTCAGCATTTACTGCACCATGACCAAAAAAGGCCTTCCAGTTGTTAATCCAGTCAACGCCGGTAAATACCTTGTTTCTTGGAACTGGAGAAAGAGGCTGATTTGCCTTACCGCCCAGAATCCTCAAGTTGATTGAATAAAGGGCCAGCTGCATCAAAATACCGGAAAGGATTCCAGGAATCTTAAGCTTGGTATGAAGAAGCCCCGTAATTAATCCAGCAAGAGTACCTAAAACCGCTGCCACAAGAACCGCAAAAAGCGGATCGCAGCCGTGTACGATTAAAAGTGCACATACACAGCCGCCAGTTGCGAATGAGCCGTCAACGGTCATATCCGCAAAATTAAGAATCTTAAAAGTAATGAAAACGCCCAGCGCCATAATGCCCCAGAGGACACCCTGGGCTACAGCGCCGAGCATTGATCCCCCAAGGGATACAAAGAAATTGCTCAGCATTAATTTTTTCCTATATAAACTGATTTAGATTTTGGTATCACAAATCAGCAGGGAATTCAATACCCAGTGCTTCTGCAGTATCGGCATTGTATGAAAAGTCAAAGTGCTGCAGGTACTGGATTGGAGTAGTTTCAGGCTTTGACTTTCCTTCAAGAATATCTGCTGCCATATCTCCAGTGAGTTTTCCCAGTTCGTAGTAATTAATACCGTATGTACAAAGACCGCCGCCCTGTGTCATTCCGTCTTCACCGCAGATTACAGGAATTTTTGCTTCATTTGTAATCATTGAAACAGTTGCAATTGAAGAAGCCATCATATTGTCAGTTGGAATATAGATTGCATCAACCTTTCCAACCAGAGACTGAGTTACCTGCTGAATTTCATTTGTATTTGAAACAGTTGCAGTTTCATATGTAAGGCCGATTTTTTCACATTCAGCAATTGCAAGGTTTGCCTGAACGATTGAGTTTTCTTCACTTGAACAATACATAATTGCAATATGCTTTGCTTCAGGGAAGAGCTGCTTAATAAGGTCAATCTGAGCAGCACAAGGTGTAAGGTCAGAAGTACCAGTTACATTTCTTCCTGGAAGTTCATTTGAATCAACAAGATTAGCTGATGCAGGATCTGTTACAGCAGTAATAAGAACAGGAATAGATTCAGTTGCATTTGCTACAGCCTGTGCTGCAGGAGTAGCGATTGCAAGAATCAGGTCATTTCTTTCGCTTACCAGCTGATTTGCAATTGTTACGCAGTTTGCCTGTTCACCGGAAGCATTCTGATAATCAATCTTAATATTTTTTCCATCTTCGTAACCACGAACCTTAAGCTGATCTACAAATCCATTGTATGCTGCGTCCAGGGCAGAGTGCTGTACCAGCTGAATAACACCAATCTTCTTTGCCTGTGACTTTTCAGAACATGAAGTAAAAGCAAATAAAGCTGTCATAAGAGTTGAAGCAGCAATTGTCAAAAGTTTTTTCATATTAATCCCTCTTTAATTGAATTTTTCTAAACCAATATATAGAAAGGATATAATTTACTCAAGGTGAAATTACATATATATACATTTTTCCAAATAAAAAAAGTATAAATTTACATATTTTTTTCTTCTTTTTTTGGGATTTTTTCGTATTTTATATACTTTTAAATCGTATTAATAAGTATGACAAAAATATGTATGAAAAATAATCAAAAGGTATTTACAGAAGAAGGGACATTTAAACCCCAGATTAGAGAACTGACTCTTATAAACGGCCTGTCTTTTCCCAGCGACCAGGAACTGATCATGCTGATTTTAGGGTCCGGGGGAAAAAGCTGTCCCATTGAACAGGTTGCCCAGCAGGCAATTAAAATTATGGACGCCTCTAACCAGGACACCCTTATTGACAATCTCTGCAAGGTTAAGGGGATTGGAAAAAATAAGGCCCTGGCACTGGCGGCGGCATGGGAACTGGGAAGAAGAAGGACATCCTTTCAGAGGGCAATTGTTACGACCCCGAAAGACCTGCTTCCTTACGTACAGCATTTTGCAATGTACCCCACAGAACATTTCGTTACCGCAATTCTTAACGGAGCCCAGGAAATTCTGGACATTAAACTGATTTCTGTAGGAGGCACAAACAAGGCTTTTATCCACCCCAGGGAAGTTTTTGCAGAAGCTATCAGCCGGCATGCGTCAGCAATCATCTGCTGCCATAATCATCCGGGAGGAACCCCAAGACCAAGTCAGGCAGACATTGATTCCACAAAAGCCCTGAAAAAAGCAGCAGACGCCCTTGGAATAACATTTCTGGATCATCTCATTATAACCCGGAATGAATATTTCAGTTTTATGGAACATGACCTGCTTTCTTTATGACAGGCTTTCATTCAAAGTCTTTTAATTCTTATAACAGAGTATTATAATGGAGATATGAGAGTAAGAAAATTTATTAATAAGTCGGTTTTAACCCTGGTATCGGCAGCAATTCTTGCCTCTGGCATTGCATTTGCTGAATCTGTAAAAGTCTCAGAGCCTAAATATGATGAATCACTTCATACATCTGAATACTGGCCAAATGGAGTAAAGCAGGGCCAGTACACAAGTAACAGGATTTCAGCATATAAAACTACAAAAAACTCTGAAGGCGACAGCACAAATACCATTGAATGTAACGTAAAAAGTGCAACTCTTTATGTAGACGGCGAAAAGGCAGGTAATTTACCTTACAAAGCCGTGCTCACAGAAGGAGACCACACTTTAAGGATTGACGGTGGTGCTTACTACGAGTCAAAGGAAGTAACTATCCGGGTAAATAATTCAAAGAACGGCTGGTTCTTTATTGAACTGGAAAGAATTACCGGTAAACTGATTTTCAAAACTGAACCTGACAGTGCAACAGTGGAAATCAACAAACAGAAACTGTCTTCTACAGGCAAAAAAACTGTTGAACTGAATGCAGGCAACCACAAGTATACAGTTAAGGCCTTTGGTTATAAGGAAATCAATGAATCCATTACTGTATACGGCGGTCAGAGCAGAAATGTTCAGATTCAGATGGATGAAGCTCCTTTCGCCCTGGAAAAATTCTCCATTACAGGAAGAGATACTTTCAATCCTAAGGCTGGAGGAAAATTCTCAAAAGTTGAATGTTACGCAAAAGTAACAGGTCCAGGCACAGGCGTTTTCCAGATTAAGGATTCAGACGGAAAACTTCTGTATGAAGAAACAAAAACTTTCACAACCTGGGACAACTATTTTACCTGGAACGGAAAAGATAAATCCGGAAATTTTGTGGATGACGGAGCTTACACTGCAGTTCTGGAAGCAGGTACAGAAAAGAAAACTCTTGCAGTTACCGTAAACTCAGATTTGTCTTTCCAGCGCACCTGGATTACTCCAAACGGCTCAGGCCTTGGAACTGTTGCTTCAGCCGCATTCTACCCTAAGAAAACCTGGGGTGGACAGGTTAATTTCTCAGGAATCTACAATCTTCAGGAAACTGACTGGGACTTTAACATTAATGCAGCAGGCCTTCACTCAATAGGAAATCATTTTGAGATTTCTACAGGCATTAACTTTAATATTGGAGATCCTTTTGCAGTACAGTGGTCTGCTAACTTGAAGGGCGGTTCAAAAATCAAGCTGGATTCTTCAGCACTCTACTGGGCACTTTACGCCCGCTACGGAATTTGTACAGATCCACTTTTTGCCCCATACGGAGCTGACACTGGTGCTGGCGCAGGTGGTGGTCTTGCTTTAGGCTGGGAAAAGAATGGTCTCTATCTGGGAGCAAGTGCCGGTGCAACTTACCAGGGACTTCTTGGAACTTTCAAAGCAGCTGAGGATCCACTTCTGATTAATTACGGCCTGATGATAAACTACACAAAGTCTGTCTTTACAGCAGGAGCCTATGCTTCAGCAAGTACCTGTATTGGAAACCTTAACTATACAAATGACAAGGGTACAAACTATACAGCAGAAACTGATTTATCAGCAGGATTTATCCGTGCACTTCAGGCAGGAGCCGCACTTAAATTCTATCCTTGGGATACTGCAGTTAACATTGATCTGGGAGCAGACCTGATTTACTACCCGTCAAGCAATAAAATCTGGGCAGGTGTAACATTCGGTTTATCTGCCTTCTATTGATTTAATAACTGCTGACACATAATTCTTTATGCCGGACTCTGCTCCGGCATTTTTTATAGTCTTAGAATCTTCTAAGAATGCTCTAAGATTCCCCTAATTGTAATAATATAACCCTGTGTTATACTAAACTCATGAAAGAAATAAAAACATTCATTAAACGGTCATTATTCACTTTGCTGGCAGCAAGTTTTTTTGCTACAAGTGTTGCATATGCTGATATTAGTATTACCATTTCCGATCCGGAAGAAGATTCTTCCTTCTACATTGAATCAAGACGTCCAAGCGGATTTAGAGGAGGCTCATATGATTTCTGGAACAGTGTCTATCAGCCTTACCGCACCCGTCCTGTAAAAGATGAAGAAGCCAATACCATTCACATTGACGCAACTGAATCAGGAGCAAGCGTTTACATTGACGGCAGCTACAAGGGCACAACTCCTTACAGTATTGATGGACTTTCCAGCGGAAGACACACTGTAAAAATCACCAAATCCCACTATGAAACTCTTGAAGTAAGCATCTACGTTGATACCAAACTTAACGCCTGGTACTACATGGACATGGAAAGAATCAGCGGAAGAGTTACCTTTATTACAGACCCTTCCGACACAGAGGTTTCTTTAAGCGGTTCAGGGGGATCTGCATCTTCAAGCAGCAGCGGTCAAAAAACTCTTGAAGTGGATGAAGGAAACTACACCTTTACAATCCGCCGCTTTGGTTACTACGAAAAAACTGGAACAATCACAGTGTACCGTCATTCCACAAGAACAGTAAGGGCACAGCTGGCTCCTTGTCCATTTGAGTTAACAAGCTTTACCTGCGACAGAAAGGAATTTAATCCGGAAGCAGGCGGTAAATTCTCAAAGACAAGATTTTCAATCGGAGCAACCGCACCAGCTTCAGGAACTTTTGAAATCCTTAATCAGGATGGAGACACTGTTTACAAGGAAGGAGTTACCTTTAACAGCTGGAACACTTACATTGAATGGAACGGCTGTGACATGACAGGCACTCCTCTTACAGACGGAGAATACACTGCAGTAATTACAGCAGAAGAGTACATCAATTCAGTTGATATTAAAATCAATTCAGAACTGGTCTTCCAGCACATGAAGATTACGGCTGACGGTTCAGGAATTGGACCAGTAGCATCAGCTGAACTTTATCCTGCAGGTACATTAGGCTTCCAGATTGACTACTCTATAATCCGTCCTATTACTGATGATGATGACTTATTTGACGGCAACCTGAACCTGGGACTTCTCTGGGCTATTTCGGATTACGTGGAATTTGCCAGCAGCCTGAACTTTATGAATGATGAAGGTTCGGTATTCTACTTTGATCTTTCACTTAAGACCGGCTCAAAAATTCCACTTTCAGCCTCTAACCTTTACTGGGCTTTTATTTTCCGCTACGGAAGAAGCTCTGAACCATTCTACCCGCCATTCGGCTGTGACAGCGGATGCGGTCTGGGACTTGGAGGAGCACTGGGCTTTACAAACAACAAAATGTACTTTGGTTTCCAGAGTGAATACATCTTTAACTGTCTTACAGGTCAATTCAGTCAGGAGGATGCAGACATCTGGAAGAATGCCTTCCTTTTCCAGTATACGGGAAAACATATTACTTCTGCCGCTTATGCAGCTGTTAATATGGGCATTGGAGATTACTCAATCCAGACAAATGATAATTACTACATGGGCAGCATAAATAATCTTGTACAGTCAGTTCAGGCAGGAGCAAACCTTTCCATCTTCCTTGGAAAGTCAGCCTGGACCCTGGATCTGGGAGCAGATGCAATATACTTCCCGGAAAATCAGGATCTTTTTACTGATGTAAAAATCGGTTTTTCTGTATTCTTTTGATTAGGCCTTTATAACAAACTGCACCCTCTTTCTTTTAAGATAGAGGGTGTTTTTTTTGACAATATTTGTCTATATCATTATAGTTAAAGATATGAGACTTTTTTCAACAAGATATATAGTTATAACCGCAGTAGCAAGTGCCCTCCTTTCAGCAGCTCTTGTGCTGGGAATTTCAAAGATAAATCAGGGCAGCCGTCAACTTCAGCAGATTACTGAAACCCCGGATACTCCTGCTTCAGACACAGATCCAATTACTATTACTGACAGCACTTCCGGATATACCCAGGATGAACTTCAAAATATTGCTGTCTATGAAAAATGTAATGAAGCTGTTGTCAATATTACAACTCAGGTTATGGGCCATAACTGGTATCTGGAACCAATTGTAGCTTCCACAGGCTCCGGCTCCGGCTCCATCATTGATCCCCGGGGATATGTTGTTACAAATGTTCACGTAGTTTCCAATGTTTCCAGAATCATTATTTCCCTGGCTGACGGTTCTTCCTATGAAGGATCAATTGTAGGAATGGACAAGGAAAGTGACATTGCTGTTTTAAAGTTTACCCCTCCTGCAGGTATGGAACTTAAAACAATTGAATACGGGGATTCGGATTCCCTGAAAGTGGGTCAAAAAGTTATTGCCATAGGAAATCCTTTCGGTCTTGAAAGAACAATGACAACTGGAATTATTTCAGGACTGGGCAGACCGATTCAGGAAAGTCAAAACATCATCATCCGTAACATGATTCAGACTGATGCGGCAATCAATCCGGGTAACTCTGGAGGCCCTCTCATTGATTCAAAAGGAAGAATGATTGGAATCAACACAATTATTTATTCTTCTTCAGGCTCTTCTTCCGGAGTAGGATTTGCAATTCCTGCAAGTACAGCCCGCCGTGTTGTAAATGAACTGCTGCAGTACGGTAAAGTAACCAGAGGAGCAATAAAGTTAAGTCTTATTCAAAATTCTACTGGAATCGCAAGAGAAGCAGGCTATGAAATTTCAAACGGCCTGGTTATTAACAGGGTTTATGCAGGCTCTGAAGCAGAAAAGGCAGGTCTTGAAGGAGGAACAACAGCAGTTCCATTCGGCTTCTTTGATACAAGAACAGTTTATCTTGGAGGAGACGTCATTACACAAATTGATGATATCAAGGTTAACAATCTTGCTGAATATTATTCTGCCCTGGAAAACAAAAAGCCTGGTGATCAGGTTGACGTAACAGTTTACAGAAAAGGCAAATACGTTAAGGTTAAAGTTACTTTAGAGGCTGAGTAAGTTTTAAGTATGAGAAAGTTCCACGTTGTTTCAGAATATCAGCCCAGCGGTGATCAGCCGGAAGCCATTGAAAAATTAGCACAGGGCTTTGCAAGAGGTGATAAATATCAGACTCTCAAAGGTGTAACAGGTTCCGGCAAAACCTTTACCATGGCAAAAATTATTGAAGCTGTTCAACGTCCAACTCTCATCATCAGCCACAATAAAACTCTTTCCGCCCAGCTCTACCGGGAATTCAAAAGTTTTTTTCCTGATAACGCCGTAGAATATTTTGTTTCCTATTACGATTACTATCAGCCGGAAGCTTATGTACCTGCCCGGGATTTGTATATTGAAAAAGATGCTGCCGTAAATAAAGAAATTGATAAACTCCGGCTTGCTGCAACCTACGCCCTTATGGAAAGGCGGGATGTTATTATTGTAGCAACGGTCAGCTGTATTTACGGTCTGGGTATGCCTGACCTTTACAAAGAAATGCGCACCCACATTGAAAAAGGGCAGGCTCTGGACATTCACAAATTTGCCGCCAGCTTAACCAGTGTTCAGTACCAGCGGAATGATATGATTCTTGAAAGAGGAAATTTCCGCATTAAGGGTGACACGATTGAAATCTTCCCGCCTTATATGGAAACTGATCAGGCTTACAGAGTTGAACTGGATTTTGATGAAGTTTCCAGAATCCGCCGTTTTGACGTAATCACTGGGGATATTATAGAAGAACTGGATGAACTGATTCTTTATCCGGCAAAACACTTTGTAGTTCCTCAGGAAATGCTTACCACTGCAACAGAAAGAATCCTTGCTGAAATGAACGAAAGAGTTGAAGAACTCCGCGGTCAGGGAAAACTTCTGGAAGCAGAACGTCTTAAAACAAGAACCACTTACGATGTAGAAATGATGAAGGAAATGGGCTACTGCTCAGGAATTGAAAATTACTCCGCTCCAATTACAGGAAGAAAATCCGGAGAACCACCTGCAACCCTGCTTCATTATTTTCCAGACGATTTTCTCTGCTTAATTGACGAAGCCCATGTTACAGTTCCACAGATTGGTGCAATGTATGAAGGTGACAGAAGCCGCAAGCAGAACCTGGTTAATTTCGGTTTCCGTTTACCTTCTGCCCTGGACAACAGACCTTTAAAATTTGACGAATTCACAAAAAAAATGAATCAGGTCATTTACGTAACTGCAACTCCTCGCCCGGAAGAAGTTAAAAAATCTACACAGATTGTAGAACAAATCATCCGCCCGACAGGACTTCTTGATCCGATTGTAGAAGTGCGGCCAAGCGAAGGTCAGATGCAGGACATCTACCGGGAAGTTCAGGAAAGAATCAGGAAAAACGAACGCAGCTTAGTTTTGACACTTACCAAGAAAATGGCTGAAGATTTAACGGATTATCTTTCCGGCCTTGATATGAAAGTAAAATACATTCACTCAGAAATCGATACTTTTGAACGGGTTGAAATATTAAAAAGCCTGCGCTCCGGAGAAATAGATGTTCTGATTGGAATTAATCTTTTAAGGGAAGGAATTGACCTGCCGGAAGTTTCCTTTATTGCCCTTCTTGATGCAGATAAAATCGGATTTCTTCGCAGCACTACATCCCTTATCCAGATTATTGGACGTGCAGCCCGTAACGCAGAAGGCAAAGTTGTTATGTATGCAGACAGAATGAGCGATGCAATGAAGGAAGCAATTGAAGAAACAAAACGCCGTCGCAGCATACAGGAAGCCTACAACAAAGAACACGGAATCACTCCAAAGACAATTAGAAAAGCCGTTGAAGACATTCTTGTTCACGAAAAAGAAGACGCTGAAGAAAACGCAAAAACAAATCTGGAAATTCTTAAACAGAACGCAAATCTTTTTGTTGCAAAAGACAGAAAGAAACTTATTGAAGCTCTTAAGCAGGAAATGATGGAATGTGCCGAACGTCTTGAATATGAACAGGCTGCCGCAATTCGTGACCAGATTACGGAAATTGAAAAAACCTACGGAAAGGCTTCTGTAAAAGGCTGAAAATACAATTGATTACTCATACAAAAGCAGGAAAGAAAAAATGACAGACGAAGAATTAGATATTTTTTTTATTGAAGAACTTAAAAAAATTCTTGCAGACATGAAGGACTGTTCAGAAGCAGCAAAAAAACAGACCTGGGAAGAATACGATGAAATCAAGGAAGATTACGCATACGTTATTGACGACCTTGAAAATCTTCTTGAAACAGTTCATTCAATTGATGACCTTGCTCTTACAAGTGATGAAGAAATTACAAATGTTTACGAATATCTGGAAGCCTACAGAGATTATCTTCCAATAAGCGCAGAACCTGAGGAACAAAAAAAGAATCTTCAGGAATACAATAACATTACCGAAATTCTTGACCTCTTCACGGATGATGAAGAGGACGAAGATTTTGATGATATGGAAGATAGTGATTCTGAAGAAGATTAACTAATTAGCCCGAATGTCGAGTTTTG
>DGUP01000043.1:3907-7480 GCA_002394685.1 Treponema sp. UBA4307 | reverse complement strand
CAAAACTCGACATTCGGGCTAACTAATTTGCCCCCATAAATAAAAATCATTATAAAAAAACTATTTAATACTGTAAAAATATGCATTTATTTTGTATAATCATTCAACTTATTTTTGAAAGGATGGAGATAAAAAAATGACAGCATCTACTATTGCTATGATCATTGCCTTTGCACTCTACCTTGGACTTATGGTCTTTGTTGGAGTCAGAAATGCAAAGCGTAACAACTCTGCTTCAGATTTCTTTCTGGGTGGTCGTAAACTTGGCCCTTGGGTAACCGCTCTTTCTGCTGAAGCTTCAGATTCTTCTGCCTGGCTTTTAATGGGACTGCCTGGCCTCTGCTATTTAGGAGGATTTAAGGAAACCTTCTGGACTGCACTTGGTCTGATTGTGGGAACCTATCTTGCCTGGCTTTTTATTGCAAAGAATTTGAGAAAATGTTCTATTACTTTTGGGGATTCAATTACTGTTCCTGAATTTTTAAGTAATCGTTTTAACGATAAAAGTCATCTGCTGGCGATAGTTTCAGTTTTCTTTATTGTTGTATTCTTTACCATTTATACTGCTTCAGGTTTTGTTGCCTGTGCTAAACTTTTCCGTTCTGTATTTGGTCTTGAATGGGGATGGGGTCTGGCAATTGGATTTATCATCATTTTGTCATATACAATCCTGGGCGGATACAGAGCTGTCTGTACAACAGATTTTATGCAGGGAACTTTGATTTTTGTTGCATTTGTTGTTTCTGCAGTTATTGTTGTGTTAAAGCTTGGCGGTGTAAATGATGCAATAGGTCAGGTTCAGAATTTCAGTCAGAGGGCATTAAGCGGCGAGTTTGGTAAAGCCATGATGGATACTTTTAAAGCTAATCAGTCTTATTCTGTAATGAATGCTGTTTCTGCTTTTGCCTGGTGTCTGGGATATTTTGGTATGCCTCACATTATTGTACGTTTCATGGGTATTCGTTCAAATAAGGAAGTTAAAGTTGCCCGCCGTGTTGGAATTATCTGGATGATTATTGCTTACATTGGTACTTTCATCATTGGAACTTTAGGGACTGCATATCTCTTTAAAAACGGAATTCTTCTGGGAACAGAAACTGTTCTTGAAGGAACTGAAAGTCTTGCTCAAAACGGAGGCCTTATTTCCTTAGTTAAGGGTCTGGGTAAGGGAACCCAGGAAGCAGTTTTCTCTGAATCTATGAAACTTATGTATCCTGCATTCCTGGCAGGTATTTTCCTTTGTGCCATTCTTGCAGCATCAATGTCTACTGCTGACTCCCAGCTCCTTTCTGCATCATCTGCAATCGGTCAGGATATTTTCAAGGGAATTATTAACAAAAAGGCATCTGACAAAACAGTTCTTCTTGTGAGCCGCATTAGTGTTCTTGTAATTGCAATTGTGGGACTTCTTCTTGCAACAAATCCTGATTCATCTATCTTTAATCTTGTTTCTTTTGCCTGGTCTGGATTTGGTGGAACTTTTGGTCCTCTTATTATTCTGGCCCTCTACTGGAAGAGAACAACTGCCCCTGGTGCAATTGCCGGTCTCATTTCCGGTGGAATCACAGTAGTTGCATGGCATTTCTTAAAGGATCGGGGCGGTATTTTTGAAATATATGAAATACTTCCAGCCTTTATTGTTTGTCTCCTTGTTACAGTAATTGTTTCTCTTTGCACAAAGCAGGACTCTGAAATTGCTGCAAAGTTTGACAAGTATAAGACAATGGAAGATTAAAGAAAATATTTCCAAATAAAAAACAGCTCCTCTTAATGAAGTGCACTTCATAAAAAGGGGCTGTTTTTTTGTCTTTAGTTTCTTTAATAAAATAGTTTAGTCTCTGGCTGCAGAAATAATTTTTTTTGTAAGCTTGAAGAAAGTCTGATTAATTCCCCTCTTGTATAGTGGGTAATCTTTACGAATGTCCTTCATATTTTCATATATTTTATTTGCAGAATCAAAATTTTTTTCTTCCAGATAGTGTTTTACAAGATTGTATCCAACCTGGAAATTGGAAGTGTTGTCAAAAATGTCCTGAAGTTTTTCATAATCTTCATTTACAAGAAGTTCAATCAGAGCTTCTTCTTGATTTGAAATCTCGTTAAATTTTTTGAACTGTTGAAGAACGATTTTTGCATTTTCCAAATCACCGGCTTTATACAAACATGTAATGAGTTTAAACTGAATTTCCCCGTCATTTTCATACTGACCGTGGAGGCAGGATTTATACAAATCAATTGCCTTTAAATAATTTCCTGAATCTGTATAGGCATCAGCCAGCTGAACAATGTTAGTGATTGTTTCCTGTCTTTTTACAAGTCTTTCTAAATCCTGTATTTTTTTGTTTGGATGAAATGCTCCGTCAATTGCAGAACCCATTTTATTTATAGATTTACTTTGTGAAAGGTCGGGCAGAATTTCAATGATAAAATATGCGACTCCTCCAATGTAAGGTAAAAATACAAGAAGCCATAACCAGAAAAAGGGTTTATTATTTTTAATTATGTGGATAATAAATAATAACTGAAATATATAAGGTATAAATGCTAAAAAGTAAGTCATGAAAGGATAGTAACAGATTTTTATATGATTGTTAAGGATGTAGGAAAAATAAAATCTACATGGGTTGTAATAAATATTTGTGTGATATAAAGAATTGCTGCAAAAACATTAATAAAATCAAAATTACTTGTTTGAAAGAAGGGAAAGTTTTGTGCCGAATCTGGCGTTTAGTAATGAAACTCCGTAGCCTTCAAGTGTTCCCAGCAGGGCTCCCGTAAGAACGTCTGTAAAAAAATGATTGCCGCTTAAGATGCGAAGGCAGCCTGTTGTTAATACCATTGTGTATGCAAGAATAATAATTATTTTTGTGAAAGCCCCTTTATGTTTTTGCAGCAGCAGGCTCATTGTAACAAAAGCCGCTCCCATGCATGCATTAAAAGTGTGGCCGGAAGGGAAGGAGTGCTGGAAATCCCCATTTGCAATTCCCTTAGGAGAAGGATTTTCAAAGTACATGTAAGGTCTGATTCTTTCTACTGAGGACTTAATAAAATCATAAATTGTCTTACCAAAGAAAAAGGACGTCAGATAGATAAGAATTAAAGAAATAAGTGCCATCCATTTTTTGTCAGATTTTACTACTGAAAAAATCAAGACAATAAATGGAAGCAGAATGAGATTGATTCCGCAGGTAATGTCTCCCAGTTTATGCAGTTTGTGATTGTAGGCATGAGCAAGACTGCGGTCAATAAAGTTTAAGTTATCCAGATTGTATTTTGTCACTCCATCCCAGGGGCTGCTGCTTGTGACTTTCATAAAAAATTGTGAAGCGGCCAGTAGCAGAAGTGAAAGGATGAAAAGAGCAATTGTAAAAGCAAGTGTATTATTTTTATTTTCCTTATTCATATCTAAATTCTAACACACTTAACTTTATTTATCCATAAGGCTTTATTTTTCTTTTAAAGAAGGATTATAAAGTTAATTCTAGACATTATTATTTAGCCCGAATGTCGAGTTTTAAAAACTTAATACTTTTACAAAAAACGGCGCAAAGGAGTGAAACGGCTTGCGAAATC
>DGUP01000043.1:0-3760 GCA_002394685.1 Treponema sp. UBA4307 | reverse complement strand
CGACAAGACGTTTCACGACTAGGAGCCGTTTTTTGATAAATACAATGATTTTCAAAACTCCACATTCGGGCTATTTATTTTTTTTAAAATTAACTAAACTAAAAAAAGGAGTAAAAAATGAAAAAAATCTATGCCTTAATTCTTATAGTTTCCATTGCAGTTTCAGGAGCTTTTTCAAATCCTTATGCAATTGATTATTCAAAACTTCCCCAGGACGAAGAATGTATGCAGCTTGTTGATGATTTTTTGTCTTCATACAATTATATCTGTCAGTATAACTTTGACCACCTGGAAGATTACAAAAATTATTTTTTGACTGCTGAAACTTTATACAATTATTTATGTAAAATAAAGAAGCCAAATTATGATGAAGAACTTTTAAAACTTCTCACATTGCGCTGTATTTATAATTCTGATCAAGTCCAGTTTAAAGAAGTTGAAAAGCTGTTCAAAAAGATTAATAAAAAATATTCAAAGAATGCAGAGCATCACTGGATATACGGTAACTTTCTTGTTACCTGTGGAAAAGCGGAAAGCGGGCAGGAAGAGCTGAACACCTATCTTAAAATGAAAGATTATTATGTAAGTCAGTACTGGATGAGTGACTACGCTTATTCACTTACAATGACTTTTCAATATCTGAAAGCTTACTATGCTTTAACAAATGGTGGACAGATTGATGAAGCAGACGTTGATCCCTGGATTTTAAGAATAATTAAGGAGAACATTGAAGAAAGCTCTCTTGATAAAGAATATACAAATGAGCAGGTCTGGAGATTGTCCGGTGAGAAAGATGGTTACTATTATTTATACAGTACTGCTCTTGGAGTTTCTTTTCCTGTAAAAGGAAGCTGGGAAATTAGTCTTCAGCCAATTTCTAAAGAGAAGCCTGCTTTTGCCAATATTACTGTTGATGACTTTAAAATAAAAAATAATCCGGTAAATATTACTGTGTTGTTACTGTTTGTTCCTCAGTCCGTTGACTATAATTTTAGTGAAGATGTAATAGCGTTTAATTCTAGTAGTAGCAGGGTAGAAGAAGACATTGTTCTTGCAAATCAAAACTTCAAAAAAATTACTTTCGAAAATCCTGATATTTATAATGATGCTAGGAAGGGATTTAGAAGTTTTTTATATATTGCAGATATTGTTCCTGAAAAATTCTCCGGCGCCAAATGTGAACATCCTTTTTATCCAACTGCAAAAAAGTCTCAGTCGTCAAATGATTCTGTAGTTTACTATTCATTTCCTCACACTTTGACCCGCCTTAATGAACCAGTAAGAGTTTATGTTCTTGTGGATTCCTGCGCTGCTCTTTCAAAAGAAACTGATAAACTTATGGAAGATTTATTTGCTCATGCGGTTTTTAAGTAATCCATTCTGCTGATTAAAAATAAGACTAGCCGGCCCTGGAGCAAGGACGAAGTCAGTGCGAAGCACCGAGGGTACCGAGTTGCGGAAGGACCGTTAACGTCAGCAGGTATGCTCCAAAACAAAAAAAAGGACTTCCTCAAGAGAAGAAGTCCTTTGCAAAAAACGTCTATTTGTTAAACGCGTTCAACAGAATATTCTTTTGCATCTTTGCCCATGTAAACTACGATTCTGGAACCGTCCTTGATCTGGTCTGCAGGGATGTATGATGCATCAATGCGTTTTCCGTCTACTTCAACGTATTCAACACCCTTAGATACGTGCTGTGGATTTTTTACTTCAATGTGAAGGTTCATTTTTCTCCAGCGGCGTTCTACTGTGAATCCGTCCCAGTCGTGCTTGATACATGGATCAAAAAGCATTCCGTCGTACTGTGGTTTAATTCCCAGCATGTACTGTGTGATTGCGTAATATGACCAGGTTCCTGCACCTGAGAGCCATGATGTTCTTGTGTTGCCCGGGCGCTTTGAATATGTAGAGTATGTTGTCTGGCCTACTACATATGGTTCGCTCTGGCGGATTTCTGCCTTGTCGTTGTATGCGGCAGGAATTGATGCCTTGCAGTATTCGTATGCTCTGTCGCCG
Source organism: Treponema sp. UBA4307 (assembly GCA_002394685.1). Taxonomy (GTDB): domain Bacteria; phylum Spirochaetota; class Spirochaetia; order Treponematales; family Treponemataceae; genus Treponema_D. Next base: position 1,744 of record DGUP01000043.1, on the reverse strand, counting down.
TTGCCCAGCATTGTTTCTGCAATTACTCCCCAGCCCTGTGTGTGGTTGAAGATACCTGCATTTTCCTTGATGCCAGGAAGGAATACTACTGATGACATAATGTCTGAGCGGGTCTTTACGAATGGAGGAGCACAAAGCATAAGTCCGTAAGGTGTAGCAAGTTTTTCCTTTACTGATTCCATACAGATCTTTGCCTGTTCTGCAGTTGCAGCAGATGACATAACTGCCCATACCTGAGTGTTAAAGTAAATCTGTCCTTCTTCAATTGACTGTGTTCCGTAAACTGTTCCGTCTTCGCCAACAGCCCAGATAAACCACTTGCCGTCCCAGCACTTTTTCTGAATGTTTTCATCCAGAGTTTTGCGCTGTGCAAGGGCCCATTCTGCTTCATCCTTTTTGCCAAGGCGGTTTGAGATGTCAGCATAAGTTGTAAGACCCAGGCGGAGCTGGAATGCAACAAAGAGTGATTCTCCGTGATAGCCTAATTTGAGACAGTCATTCCAGTCTGCAAGAAGACCACATGGAAGTCCGTCTGCACCCATTCTTTCCAGGTTAAATTCCAGGGCACGCTTAAGGTGTCCGTAAACAGTTGCTTCTCCGCCGTCTGCGTAAGGAACAACCTTGTTGTAGAAGTCAAAGTTTCCTGTTTCTGCAACATAGCATGGTACTGCATTAAAGAACCATTCACAGTCATCTGAACGGAATTCTTCAGGCTTTGGAGCTTTTTCGTGACCAGCGTTGAAATCCTTTGAAATTACAGGAACTGCACCACCGTTCTGGCACTGGCCGGAAATCATGCGTACAAGGCGTTCTTCTGCTTCTTCAGGAATTGCAGCGGAAACACCAAGAATATCCTGTACGGAATCACGGTAACCAAGACCATCACGTTCTCCGTTATAAACCAGGGATGCTGCACGTGACCATGCAAATGTAATGAGACAGTTGTAAAGTCCCCAGACATTTACTGTGTGGTTAATATCTTCATCTGGTGTGATTGCCTTGAATGAACCAAGCTTTGCGTGCCAGTTGTTCACCAGTTTCTCGAATTCTTCATCGGCTTTCTTGAAGTTACCGAATTCGTTTACAATTTTCTGTCCAACGTTGCGGGCATCATCAATACCCAGCATGAGCATGATTTCTTTTGTTTCGCCTGGCTGAAGTTCAAGATCTCCCTGAACTGTACCACAAGAGTTGTCGCCGTATGCTTCTGAGTTTGTACATGCACCTTTTACAACAGCTTCAGGATGTTCGTAGTTTCCGTAAGTTCCGATGAATGCTTCACGGCTGGTATCAAAACCTGTCATTGGAGTACCAACTAAGGCTACCCACTGACTCATGTAAGCTCCACCAACTTCCCACTCAGGGTGCTGGATGTAAAGGTTGTCCTGAATTGAATAACGGAGCAGGTTGTCGCCTACTTTTTCGCCCTTAACGATAAAGAGGGAATACTGAAGGTTTACCTGATCCTGTGTTGTGTTCCACTGGTTTGCAAATTCACAGTATGAGAATACGCGGATTTTACGAACCTTGTCAGAAGTATTTGTTACCTTAAGGCGCCAGTATTCAAAATTCTGTCCAAGAGGAACATAATATTTTGTTTCTGATTTAATACCTTTGTATTCAGATGTGATTGTTGTATATGCTGTACCGTGGCGGCATTCAGACTTATACTGATCAAGAGGCTTTCCAACAGGCTGCCATGATGCTGACCAGAAGTCCCCGTCGTCCTGATCACGAAGATAGA
>DGUP01000080.1 GCA_002394685.1 Treponema sp. UBA4307 | reverse complement strand
ATCCACAACTTTTGATTATAACTCTTTGTAAAATCCCCTTCTGTATAACTTACAGATAACTGTTTTGAAATACCAGTTGTGGAAGAATCAAATCCAGAAATCTTGCATTCTGTAACAGTCTTTGTATTTCCATCCGGATATTTAACTTGAATTGAAAGACTGCTGCTTTCAAATGTGTCATCCTGAAAATAAAGGCCGTTTCCAGAATTAAAACTTGCAGAAAGTGTGAAAGCTTCCTTTTCTGACTGACCGGCAAAGCTGAAATTACACGAAATCATTGAAAAAAGAACAGCAGAAAATAATGCTGCAGGGATAAGATATTTTTTCATGGAAATTTTTAACTCCTGATATAATGAATTAAGAGTCCTTATATCTTAAAAGTAATTCCCAGAATACAATTATTATGCTTATTATAGTGTTATTCTTTCATTATTTAAGTGAAATGCAAAAAAAAGCCGGGGAAAGTGTAAAACAAAATTCCCCGGCCATTCTTTATATTCTGATTTCTAGTTTCTTAAAGAATCAATATTTGCAGTTCCTGCTTTTACAAATGGAAGAACATTTTCCTTCATTGAAATATTCAGTCTTACAAGATGAGGTCCAGGAGCAAAGGCTTTTTTATACCACTGTTCATCATCTTCAACATCAACTCCATCCAGCTGAAAACCTTCAGCCAGTTTAAGGAAATCAGGAACCTTGTCAAATTCGCTGGCAGAATAATTTTTGTTAAAGAGATATTCCTGCTGCTGGTGAACCATTCCCAGACTTCCATTCTGCAGGACAATTACTGTAACGTTAAGATTCTGTTCGCTTAAGGTAATCAGTTCCTGTACGTTCATAAGAATTGAGCCGTCACCTGTAATACAGATTACCCTCTTCTTTGGATTTGCAAGAGCCGCTCCAATTGCTGCAGGAAGACCAAATCCCATTGTTCCAAGAGAACCGCTTGTAAGGAAAGTACGGGCATAATTTACAGGATAATACTGGGCAGCCCACATCTGATGCTGACCAACATCTGTAGTTACAATCAGGTCATGTTCCTTAATACCTGCATTTTCTGCAAAAAGAGGAAGGGACTTTATGAAACTTCTAGGATTAACTGAATCATTTTCCAGGTCTGGAGAACGGCCGCACATTACGCTTTCTGTTTCATCATAAATCTTTTTTACAGAAGAAAGCCATTCAGCTCTCGCCTTAATAAAATCTTTTGACTGACTGAAATTCTTCTGGGAAATTTCATAGGCATCAGTTAAAAGAGGAAGAACTTCCTGAAGATGACCTACGAGGGAAACTTCAGCAGGAAGAATTTTATTGATTTCCGCAGCATCTACATCAATATGAATAATCTTTGCATCAGGACAGAATCTGGAAATTACACCAGTAGCCCGGTCGTCAAAGCGTACGCCTAATGCAAGAACCAGTTCAGCTTCATACATTGCCCTGTTTGCAGCATAAGAACCGTGCATTCCTACCATGCCGAAATTGTATTCGTAATTCCGTGGAACTGCACCAATTCCCATAAGGCTGGTACAAACTGCTGCCGGATAAATCTTAAGAAGTTTGTTAATTGCTTCAGAACTTTCAGGATTGTTACATCCTCCTCCAAGATAAAGAGCAGTCTTTTTTGACACCAGAAGGAGTTCAATCATCCTCTTAAGGAGAGATTTATATTCTTCCTTTGGAGTGAGGAATTTTTCAGTAAGAAGTTTAGGATGCTTTAAGAGAACATCAGCTTTTGAAGGCCATTCCTTAAACTCAAGGACAGCTGTCTGAACATCTCTTGGAATATCAATTAAAACAGGTCCCGGTCTTCCGCTGCATGCAATTTTAAATGCAAGGGGAATTGCTGTAAATAAATCAGCAGGGTCCTTTATCATCATTGAGTGCTTTGTAATTGGAAAAGACAGGCCGAAAGTGTCAGCTTCCTGGAATGCATCAGTTCCAATGAGAGATGTATTTACCTGTCCTGTAATCGCTATGATCGGCACTGAGTCACACCGGGCATCTGCAATTGCTGTTAAAAGATTCATTGCCCCCGGACCAGATGTTGCCATGCAGACCGCAGGTTTTCCGCTTGAACGGGTCATACCCTGAGCTATAAAGCCGGCAGCCTGTTCCTGGCGGACAAGAACATGCTTTATGGAACTTCTGTTAAGTTCATCGTAAAGCGGGAGAATAGAGCCGCCTGGAATACCGGCAACTATTTCAATACCTTCCTGTTCAAGGAGTTTAATAATAATCTGTGAACCTGTTGCTTTAATCATATTGAAAAGATTTTACACGGATAGACGATTTTTAACAAGTTGATTTTAGTGTATAATGAACTTATGAGTCTAAACTGTAACGAAATTAACAAAATTTTAAGCGAGATTAACCTTCAGGGGGCCTTTATTCAGGAAATAATCCAGAGCGGCTACGATACCCTGGGATTTAAGATTATCAATAAAGGGGACCTTTGTAACTTTTTGATTTGTACTTCTCAAAATGCCTGCAGAATCAATCTTACAAAAAATAGATTTACAAAAAATGAAAAACCTTTACGCTTTAACGAATTTCTTAAAAGCCACGTTCAGGGAATGAGAATCAACTCAATAGAACAATTGGGGCTTGAAAGAATAATCAAGATGGATGTTTCTACCTGGCAGCAGCGTAACTACATTTACATCAGGCTCTGGTCTGGAGCTGCAAATGTAATTGTAACTGATGAAAACAATATTATTGCAGACTGTATGTTCCGCCGGCCCAACAAAGGTGAAACTACCGGGCAGCCTTTCACTTTTACACAAAAGGAACTTAGTCCGGAAGAAAAAGAAAAACTGCTGGAAAAATTCACAATCCGCACATTTGATGACATTGACCGGGAAAATTTCACAGAAAAAACAGGTAAAGATTTTGACAGTCTGACCTTTAACGAAAAAATTGATTATTATTATTCAGAACATACTTCAACCCTTTCCAGAGAAGCCCTGCTTCTTCAGGCCGAAAAATGGTATAATGTTAAACACAGCAAAATGGAACTTGCTCTGAACAATCTTCTTCAGAAAAAGGCTGACTTTGAAAATGCCTCTCAGCTTAAACACACAGGGGATTTAATCCTCACATACGGCCATCAGATACAGGGGGGAATCTTAGACTGCCTGGACTACGAAAGCAATAAGGAAGTTCACATCAAAGTTGACCCTAAGCTTAATGTGCAGCAGAATGCAGAAATATATTATGCCCAGTACAAAAAAGCTGTGAGCGGAATGGAAGACCTTCTTCACGACATTGAACTTTCACAAAAAGCCCTGGACTCTCTGGAAAAAGAATACAATCAGATTATTTCCCAGAAGAATGTAATTAAAATTGAACAGCTGCTCAGACACTACACACAGCCAAAACAGCTGTCAAAAGAAAAAACACATGCAGGCCTTCATTACGAAATAGACGGATGGACAATTCTTGTAGGAAGGAATGCGGCAGAAAACGATGACCTGCTCCGCCACACAGTTAAGGGCAACGATATGTGGATGCACACCAGGGATTATCACGGAGGATACGTTTTTATCAAGGCAAAATCAGGAAAAAGTTTTCCACTGGAAATCCTACTTTACGCAGGGAACCTGGCAGTTTATCATTCAAAAGCAAGGCAGAACGGTCAGTCTGATTTGTACTATACTCAGGTAAAATATCTCCGCCGGGCAAAAAACGGACCAAAGGGTCTGGTACTCCCTACTCATGAAAAAAATCTCCTTGTAAAACTTGATGATGAAAAACTCCGCCGTCTGGATGATATTCAGAAGGCCCAGCTGGAGATATAAATTAAAGGAAAGATGCATTTTTAATTGTTTACAATTAATTATAACAAAATTATTATTGCATAAAGTTAATTTTTACAGTAACTTATTTATGAAGCCAAAGAACAGGAGGAAATAAGTATGGCATTACAAGTAACAGAAGCAACTTTTGAAGCAGAAGTATTAAAATCAGATGTACCGGTTCTGGTAGATTTCTGGGCAACCTGGTGTGGTCCTTGTCAGAGCATGTCCAGTGTTGTAGAAGAAGTTTCTGAAGAAACAAAAGGCAAGGCAAAAGTATGCAAGGTAAATGTTGATGACAATCCTGCTCTTGCTCAGCAGTATGGAATTATGAGCATTCCTAACTTTATATTCTTTAAGAACGGCGAACCTGTTGACCAGGTTATCGGTGCTGTTCCAAAGGATGAACTTCTTAAACGCCTCTAGTTAAGAGTTGCTAAATAATCATTAATTTGCAATAATTACGCGCTGTTCTGGAAAAATTCCGCAGCGCGTTTTTTATTAGCCCAAGATTTTAATTCAGACTGAGGATATATAATGAGAGACCTGTGCTTAAGATGTTTAAGACCAAAAAATTCCTGCTACTGTCCTTACACAAAGGATGTAGATTGTAAAATTAAATTTGTTTTTTTAATGCATCCTAAAGAAGCCAGAAAACAGCGTACTGGAACAGGTCGACTGGCTCACTTGTGTCTGCCTGAAAGCGAAATAATAGTCGGAATCGATTTTACTCATAATCAGCATTTAAATGATCTCCTTAATGACCCGAAATATTTTCCAATGCTCATGTATCCGGGGGATGATGTTTACACCGCAAAATCCGGAAGTCTTCTTTCTGACATGCAGGGCCGCATTCCCTTAATCATCATAATTGATTCAACCTGGTTCTGTTCCAAAAAGATGATAAAGGAAAGTATGAATGTAAACACCCTGCCCCGCATTTCCTTTTATGGTTCCTACAAAAGCATTTTTACCTTTAAGCACGAACCTGAAGAATACTGCGTTTCCACAATTGAATCCTGCTATTACATTATAAAGGAATTTCAGGACCAGGGGCTGGCTCCAAAAGAAGCAGACCCTGAACCATTAATGAATGTGTTTAAGCAGATGATTCTTCATCAGATTAATGCGGAAAATGACCGGATTGCTTCTGGCCGCCCGGGAAACCATGCCTACGATTCCCACTACAACAAAATCAGGGAAGTTCCGGATTTTAAAATCGAATAGCCCAGATGTGGATTTTTATACCCAAAGTTAGGGCTGAATCAATTCTATTTTTTTACATATGCTTCAGAAGAATTTGGAGCTCCAGGAGTAACAGTTTTTACAACTACATAATCCTCTGCCCTGACAGGAATTTTTCCATCAGGATATTTTCCTGCCTTAAAATCAGAATAAATGACTTTTACATTCTGCCGGGAAATGGATCTGGTAACAGCAGTTGAAGCCACATTGCTTGCATCAAAAGGTTCCCCTTCCCATATTTCCGCAGAGTTAACGGTTTCTGCAAGAGAAGAATAATTATCAAAAGCCTTTTCCCTGCTTTCATAAAGCAAGGCGTCCATAGGCAGGGAAGTCTGACTGTTAATGACTGCAATCACATCACTTACACCAAATACTGCAGTTTCATTTTCCGACCATAAATCAACTGCAGAAGAAGAAGTGTCCTGGGAATAAGAACTGTTTAAATTTCCATCAGTTTCATCTTTTATAATTTCGTCCTTGATTTTGTCTTTAGAAATTGTCCTCATATGGATTGTGACATAACTGCCGGCCTTTACTTCAACCGCAGGACAGTAATAGGCTTTTTCTTCACCGTCAAGTGCAGAAATAATTTTAACCCCCGCAAGATTACCGTCTTCAAGTACGAATAATTCAATGAATTCAGTTTTATAGTGTTTTACTTTTTTTACAGTTGAATATCCATATGCATTTCTTACTTCAGAAATTATAAGTTTAGGAATGCGGGAATTATATCCTTTAAAAGGAAGACTGAAGGACAAAATATTATTCTTTTCATCCTTTACAGTTCCATCCAGCTGATACTCCCTTCCAGGAATCATTTCTTTGTTCAACTTAATCTTTACCTGACCGTCTTCATCAATCTGGCAGGAACAGTCAATCGCTTCAGATTTTTCTTCCAGTCCAGGGTCCTGGATAACAGACATCTGACAGATATTAACGTTACGGCTGAACTTCATTTGAAGCAAATCACTTTCTTCCAGTTTGAATGCTTCAATCCGGGGAAGGGAAAAATCTCCTCCCAGCATATTCAAACCGCTGACTGTAGACCCGCAGCCTAAAACGTTAAAACTAAAAAAAACTGAAAGGACAATTCCTCCAGCTGGTAAAAGTGTTTTAAGTAAATACGAAAGAATTTTCTTTTTCATAATTTTCACCTCTACATTAATATCATAAAAAAAAGTACAAAAATGACAAAAGAAAGGGTGAAAACTTAAAAAAAAAGAGGCTCCTCTTTTGAAGGAGCCCCGGGTGGTACGAAATCTACAGAAGCATTAATGCTCCCGTACTCAACTATAAACTAAGGGTCTCAACCATGTACCTGATTGAAGTTCCTGTTTCATCTTCCTGAAATTTTTCAATTACAAATACCAGATTTTTTCCAGACTGATCAGAAAAGATTCTTGCAATTCTGTATCCGGAAATTCCAGCCCTCTTGTAATCAGGAGTACCAACTTTTTTCTGGAAAAGAATATTTCCATAAGTATCAGTCTGCCTGAAATCAATATAAAACTGAGATTTAACATTTTTACCGTATCCGCTTACAGTAGGAACAAGCCTGACATGATAAAACAGTTCATTATCTTCAGTTGAATTATCAAAATCCTTAAATACAATTTCTGCTGTGGGATCTGCATTTTCATTTTCATTTACATAAATCAAATTTGATCCGCTTACAGGAGAATAATCATATTTGGAAAGCCTGTATTCATTTTTCGTGAGAAGGCTTTTGAAAGCTTCTTTTCCAGAGATACTTGTTGTCTGAGAACTAGGTGCAGTTTTATAGACATCACTTTTAATGAAAACATTATTTGGAACATCTACAGTGTAGATTTCCGCCCAGGCCTGAAAACTTTTATCAACTTTACCATACTGAGCAAAAATATATACCTTACCGTCTTTTGAAAAACCTATGTCCTGAAATACAGCAGCATCTCCCGCAAAAGTCATGGCCATTACAGAAGAGAATAATACAAGCACTGCCAGTAATTTTTTCATATAAACCTCCCGGATATGAAAAAAAGGGATATACCCATCCTCTATGATTATCGGAAAATAAAAATAAGTCTTTAATATTTTTGCAAGGCTTAAGTGGACAAAATTAACTGTAAGTTTTATTCTGTTTTTATGACCATTAAAGCTAGAAACAATATTTTAAGGATTTTTGTGATTATTTCTGCTGCAGTTCTCGCTTCAATTTCCTTCTATTTTATACTGGCCTATACCAGGGGGGAATTAACAGTTCCTCAGAATACTGAAAGAATTTATAAATTTACAAAACTTCAGAAAACTCTTCTATTTGAATATAATTTTAATGTGACTGTTGCAGGCATTTTTGTACTGGCATCCTATGTAACAATCACCCTTTTTATTTTAACGGCGGGCTTTATTAAAAATCAGTCAATTGAACTTACTTACTTTGCAGTGTTTCTTCTGGGCTGTCAGGTTGAAGCAGTAAGGCTCCTCCTTCCAACTTTCGGTATCTGGCAGACAACTTCTTCCCTGCTGATTCTGGCCGGACGTGCTGTAATTGGAGCAAGGGTACTCTGCCCACTTTCAATGTTTCTTTCCGCACTTTTTGCAGAAGCAAAAGACAGTACCTCTATAGAAAGAAACTGTCTTCTGGCACTGCTTGTTTCAGTAGGAATTGCATCTTCCATACCGCTGGATACAAATATTACAACTTCAACTTTGACAGTTCTCTGGGGGCTTAGAAAAACCTTTCTCGCCTTACGAATTTTTGTAATGGTTATTACGCTGATTGCCATGCTGATAAATGCCTACCAGCGCTACAGTACCCTTTACAGAGGAATCATTGTTGGTTATGCCATAATGATTACAGGATACGAATTCCTGATTTCCGCAGACTGTTACTTTTTATTCGGAGTGGGATGTCTGGGTCTGATTTTAGGAACAATTTTTTACCTGCATTATATTCATAAGATTTATCTCTGGCGTTGAAATAAACATTATTTTTTTAACGCAGGCATATTGGACAGTCACTTTCTTAAAAGTTAGAATCCTTCTTCATTTACCATGAGCTTATAAATGTCAGGATAAATCTCAGGTTCGTAACCGGCTGCAGGATTTGTAATATAACGAATATTCTGTTCCGCAAGATTTGATCCCTTAAGGCGAACCATTGTTTCCTGATTACGGGTCAGGGCATCCCAGGCACGAAGACTTTCCTGAAGCTTTGCGATCGCCTGTCCATTCATGCTGGAATCCCCGGTCATATCTGCAATACGGGCAAGAGTTACTCCGTCATTATTTGCAGCCCTCATGTAAGTTTCAACCAGGTCACCATGTTCAGCCTTTACCTGAGGCAAAAGAACACCGTACTGTTCCCTTAAGGCGTCCAGTTTATTCAGGAGAACATCGTAATATCCCCGGGCATTATAATTATCAGAAGACTGACTGAAAGTATTTGCCAGGGCCAGAAGAAGATGAGTGTCATTGGAATCAAAATCGTGACTCTTTAAAAAGGCCCACAAAGCTTTCTGATAATTTTTGTTTGTATATTCAATGTATCCAATTCTGTAACGGGTTGAAGCATTGTCATTTTTGTTTTCCACAGCTTTTGTGTAGTTGTGCAGAGCGCTGTCCATATCACCGGAAACAAAATAATCCAGATCTGCAAGATCACCGTAAAGCTTACCAACATTTATATCGCTTTCAAATCCACTTTCTTCATGCTCTTTTTCATAGAGCTCTATTCCATTGTCATAAGTTTCTTCTGCCAGAATATACTCTTTCTGACTGCGGTATTCTTCACCAAGAAGTCTGTAAGCGTTAATGAATTTATAGGTTTCTGAGCGGGAACGTTTGTCCTGATTCTCAAACTGCTTGATTGACTCCTTAAGAAGATTTTCAGCAGAGTTAATTGAATCTGTTGAAACAAAGTAGCGGCCCAGATTGTAAAGGGCAACTGCATTTGTTTCGTCCAGCTGAACAGCCTTTTCCAGAAGCTCACGAACATTTTCAATTTCAAAGCGGAGAGGTTCTTCAGCAGGTTTAAGTTCACTGTTAAGTTTGTCCAGAAGATAACCTGACAGTTCAGTTAAATCCTTTGAAGTGAGTCCGTCTTTTTTGTTTATAGGATAGAAATAAGCCTTGTATCCAAGAACTTCCCTCAGATTATCCGTGCGGATGTAGTAGCGCATCTGACGTGACATATAGAGACTGTAAAGTTTACTGTCCCCTACTTCCTGGAGTAAATCATACTGATATTTAGCGTCTTCAAATTTTGAAGGATCCCTTTCAGTTGCCCATTCAAGATAGTTATCCCCCAGAAGGAGAATTGCTTCAGGATCATTTATATGATAGTCCAGAACTTCACGCTTAAGAACTCTTTCGGTTTCTTCATAATCATACAGGTCTTCCATTTCCATTTGAGCCCATTCCATTCCGGCCTGCTTTTCATGGTCAAAGAAAGAAAGAATTGTTTCGTACATATTTGCAGCTCTCTGATACTGCCTGTGTTCGCGGAAGCCCCGGGCGTATTTATAGAACCATGGCTTCTTAACTTTATACACCAGAGCTTCAGTGAAAGAGTCCAGTGCCTGAGGATACTGATTTTCTTCAAGAAGAGCATAGCCCTGCTTGTATAAATAATTAGCCCTTGCAGGTTTGATGATGAAGTAATTTGAAATCATGTAAATACAAAAAAGAAGAATTGCAGCTGCAGTAGAAACAATTGCACCTGGAATGATTCTATTCTTTAACTGATATTCAAGAGACTTTTTGTAAGCTTCATATTCTTCTGCTGAACGGCGCTCAAAATCCCTTGGAACTTCAAGAGTAATGTCCAGCATTTTCTCCAGTTCAGAAGCAATCTGTCTGGCAGGAGCTTTTTTATATACCTTTTCAAGAATTGCAAAAACTGCATCATCGGTAAATTCGTTTTTTACAACCAGATCTTCAATTGCAATTCTTACGTTAAGAGGATAGCTTTCAAGATTTTTCTGAAAACGCTTGTACTCATTGTCGGTGAAAGTATTTTTTGGTTTCTGATCCCCTTCCACTGCCCCGGAAAAATCAGGAGTCTGAACTTTTTCCTTGGCTTTAGAGAAATCAGCAGTTGTAGTGTCAGAAAAGCCCGGAATACTGAATAAGCTGTCGTCGTCACCTTCAGTGCCTATTGAACTTCCAAACTCAAAATCTGAAGATTCATCAGAAGAATTGTCTCCTGAAAAATCCAGGCCTTCCATTCCGGAAGTATCAAAAGTTTCGGTAAAATCGTCTCCTTCAGGTACTTCCATTTCAGGATTGATTTCACTTCCATCCTGGCTGCCAAAATCCCCGCCAAAATCTGTAGCGGAAAAATCATCCCCATCCATGTTGAAGGAAGTAGAGAGGTCAGGTGCGTCAGACGAATCAAAACCTACATTTGAATCCAGGTCAAAATCTGAAGAAAAATCCCCAGAATCACCAGCATCCCCGCCCGCATCAGCAGCAGGGCTGTCAAAATTCAAATCACTGCCGGCATCAAAAGTGCTGTCATTTCCTGCATCAAAATTCAAGTCACTTCCCAGGTCAATTCCCATGTCACTGCCGGAATCAAAAGAAGTGTCGTTCCCTGAATCAAAATTCAAGTCACTGCCGGTGTCAAAAGAACTGTCGCTTCCCAGGTCAATTCCCATGTCACTGCCTGCATCAAAACTAAAATCATCCCCGGAAGCAGCCTGATCTCCGGAAGGTGAAGCTTCAGAAGGAAGATCTTCCACAGTTTTTCCCGGGCGGCTTGAAGGAATTCCAAATTCCTCCTCATTCTTTTCACGGGTAGTCTTGGCGTTAGGATCAAAATCCGGAAGAACAAAATCGTCTGCAAGGAGAGGATTTTCATCCCCGGCCCCTTCACCAGGCACTTCATTCAGTTCCGGCGGCAGAAGATCGTTCATGTTTATTGCTGCAGCGGAAGAGACTTTTTCAAAATCAGAATTTGCTGATGACATATCAAAATCATCACCAAAATCCCCTGCATTTTCATCAGTATAAGGGGTAAGAGGAGTTAAATCTTCAACAGGTGCTTTAGCCGGCTTTGGAGGAACTTTTGCCTGAGCTTTTGGAGCCGGTTTAGCAGCAGGACGGGCCACCCCCGCAGGAACAGCACCGTTTGTTTTTGGAGCAGGCTTTGGAGGAGCCTTTGGAGCAGGTTCCGGTTTTGGAGGAGATTTTAAAAGAGCATCCAGGTCCATATCTTCAATGGCAACAGGCTTTGGTTTAGGAGGCTCTTTAGGCTTTTCCGGTTCTTCAAAGTCGCTTAAATCAATATCATCAAGACTTAAATCTGCATTTGGAGTGAGAAGATCTGATACGTCAGGAGTTTTTTGTTCTGAAGGGGCTGCTTTTGTTTCTTCTTCGTCCCCCGATTCCCCGGTAAAGTCAGAAAAATCATTCTTAGCTTTTTCAGCTTCTGCAGCCCTTGCATCTGCCTGCTGCTGCTCTTCTTCAGAGAGTTGTGGAAGTCCGCTAATAAAATCTTCAGAGTCGTCTCTGTCTTCAACTCCGGCTGGAAGGCCGATGAGGGAAGGCTTTTCTCCTCTGTCCTGGCGAATCTTAACTTCATCGCCCAGGTTAAGCATGAATGCGTTAAACTGCTTAAGCTGATTTAATCCTGGCATGGTAGTAAAATTATATCCTTATAAATATCAATCTTCAAGGGAAGAAAATTCCGCTTTATCTTTTTAATTTTCGGTATTTTAAAGCTTTTGTTAACTGATTTATTTCTATATTATACTTTTAAAATCCCTTAACTGTCACTGAAAAAAACCGATAAATTCATTATGAGACGTAAGTTTATTATAATAACGGTAATCAGTTTTATGGCAAGTCTGGGAATTTTCGGCCAGACTCAGTTAACGGCAGGTTCTCTGGACTCTGCAGACAGGGATGAAGCTGAAATTGACCTTGCCCTGATGGGAGTTACAGGTCCTACAGCACCATTTCTCTCTGGAGATTATGTTGTATTTACGGCAGATTCCAATGCCCGCTATGTAGGACTGGCTTTTGATTTTGAAAATTACCGCCACATCCATAAATATGAACTGAAAACAAATTACGATGAAGAATACAATGTTGCTTCTAAATTTTACGTCTATGTCCTCAAGCTTCCGAAAGATGTTCAGTCCTTTAATTACAGAATGGTAATTGATGGTTTGTGGACAACAGATCCCGTTAATCCGGAAAAAAACTACAGTCCTGAGGCCCAGCTTATAGTAAGCCATGTTAATGCCCGGAGAGAAATCGTGCGGATTACAGAAAATGTTCCTGCAGGAAAGGTTCGTTTTATCTACAAGGGAAAAAGTGGACAGAAAGTGCGTCTTGGAGGAAGTTTTACAAACTGGGACAGCTGGATTTATGAATTAACTGAAGTGCAGCCTGGACTTTACATGCTGGATCTGCCCCTGCCCCCAGGTACTTACGAATATGCCTATTATATAGGAATGAACAGTTATGTTGATACTTCCAATCCACAGCGGGTATGGAGTGCTGACGGTAAAGCAGCCTCACAAATCACTGTGAATTGAAAAAAAATTTACTATTTTTCGCAAAAAAAAAACGGCTTCCAGTCGTGAAACGTCTTATCGGAACCGCAGGCTCGCCTGCTACACGCGTTTTGTGCTTGTAATTATTAACGTTTGCCGCTACCGCGGCAGCACAAAACGAGTGTTTCCGTAAGCCGTTTCACTCCTTTGCGCCGTTTTTTTGCAACATTAGAAAATCAGCAAAACTCGACATTCTATACTGATTTTCTAGAAGTGGAAGCCTTTTGGAAGTTTCATTCCAGGAGGCAGCTGACTGGCGAGAGAGTTTAAATCCATTCCCCCCATCTGCTGCATCATCTTGCTCTGCATTCCCTTGTTGCGGCCAAGTTTCTTCATTGCAAGTTTTGTCTTTTCGAACTGCTTGATAAGTTTGTTAACTTCCTGAACAGAAGTACCGCTTCCCTTTGCAATTCTTTTTCTTCTTGAAGGTCCAATTATAAGGTGATTTGCCCTTTCTTTTTTTGTCATGGACTGGATGATTGCTTCCTGATGCTTTAATCCGGCAGTATCCAGCTGATCTGCACTTACCTGACCTGCAAGACCTGGCATCATATCAAGAATTGACTGCATGCTGCCCATTTTCTTTACAGACTGAAGCTGATCCAGCATATCCTGAAGGGTGAACTCGTTCCGGGCCATTTTTTTCTGCATGCGCTGAGCTTCTTCCAGATCTACTGTTTCCTGGGCCTTTTCTACCAGGGAAACAATATCACCCATGCCCAGAATACGGCTTGCAATACGGTCAGGATGGAAAGGTTCAAAATCCTCTGTTTTTTCACCAGTACCAATATAAAGAATTGGCTTACCGGTAATAGATTTAAGGGACAGAGCTGCACCACCACGGGCATCAGAGTCAAACTTTGTAAGGATTACCCCTGAAAGTCCCAGCTGTTCATCAAAGCTCTTTGCAATATCAACAGCATTCTGACCTGTCATGGAATCTGCAACAAGAATTGTTTCCTGAGGGTCCATTGCCTTTTTGATGTCAGCAAGTTCCTTCATCATTACTTCATCAATCTGAAGGCGTCCTGCAGTATCAATAATTACAGTATCAATGCCGTTTTTCTTAGCAAAAGTCATGGCATTTTTACTAACCTTTACGGCATCCTTTGAATCAGGCTCTTTATAAACCGGTACACCGATTTTTTCTCCAAGGACAGACAACTGTTCAATAGCAGCAGGGCGGACCAGGTCACAGGCAACCAGCAAAGGCTTACGACCTTCTTTCTTAAGGCGGGCCGCAAGTTTATGGGCTGCAGTTGTTTTACCGGCACCCTGAAGACCAAGAAGAAGAATTACAGACTGAGTATCAGGACCTTTAAGGGCCAAATCAGTTTTTTCATCTCCAAGCATTTTAACAATCTTGTCATAGATGATTTTTGTAA
>DGUP01000052.1 GCA_002394685.1 Treponema sp. UBA4307 | reverse complement strand
TTGCCGCTACCGCGGCAGCACAAAATAAGTGTTTTCGTAAGTTGTTTTCACTCCTTCGCGCCGTTTTTTTGTAATGTTAGCAACTTTTCAAAACTCGACATTCGGGCTAATTAATCTAATTGTCGGATTTTGAATATTTGTTGAAAAAAACGACTGAGAGCCATTTTTTTACTGCAAATGAATTCCAAAATTTGAATTTAGTACTAATTACATATTGACTTAGTAGGAAATAAGAATAAAATATGTAGTTAAAGAGGTGCGCATGAAAATTTCTACCAAGGGAAGGTATGCATTAAGAATTATGTTCTACCTTGCTATTCACAACAATGGTAATTATATTGCTTTGAGGGAAATTTCAGAACATGAAAATATTTCCATCAAATATATGGAACAGATTACCGCGGTTTTAAGCAAGTTCGGACTTCTTTCAAGTGTTCGTGGACCTTCCGGCGGATATAAACTGTCACGCAATCCGGACAAGTATACTGTTGGTGAAATCATTTTTGTAACAGAAGGGGATTCACCTTTTGTTGAACCGGCAGGAGAGTCAGCTTCAGACAGTGACCGTATAATGAATGATGTGATTTGGGAACCTTTGCAGAAACATCTGGAAGATTTCCTTAAAGGAATCACTTTGGAAGATTTGGTAAACAAATACAATTCTGATTCAAGCCTGATGTACATGATTTAATCTGTACAAAAAGAGCCCTGCTGTGAAGTGAACCCGGCGGGGCTTCTTTATTTACATGTTGAATGTTTTATTCCTGGATTTTTCTTAAATCAAGAAAAGGCTGAAAACTGGTGTTTTTTGCCGTATAGATGTGAAGCATTTCCATTGCCCGGGTAAGGCAGACGTAGACCATGTTGTACTGTTGTTCGTTAAGGGTTTCTGAATCAAATGCAGAATTTGCTTCAAAACCGCGTAGTCTGTGATCTGCAAGAAAAAGAACCACCGGAAAATCCAATCCCTTGCATTTCTGCATTGTACAAAGACGGATGCCTTCTGTCTGTGCAAAATCAAAAGAATCTTCTATTAAATTGCTTTTTATTCCTATTTCATGGTCCAGAAGATTTTTTATTGTTTCCAGTTTTTGTTTTTGATTTGCAATAATGCAGATATTTTCTTCCTCATAACCAAGCACATTGAGAAGGAGTTTTACCTGCTGTACCATTTGATGCATAAGGTCATCAGTATCTTTTCCTTCTGTAATTTCTACTGGCGGCCCTGGTCTGAAAGCAGCAGGACTTGTTTCTTTATCCATATTCTTAAACTTGGCCCGGTATTTTTCTGCAAAGTCATGAATTTGATTTGTGTTTCTGAAATTAGTTTTAAGAATTTTTGTACGTCCCCGAATATCAATTCCAGAAAGATTCCAGTTAAAGCCCTTGCGGTAAATTGACTGATCGCTGTCGCCTGCAAGAAAAACTCCCCGCTTTGTAGAAAGCTTAATAATGGAAAGAATTACTGGAGGTAAATCCTGAGCTTCATCTACAAAAGAGTAGTCGGCACAGAAATCTGTTTCTCCATTCTCCAGAGCTTTTCTCATTGCCTCACTGATTTTTTTAGCAGCAAAATTTCTAGGCCAGAGGTTCTTTTCTTCAAGAGCGGCTTCTGCTTTTTGAATTTCTTCCCACATACTGATGCGGTCTTCTTTTTGAAGTGGAGTTTTCATTCCGCTGCGGTCACACATCTGATCAATGTAAAGTTCTCTGGTAATACAGTTTGCCCAGATAAATTCATTTGCTTCATTATAAAGCTCTCTGGAAAAAAGATTTTTAAAATCTTCGTAATTAAACGAAAAGCTTTTGTTTGGATAAAAATGTTTAAGTATCTGGAACAAAAAAGAATCTGCCGTGGTTATATAGTTTTCCGGAATCTGTGTGTTGAGGATTTTAGTAACATATTGATTGTACTTTACAAGACTTTTTGTGTAAGTAAGCAGTCTGAATTGTGTTCCAGATTTTGCAATGTCCAGTTCCAGATTTGCATTTTTTACAGCTTTTTCCAGAGCCTTTATAAGCACAAGAGACTTGCCCGTACCAGCAGCTCCCTTTACCAGAAAATCCTTGTCAGCATTAATCTGATTTAAAATATCATTCTGCTCAGGACTTAGTTTTATCAGGGAGGATTCATAATCGTGCCGGGTCTTTGTGTAAAAAGAAACTTTCTCAAGATAGGAAAGATATTTTTTTGTGCTTTCAAAATCTTTCATTTTTAAAAGGATTTCTTCTTTTTCCTTTTTGTAGCCCATTGCCTGTTCATTTGCTTTTTGACGAATTTCATTGAGCCTTGCATCTTTTTTGGAAAGACGTTCTTCATTTTCCTTTAAGGAACTTTCCAGAAGTTTTTCTCTGGCTGTTAAAATTGAAAGCTGGTTTTTCAATTCATTATAATCATTTGCTTTCTGAGCCAGATTTTCATTCTCTTTTTTCAGCTTTTCTATTTGATTAATGGCCTTTGTTAAATCTTCACTTTGGTATGGATTGTGAGCTTCCCATCCTGCAAGTTCTTTTTGTAATTCAGAAAGAGCTTTATGGTTTTTCCATCCTTCTGCTTGAGCAAAAGCTAGAAAATATTTAGCGGTAACCTGGGCTTCTTCTGTTTGAATCTGAGCAAACTTATGACGTACATCGTTTGACAAAAAATGATTTGTATAAATATTTTTCAGAGTTTTAAAAAGTTTCCATTCATCATCTGAAAATATTCTTTTATCTGGATTATATTTTGACGGTTCTCCATGGCTCTGGTAAAAATCATCTGTGTAGCGGTTTATAAGCTGACCAAAATCATCCTGGGAATTGTATTTTTCTTTAAGAGTCCGTTCCATAAGGGAGTGCATGGCAAGCACGAAAAGTCCAAGGTCTGCATCTCTTACACGAATGATGCGGTTTAAATTATTTTCAAGTTCATTTGCGTTTTCATCACTATTCATAATGATTCAGTATAACACAAAAAAGCTCCGTTTGGTATTACAGACCAGACGGAGCTTTATTTATTTTTGATGAAATCTGTTTAGTCCTGGAAGAGTGGAGTAGAAAGGTAGCGGTCTCCTGTATCTGGGAAGATTACTACGATTGTTTTGCCTTTTGCTTCCGGACGCTTTGCAATTTCAATAGCAGCAGAAAGGGCAGCCCCTGAAGAAATACCTACAAGGAAACCTTCTTTGCGGCCAATCAATTTGCCAAGTTCAAAGGCTCTGTCATTTTCAACTGTAAGAACTTCATCGTAAACTTTTGTATCAAGAACTTCTGGGACAAATCCCGCACCAATTCCCTGAATTTTGTGGGGACCTGCTTTACCTGTTGAAAGAACTGGAGATGCAGCTGGTTCCATAGCGATAACTTTTACAGCTGGATTTTTTTCTTTAAGATATTTACCAGCTCCTGTAACTGTTCCGCCTGTTCCAACTCCAGCAACAAAGTAATCAACTTTTCCATCTGTGTCTTCCCAAATTTCTGGACCTGTTGTTAAATAGTGTGCTTTTGGGTTTGCAGGATTAATGAATTGTCCTGCAAGGAAGGAATCTGGAATTGTTTTGGCAAGTTCTTCAGCCTTTTCGATGGCACCTTTCATTCCTTTTGAACCATCAGTGAGGACAATCTCTGCACCATAAGCCTTGATAATCTGACGGCGTTCTACAGACATTGTTTCTGGCATTACAATCAATACTTTATATCCGCGGGCAGCACCAACAGAAGCAAGGCCTATACCAGTGTTACCTGAGGTAGGTTCAATGATAGTTGCGCCTGCCTTAAGTTTACCAGAGGCTTCTGCATCATCAAGCATAGCCTTTGCTACACGGTCTTTAATGCTGCCTGCAGGGTTAAAATATTCCAGTTTTGCAAGGATTTTTGCTTCAAGTGAAAATTCCTTTTCAATGTGTGTGAGTTCAATAAGTGGTGTGTGACCTACAATCTGGTCTGCTGATGTATAAATTTTTGCCATAGAAGGACTCCTTGTTTTGATTTTCAGAAAACTTATCTGATACATTTAATATAACCCTATTTACCTAGTGGGTCAATAGGTAATATGAATAATCAAAATTATGGTAAGCAAAAAAAATTAAAAACACTTATTAGAATAAACATGATAAAAATCCATTTTTTTTTGTAAAAAATATTTTTGATTTTTTTCTCTTACTACAATATCATTAAGAGGAACATATGAAAAAATGTAAAAAAGATTACGACTTCACAGGACTTGCTTATGAAATCACCGGTAATGCCCTCTACCCGATTAATGGTGGAAAAGAAATTGAAAACTCAATAAAGGCTCAGTCTGAAGCTCATGAAGGAGATCAACAATGAAAAGAAAATATTTATTAAGTTTATTTGTCATACTAACTGTAACAGTTTTAACTTCTTGTAATAATTATCTGAATAAATATTTTAATAACGAGGATTATATTACTAATCATTTTGAAATGGAAGAAACCAATTTGTATATATCCTACCAGTTGCCAGCGCCCACTCCTGTGGACCGGGAAAAACTTTATTATGATGTCTCAAACCTTGTAAAAAAAGGAATCCTATATTTTAAGGAAAACGGTAAAATAAAACCAGTGTTCTTTATTGATGGATACATAATAAAAGATGGAGAAGGTATTCAGCTTACTTATCCGATTGCTACTCAGGAATTTTATGGCTGGGATATTAAATTATTAAAAAAAGAATCTCTGCACTTTAGTATTTTCACAAATTATGGAACTAGTACAACTGATGACATAATATATCATTGGGATAGTGTTAATAAAGTATTCGAAGAATCTCGAATAAATCCCGCAGAGTTTTAAGATTGGTATTTGTTTTTTATCGTAAGATTACACTGAATTTTATTACTGTAAGGATTTAAAAATGAAAAAATGTAAAAAAGATTACGACTTCACAGGGCTTGCTTATGAAATCACCGGAGGTGCCCTCTACCTGATTAATGGTGGAAAAGAGATTGAAACCTCAATAAAGGCTCAGTCTGAAGCTCATGAAGGAGATCAACAATGAAAAAAAAGTATTTATTAAGTTTATTTGTCATACTAACTGTAACAGTTTTAAGTTCTTGTAATAATTATCTGAATAAATATTTTAATAACGAGGATTATATTACTAATCATTTTGAAATGGAAGAAAATAATTTGTATATATCCTACCAGTTGCCAGCCCCCACTCCTGTGGACCGGAAAAAACTTTATTATGATGTATCAAATCTTGTAAAAAAAGGAATCCTATATTTTAAGGAAAATGGTAAAATAAAACCTGTTTTCTTTATTGATGGATACATAATAAAAGATGGAGAAGGTAATCAGCTTACTTATCCGATTGCTACTAAGAAATTTTATGGATGGAAGATTGATTTGATTGATAAGGACAGTCTTTATTTCCAGATCTTCACAAATTATGGAATGGATACAACTGACCCAATTGAATATGATTGGGATGAGAGTAACAAAGTATTTGAAAAATATCATATTAACCCTGCAGACTTTTAAGTGTTTTCTCTTACTGTAATATCATTAGGAGTAACATATGAAAAAAATCTTAGTAATTTTAATCACCAGTATTATTATGAATTTATCTGTTTTCTCTGAAGCAAATTATGTAATTCGTGTTCAAACAGATGGATCTAAATTAAAAGTGCCCCTATATAATGAAAAGACACTTGTGTTGTATGATAATGCGTCAACAGAAACAAAAACGTTTACAGGTCTTGAAGATTTAGGTGATTTGGACTTGATAGAATGTTATCCGTTACCATATATAGAAAGTTATGATTTTTTAGCAGATGTAAAATCCTGTAAAAGTATTTATCTTGGCTATGCACATTATTTTGATTTTAACATACTAAAGAACGTGAAAAATCTGGAAGAAATAGATTTTGAAGGGTTCATATCTGAAGAAGAGTTTCAAGAAATAAAAAGAAACGGAATAGATGTTTCTGAATTGAAGTATTTAAAAAAACTTATTTTCAATCCAGCAGGATATACAATCGACTTCGATTTAAAAATTAAATATGCCGAGGATGTTTCAGAATAAAAAAAATATGAAAATTTCTGTTTGGAGAAAATACCACCTTATAAAATGGATTCTTCCTCTTTTGGTTTTTGTAATAGCAATTTTTTTGTCTGAAAAAGTGAATCAGCTGGTATCAGTAGTTTGTTTTATCCTTGGCTTGCTGTTTTGTGCAATCATTTTACATTCAATAAAGTGTCCCAAATGTGGTAAACCAATTGATAATTGTACTACACTTTTTAGTGGTCCGGAGGATGGATTGTTATCACATATGTCAAAAAAATGTAAAAACTGTGGTTATGATTTTACATCCACCCATAAAGGAATTGTTTCAGACGATCAATTTAATGAACAAGAAAAAATAAATCTTGAAATGAAAAAAAATGAAGAGGATTCCTGAAAGTTATAAATAAGTGTAAAACAAAATGTACATATGATATTATATGGAATTGAAAGGAAAAGAATCCGAATGAGAAAAAAAACTAATGCATTAATATTTTTAATTATTGCAATTATTAATAGTGTTTTATGTTTCCTATTTTATAAATCTGATTTAGAAAATAATCAAAAAGATGATATCATATCATTTGTTGTGATTTATTTATCTTCGCTTGTTGTATATTGGTTTTTCTATCTGGTTTATTATATTGAAGAAAAATTAAGAATAAATAGAGTAACTTGTAATATATTTGCACTCTTTTCTGCATTAGCAATAATTCTTTTAATCATAAAAGTTAAAACTGATACAATTTTATTTTTCCCTTTGATGTATATGTTTTCCTTGCTGGGAGTATCTGTATTCTGGAGTTTTTTTTATAAACAAGATTCCTAAATAAGTATATTTCCAGGTTCTATTATCATGGAAGTGTTGATTTGGAGTTAAGATGAAAAAAAGTATTTTTATTTTTTTTGGAATCACAATTTTAATAATTTTTTACTATTGGTTTTATCATACAGATTAGAAATCCTTTCAAAAAGTGAAATTTTAATTCTTTTTGGTGTTTCCCTTATTGTTTATTGGATTTTTAATTTGATTTTATTTCTATTCAAAAAAAATCTGAATTCTTCAGCTTATGCTTTTATGTTAATTACAACTTGTATAATAGTATTTTTTATTCTTGTATTATACATTGTAAAATCAATAAGCGACACAAGAGCTTTTGTACCAATGTTAATTACAATTCCTGCGACAGTATGTTTTTCCAATTGGACTATAGAATTCTTGAAGCACAGAAAAAAATAAGGGATAATACAATAGACAATAAGGGAGATGGAAGAGCATCTTATACAAAAGGCTAAAAACATTTATTATCAGCCAACAATAGTTGATATCCGCTAATAATTTAAATGGGAGCAATTATTAAATATGAAAAAAGTATCAATATTCCTAATCATCTTTTTACTAACATTAACCTCATGCAATCACCCTGCAAAAGCTAAAAAACTTTTCAATCAGGCTGTTGAAATTATGGTTCCTTCAAATCTAGGAGAATGGATGATTGGTCCTACTGAAGAAAAAACTAAGACTCTTGAATTACTGGATGAAGCAATAAAGCTTGATCCAAAATGGTGGAATCCATACAAACAGAAAATACAGATATATAAAATCGGGGGATATGAAGAAAATGCGGATAAGGTAAAAGAAGTTTATGATCTATGGCTTTCAAATGGTAATTCATTAAAAGAGATTTCTCAATTCTCATATGCATGTTCTTTGTATTTCACAGGAAATGAAACTCAAGCTTTTGAATTATTTTCTGAATTTTACTCTAAATATTCTGAAACAAATCTAGAAGAAGTGCAAAAAATGATTTACATCTTTAGTGGAATATTCCTTGGTAAAATAAATGAAAGTAATATTCGTTCTATTGTAATTGAGCGCATTGATGAGTCTTTAGTCCCGTTTCTGGAAGAGTATGTAAATGAATTCAAAGAGAATCCAAAAGATGCAGTCTGGAAATATGTGTAATACTTTCTTAAACTTTTAAAGGATAGTTATATGAGAAAAATTATAGTACTTATTTTTTTTAGTTTAATTTTTAGTTTTTCACTTTTTAGTGAATCGAATTTTATTATTGCTGTTCAGAGAGATGGATCTGAAATAAAAGTCTATTTAAATAAGAACGTAAAAGAAAAATCTTTCTTCTTATCAGATAATGATTCCACAAATACCCACACAATAAATTTTAAAGGTTTTGATGCTGTAGGTGAACTCGATTACATAGATTGTTTTACCTTACCTTATTTAGAAAATTATGATTTTTTAGCAGAAGTAAAATCCTGTAAAAGTATTTATCTTGGCTATGCACATTATTTTGATTTTAATATACTAAAGAACGTGAAGAATCTGGAAGAAATAGATTTTGAAGGGTTCATATCTGAAGAAGATTTTCAAGAGATAAAAAGAAATGGAATAGATGTTTCCGAATTGAAGTATTTAAAAAAACTTATTTTTAATCCAGCAGGATACAAAATCGACTTCGATTTAAAAATTAAATATGCAGAGGATGTTTCTGAATAAAAAAAAGGAGCAAAAATGGATAGCCCTGTAATTATTATTGTAGCTTGTATAATTTTTATTGTGATTTGGTATGGACCTATTATTCCCGGTGTAATTATTGCAAAAAAGAAAAACCGTTCTCCTCAATGGTTCTGGTTTGGAATTTATCCTGGTGCAGGTTTTTGGGTGCTTATAGTAATGTTAGCTTTAAAACCTCTTAAGATATGTGAAAATTGTAAAAAGAAAATTCCTTCCGGATCAAAAGTATGTCCTTATTGTGCAAAGGAAGTAACTTTAGTGCCATCTTCATCTCCAGAAATAAAAAAAATAGATGAAGATAAAAATAAAGAGAATAAGAAATCAAATAAGAAAGTTGCAATTATAGTTATTAGTGTTGTTGTTGCTTTCACCTTATTTATTGCACTTGTGGGTTCAACTATGTTTACCTCTGTTGGTAATTCTTTTAAGAACTGTATTCCATATAAGCACTCAATTGAACTTATTGAAAACAATGAAGAAATAAGGAATTACTTAGGTGATGATTTTGAACAGACTGGTATGATTTCAGGTTCACTAAATATAAGTGGAAATTCCTCTGGAGAAGCAGATTTTTCTTATAAAATAAAAGGAAAAAATGGAATCTCAATTGTTTATGTTGATGCATACAAAGAAAATGGAATTTGGATTTACAATAAGATAAATTTTTATAAGGAACAAAATTCATCTGATGTAATAAATTTGTTGGAAAATCAATAGACATAAGAAAAGAGAGCGGTTTTTTTACTTTTTGAAAATTTATTAACTGCTTCAACCAGAGCCCAGAATGTTGGTTTTGTTACAACCAGATTTTCTTCATCTCTTTTAAAGAGAAGAGGAAACTGGGCTTTTTCCATTCCCATGAACTTTAAATTAAGCCAGGTGGCTTCATCATTTATCCCCCACAAGGTTACAGAAGAAATTCCAGGACGTTCATCTTTTTTTGCATAATTCAGAATCATGGAAAAATATTTTTTGTAGAAGGCTGCAGTTTTTTTAACCCTGTAAGGAATGCCGTTAAGTGTTGCAACATCCAGTTCTGTAACTGCAAGGTCAATTCCAAGTTCAAGAAATGCTTCCAGAGATTTTTTATAGTTTTCCAGATTGTAATTTGTGTACAAGTGTGAATGAATTCCAATTATATCGAGTCTGCATGGAAGGGGGCCTTTGTTGTGTTCAAGGATTTTTTTTACCATGTGGCAGGTTAAGTCTCTTTTGTGATCTTCTGACCCGTTAAAACAAAGCTTAACGTCTGGAGCTGCATATTTGTTGGCAAAAGCAAAAGCATTGATTATAAAAAGATCATTCCCGAAAATATCATACCAGCGGGAATTTTTTCTTAAATCTTTTCCCTGATCGTCAAAAGGATCGTTTATTACATCCCACTGGTAAACAATGTGCTTTCCATCGTTGTTCTTGTTCTCCCAGTTCTGAACAAAAGTGATAACGCTTTTTATATACCATTCTTCTCTGGCGGTCATTTCTTCTTTACCTGCCAGAGGCCCTTCTATATCGTAATCCTGATGAAAAAATGCTTCGTCTGTCTGGGCGTGCCAGATGAGGGTATGCCCCTGCATTTTGAGACCGTACTGTCTGCATAGTTCCAGAATGTCTGCAATATGAACAAGGCCATTCATTTTTGGTACAGAAATTGTTACTCCTGCTGAAGATGTAAATGTTCCGTCAAGAACTGGTTTTTGACTGAACCAGCGGAAAAGGAATTGAGGTTTAAATTCATTTTCCATTGTAACTGAACTGGCATGTTTTGTTATGCCGTCCCTCAGGAGAATCAATCTTTTACTGTCTGTACAAAGGCCAAAATATTCAAAATACGGTGCAAATAAATCTTTAAGCGAAGGAACCTTTGAATCTGTCCATACTCTTTCAGAATTAGAAATAAACATAATTTTAAGGTCTACATTTTGCCTTAAAATTAATTAAGAGTAAAGGTCAACCTTATAGGATTATGGTCTGTATTTTCAAAATTCATATCAATTGTAGCGGCAGAAGTAACTTTGACATTTTCAGAAACAATAAATCCATCAATAAAATAGAACTGAAAATTTTCAGCAGACTGACCTTCGTAAGCTTTGTCCAGTGAACGGCAGCTTGGAACTTGTGACGGCTGATAGAATTTCAGTGAAGAATCAAAATCACTTTCGTTAATGATTCCAGGTGCCCAGTAGTCTGGACTTAAAATAGGGTAGGCAGAAGCATCTGTGGAAGAGAACTGCTGATTAAAGTCTCCACCTGCAATAACATAGTTTCCCTTTTCAATTTCTTCTTCCAGAACAGACTTGAAAACTTTTGTCTGCATTATTTTGCCTTCTCCAGAATCGTAGGCTTCCAGGTGCAGGTTGATTAAAACCAGTTCCTTGTTCATTCCATCGATTGGGAGTCTTGTGATTAAGAGACAGCGTTTTAAGTTGCCCAGTCTGTATGGCCAGCTGAATGAAGTTGGAAGGGCAATTCTGCTGGCTTCAGAAACATCGTACTGTGACAGGGTCTGGATTCCAGAATAAACTTTTCCGATTGGAGGAAGAGGATAGGGTATGAAGGGCACTTTGAAGTTAGTCGCAAATGCAGATTCATAATCCTTAAAGTTTTCCTGGAAAGCAACTTTTTCATTTGTTTTATGGCTTCTTTTTGATTTAACATCTACTTCCTGGAGAAAGATAAAATCAGAATTTTCAGCCTGAAGTTTTTTTACGATTTTATTAAGGTTCAGGTCAACTCTTTCTTTGTCAGCGGTGTTTACCATTTTACCGCCGTCCATAAAGAAGTCTGCATTGCTGCCTAAACTACAGTAGCCAACATTCCATGTGATGATTGAAAATTCTTTGTTTGAAGGAAGACTGGAAATTGTTCTTGTACTGCCATTGTCTTCAATCCATAATTCGGTGGAAACTTTTTCCTGATCAGCAGGTCTGTATTCTACGAGAGTGAGAAAACCAATAAATGCTGCTGCCCCAAGAACCAGAATCAAAATTAACAAAAGAGGAATTTTAACGGCTTTTTTCATAATTTTTCCTATGAGTTTAGTATTAAAAAAAGGGCTGCTTTTGAAACAGACCCCTTTATTACATTATACTATATTATAGTTTGAAAGTTCCGATTGTGTCATCAAGAATTTTTATATCCTGCTGATTTTTATCTGAACTTGTGTGAACAATATTCAAACTTGTTTTTATGTCAGCAATATCTGTATTGATTTGATTCATATTGTTTGTGATGGTGATTGTAGTTGATTCGAGCAAGCCCATCTCCTTAACAATCTGTTCTCCTCCAGAGAGCATTTCCGCTGCAGAATCTTTAACGCCTGTTGTTGAATCGGAAATATTGTGCATTGCTTCAAGAACCTGCTGGTTTCCGGCGGCCTGTTCGCTCATGGCATTCATGATATGATTTTCCTGATTCTTGACTGTTTCGGCCAGCTGATAAATGGCATCGAATTTTTCCTGAACCTGACTGGTTGTGGTAGAAATCTGTGAGAGGGATGAAGCGAGTGATTTAAGATTATCATCAATTACTTTACCCTGCTGATTTGACTGTTCTGCAAGTTTACGGATTTCATCAGCAACAACAGAGAAACCTTTACCTGCTTCTCCGGCGTGTGCTGCTTCAATTGCGGCGTTCATGGCAAGAAGGTTTGTCTGGCTTGCGATAGTCTGAATGATTTTGCTTGCTTCAATCAGGGAAGAAGATTCATCAATAACTTGTCTTGCTGCATCTACTGCGGTTTTAA
The DNA here is from genome assembly GCA_002394685.1 of Treponema sp. UBA4307. Classification (GTDB taxonomy): domain Bacteria; phylum Spirochaetota; class Spirochaetia; order Treponematales; family Treponemataceae; genus Treponema_D. Next base: position 1,360 of record DGUP01000052.1, on the reverse strand, counting down.
CAGCTTTTCTTCCTGAATCAGAAGCGTTTGATAATTCAAGAACTGTACCGGTATTTTTTTCAAGAATGTTTGTTACGGAACGAATGTTTGCTACCATCTGATCTACAGCTGCAGAAGATTCTGTAACTGCTGTTGCCTGAGAGTCAACGCTTTCTTTCATAAGGCGGATGCTGCCCATAATCTGATTAACAGATGCGTTTGTTTCTTCTACACTGGCGGCCTGATTGTTCATATCATTTTTTACAGAGTTGATTGTATCAATGATTGAATCGAAATTTTTGAAGGTAACGTTCATTGTGTCTGACAGTTCGCTTGCAGTAGAAGTTGAATTCTGAATTGATGAATCAAATTCTTCCAGAATGTTGTGAGTTATATCAGTGAAAGAATTAAGATTGTTTACCAGTTCTCCAACTATGCAGCGCATTTTTACCTGAGGCTTTTCAGATGAATAATCTCTTTCTGAAAGTTTTTTTGCATATTCGTTTAAGACAATCATTGAAGTTTTAATGTCATTGCCGTTAAGAATCATATTTACACAGACAGCAATTGCGGCTCCAATTCCTACTGGACCCATTCTTGCAAAAAAGAGTGTTTTGTTGTCCAGCAGTCGGTTTGCAGGAACAGAGAGGAGGGCTAAGATCAAGAGATAAAATCCTACAATGGCAACTGCATTTACAAAAAGATTTCTCTGAGAGATTGTCATGTAAGTGTATTTTTTTTCAAATGGAAGCCATGAGGAAAGATGTTCAACCTGCTGGAAGAAAATGATGTAAGGAATTTCGGAGAAGAGCAGTGTAAGGCCAATAAAAGAAGTACAGCAGAAAGAAGTAAAGTTTCCGTTTTCAAATGCTTTGTAAGAAATTCCGTGATTTTTGCAGACAACTGGAATCAGGATTCCTTCAATAATTGCATAAAGAACTGCAAGGGCAATCAGGGAAAACTGGGTAAGTGCAAGCATTTTATTACATTTTGCTGTTGATTCTTCTGAGCCGTCCCAGTTGTTGATTCCTTTCTGACATGCAAAAAAGAAAATTGGTCCTGTAATCAGTCTTCCTAAAACAAGAATTGAAATGTAGGGATTCTTGAGTGTTGCAAAGTATTCCTGAAAAGTTACTGCGTCTACAAGGAGCCCGTAAAGAGGATAGAGCAGTTCAGGAATAATCATAATAAGGCCAACTAATACGGCCATCCATTTTGGAAATGTGTGTTGAGAGAGAGATGTTTTTGAATACATTGTGTTTTATTCTCCGTTTTTTTGTATGAGAGGAATACTATCAGTTATGTAAAAAAAAGGAAATAATTAAATTGATATTTAGAGATAATTAACTTTTTCAAAGTAGCCCGAATGTCGAGTTTTGAA
>DGUP01000013.1 GCA_002394685.1 Treponema sp. UBA4307 | reverse complement strand
GTAAGTTCAGCAAACATCTTAATATGTTCAACAGTTGGAATTGCATCTGACATACCGGTTACGTTTCCTTCACCGTGTTCCAGTGTAGAAACAAGACCTGCTCCCAGAGGATCTGTTACAGTTGCAAAAACTACAGGGCGGTCCTTAATTGTATTTGCAAGAGCTACAGCGATTGGAGTTGCAATTCCTACAGCTACATCAACCTTTTCTCCCGCATACTGATTTGCAATCTGGTTTGCAGTAGAAACATCACCATTTGCATTCTGAAGATCATATTCAGCATCAATTCCAGCAGCCTTAACTGCATCAATGATACCCTGTTCTACAGAGTCCAGTGCAACGTGCTGAACAATTTTTGCAATACCGATTTTTGTTTTCGCGTTTGTGTTATCTTTTTTTGTACAGCCTGTAAATGCCATCAAAATTGCAGCGGCTGAAAGTACAGCTATTGTTTTTTTCATAATTCTTACTCCTGAATAATAATGTTATTATTTATAGAAACAATATAAATCTTTAATTTAATAATTGCAAGAACTTTTTAAATTTTACATAAGTATTTTAAAAGTACATATAAACGTGTTATACTCTTAATATTGTAGGGAATTTAAAAAAGGAGGCGTGATAAAGAGTAACTCCATGAACTTTTTATCACATGCAGTTTTACCGTTGGCAGGACTGCGATATCGTGCCTCCTGCACAAACGCTATTGCGGAGTATTAAAGGAGAACGATTATGGAAGCACATATTTATCCACAGGGATGTGTTTTTAAATCTCTGGAAGATATCAAAGACAAAAAAATCACAGTTATGGGTTTAGGATTAAACGGCGGAGGAGAAGCCTGCGTTAAATTTTTCCTTAAACATGGAGCCTTTGTTATTGCCACAGATATGAAGACTACAGAACAGCTCAGACCAACAATCGATTCCATTACCAGCGACAAATCAATTGATCACAGCCGTCTCATGTACGTTTTAGGCGAACACCGTATGGAAGATTTTGAAACTGCTGACTGTGTAATTAAAAATCCCGGCGTAAAATATCAGGGCAATAAATATCTGGAAGCTGCAAAAGCAATTGAAACCGATATAAGCATTTTCTTAAATTTTACAAAAGCTCCGGTTATTGCAGTCACAGGAAGCAAGGGAAAATCTTCAACTGTAAGCGCAATTTATCACGGACTTCAGCAGTCTGGCTTTACAACATTTTTAGGCGGTAACATTACAGTCAGCCCCCTCACCTTCCTTGACGAAACAAATGAAAAAACTCCGGTTGTACTGGAACTTTCAAGCTGGCAGCTGTCTGACCTGAGGGGAAGAAAACTTCTTAAACCAAAGATTTCAGTTATTACAAAAATTGTTCCGGATCACCAGAACTGGTACGGAGCAATGGACCCTTATGTAGAAGACAAAAAACTCATCTTTGCAGATCAAGACGAAAATGATTTTACAATTCTTGACTGTGATGAAGATAAATATCAGAGTGAAGCAGGCAATCCAAATCCGGACTTTAAGTGCTGGGGAGATTATTTCGCATCTGAAACAAAAGCTAAAGTTCTCCGCTACAGCAAAAAGACCCTTCCTGCAGAAGTTTGTGGTATTTATCAGAAAGCTGAAGCAGACGGAAATATTTCCGGTTACGTACAGATTAATGGTAAAACAGAAAAAATCATGGGAAGCCTTCAGGTACCTGGAGATCACATGAGGACAAATGTTTTAAATGCAGCCCTCTGTCTTTACCTGATGGGTGTTCCGGCAGAAAAGATTGTTCAGGCAGTAGGTTCCTGGAAAGGCATTCCTCACAGACTGGAACGCTTCCATGAATGGACCTGCCCTAAGGATTCAAGAAAAGTTGTTTTCTTTAATGATTCTGCCGCAACAGTTCCGGAAGCTGCAGCCGCTGCAAGCCAGTCCTTTAACCAGAGTGTAGTCCTGATTTCAGGTGGTACTGATAAAAATCTTGACTTTGTTCCACTTGCCCGCACTTTAATGGGAGAATCAGGTACTAAATATCTTCCGAAAGAAATCTATCTTCTTTCAGGAACTGGAACCGATAAACTCACACCTCTTCTGGACAAGGCAAAAGTTCAGTACAACGGACCGTTTGATTCTCTGGAAGTTCTGCTTAAAATCCTTAAGTCCAATCTGGAAGGGGGATGTGCAGAAAAACTATATGGTTCAGCAGCAGACGGAGAATTACCTGTAGTCTTCTCTCCTGGAGCAACATCATTTGGAATGTTCCTGAACGAATTTGACCGTGGAGATAAATTCAAGGCAATGGTAAAGGAAACTTTTTCCTAAAAATCTAACATAAAAAAAGGCTGCCACTTGAAAAAGCGACAGCCTTTTATTCTGCTATTGATTCAATTAGATTCCGTTAAAGTGAGTTCTTGTTTTTTCAAGAACGTATTCCTTAAACTCTTCCAGTTTCATTGTCTGCTGTGGCAGTTTTGAAGAGAATCTGAATCTTACGCAGACTGAATTTTCTTCAGCTTCTTTTGCACCAACTACCAGAATATATGGAGTTTTGTGTTCAGAAGAAATCTGCTTAATCTTATTCTTCATATTTTCATCATCAGTGTAAGCCTTACAACGGATTCCAGCAGCGGCTAAAGTTGAATAAACCTTCTTTGCATATTCATTGAAATCAGGGCTTACAGGAACAACTGCAGCCTGTTCAAAGTGCAGCCATGCAGGCATAGCACCAGAGTAGTTTTCAATAAGAATACCCAGGAAGCGTTCCATTGATCCCAGTACTGCACGGTGAAGCATAACAGGATGATGTTTCTGGTTATCTGCACCAATATATTCAGCGTTAAGACGTTCTGCAGAAGGAAGCTGGTAGTCCAGCTGAATTGTACCACACTGCCACTGACGGCCAAGGGCATCCAGCAAGGTAAACTCAAGTTTTGGACCGTAGAAAGCACCTTCACCAGGCTGAATCTCATACTGCATTCCGGCAGCTACACAGGCATTTGCAAGAGCCTTTTCTGCATGTTCCCAGGTTGAAACATCACCAACGTGGTCTTCCGGCATTGTAGAAAGCTTAACGAGAAGTCCCTTATCAAAACCAAAGTCCTTATATACACCAATCAAAAGACGGCAGAACTTTTCAACTTCGCTTTCAATCTGATCTTCAGTACAGAGAATATGTGCATCATCCTGAACAAATCCTCGTACACGCATAATTCCGTGAAGAGTACCGCTTGGTTCATTGCGCACGTCATGTCCAAATTCAGCAAGACGCATTGGCAGATCTTTATAAGAGCGAGTCTTTGACTTAAAGATTTCCAGTGCACCTGGACAGTTCATCGGCTTAATTGCAAAAAGACGCTTTTCAGATTCAGTAATGAACATATTTCTCTGATAATGTCCCCAGTGGCCTGAACGTTCCCAAAGAGTACGAGGCATTATTGCAGGAGTGTTTACTTCTTCATAGCCGTCTTCAATTTCTTTCTGACGCATATAATCCTGAAGTGTCAGGTACATTTTCCATCCGTTTGGATGCCAGAAAATCTGACCTGGATCTTCAGGGTCAAGGTGGAAGAGGTCAAGCTGAACACCAATCTTTCTGTGGTCACGCTTATCTGCTTCTTCCAGCATTGCCAGATAATCCTTTAAATCATTCGGCTTGTAAAAACAAACTGCATAAATACGGGTAAGCATTGCCTTGTCGCTGTCACCGCGCCAGTAAGCACCTGCAGTCTTCATCAACTTAAATGACTGCTGATTAATTTCCTTTGTATTTGAAACGTGAGGTCCACGGCAAAGATCAAGAAAATCTCCCTGCTGATAAGTAGAAATAGTTTCTCCTTCTGGAAGATCGTTAATCAGTTCTACCTTATAAGGCTGATCTGCAAAAAGCTTAAGAGCTTCTTCCTTAGAAACTTCTTTACGGATGAAGTCCAGGTTTTCTGCTAAAATTTTGCGCATTTCCTTTTCAATTGCAGGGAAATCTGTTTCTGAAGGCTTGGTGTTTGTGGTGGTAGTGGAAAAATCGAAATCGTAATAAAAACCATTGTCAATTGCTGGTCCGATTGCAATTTTTGTTCCCGGATACAATCTGAGAACAGCCTGTGCCATAACATGAGCACATGAGTGACGAATTGTCTGTAATTTTTCATCAACTGCCATAAAAACACCTTCTTATAGATAAAATTTGTATAGTTTAGTAGATTAAACTTTTTTTATTCATTTATCAATAGAGCAGTTTTTACGTTTTTTTCTATATATTGTGCGTTAAAATATAAATGATGGCGAAATATGCGAATTCTATGACGAAGTAACCATTTTTTGCCGATACATAAAGTGGATTATTATTTTTATTTAGGGCATAATAAGGATATGGACGAATCAGCTAATACAGACTTTGGAACTCAATTAAAGGACGCAATAAATACAAAAAGTCTCTGGTATGACAGCGAACTGCTGCCAAAACTCTCTGAAGACTACAGACTCCATTTAACAGCATTAAGAGTTCTTATTGAAGAATTAACAAAAAAATCTCTCATCACTCCTGATCCATATAAAAAGGACAAAAAGATTTCAGAAGTCAGCTGCCCTGACGACAGCGACTTTAACGATACAGAGCGCTCTGTTAAACTGGGCACCCGCATTTCGGAATACGAAACAACCCTGGACTTTATCTGCAACTACATGAAGTTTTCATGCGAATATTTGACCATGGACAAGATTAAAAAGCTCCTTATGTTTAACAATGTTTTTAACTGGGAAAACCTTTCCATGAATTCCCAGAGAGCTAATTCCCGTGCCCTTGCCTATTGTGTAAATCAACTTAAAGCCAGTGCAAATCCTATTCTTCTCAGCAACTTAAGTGATGCAATGTATAAAACAACCCAGGCCCTTAAAGAAATTAATAACGGCTTAAAGGAACTGGCAAATTTCCAGAAAGAAAGATATAAACTGGATGTAAGAACAAACGTTATCGAATACAGTGGCTTCAGCAAAAGTTCATTCTGTAACACAACCGCTTTTATTGCTGAAATAAAAAAACACTGGACCAGCCGGATGCCAAAGAGGAATTTTGCCTCTGAGTTAATTTCAGAAATTGCGGCAGAAGAAACCAGTCCTAACAAAGAAGATTTCCGTGCAAAGCTTTTAAAGGATCTTTCAATTCCAGAGAAAAAAGTAGTTAAGAAAGCACCTGTCATTGATACCCACGAAAATCTCATGGATGCAATCCGCACACTTGGTAGTCTTTGCAACCAGTATGAAATGGTTCTTCAAAAGATTAAGGACAACCATTCAGTTCTTGAAAGTGAACATCAGTCTTTTTTTGACAAAATTGCAGCCTTTTTCAGAAACCTGTTCGGAAGAAAAGACCCAACGGAAGATTACGAACTTGTAATTGTAGACAAACAGTCCAATGCAAAAAAAATAGAAACTCTTAATTACAACACTTTCTATGACAGTCTGGAAAAAAGAACAACTTACTATTCTTCAATCGCTATAAAAAATTCTCCAGGCTATTCAAAAATCAACATGCAGAAAGATCCTGCAATTCTGGATTTTTTACACAAGCAGATTGCTGACAATTCCAGGCTCCATACAATTCTTACCGCCCTTGATGAATTTTTCAAAACTCAGACAAACACAAAAGACAGGGCAAGAATCCGCGGAATCAAAATGGAACTTACAACAATAAAAAATATTTTGATTAAGACAAATCAACTTTGCGCTGAATATACAGCTTACATAGATGAGCAGAAACAAATGGAGAAACTAGGCATAAATGAATAGAAGAAAACTACCCCTATTATTGTTTGCATCAGCACTTCTTTCAGTCAATATTTTGTCCGCTGAAGATAACAGCACCACTACAATTAATCCCAGTATTCAAAGGGTCTTTCAGGTTTATACTCCGGGATGGGATTATGATTTGAATCCACAGACAGCCCAGTACGCTTCCGAAGCCCAGATTCTTAATTCTCTTTACGAAGGACTTTTCTGCTACAATCCAATGACAAGCGAGGCAATCGGCGCTTACTGCAAATCATACAAATTAAGCAGGGACAAAAAACGCTGGACCTTTACAATAAGGGAAGGTGCCGTATTCAGCAACGGAGATCCAATCACAGCAGAAACCTTTAAGGAATCCTGGCTGAATCTTCTTGCAAATCCAGATGCAGAATTCGCTTCCTTTGCAGACTGCATACAGGGAGCAAAAGCCTTCCGATCCGGCAATGGAAAAAGGGAAGATGTAAGAATTTCTGCTCCGGACAGCAGCACTCTGGTTGTACATTTAACAGAACCTTCTGAACACCTCCCCCAGATTCTCTGTCACCATTCCTTTGCCGCAATCAGCACAAAAGAAAATGTTTATTCAGGACCATTCATTCTGGAATCCTACAAAGACAACACCATCGTCCTGACAAAAAATGAAAACTACATTGACAAAGATAAAGTTCATATTCCAGGCGTTACAATCACAATGATTGATAATGCAGATGAATTATCCCACAAATTTAATACGGGACAGGCCGACTGGGTTATGAAAAATGCCAATTATGACAAAATCATAGACAAAGACGCAATTCAGATTTTCGCCCAGTTCGGTACCCAGTACTATTTTTTTAAGATGAACAGTGAAATCTGGTCAAAAAAAGAATTCCGCCGGGCCCTTATTGAAGCAATTCCTTATAATAAATTAAGGGATGGATTTTATCTTCCTGCTTCAACACTGGTTTATCCTTTATCAGGATATCCAACAGTTATCGGCTACAATGACTACGACACAGAAGACGCAATCATCATGATGAACCAGGCCCGAAAGAAATACAATATTCCTCAGGATTTGAAGCTGCCTCTGGTTATTGCAGTTTCTTCAGAATCTCTCTGGGAAATGCAGTCAGCAATTATATTAAAGAATGCATGGAAGCCTCTTGGTGTTGAAGTATCAATTCAATCAACTCAGAACTCCCGCTATATTGCTTCCATTCCAAACTGGAAGGCAGATATTTTCCATTACGGCTGGATTGGAGATTATGCTGATCCTTTAGCTTTTCTTGAACTTTTCAGAACAGGCTCAAGCCTTAATACCGGACTCTACTCAAATCCGGAATATGACAAACTGCTGGAAAAAGCAGCAAGTGCAGAAACAGTGCAGGAACACTACCGCTACCAGGCCAGAGCTGAACAGATTCTTCTTGATGAAGGAGAAGTCATTCCTCTTGCCTACTTTATTTCGTCAAATGTACTTGATGCAAATCTGATTGGAGGATGGTACAAAAATTCCATGGACATTCATCCATTCAAATACATCTATTTTCAGGACAAAAAATCCCGCATACCAAATTTTGTACACTATCAGGAAGATCAGAAATAATTTTTTTAGAAGAAGGCTCTCTGTTAAAGGGAGCCTTTTTTAGTAATCCAGCAGTGTCTTTAAATCCACTTTAATAAAACCAGTACGCCCTGTTTTGTAAAAGTCCGTCTCTTCCCAGGAAGCAAGGAGCACATCTTTTGAAATGCAGAACTCACTGTATTTGTAGCCCCCTGGTAGTTTTGGCAGACGGAAAGCATAAAATTCACCACTGTCAGTATTTTTCAGATAAGTTGTTCCGTCTTCAAACATTGCAGCAATAAAAGATGAAGCGGGAGCAATTGCAGCTTTTGCATTTACAGGAACCGCACCATTTCCCTCCTGATAATAACTTTTAGGACTGGTACCACTTCCATCGCGATAAACTATGTACATGCAAAGGGAAGATGGAATTGCAGAAAGCAGATCTTTTAATTCAGCAGGAGCAGAAGAATACATTTGAGGAGTATTAAGTCTGCGGTACTCACCTTCAGTTATCTGGTAAAAGAGAAAAACATCTTTGTTCAAAGCAGGGGACAAATCTGTCAGAGGAACAATAGGGGTCCAGGAAAGATAATCAAACTGAACATAATTTTCACTTTCACTTTTAATTGAACAGGCCCACACTTTTCCATCCCAGAAATAACCGGAAACCTGATTTTTTTCATCCACATTTAAATTTGCATAGGAAACCAGTGGATAGCACATTTTTGTTACAGGATTAAACTGAACAAGAAAAGGCCTTGATTGTTGAAGGGCGTTAAAGTTTGTACTGAACCCCTCATTAAAAAAAGTACTTCGGTAAAGGCAAAAAACCGGGGTTCCTGCTGAAAAAACAAGGGAATCTGCTGTTTCTCCTGTAAATATGGCTTTATCCTGGTAAAGACGCACATCGTTTCCATTAAGGGCAAGGATTCCCAGCCTGTTTACAACAGCATAAGCATCTGTGTCCGTAGGGCGGGCATACTCTTTTGAAGGAATATTTGCTGCAGTTGAAATTCTTACAGCTTCGGTCCAGGCCTTTGTTAATAAAAGTGGCGCATTCTGAGGCAAATCAATATTGTAAAAACCATTGTCTGTAAAATAGTACCAGCTGTGACTTTTAGATTTACTGCTTGAAATATCTTCTGCCTGAGAATCTCCAGGTAAAATAACAGAACTGCCTTTTTTACCGCCGCATGCTGTAAGTAAGAAAGATAATATTACAACTCCAGAAACTATTATTAATTTTCCCGCCCGTATTTTTTTCATTCTTTTATATTACAACGGATTAGAGACTTTTTCCACATAAAAGTACCTGCTGCAATATTTTCCATAATAGTCTGCCGGTCCAGGCTCCAGATATCTTCTATATCCCGGCAGTCTTTCATAAAGGCAGACCAGTTGAAATAAGAAAGATAATCCTGAACCTGGGCAAAAGACTGCTCACTGTTCCTCCATGCCCCTGAGTAAAGCCCCAGCAGAATAGATGCAGCAAAAGCGTCTTCCCTGGTAACTTTATCCGTAAAAGGATAAATAGCCCCGTAAGCGTCCTGTTTTTCTCCGGAATATACGAGCAGGGGAAAAGGAACATTTTTATTCACATCCAGAAGAATAATTTCATTTCCATCTCCAGCGGAAATATTTTTCCACACCTGCTCCCCCTTAAGGTTCACATAAGTGAAACTGCAATCCCCATTCAGGTCCGGCAGCCTGAAAGAAGCCCTTTCCTCCATACTGAAAATGCATGAAGAAAACAGTGGTAAAAGTGAAAGGACAAAAAAAATCTGCACCTTTCTAAGCGAACTGATAATTTGTTTTTCCATACAAATTTATAGGCTTTAAAAGTGCAGAATTGTCAAAAAAAATCGCGAAAAAACTTATTTTTTTGATTTATTTTACAAAACGGTCAACAAAACCAAAGACCTTTCTCCAGTAGAGTTCTGGATTTTTATAAACTGATACAGCGTGAACTGCACCTGAGAGAATATACCAGTCTTTTGGAGCATTAAGAACTGAATGGTAATTCTGAATAATCATTGAAGAAGGAACAAAGGTATCCTCCGAACCATGAATCATATAAACTGGAACCTTACATTTCTTTAACTGCCTGAGGGAAGAAGCTTCATGTAAAAAGTAGCCCATCCTGATTTTACAAAAGAGGCCTGCAATATAGAGCATAGGGAAAACCGGCAGATGGAATCTGTCCTTTCTGATATGCTTGAAACAATTCCACACTGAAGTATAGCCGCAGTCAGCAACAAGGCACTTTACATTTTCAGGAAGATTTTCCCCGCTGAGCATCATTACTGCAGAAGCACCCATGCTTACTCCATGCACTACAATATCTGCCTCAGGATCCATCTTAAGAATTTCCTTAATCCATTCAGCTGCATCTTTTCTGTCAAGCCAGCCCATACCTGCATAGCGTCCCTGACTTTTGCCATAGTAACGCATATCCGGCATAACAACATTGTAGCCCCTGCTGAAATATTCCATTCCAAAACTTTCAACAGTAAGATAATTTCCGCCGTATCCGTGAAGACAAAGCACCCACTTATGAGAAAGTCTCTTTTGAATAACGGCCTGGGCATGAAGGCGGAGTGTATCAAAGCTGATTGTCCATAAATCCTTAACACTGTTCTTTGAAATCCACTGTTCAACTTTATTTTCCAGTAACTCTTCAGTTTTCTGAATATCAGTAATGTCAGAAACTTCCTTGAACTTATGCATCCGGCCCCAGAATCCGTGAGGTGCCAGAAACATATTAAGCTCAATATTTGCTACAACTGCTGCAACAAAAAAGAGAACAATAATAACGATTAAAACAATCATCCACCAGGACATTCTAAACTCCACCTTTACCTATAATCTTATTTTTTTCCAGTTTTTTTTGCTGTTGATTTTGCTGCTGTTTTTGCTGTTGATTTTTTTGCAGTCTTTGAAGAAGGTTTAGCTTCAACCTTATCAACTCCCACAACATTCTTTTCAGAAGCTTTTACAGAGAATGTGCTTTTTCCAGTTGTCTTCTTTTTTGTATCAGCAATCTGAGAAGCAAGGGATGTAGAATCTGTAAGCTTAACAACTGCATCATCCACGTGAGCAGCAACAACTTCTTTTGCAACAGCCTTTGTTTTAGCATTAACGCTAGGCTTTTTATTCTCAAGAATCTTAATGTCATAGTGAGTAAATGGAATTGTAAGACCTTCTTCATTAAACACTTTTACAACATTAATATAAACATCGTTTTTAGTCTGAATAAGATCAGCGCTCTTAAACCAGACAGCCAGACGAAGATTTACAGCATCCCCAAATCCATCATAGAAAACTACAGGTTCAGGATTCTTAAGAACTGTTGGACAAAGACCAGGAACTCTCTTTACAGCTTCAAGAGCTTTTGTCATATCATCTGCATAATCCAGAGGAATTTCAAAAACCAGACGACGCTTGTCGAACTGAGAATAGTTAACCAGGTTACTGTCAATTATTGAACTGTTAGGAATACGAACCATCTGGTTGTCCAAAGTGTGAATCTTTACGGAAAGAAGGCCCACTGTATCAACAATACCGCTTGTTCCTGCAACTTCAATAAAATCCCCTACCTTAAGAGCCTTTTCACCAAGAACAAAAAGACCTGAAATAATATTGCTTACACTTGTCTGGGCAGCAAAACCGATGGCCAAACCTGCAATACCAGCTGCTCCCCATATAGCGTTAAGATTTACTCCAAAAAGACTCAGTATGTACATTGCAACCAGTATGTAGAACACATATGTTACAAGTTTGTTTAAGATCATTGCGGTGTGAGGCTGAATCTTATTCTTTGCCTTTCCGTTAATGATTTTCTTAAGGATTTTGTACACTGCAAACAGGATTGCAATTACAAGTACACTTACAAAAAGTTTTGCAATATGCTGCCCGTCTGTAAAAAAGTCCTTAATTTTGTCCAGATGCAGGGCACTTGTAGTTTCCTTTACCACATCTGCGGTTGCATTTCCAAGATTTTCACCTACAGTTGTTGCAAAAGAACTGAATGACTGGGCACCTTCTCCCACTGCTTCACCGGCTGCTTCAGCTGCGGCCCCTGTTGCTTCAACAACTTCTTCTACTACTGCCTCTTCGCCCATTTTTTTTCCTCTTTTTTTATGATTTATTCCCTGTGATTAATGCACAAGTTTTAAGTATTCGCTGTCTTCCATTTTTGCACTGTACACGGCATCAAGGATTGCTTCACTTAATGCACGACAGGCCAGTGTTCCTGCCAGGTTAGGATCACTTTTTACTCCCCCGGTGGATATAGCATAAATAGTGTCCCCATCCCCTCCGGTACCAACAGGATTAATGCTGCGACCAAGAGCTGAACGGGTCATGGCTGCAATTTTTGACATCTGCTGCTGAGTAAAATCACCATTCATAATTACAGCTCCAATTGTTGTATTCTGCCCCTGTGGAATTTTAAGCTGCCATCCATAGAAGTTTTCTTCAAAATCAACAAAAGCAGTTCTTTCTTCGTTCATTACCCCTGCAACTTTACGACCGTCCCTGTAATCAAAAATATCACCAAAGGCATTTACAATTACCACTGCCCCGATTTTCAAAGGACCTGCCTGAAGAGCCGCATAACCGATTCCTGCTTTCTGAGCCCTCTTCATTCCAAAAAGCTTTCCAACAGTAGCCCCAGTTCCTCCACCAATATTTCCGCTTACAGGATTATTTTTTTCTGCATCAACACAAGCCTGGTATCCCATCTCAATATCCGGCCGGATTTTATAGGAACCAATGCCCAGGTCAAAAATGCAGGACTGAGGAACAATAGGAACAACCATCGGTCCAAGATGATATCCCATATCCCTTTCTTCAAGATATTTCATTGCACCACAGGCTGCTTCAAGACCGTATGCAGATCCCCCTGAAAGAAGAAGGGCTGTAACAGACTGCTGGGCCGCAAGAGGAGTAAAAAGATAATTTTCACGGGCAGCAGGACCACCGCCGGAAATATCAACACCGCAGACATTAGGCTTATCAAAAACCAGGGCTGTTACACCTGTCATTGCCTCATAATTCTGGGCATTTCCAATCCTCAGACCTTCAATTTCCTTAAAATCTATTTTTTTTACAACTGATTCACTGTTTTCCATTACTGCATATCCTGTTCAAAATAGCATTTGCCGCATCTTCCTTAGACATAAGAGGCAGTTCTTCCACACTATCCTTTTTAATCAGGGTGATTACATTTGTATCTGTTCCAAAACCGGCCCCTGCCTGAGTTAAAGAATTAGCACAAACCATATCCAGATTCTTTTTTACAAGTTTAGCCTTTGAGTTTTCAATGAGATTTTCAGTTTCCATAGAAAATCCGCATAAAAACTGGCCATCTTTTTTGTTTTGACCAAGCCAGGCCAGAATATCCTGAGTGCGCTTTAATTCTACGGTCATTCCTTCGCTGCCAGCCTTTTTAATCTTCTGATCTGCGGTTGACACTGGAGTAAAATCAGCTACAGCGGCGGCTTTAATGATTACATCACTTTCCCCTGCATGAGCCTTAACTGCTTCGAACATCTGGGCGGCAGATTTAACATTTACTGTGTGCACAAAAAGAGGTTCCGGAAGATTTACCGGTCCTGACACAAGAGTTACATCTCCTCCCCGATAAGCAGCTGCCTTAGCAAGAGCATAGCCCATTTTTCCGCTGGAATGATTTGTAATATAGCGAACAGGATCAATTGCTTCCTGAGTTGGACCTGCAGTAACAAGAATCTTTTTTCCTGCCAGATCTTTAGGAGTGAGGGCTGCCCGAATATATTCAAGAATAAGCTCCGGCTCAGGCATTTTACCTTTGCCCGTATCACCGCAGGCCAGACGACCTGTTCCCGATTCCAGAACTTCCATTCCGTAATGAATGCATTTTTTTATATTGTCCTGGGTAAGAGGATTTTCCAGCATGGCAGTATTCATTGCAGGAGCAATAAGTTTAGGGCATTTTGAAGCCAGAAATGTAGTTGTAAGCATATCATCTGCAAGTCCGTTTGCCGCTTTTGCAATAAAATTTGCACTGGCAGGGGCTACAATAAATAAATCAGCCTTTTTTGCCAGAGAAACATGCTTTACATCAAACTGAAAATTCCTGTCAAATGTGTCTGTGTAACATTTTCGGCCTGTGAGTGTTTCAAAAGTGATAGGGTTCAGGAAGTTACAGGCATTTTTTGTCATAATAACTTCAACTTCAGCCCCCTGTTTTAACAGCAGACTGGCCAGCATGGCACTTTTATAAGCTGCAATGCTTCCGGTTACACCAATTACTATAGTTTTGCCCTTTAACATAAAGACATAATATAGTAGAAAAAAATGTTCCGCAATATGATAAATATGCGGCGAACATGGACAAATGACAGTTTTTGCTATAGATTAAAACTGAGACAGGAAAAACCTTTTCTGGAGGCAAAAATTATGAAAACAACAAATTTTTTATCTAAAACAGGAAAAGCCATTCTTTTTTCACTGATTGCGCTCATGGCTTTTTCACAGACAGCTTTTGCAAAAAACAAGGAAGTTGTAGAGGATGAAGAATCCTGGGAAGAAGAATCTACAGAAGTTAAAGAAAAAAAAGGACGTGGTGCATTCTATTTCACTGCTGATACAACTTTGGGCCAGCTTCCTACAGTAGATTTTTCTTCAATCACACTTAATAATATTAATGGAAACCTTATCTGGAAACTGGGAAACAATGTTTTCATGGGACTTGAAGGCGGCTACAACATGCCGGCTCAGTACTGGGATGCAGGTATGTCTCTGGGACTTAATCTGAATCTTGGACAGATCAGACCATATGTTATGGCAACCGGCCTTTATGAATCAGACCAAAGAATTGTTGCAAAAGTAGGTGGCGGTCTGGATTTGAAATTTGGTGTTTTCATGCTTACTCTTGGTTACAACTACAAAATGTCATGGGATATCAGTGGAGTAATTGCAGCCTATGATGAACAGGGAATTAATTCCATCACCCTTCTTCAGAACGAAGAAATGTTAGGTGAACACCTTGTTTATGCAGGACTTGGTTTAAGCTGGTAAAATCCATCATCCATAAATAAGAAAACTGGTTTATGAATCAAGTTCGTTCATAAACCAGTTTTTTTTAACTTA
This sequence comes from Treponema sp. UBA4307, assembly GCA_002394685.1. Lineage (GTDB taxonomy): Bacteria > Spirochaetota > Spirochaetia > Treponematales > Treponemataceae > Treponema_D. The sequence goes on along the minus strand of DGUP01000013.1, from coordinate 4,519 downwards.
TGCCACTTCCCGAGCATTCATATTAATACTACGAACAACTGCAAATATCCTGTTCTGAGCTTCGGTTCCAAAAAGAGTGAAGAACTTCGGACGATCAAATGGAGCACGACCTTTCATAAGTGCATCCATGTTAATTTCGCCTTGTTCAACGATAATGTTTATCAGACGCTGAACAAACTCAATCTGCATACTGTTCATGTTGGCATCGTTGATGAATTCTGCAAAGTAATCATTTATTGCGTCTTTATCCATCTTTGTAGCCCAACGGATGAAGATACCAAGACTGCGGCCTTCGCTTAGTTCGTTGAACATTTTTTCATTGCCAAGTTCTTCTTTGAAAATATGGTTAAGGCTTTCAAAGTCGTCTTTTGTAAGAGGCTGATTTGTTCTGAGTTTATTGATAGCTTCATCTTTCATATGTTCAGAAAGATATGCATCAACCTTTTTCTTGTATTCTTCAAAGTTGTCTGCTGGTGTTGGATTTTGTGCTCCTGCAGGTACATCTACATTTGTTACTTTATCATCATAATCAACAAAAATTGGATCATGACCTGTATCTACAGAGAATTGTGCCAGGTCGCGAATCTCTTTGCGAATTTCTTCGTAATCAAGAACATTTAATCCATCGTAGTATGAGCTGACAGAAAGATGCTGCAATCTTGGTAAATGGTCTCGAACTGCTTTGATAGATGTTTTAGACAGTAGTTTTTCGGCTACTGCCTTAATCTTTGAGCGGTAAAGATTGATTGGCTGCTCTGACAGCTGTAATTCCATTATTCCGTAACAGAAATTATCAAATCCTTTTGCGTACTGATCCAATTCTCCGTTGAAAACAAGTGGAGCAATATGTTTTGTAAGATTCATAACATCTTCGTCGGTTAGGCATTCAAAGTTTTTTTCATTCTGAAATTTCAAAACATGTTTTAATACCAGATGAACTGGTGTAAGCTTTGTGTTTAAGGCAGAAATCTGAGCATGAACTTCTCTTACAAGCTGGTCTCGGTAATCAATGAATTTCTGGTCTGCCCATGCAGAATCCTGTAACAATTTTATTACAGAACACTTATGAGCAAAGATTCTTTCACTTACAGATTTTCCAGAAGCTCCTTCAATGCCGTTCTTTTCTTCGCGGAAGAATTCAAAGTTTCTGAGGTAATCAAAAATGTAGAAATATTTCTTTCCAACATAAGAGCCTGTTTCGTCTGTGCAGACAAGATTTGGAGCAAGGCGGGTTCCGCGTCCAATCATCTGCCAGAATTTAATCTTACTGCGAATCTTCTTATAGAAAACAAGATTTACAACTTCTGGAATATCAACGCCTGTATCGAGCATATCAACACTTACTGCAATTTGTAACTGTGAATCTGATTTCTTGAATTCTTTGATTGTCGATTTTACTTTTGTATCATCACAAACAATTCTCTGACACATTTTGCCTTTGTACTGCGGCCAGTACTTATCGAAAGTGTCTACAATATGCTGTGCATGATTTTTGTTGTAGGCAAAGATGATTGTTTTTCCGAGTTTGTCACCGCCAGTTCTGATTCCTTTGGTCATTAAATCTTCAAGGACCTGACGAGTTGTATCTTCATTGAATACATATTCGTTAATTGCCCTTGGAGGAATCTCTTCAAAAGGTTCTTCACTTTCTTCTTCCTGACGGCGAACTTTTTCTAAATCATCGTCGCTCAAATTTTCTTTATTGATTCCTTCATCAAGGAAGGTTGAAGTCTTTTCGATTGCATGATATGGGACAAGATACTTCGCTGCAACGGCTGTTTCATATTCATAAACATCAGTTGGAACATCGTCCTGAAGTTCAAAGAATTCGAATGTTGATTTATCAACATCGCGGCGGGGAGTTGCGGTAAGACCAACCAAATAAGCATCAAAGTATTCAAAGATTGCCCGGTATTTCTTAAAGATGGAACGATGTGCCTCATCAATGATAATCAAATCAAAATGAGCCGGTGTGAATGTACGATTGCCGTCTTTGTTTTTCTCTGTATCTATTGCATTCAAAATTGTCGGATATGTACTGAATACTATTCGAGCGCCTTTATTTTCAGCTTTATCTTTTGCATCCAGAAGATTACAGACGGTTACATCAGGGCAGTTTTCGCGGAAAGCATCATAAGCCTGTTCAACAAGCTGGATTCGATCTGCAAGGAAAAGCACATTTGAAACATAATGACCACGACTTAAAACATCTACAATGCTGATTGCAGTTCTGGTTTTTCCTGTTCCGGTTGCCATAACAAGCAGGAACTTGCGGATTCTCTTTTCCATTTCTGCACAGATTGAGCGGATAGCCTTCATCTGATAAGGGCGGCCAGAAATATCTGTATTAATTTTTACATGATTCAAATCTACAAGAAGATTGCGGCGATCCATCAGTTTCTGCAAATCAGCCATTGCAAAAATCATGCTTACAGAACGAGGTACATACTGGCTGTCATCCCAGAAGAAGGTTTCAAAGCCATTGGTATAAAAGATAAATGGTCGGCGGCCGAATTTGCGTTCAAGACAATCGGCATATAAAACGGCCTGCTGCTTACCAATGTTTGGATCTTTTGTAGTCTTTTTTGCTTCAACAACGGCAAGTGGAGAACCATCTTTTCCAAAGAGTGCATAATCAATATAGCCAGTCTTTCCGGGAATGCCTTCCATGTCATCAACTTTGTATTCTTCAACAACTTGAACCTGATCAATTCGCCAGCCAAGAGTTTTAAGATCCTCATCGATAAACATCTTTCGGGTCTTGAATTCGCTTAAATCTTCAATTTTAAGTTCCGGCTTGTTAGAAGGATGGTCCTTGTTATTTTGAATAGAAGAAATTGCTTCTGCAAGCTGCTTTTTTAATTCTTCGATTGTATTATCTTTTGATTCAATTTCATCTTTGTATTTTTGAAGTTCATCCTGAGAAGGCTTTTTTATGGCAACAACAACTTTGTTTTTAGGAATTGCATCTTCACTAAAAGTTCGTTGTTTATAATCAGAACCGTAAGTGTAATCAAGCCAGTTCAAAAAATTAAAAAGAGCCTTAAGAGAAAGAAGAACATATTTCTTTTCGATAACATAGGTGTCATGAACTCCGCTGTTGCCAATTTTTCGAACAAGCTGTATGTCATTGCGGATATTTGAAGGAACGGTATTTATAAAAGTTGGCTCATATAAAAGAGCCTTTAAGGAATCGTCATAAGGTTTGTGAAGCTCTGGATCGACTGAGTACATCCATTTTACAGCCTGCTCCAGCGATTTTCTTGCTGCAAAAGCCGCAAACACTGTATTTTTGTTATATTGAAGCTCTGCCTGAATTGCCATCTGGCTAAATGCTGAATAGTTTTTATCGTAAGTCAAGAAATCAAAGTTTGCCATAAACTGCTTTCCTTTTAAGATAACATCCCTTTATTATACAACCTTTTTAGGCTATTTGCTATTTCAAATTTTGATTTGTCGATTTGCTGGACGAAAGAAACATATTTATTTTGCATATCAATTGGAGGCATAAGCACAGGAAAACTTTTTATCATATTCCCATTTAAATTTGGTTGATTCCCACCTTTTGCTAAATCTCTGAGCTTGTCATAGGAAAGAATAAAATAATACCAAAGATATCTTTGATTAATCTCTTTACTTGGAAGAATACAAGCGCAAGCCTGATTAGTTGAAGCTTCGATTCCAAGGTAAGCTGTCATTCCTCTAGTTTTCCCTTGACCATACATCGCAATTAATAAAGTCCCTTTAGGCATCATTTTCGCAGATGATTCATCAAGTCCTTTTTGGGTAATAAACTCTTCGATTTCTGTTAATTCATTATTTTGAAGTTCTGTGGTTTTTACCCATGGTATTTTTCCGTTTTTCCAGTACTCATTATTTTTTCTATCAGGAGTTCCTCCACTTGTTACAGTGGTAAATTCTCCAACATTCTTATAAGGATATTTTGTATTATTATGAGGATCTCCAAACATCTCGATAAATCGGGATTTGATTAGGATGTCATATTTAGATAATAACTTTTCATTTGAAGTTAGAATTTTTTGTGCTTTTATGAGATTTTGACATATTTCTTTTTGTTTCTTCAATTCTGGTATAGGAATCAATGCATCAGTAAGATTACCAAGCTTTATATATTTAATTACCCCACCAATTGATTGTTTCCTTAAAATCTCAATATAAGAGCTAAGAAAAAAATACATATACATTACATCAAGTTTCTCTTTATCAAGAGATTCGATAATGTAAGTTCTCTGATAAGCATCAAATTTTCCGTTGTAGTATTTTACGTTTAAGTCTCCATTTCCAGCGACAAGACAGCATTCACAATCATAACTGTATGTAGAAATCTTCAACGGTTCAATGGAACATGTAAAAAATGGGTATTCTCCATCTTCGGAACTTGCATTAGCATCAAGTTTCCCTGTTTTTATTTTTACATAGTCACCAAGGCGTTTGAATTCTGCTGTTTTCATGCTGCAACTCCTGTGTATGTATATTCAAATTTTGATTTGTCGATTTG
>DGUP01000038.1:9705-57179 GCA_002394685.1 Treponema sp. UBA4307 | reverse complement strand
CCCTTTTTTCCTGTGTAACGAAGATTTACTGTAATTGCCATTTTATTTCTCCTGATATTTTATTCTTTGCAGATAATTTGCGTTTTTGATTTATCGCAGATTTCTTCTTCCATAATTATCTGACCGATTGAATCTGCTGTGATTTTTCCTGCAAGAGGATTTTTTACGCTGTCGATTTTTCTGCATACTTTAGTGTGGCGGTTACACTGCATTTTTTTTAAGATCAAAAAGACTTGCCAGATGTGACAAGTCTTTTTGATTGATTTTAACTGATAATTTTTATTTATTGGCAATACGCACAACACGGAAACCTCAGTTTTCTCTTGTGAGGTAAGGGCCAAAATTATCTTCTAATGGTTTGACTCTTGTATATTTTATCCTCATATTTTCATTCTTATTTGTTTATACTATAAGCAGATAGTGGAAATTATGAGGATAATAAATTTGCTAGGATAATGACAGGAACATTTTCTTTTCCCGAATCCAGAGGGAATTGTCTCCGTATAGTCTGCGGTAAACTACATATTCTTCTTTTGTTTCCGAATGAAAGGCCACGTCTTCAACAATGTAATACTTGTTTTTAAAATGTTTATATATTCCGTGGATTTTTACTTGTCTTTCTTCCATTATAGTGTCTCCAGTTTCTTCAAAAGTTCTGCTTTTAAATACTCGTATCTTAAACGTTTTTCTTCTTTTGCAAAATGCACATTTCTGAACTGCTCAGGATTATTTTCGTAGCAGAGTTTTTCTTCACCAAACTGCTCGCTGGTAAGATCGAAAATGCATTCATCTCCAGAAGAAAGAGGCACAAGATTATAACAGTGAAAGTTCTTTCCCCCTTCCCGAGGGATTCCAAAAACTTTTCCTCCAAAAATATCCTGGGCAAGAAAAGCAGTAATTGAACATTGTCCCAGAGTCTGATTTTTCTCAGTCCATTTTTCCCTCATTCTTGGTGCACAGGTTTCAGCACACCAGATTTCACTAAGAATATCATAAAGGTGCCTGGGATTTTTGATCTTTTCAAAAGCCGGATTCACTGGCTTACAATCTGCCTTTTCCCATCCAAAAAATTTATATTCCTTCATAAAATCTGTTCCCTCTAAACATTTATTTCTCCAACCGGAATAAAAACAATTACTAAATCAATTATAAACAACTTTAGGATTTGTGTAAGACCTTTTTTTCATCTTATAAATGACTTTTTTGTATGAATTTAATAGAATGATTTTATGATTTTAGAGATTAGTATAAACCTTCTTCCCCAGGAAGAAAAAAATGAAAAGGTAATTAACAGAAAACTTTTTGAACAATTAGAGAACAAGAATATTACCTTTACCAGAGAAAACACTACTTTTGTATTCGTAAAAAAATCCATAGATGCCAGACGTAAGCAGGTAAAACTTTTTATGCGCTACAAGGCCTACATTGACGAACTTCCAGGCCAGGAAAATAAAATTCCTGAATGGAAAACAGTTGATGACAAGTGCAAAAAAGTTATTGTTGCAGGTTCAGGCCCGGCAGGTCTTTTTGGAGCCTTTACACTTCTTGAAAAGGGAATCAAGCCTGTAATCATTGAAAGAGGTCAGACAACTCACGAAAGAAAAAGAGATATTGCAAAAATTTCTACTGCAGGAATTGTAGATGGAAATTCAAATTACTGTTTTGGTGAAGGGGGCGCCGGAACTTTTTCTGACGGAAAACTTTACACCCGGTCAAACAAAAGAGGCAGCATAAATTCTGTACTGGCCCTTTTTCATTATTTTGGTGCAGATGAAAAAATCTTAACCGATGCCCATCCTCATATTGGAACCGACAAGCTTCCTGTGATAATTGAAAACATGAGGAATAAGATTCTTGAACTGGGGGGAGAAATTCATTTTAATACCAGACTTGAATCTTTCATTACAGAAAATTCCACTATTGTAAAAGGGGTTCATACTGTAAACACAATCACCGGGGAAGAAAAAGATTTCTATGGAGATGCACTTTTACTTGCCACAGGACATTCTGCTTTTGACATTTACGAAAGTCTTGCAAAAACAAATCCTGAAAGTTTGGAAGCAAAAACTTTCGCTGTTGGAGTTCGAGTTGAACATCCACGGGAATTAATTGATAAAATCCAGTTCCATGGTAAAAATGAAAATCTTGGGGCGGCAGAATACCGTCTTGTTACTCAGGTTGATGGAAGAGGCGTTTACTCTTTCTGTATGTGCCCAGGGGGATTTGTAGTTCCAAGCGCAACTGAAAAAGATGAAATTGTTGTAAACGGAATGAGCAGCGCGAAAAGAAATTCCAGATGGAGCAATGCGGCAATTGTTGTAGAAACTAAACCGGAAGATATTCCTCAGGAGTTTGTAGAAAAAGCAAAGACAATAAATTGTCCGCAGATGGCAGGTTTGTACTGGAGAAGATGGCTTGAGCAGGAAACCTTTAAACACGGAAATAATCAGCAGGCACCGGCTCAACTGCTTACAGATTTTCTTAAAGGCAAAGAGAGCCAGACTCTTCCACAGAGCAGTTACACAGCAGGCCTAACATCCAGCAGACTGGACCTCTGGTTGCCTGAACAGATTGCAAATCGTTTAAAGAAAGCATTCTATGATTTTGATTCCAGAATGAAGGGATATATCTGTGACCAGGCCCTTATGATTGCAAGTGAAACAAGAACTTCAACCCCTGTAAGAATTCTCCGGGATAAGGAAAGCTGTCAGTCAATGGCACTTAAAAACCTGTACCCTGCTGGAGAAGGAGCAGGTTATGCAGGAGGAATTGTTTCTTCCGCAATGGATGGAATTAATTCCTGTCTTAAAATTGCACAGGCTCTGCTGGAAAAATAATTTTTTATATTTCCAGTCCTTGTTCCTTAAAAAAGATTTCTGCATTTTCATGAGCTATCATTTCTTTCTCCCGGTCAGAAATATTCAGCTCCATGAATCTGCGGATTTCATTTTCCTGCCCCCAGAGAGGAAAATCAGTACCAAAGAAAATTTTTTCAGCACCATAATCTTTTATAAATTGAGCAGTTTTTTCCGGGCCCAGATATGGCATGGCAGAAGACATATCAAAATGAACATCTTCCTTTGCAAGAAGTTCGTGAGCTGTATCAAAAATTTCCCAGCCTCCAAAGTGAGCACAAATCATATTTAGTTTTGGAAACATTTTAATTACTTTTTTTGTGCGTTCAGGATGGCTTAAAAGAATTTTTTTATCTCCGCAATGAAAGAGAACTGGAAAGTTTAACTGACTTAAATAATCGTAGGCAGGAAAAAGCCGTGGATCATCAATTGAGAATCCCTGCTGGTCCGGATGAATCTTAATTCCGTGAAGACCGGAATTTTTTATATAATCAATTTCTTCACAGATATTTTCCAGGGCAGCATGAAGAGTTCCAAAGCAGAGAAATTTTTCTTCAGAATTATTTTCATTTATTGCGAAATCATTTATTTTTCGAACCTGTTCAACTTTCTGGGCAACAGGTAAAACTACATATTTTGAAATTCCTGCTGCCTGACCAAAAATCAAAAGATTCTCTGAAGTTGCGGGCCATTCAGCTTTTACTGTAAAGGTTGAAGTAAGGTATTCCGTAGCTCTTTTTGCAATTTTATAGGGATAAATATGACAGTGAAAATCAATAAATTTCATTCCGGCTCCTTTTCTGACCTATTCTATAGGTTTTTAGGCAGATTGGCAAATACTGAAAATTTATGTACAGTAAAAAAAAGCCGCAGTAATCTCAGAAGAAATTACCACGGCTAAACCTCTTTAGTATTTAAAGGCTAATTTATCACCTGTAGGAAATTACAATTGTAGCAGTCAGTCCTTCTGAAGCACTAATTGCCAATCCATTTTCAATCACTGTAGCAATTGTTGAAGAATCTGTTACGGAAAGTTTACGATAAGTATCATTTATCCAGATCAGTTCACCAGGAGTAGTCCAAATCCACCAGCTAACGCCTTCGGGAACAGCATCCCAGTTACAATCCTTTGCCTCGATTAACAGTTCAGATACACTTACTTCAGAAAGATCAGATAAATCTATTGTTCTTGCAGCATAACTTTCTGAATAAATCTCTGTATATGCTGAATCATCTTTAAGGGCATATACGAACTCTGCACTTGAGCTGCTCTTGTATTCAAACCATGAATTTGAAGTCTTCATTTCTACTGAAATTTCCTGTCCGTCAGAATCATAAGCAAGTAATTCAACTATCTGCATCCAGCCGGAAGAATTTGCATATGTACTGCTTACCTGTACAGAAGCTGAAGCTCCATCATCAGCAACAACTCCATCAACAGTTTCTGTTGTTGAGCCATTACCATAAGTTACTTTTACAGATGCTGCAGTAAAATCAAAGAAGGTAAAATTAACTGTCATTTCAGATTCCACATAATAAGAAACTGTATAGCCTGTAAATGAAGTATAATCGAAATAATTATTAGAATCTAAAGAAGTATTAAGAAGATTTTCTGATGAATCATAAACAGATACTGTAATATTGTTAAAGTAGTTCCATCCATCTGCAACAGACTTTTCAAATTTTACAGTGGCAGTTTTTGCTCCGGCAGTGTATGTAACATCTGCATTTTCAATTTGACTGTGAGCATCAGAACCATAGGTTACTACAATTGTAGAAGCCTCTTCTGCAAGATCATCATCAAGTGTAAGAGTAAAAGTAAAGTATGGATCTGTTACGGCAACAGATATTGTTTTGTCGTAAGATTCATCATCACCTGCTTCTTCAGGATAAATTGTAAAAGATGCAGAACTTGTAACTGATACACCAGTTATTGTGATTGAAGAAAGGGAACCTGATTCATCGCTTTCTGAAGAAACTTCAATTGAAGCAGGTACTGTTGCTTCTGCAATTTTCCAGGTTCCTGTACTTTCACTTACTTTGATTGTAATTGATTTCCCTGCCTCTACAGAAAGACTTGAAATGTCTTTTTGAAAACTAATGCTGTATTTATCAGATTCTTCTTCATTTCCGTTGCCTGTAGTTACATCCGGATTACAGCCTGTTATGAATGCTCCTGCAAGAAGTATTCCCGAAATCAAACCTAAAACCTTTTTTACTCTTCTCATTTTTTCCTCCTCAAATGATTAGTAAAATTTAGCAGCCAGATTTTTTTTTATTTATTGATAAAGACATCCATTGAAGGAAGAACCTTACCGTTTACATCAAAGAGTGCCTGATTTTCCCAGGAACTGTTCATTTTATTTTCTACTCCAAGGTAAGCAGCACCCCAGTAGAAATATCCTCCCTGAGAATCAACCTCAGAACAAAGTTCCATCAAGTACTCCATTACACCAGCCTGATTTTCAATCGAAGCAGGAATTTTTCCGTCAACAATTCCTTCGTACTTGTCGTAACCTGTGAGCATAGTTGCACAAGTTTCTTCATCATCTTCCCAGAACTCGTTGCTGGTAGAATCTGTGTAAGCACTGTTGGAATAGCCGAAAGAATTTTCTGCAATAATTACCCTGTAACCACTATTCTTAATTTTGTTAAGGTTAATTTTTAATGCAGTATCAGAGTAATGACTTGTGTAATATGGATAGTAAGAAACTCCAATTGCAGTAACGTAAGGATTTCCGTCCCCGTCATTTCCTACTGCACTGGCGTAACTGAGCATTGTATTCAGGTAAGATGAGTTTCCACCGTTTGACATATGAAGCATTATTTCACAATCAGGAAGCAGTTCACGAACTACTTCTGCACCAGCCTTCAAATAATATGAAGTGTAAGATTTTGCATTTGAAACAGAAGAGCCTGTCTGGAAAAGTCCTCCCTGCATTTCGTTTCCCAGCTGTACCATATCCGGCGCACAGTCTGCATCAATCATTGCCTGGATAATTTCTTCCGTATATGTACCTACTGCAGATGCAAGTTCTGTATAGTTTGTTATGCTGCTCCACATTGCAGGACATTTCTGTTTTGAAGGGTCTGCCCAGTTATCGGAATAGTGAAAGTCCAGAAGAACCTTCATTCCATATTTTTTTGCACGCTGAGCCATATTGATTGTACGGCTTAAATTGTTGTAACCATATGGAGCCCAGTCATCAGTAACTGCCTGAGTGTAGTCATTCCAGATTCTTAAACGAATCCAGTTAACATCATGCTCTGCAAAAATTTCAAACACATCTTTTTCAGAATTGTTATCGTCATAAAATTTTATGCCGCATTCTTCCAGAGCTTTTACTTCACTGGCATCCACTCCTCGGATAAAATCATCATCAACTTCAGCAGCCTGAATTGAATATGAAGAATAATCCGTAAAAGAAGAATTTGACATTCCCGGATACACAGGTGTTTCAGAATTGTAAGCCGGAAGGGAGCATGAAGCAGCAAAAAGTGCAAGAACTGCTGAACATCCAGCCATAAAAAAATTATTTTGTTTTTTCATTTTGTCCCCCTTACTCAATTGTATATTCCAGAGCTTTAGCCAGATCGTAAGTTACTTCTGTGTGATCTCCATTAATTTCATAAACGGCAGCATCACTTGAACAATCTGCAGCAGCTTTTCCTTCTGACCACTGGAGAGATGAAACAACAAGAACATTTACTGTGTCTCCAGAACTTAAACCTGCCTGAGAAAGAGGAATTGCATATTCAACAAAATCCTTTGTTACATCACTAGTCCAGCCTTCAGGAGAATATTTAACGCTTGAACTTATGTCTTGATTTGAAGAAGAAACATAGGCATGTGCAGAAAGACTTCCTGAACCTGTATTATTCAGACCCGGCTGATGAACCAGATAAACATTCGGCTGTACAAAATATGAACCAGAGCGGCCACTGTAACCAAATTTTTCTACATCAGCAGAATAGAAACCATTTCCATTTGCAGCAGAAGAACTTGTTGTGTAATCACCGTTTGAAATCATAACTACAAGAGCATCATTCCAGGTAACTGCAAGATTTCCGCTCACTGCAACATAAAGATAATATTCATCACTTGTAACAGAAACTTCCTGAATGTCAGTTCCCTGTGAAATTGAAGAAGCATAGTCTGGATGACTTTCTCCATAGGCAGAAGTGTCACCGCTTGCATCTGTTTCTACAGAAGCTCCATTTGCAGCTGTAAAGTTTTCATCTTTCTTTCCATCAATTACGATTGAATATTTTGTAAAGTTGATTGTTACTGATGATGAATATGAATCACCTGCAGTTAACGGAAGAATATTCTTAAGAGGAAGAGTTATGCTTTCTCCATCAAGATTATCTTTCAAAGTTTCCAGATCAGAAAAATCAAATTTACTTCCTGGAGTAAACTGAAGTGATGAACCGCTGGCAGAAACTGTAAAGTCGTATTCCGTTCCATCAGAATCTGTTCCGGAAACAGTGTAATTATTTCCATCAAGATTTATATCCCCGTTTAAATCAAATTGGATTACAGAGGAAGATGAAAATCCTTTAGTAGAAAAATCAACTGAATTATTTTTGAACAAAGGCTTAATCTGAATATTCTTTACTTCAAGAGAAGAAAGTGAACGTCCTGCCTGATCTCCTTCTGCGCAGATAAATCCGCTCAACTTAATTGTCATTGAAGCAGTTCCAGAAGGAATTGTTTCTGTATCAAAAAGAGACATTACATCAGACATATCTACTTTATAGCCGTAGTAGTCATTGCAAAAAGTTCCGCTTATAGACGAGAATGTTTTTGAAGCAGAATCCCCATCCTTGTCAGTATACTTAATTTCAATTGAGCCCTTTGGATTTCCTGCAACTTTTTTTGTAAAACTAACAAGCAGACTCTGGTCAAAATATTTGTCTGAAAGTTTTTCTGAATAAACAGACATATCATCTGAATACTGACCATTATAGTACCAGTATTTTGAAGCAACAGAAGCGACCCCTGTATTTTCCGCAAGCGCTTCTTCCATTGTTGAACTTAAATTACTCTGCAAAAGATCACAGCCTGCAAATAAAGTTGAAAGTGCAAGAGTTATAGAAGTAATTTTTGATATAGTTTTAATCTTCATTCCAAATCTCCTTATTCAGCTGTTACCACTGCGGTGCCTGAACTGCCGTCAACTGTGACAGTAATATCCCCTGCACTTAAATCCACATCAGCCCAGAAATTTATATACTTGCCGTTATCTGCAGCATTACCAGTAACTTCTGAAGACCAGCCCCGGAGCCAGCTTGTGTCCTTTGTTTTTACAAGTGAAAACTTTACCCAGGTTGCGGTTACAGAAAACTGATTTGATGTTCCTTCACCGTTTTTCATTACAATGTCAATGTTATCGATTCCATTTTCCCAGTCTTCATCACCGTTAAAATCACCTGGAATTGCATAATCACCAGTTACGGAATCTGGAAAGTTTGTAAATACGATTGTCAGATTTGCGGCCTGCTGATTATGAAGGCCATTCACATCAGGACAGCCTGTAAAGAAAAGTCCTGCCAGTGCAATTACTGATGTGAATAATATGGTTTTAAAAATTATTCCTTTCTTCATTTTCATTTCTCCCTACAGATTCCAGATTAAGCCCATGCTGATCTGACTCTTTGTTGTACTTCCTTCAAGAGTGTTAAGAAGATAAGTTCTGTGAGCAGGTTTGTTCTGTGAATCATCTGCCCTGTACAATGAATAATTGTCACTTTCATAAGGATTCATACCGTAGCAGAAGTGAGTCCAGAGTGATGGAGAACCTGGAAGAGGCAGCTTGTCGAATTTTGCACCAAAGGCAAATCCCATTGGAACAAAAGAAGCATCTTCAGTTGAATTGATGCGGAGAATGGCTGCACCATGAACATTCACCTTGTCATTAAGCTGGGCATTCACCATAAATGAATTGTAGATTTTGCTGTAAGAATATGAATTGCCCCCGGTCCACTTTGTTGAATCATCGTAGTTAAAACTAAGGCCGTAATCAAAAGTGATTTTGTTAACAAGGAAATCTGTAAGTGTAAGTTCCACACCGGCTTCATCCATGTAAGGAACAATTTCCTGTGAAGAAGAGGTTTCCTTTGAAAGGCGGTCCAGACCAAACACTCCGTAAGCACCAATTGTAATATCTTTACTGATAAGAGGATTCAAATCAAAATCAATTACCGGCTGAGTGCGGAAAGTGTAAAGACCATCTGCAAGAGCATCCACATCATTAAAGCTGGCAGTTTCATCCAGGGAAATCTTCAGGAATTCCAGAGGAGAATAATCTGCATTGATTCTGGCTGTAATTGAATCTGCATTAATGTTGTCGTAAGCCTGTCCGTCAGAACCCCATACTGAATCAACCTGACTGCCTGCATAACTTACACTGGCAGCGGCATTAAGTTCGCCTTTCAGATTTCCAGAATAAGATACCCGGCCAGCAACTGCCATTGCATCAAAGCCTTCTGTAACTGTTGAACCAAATGTGTCCAGCACGTGAGCTTCAACTTTCAGAGAATCATTTGGAGTAACTGCAGCGTAAGCAGACAAAGCATTTGTATCTGCAGTGTTATAATAGAAAAGATTTTCAGCAGAAGTTTTGCTTCCGAAAGTAATTGCAGACTCAACAAGGTCACCGTATTTTACAGTCAGGAAATCATACATACCGTAAGTTCCCCTCATCTGACTGAGAGCTGCAACAGCATTGAACTTAAAGTTTCCAAAAGACTGTAAATTTTTTCCAAGACGAATTTCTGTAAAGCCCTTACCAACATCCAGCCATGGATCAAGAACATTGTAAATTCCTTCAAAAGAAGACATTCCGTTTGCCTGAAGTGAACCATAACCAATCAATGTGTCAAACCATGGAGTTGCAATATTCAATCCCAGCTTATTCATGCTGCCCACACTGTCATTTCCATTGTAAATCGGGCTGAATAAGAAACTGACAAGTCCCTGCAGACCATCGGCCCAGGTTGTGAGAGGAATATTTCCGGCATAAGAGTTTGCCTGGAAAAGTGTCATGTCAAAATTCCATACAGAAATTTCTGCATCAAGGTGGAAGGTTTTATTAATGTCGCCCCAGAACCACCAGTTTGCATTTGAAATAAAGTGAACCTGATCAATTTCAAATCCGCTTTTTTCACCAGTAGCAATATCCCTGATAAGGAAATCACTCTGGGCAGTTGTTTCAATCCAGATTCCCTGAAGGATAGCTGGTCCTGAAGCAGCCGCAGTCTGAGGAGCCGCATTTTCTTTTATAGCAAAAGTTAAATCTTTATCCAGCGGAACTACAAATCCATCATCTGCTGCCTGAGCAAAAGCTGCACCTGAAATCAAAAGTGCCGCTGCAATTGTCATTATACGTTTTTTCATCGTATCTCCCATAAAAAGTCAATTAGTTCTGCTTGAGGTAAAGTTCCATGTCGTCGAAATTACCCCAGTTGCCTGCATTTGTATCCAGATAAATACCTACTGTAATTTGATTATTGGTAACAGGAATTTCTATTTCGTACTTGTGCCAGTCCTGCCAGCCGGTGTTTACGATTTTTGCAGTAATCTGCTTTTTACCGCTGCCGTAATTTGCCGCAAAGAGACGAATGTTGTTCTCTCCGCCGCCGCCCATTGCCCATACAGAAAGCACGTAAGTTCCGTTTTCAATTCCCTTTATTTCCTGTGAGAGGATTGATTCAAAGCCGTTTGCCAGCCAGTATTTGTAAGTCCATTTACCGGTGCGGGCATTTCCCTTGTTGTTTTCCAGATAGCAGGCTGTAGAAGAACCGTTCAGTTTCCATGCACCGATTTTTCCATCCTTAATCTGCTTGCCGCTTTCAAATGAAGAATCTGCCAGAAGATTTACCTTTGTAGAAATTTCAACGTCAATCCAAGGCTTAAATGCAGAACCTTCAATGCTTCCGTAAATGCGCACAGTGCGGGCTTCTTTTTCAGCAGTCCAGTCGTGAGCGTCCCACTTTACGTCAAGTAGATATTCACGGTCATTTTCCCTTACAACCTTAACCTGCTTTGGCAAAGCTGGAGCTGTTCCCGGTTTTGTAATGACAGAAACATTGTCTGCCATATCGTAAATTTCAAATGAAGATTTGTTTGCAGATGAACCGCCCCAGGTATTTGAAGAAGGATTTTTTCCCCTTACAAGATTCCAGACGTTCATTGAAGGAAGCACCCTTCCCTTAAAATCAACCATACCCTGATTTTCCCAGGTTGCACCTTCTGTAGCAGAAAGGCCTGCACCCTTTACAGGAATCCACGCAGGTTCCCAGTAGAAGACTCCGCATCCACCCTTTACAGAAGCAACAGCCGCAATAATGTCACGAACTGCAGTTGCCTGCCCCTGAACTGAAGCACGGTAGCCATCGTTTTCCTGAGAGAAAATCATAAAGTTGTTACCCTGACTGTCTCCGTCTTCTTCTGTATAACCATAAGCGGTTTCTACAACAGCCAGTTCTTTTCCATAGCGCTTTGACAGCATTTCAAGATTTGCCTTAAGGTCAGCATCTCTTCCATGCCAGTATGTGTAGAAGGAAAGACCAATAATGTCATAATCAACCTTTGCCTTTTTAACTTCATCAAAAACATATTTGTAAAGTTCCTGGTCTCCACCGTCAGCAAGATGAATTACAATTTTGATTTTGTCGCCGCCGTTTTCAGCCTTGCGTACACCGGCAGAAGCTCTGTTCAAAAGTTTTGTAAATTCCTTCATGCCGCCGATTTTTTCACCATCATTTGCCCAGGTCTTTCCAACAGGCCAGATAAATCCACCATTCAATTCATTACCAATCTGAACTGCATCTGGTCTTGCACCTGCATCAATAAATTCTTTCAGGGAATCGGCTGTAAATTTCTCAATTGCATTTTCAATTTCTGCATAAGACATACCCGCCCAGTCCTGAGGCATATTCTGTTTACCAGGATCAGCCCAGGTATCTGAATAGTGGAAATCAATCATCAGTTTAAAACCGGCAGCCTTAGCTCTTTTTGCCAGATCCAGGTCAACTTTTACAGAGTTATTTCCACCACCGTAAGCCTGACCTTTTTTTGCAATAAGCTTGCCTTCCCAGTCATACAAATCTGCTGCGTAAGTAGGATTGTTCCATACACGGAGGCGTACCCAGTTAACTCCGTTGTCCTTAAGGATTTTAAAAAGGTCCTCTGCCTTACCGTTTGCGTTGTAGTATTTGCCGCCAGCCTTTTCAATATCAGCGAGAGATGAAATATCAACTCCCATCATAAAGTCCTCTGAAAGACCTGCAACTGGTTCTACAAAAATTTCCTGTTTAACGCTGTCAGCTTCACTTGCAGGCTTTGCATAGGCTGCACTCCATACTGCCAGCAAAAGGACTATTACCTTCCCCAGTTTTTTCACTTTCTGCCCCCTTATTTAAATTCCAGCTAGATATAATCAACTTGTATAATCTACACGTGTTGACTTCAAATTCAGTTTAGGGCCACTTTTTCCACATGTCAAACAGAATTTTTAAATTTTCAGCTTTTTTTTGCCGATTTTATGAAGGAGCAGCATGAAGAAGATTTATAAGGCTATATTTTTCACATTTATATTTTTCCTCACATTACTTTCACCTTCTTCCCAGCCCCTTACGTCTCCAAGTGACCACAGCTCCTGGGCCATTGATCCGGAAACAAAAACCCAGTCTGCCGGCATACACTTTAATCCCTGGGAACTGATAATTTACCGCCCGGAGAATACAGAAAAAATGAATATGACCCGCTGCTGGATAAAAATAGAAGATACTGTTACCGGCCGGGATGTAACTTACGATAAGGAAGTAATCCGTAAAGCGGAATACGAATGGGTTGCCAATTCAAAGGTTTTCTATAAGGATCCCAATGATTTCTGGCGCTGGCTTATGAGGCACGGACAGGTTTACACCCTTCACTCCTATCAGAAAAGTTATTATCTTGACGGGGGAATGGCCATGCACCTGAACCTGGCTCCCGGCTCCTATAAAATTACCGTTTCCACCCCAAAAGACCAACACTTCTGGGTTAAAGCCGAAAATTCCGGCAGCTGGGAATCAAATGAATTCTTCTACAATACGGAGAATCCCCTTAAAGTGATTTTTGTCTGCCCTACTGCAAATAACAACGGATTTTACAATGGGGGCTGGTGGATTGATTATAAAGCCCCGGAATTCTACATCTACACAAAGCCTAAGCGTACTGAATAGAAGTCTTCAATAAAAAAAGGGGCATCCGTATGGAAGCCCCGTATATATAAAAACAGACCCCAGCTTAGCTCGAAAGGCCTGGAAGGCAAAAAAAAACTCCTGTTTTTCAGCAGGAGCATTTTTGCTAGGGGTCTAGCGGAATCGAACCGCTGCATAAAGGTTTTGCAGACCTCTCCCTTACCACTTGGGTAAGACCCCTTATTAAGTGTTAGGATATTAACAAATCCCCATAGTTTTGTCTAGTCCTAATTGGAAAATTTCTATGGAAGAAAAGATTTTTTTTAATTTTATAATTTTTTCCGGATAAAGCAGGTCTATTCTTCTCCACCAGGAGCATTTTTTAAGCTTTGAAGCCTGTCCCTTAAAACCGCCATGCTTCCTGCACAGCCGCAGCCTTCTACCACAGCAATAACCCAGGGTTTAAGTGGAATCAGTATTGGCAGAATGTTGAGTACAATTGCAAGGATCAACACTCCCCAGAATTTTTTTTCTGCCTTACGAAGATAATGTTCCGGAGACAATTTCTTTTTTGCAAGGGAAATCTGAATTCCAAAAGAAACAAGAATCAGGGCAAGAAGGGAAAGTCCTGCAATACAAATAATCAATTCAATTTTCATAAGAAAAATCTCCACTAATGATTTTTATTCAGAGTTACCTTGAAAAAAATTAAGCTTTTCCAGGTTCCCTCAGGAAAAATTTAAGGGTCTCTACTGCTGAAGGAAATGCAAGAGGCGCTTTTTCTACGTCAGCAGGAGTTTCCAGTTTGAGCCAGACAAATCCGCTTACTTCAGACTCTTCAGCCTTAAGACTGCAGTTTTCAGGAAGCCGGGCTGTAAAAAACAAGTCACAGGTTTTATAAACCAGCCCCTTGTATTCATATGTATTGGGAAAAGAACAGAGAAAATCAAGACCGTCAATTTCTACTCCAGTTTCTTCCCTGCATTCCCGGACAGCACCACTTTCAGCACGTTCACCAGGTTCAAGAAAGCCTCCTGGAAGAGCCAGTTTTCCTTTTGCAGGTTCTTTAGCCCTTTTTTCAAAGAGGATTTCCCCCTTATCATTTTGAAGGATTACCCCCACTGCCGCAGCCACATTGTTGTAAAGTTCCAGGCCGCAGTCAGGACAAAGCCATTTTCTTCCATTACCTTTAGTCTGAATATTCCTGGACCCGCAGTCAGGACAGTAATTAAATCTATTTTCAGTCATTGCTGCATTTTATCACAGAGAATTATTTTTGACAGTCCCCTTTTCTTTTTTAATGAAGGGAAATCATCAATAAACATATAATTAATTAAGCAAGATTCAAGTTACAATTGTTGAATAAGCAGTTAAAAAAAGGTATTATTTGGGGGAAGGAAAAAGAAGGGTCTGCGCTGAAGCTCGGACAGTTGAAAACAGTAGAATTACGTTGTAAAAACCTCTGTTTCTTGCTTTCTTTTCCAAAAATCAAGGAGTCGTTAAATGACTGTTAATGACATTAAAAATGCCAAGATCAAAGCTTGGATTGAAGAATGTGTTAAGATGTGTGAACCTGACAATGTTGTAGTTGTTGATGGTTCAAAGAAAGAGTATGACGAATTAATGCAGAAATGTGTTAAAGCTGGTCTTGCTACTCCACTTAAGGCAAAAGAAAATTGTTTCTTATTCCGTTCACTTCCTAGCGATGTTGCTCGTGTAGAAGCTCGTACATTTATCTCTTCTGTTAAGGAAGAAGATGCTGGTCCAACAAACCACTGGATCGATCCAAAAGAACTCAAGGCTACAATGAAGGGACTTTACACTGGTTGTATGCACGGTCGTACAATGTATGTAATTCCATTCTGCATGGGACCTCTTGGTTCTCCAATCGCAAAGTATGGTGTTGAACTTACAGATTCAGAATACGTTGTATTGAACATGGACATCATGACACGCGCAGGCGAAAAGGTTTGGCAGTATCTTGATGATAACTTCGTTCCATGTCTCCACTCAGTTGGTAAGCCACTTAACAATGGTGAATCTGACAACGGCATCTGGCCATGTGCTGATGTTGAACACAAATATATTTCACAGTTCCCAGAAGAACATCTTGTATGGTCTTACGGTTCTGGATACGGTGGAAACGCTCTTCTCGGAAAGAAGTGTTTCGCACTCCGCATTGCAACTGTTATTGCCCGCGAAGAAGGCTGGCTGGCAGAACACATGCTTATCCTTAAGCTGACAAATCCTAAGGGTGAAGTTAAGTACGTAACTGGTGCATTCCCATCAGCTTGTGGAAAGACAAACCTGGCTATGCTTATTCCAACAATTCCTGGATGGAAGGTTGAAACAGTTGGTGATGATATTGCATGGATGAAGTTCGGTAAGGACGGTCGTCTCTATGCTATCAACCCAGAAGCAGGATTCTTCGGAGTTGCTCCAGGAACATCTGCACAGTCTAACAAGAACGCCCTCATCTCTGCTGAAAAGAATACAATTTACACAAACTGTGCTCTTACAGAAGACGGCGATGTATGGTGGGAAGGAATCGGATATCCTGCTAAGGGTAAGCTTGTTGACTGGAAGGGTAACACACGTGATGCACTTCCAAAGGACAAGTCTCCTAAGGGTGAAGAATTCGCACATCCAAACGCACGCTTTACAGCTCCTGCAAAGCAGTGTCCATGTATTGCATCTGACTGGGAATCTCCAGAAGGTGTACCTATTTCTGCTATCCTCTTTGGTGGACGCCGTCCTTCAACAGTACCTCTCGTACACCAGAGCCGCTCTTGGAACCACGGTGTATTCCTTGGATCTATCGTAGGTTCAGAAATCACAGCTGCTTCTACAATCAACGCAGACGAAGTTGGTAAGATCCGCCGTGACCCATTCGCTATCATTCCATTCTGTGGATACAACATGGGTGACTACTTCCAGCACTGGATTGACGTAGGTGCTAAGGCAGATCAGGACAAGCTTCCTAAGATCTTCTACGTTAACTGGTTCCGCAAGGATGACAACAATCCTGATCTCCCAGGTGGATTCATGTGGCCAGGATACGGTGACAACAGCCGCGTTCTTGAATGGATCTTCGACCGCTGTGACGGAAAAGACAACTATGTTGATACACCAATCGGATTTATGCCAAAAGAAGGTGCAATCAATACAGACGGTCTGGATGACTGCTACAAGAAGACTCTTCCTGAAATCCTCAAGGTTGATGTTGAAGGATGGAAGAAGGAAGTTAAGGACATCCGCGAAAACCACTATCCTAAGTTCGGTAAGCATCTTCCAAAAGAACTCACAGCTATCTTGGATGATCTCGAATCACGTCTTAATAAGGCTTAGTTGTGGCAAGTTTGCCGGTAGGCAAACTGCGAGTTAAGGTCGCATAAAGGCCGACTCATTCCCGCTCAGTTTTGGGCGGGATTTTTTTTTGATGTTTTTTTGCTCCCAATATGATATTTTTATAGTGAATTAGTTTACCCTGGTAAAACTGATATTTCGTGTATTCTGCACGACCGCTAACGCAGAATTTTTTGCCAAGCTTTTGCGACTTTTTGCGACTTTTTGCGGCTTTTTTAAGGAGAACATATATGAAAAAACTTTTGTTTTTATTCAGCTTATCCCTGTGTTTTACTCTTTCCTGTAATAGTAATGCAGATGAATTTCCAAACCTTAAGGAAAGTGTAATAACAGAAAATGAATTTGGACCTTACGGCGATGAAGCTTTCTGCTCAATTATTAATGATTTTATTTCAGATAATCCGGCAGTAAATAATATTTCAGGAGGAACTAAATATTATATATCAGCAGACGCAGAAAATGAAGGAAACGGAACTTCCAGTTCTCCCTTTAAAACTTTTGAGCAAGCCTTAAAAAAACTTTCTCCAGGTGACACCCTTTATATAAAAAGCGGAACCTACTATGAACAGATAGAAATCACTTCAGCCTTAAAGGGAAATGCAAATGCCTACATTACAATTGCCGCAGACACTGAAAATGCTCCGGGCAAACCTGTCATTATAAGCGGATCCGGGAGAGAAAATGATTTCAGGCTTATGACAATTTCTGGAGCTTCCTATATAAGAATCTCCGGATTAACCTTTGCGGATTCAAACGGTCAGGAGGCAGCAGGAATCTCCATTGAAGCTTCTTCTAATCATATTATCATTGATAACTGCAATTTTAAAAATATTACAGTGCCAGAGCCAGAGGTAAAGGATCATGTTGCAAATGGTATTCTTGCTTATGGGGATGGAAAGAATGCAGAACAATCAATCAATAATCTCTTAATCTATAAAAATTCTTTTACTAATCTGGCTACCGGCTGGGGAGAGTGTATTTCAGCTGTAGCAAACTGTGAGTTTGTAAATATTATAAATAATACTCTTGATACCACAGGAAATATTGGAATTGATGTAGGTGGAAATTACGGCTACTGCCCTAAAAAAGATCTTGATTTTACAAGATATGCATATATCTCCGGAAATACAGTAAAGAACTGTGAGAGTGCCTATGGGGATACAGCTTATGGCATTTACTCTGATGGTGGACAGCATATTCATATTGAAGGAAATACAGTTCAGAATTGTTCCGGTGGAATTGAAGTTGGAGCAGAACAGGTTCAGAAATCAAAAGCCTATGCAACCTTCGATGTATTGATAAAAAATAACAATGTTTCAGGAAGTGTTGAGCGTGCACTTTCAATTGGTGGCTACAAAGAAAATCTGGGACTTGTCCGCGCAGTAAAGGTTACTGAAAACACTTTTAAAGACAATGCTGATAAAGATGATGGAGCCATTGTTAGTCTTAGTAAATGTGACAAGGTAATCATAACTGGAAATACTTTTATTCAGTCCAACAATAATTACAAGGGCGAAGTTTTGTACAAAGAAGATTTTAAAAGATATCCAAAGAATATTACTATAACTGATAATAACTATGAAGGCCTTGAAAGTGCAGATGAATAAGCCGGTCAAAAAGAGTTTTTCTCTAATTTGTATTTTACTTCTTTTTCTGCTCACTTCCTGTGTCACTCTGCAGAGACCAGTAATTTCTGCCCAGGAAGAGGATTTATTATATCCGGTTACTTCCTATGTACCGGAAACCTTTGACTGGCAGGAGATTATAGATGCAGAGACTAACAGACCTGCAGCAGGACTCTGGCGTTTTGATTTTGAAAGTCATGACCCTGATTTTCCCTTGATTTATCATCTTGTAAAAATTGAACTTGCCCCTGAAGTAAATGACGGTCAGAAAGAAGACAAGGCAGCACACTTTAAGCTTTCCGCTTCTCAGTGGGAACACACATTCAGTTTTGCAAAGCGGGAACACTGCCTTGTTGCTATGAATGCAACTCCCTTTGGCAGAAAGTCACTGGCCGGTATTTTTAAGATGAAGGGCCAGATTTTAAGTGAGCCTGTGGAACGGTATGGGGCACTGGGACTGCGCTGCGATAAAGACAACACTGTGACCGCCGCCCGTGTTTTTGAAAGTCAGACAGATGAGGAACTTGCTGACTGGGATGCAGCCTTGGGTGGATTTTTTATAGTTTTGAAAGATGGCCAGGTGTGTACGGAATTTGTACGCCGCAGTGACTCCCGCAGTGGAGCAGGTGTAAGTGCAGACGGTAAAATTCTTTATCTTCTTGTGGTAGAAGGTGAGCGAATGTCTCAAAGCAGAGGACTTTCATACCCTCAATGCGGCCAGATTTTCCGTGCTCTTGGCTGCAGTGACGCCCTGGAGTTTGACGGAGGGGGATCATCTGACCTTTGCATTAATGGAAGCAGCGTTCTTTCCTACAAGGTAGGCCGTATTCAAGGCAACAGCTTTGGATTCCGCAATTAACAGTAAGGATTTTTTTCTGAAGTTTTCTTCAAACTATTCCAGGGGAGGGGCCACTCCGCTTTGCTCCGGTGCTCACGCACTGCCTGCGGCCTGGCTCCTGTCCCGGCTAGTATGAATTTTTACAGCAGATCTCTTTCTGCTCTAAGATGACGATTTACGAAATTATTTCGTTGGCTATTAATTTAGCTATTCTAATTCTTAGCTTTCTCAGTTACATAAAGCGTAAATGAGTAAAAAATAAAAGCCGCCAACGTCCTCGAAAACTTGGCGGCTTTCTAACCAAAAAGTAGAGACGACCAAATGAACTTTGGTCTTTCCTTTTTTCAATATACCACAGACAAAAAATTGAGTCAAATAATATTTGCATCAGCTCTGAGTAGCTAGCCGAAGGTGATAACATCCGCTCTTGAATGAATCCTCGACCACTGTGACGGAAAGGATAACTATGTTGATACACCCATCGAATTTATGTCAAAAGAAGGGGAAATCAATACAGAAACTTCAGAAATCAGTTAAATTATTTAACTCTTCATTGCAATCAGATAGGCAAGGAAGTCATCTTCGGCAAGGGGTTTGGAATAGTGGAAGCCCTGGGTATAACGGCAGCCCATTTCAGAAACGCCTTGCTGCATTATCTCGGTTTCTACACCTTCTGCCAAAACATCAAACTGTTCATCAATGAACATGTTTATGATTTTAGGGAGAACATTTTTCTTTGCTTCAAAATAACCTTTTACGATAGACTTATCGATTTTAATAATCTTAAGAGGCAGCCCCAGTACGTTTATTAAATTAGAAAAGCCGGTACCGTAATCATCAAGAGAGAAAGATGCTCCGGCCATTATTAATGTACTCATCACATCAGCTACATCCATAAGGTTAATCATGGAACTTTCAGTGATTTCAAAATTAATGTAAGAAAGGTCTACGTTGAATTCACAGGCAGTCTTTATTAAGTCTTCAGCCAGGCCTTTATACATACACTGAACAGGAGAAAGGTTCACTTCTATGTATTTCAAGCCCAAAGCATCCATATCATGTTCTTTGATAAAGCGGCAAACCTTTCTGAATACCTGCATGCCAAGATAAAGAATAGTCTCATCTTCCTCTGCAAGGGGGATAAAAATATCCGGTGAGATTATACCCAGTTCAGGATCAATTATGCGGACCAGGGCTTCTGCGGAAGTAACTTTACCTTCCTGATTGTCGAATATTGGCTGATAGAAAACATGCAAGTCATCCTTACTGATTGTTTCATGAAGTATGCGGCGTATTTTATGAAAGTTTCTGACTTCTCCAACAAGTTTTTTATCAACAGAAATGACTTTCCCTTTTGTATTTTCGTGAACCTCATCAAGAGCATAATTCATTACGAACATAACTTTTGTGCCGTTATCGATGTATTCATTCTGCCCCATGCTCACAAGATGGGTTTTAACAATAACATCATCAGATCCAATTTTCCATGGAAGAGAAAATGTCTCTGTAATTTTATTTATTAAAGCTGCTTCATCTTCCCTTTCCTTGAGCACACAAATAAATCTTCCCATGTGCATATAAAAAAAAGGAATGTGATGAAAATTAATCTCCAGAAAACGGCCAACATCAAGTAAGAAATTATTTACATTGTCCTGACCGTAAACAGCTACAATTCCCTTATAATTCTGAAAAGAAAAACCTACATATTTAATTTTTCTTCTTAAATTAATTTCCTCACTTACAAAGCGGTCAAAGGCGGTATCTGTAAAGACGTGAGTTTTCATGTTTGCATCGTATACAGGATTCTGGGAAGAAAGAAAAAGCACTGCCATTCCGCAAGTAAGAGAAGTATTAACCAGAAGAACAAAAGGAAAAAAATATCCCTGGGCAACTGCACCTGCTGTAGTTATAAAAATATAAAATAAAAGACTGTTTCTGGATTTTCGTGAAAGTTTTTTAAAATTCTTTATCACAATAATAAGACTTATAAAATTAAAGAACAAAAGTGTTGGAGTCAGAAAATATGGATGAAGAATTTCACGATTATAGCCCGTCTGATTATCTACAGAAAAAAATAATTTAGTAAAAGGATTGCTGAGCATTAAAGTAAACAAAATCCACATTGGAATGTGAGATGGCCAGAAAATACGCTTGTACTTTCCGGTTGTCTCCTGCACCAGATAATTGCAGTAAACATGGAACAAATAGTAAACGGAAATAATGCTTAAAAAATATACCGTATTCCAGAACTGCAGGGAAAAATTTGTATACTTCTGATAGTAGGAAGAAATCCAGGATGCAATTAAATCTGAAATAATACAAACCATTTCCACCATCATCATTGCAGAAAACAGTCTGTTTTTACGGGTAGGAAGCCGGCGCTGTATGTGATAAAAAACCAGAAAAAGGCTTATCATAATCAGAGCGGTAACCTCGTAAAGCGGGTTCCAAATCATAACTTTTTTACTCTCCGATAAATACTGTAACCTACAAACCTTAGGCCTGTAAATAACACTGCTACCTTCAGGGTACCAGTAGATTCATTTTGCAGCGGCTGAAAAGCTTCCGGGAGGTAAATTCCTAGAAATGAAAGTGAAATTCGGAACAACCTATATATAATTATAAATCAAAATTATGGATTTACAAATTTATTTGATAAAAAAACATATTGAAAAAAAACTAATTTATGCGTCTGTCGCAGCCCTTTTCTTCGTAAAATTTCTTTTTCCAGTCATACATAAGCTTATCTGCAGCACGAACAATTTCATCAATAGACATATACGGATGTTCACTACGGCTGATTGCCCCATAAGAAATAGTCATCTCTTTTACAAGTTTTCCTGACCATTCCTTCACTAATTTATGATATTGTTTTTCTATGGCATCCAGGTTTTTAGTGTATATGATGGCAGCAAATTCATCGCCGCCGGTTCTGTAAATTGTTCCGTATTGAGAAAAGGCTTTTTCCATGCAGGAAGCAGCCCCGCATATTAATTCATCTCCTGCAGCATGACCAAGATTATCATTTACAAATTTCAGACGGTTTACATCAAATGACAAAAATACAAAATCTTCTTCAATAGGATGATGCCTGTAAAAATCCAGTTTGTTTTCATATTCACGGCGGTTGTACAGGCCTGTAAGTTCATCAGTAATGGTCTGAAAGCGGAGGGATTCTTCTTCCCGCTTCTGTTCATCATTTACCAAAGTCGTAAACATTACCCGGGTTGGAGTTCCATCCATTTTAACGTCAATTGAAATAAAGCTGGCAATAAACCATCCTGTATAAATCCCCTTGAACTGAGCAGAAATCATTTTTTTCTGTTTAAGACGCTTAGGCAAAGTGGACAAATCTGTAAATTTTAAAACCCTTTTTCTGTAATCATCACCAATAACATTTGTCATTATGTCTTTCATGGTTTCAACAGCACCATTTCCTTTGTCAAAGAAAGGGGTCAAAAGTTCATTTGTCTTAAACTGTTCAACAGTATCATCTTCCAGATTAATAAGACTCATGCTGAAATATGCATCTGCCAGGGATTTGAGGATATAAAACTGTTCATTACCCACCCGTCTGGAATTCCTAAGTTCTATTCTTGAAGCAAGAAAATATGCAACAGATTCAAACAGTTCCTTTACATCCTCACTTTCTTCTTCCTTAAAATTATTTGCACCAATAAATCCCAGGAGAGTATCATTGTAGTAAAGGGGAGTTTCTATAAAATTTTTTGTATTCTGCTGGCGGAGAATCTCGTAAATTTCAGGTTTGTCTTTTTTGTAAAGCTCAATGTTTTTTAAAAGAATGCTTTTTTTGTGATCCTTACAAGTGTCCCAGATTGAAGAATATTCTTCCAGGTCCACATCCTTCAAATTATCAATTTCAGGCTCTATTCCAGGCGCACACCATTCAAATGTATTGCTGATTGAGTTTTTTTCAATTTCAAGAATATAAATGCGGGATGGAAAGATTATTTCAGAGAGTTCTTCAAGAATATCATTGATTGATCTTTCAAAACTATTCCGGCTGCTCAAAATTCTGGCAATCCGAATAGTAATTTCTTCAATATTCCATTTAGATTTTTGATGGTTACCATTTTGTCTGTCAAGCTGATTCATACAACCCCGTATTTATTTTACTTATACTACTATATTTTATCATAATATTTATTTGTCTTCAAACTTCTATCAAATAGAAGCTAATTTTTTTATTATCTGACACCAGGTCAAATTTTGCAAATTTCCTGATATTACTAAAAAAGGACGTAAATTAAGGACAATTCATATAAATTTGATTGATTGGCCGAAGATTGATACACTATAGGAATGAAAAAGATTATTTTTATTTTGACATTGATAAATACCCTGGTTACGGCTTCAGCCTTTGCAGACAGAATCAGTATTGATTCAATTACAGCTACATCAACCCTCAATTCCTCTGATGAAAAATACAATGTTAAAAATCTTACAGATCATAGAATCACCTCCTGGGCTGAAGGAGAAAATGATAATGGAAACGGAACTTCGATTAATATAAAATTTAACGGCACTGTTGAACTGGACCATTTCTTTATAAAAAATGGTAACGGCGATTTCAGGCTTTTTTATGCAAATAATCGTGTTATGGAACTGGAAGCAGCAGGAGACGGGGGAACAAAAGCCCTTATTATTCTAAAAGATGCCCCTGGCTTTCAGATGGTACAGTTTAAAACGCCACTCAGAACTTCCCGCCTCACACTTACAATAAAAAGTGTTTATCCCGGGGAACTTTATGATGATACCTTCCTTGCTGAAATTTCTTTTGAAGAAGAATGGCTCAATCTTGACCATGAAGGAATGAATTCAACAATTCTTTCCCACTACGAAAATCAAATAAAAATTGACTTTGAGAACCAGTTGAAATCATCCCTCAAACTTTCAGACAGAGACCTTTTTTCTCCGGTAGACTCACGGCACAGTGATATTCTCAAGGATTATCTCAGACCGGAACTGATTGCTACTGCAGGGCTTGACGGCAGCGTAAACATTATTGCCTGCCTGAATGGAAATATCTCACTGATTAACACAGTCTTGAAAAAGAATTTTCCATCTTCTTTTTATGCAGCCTACCGCGTTCAAGGAAAAGAGGCCCTTCTTAATATGAAGGCCTTTCCATGCCTGGAAGATTACAATCTGGAAAAAATGTGTGACCTTTTATCCCTGAATGAAGAAAACGCACAATTTTTAGAAGCATTTGCCGCATACAAACAGAAGGTATCTGCAATTAATGCCTGTATAAAAAACAATCAGCCCTTGTGCATAGAAGAAGGCTGCATTTCAATTTCGGAATACTACGGAATCAGCTAT
This sequence comes from Treponema sp. UBA4307, assembly GCA_002394685.1. Lineage (GTDB taxonomy): Bacteria > Spirochaetota > Spirochaetia > Treponematales > Treponemataceae > Treponema_D. The sequence continues at coordinate 32,964 of DGUP01000038.1, read as the reverse complement.
CATCTCACTGATGAAAAAAAGTTTCCCCTTCCTGCAGACTTCCAGCTCTTTCTTGATTACGGAAATCAGATTTTAACAAACTATTCTTATAATTCAAAATAAGGAAATTATGGCTGAAGATAATAACAAAAAAAATCCCTGCCCGGTCTGCGAAAACAAGGCTCATCTTCTGGCAATGGACATGACCCCTGAACTGGCAGAAGAAATGGCCATGGCAGAAGACTGCCCGGATTTCTGTGGAGAAGAAACTTACAGGCAGAGACTTTCCATATGCTCTGACTGTCCAGAACTTGTGGGTGGAATGACCTGCCGGGACTGCGGCTGCTTTGTTCAATTCAGGGCAAGGCATTTAACGGCACACTGCGTCTGGAACAAGTGGTAATTCCTTTAAGAAAAGGATATACTTAGCCTATGTCAAACGCAACAATTCCAGAAAGAAAAGATGTAGCCCCTGAAAATCAGTGGGACCTTTCTACAATCTACAAATCAAATGAAGAATGGGAAGCAGATCTTAAAAAGATTCCTGAACTTTCCAGAAAAGTAACTGAATACAAAGGACGTCTTGCTGAAAGCAGTGAGACTCTTCTCCAGGCACTTAAAGCCCTTGAAGAATTTAACATGGTACTGGAAAACGTATACCATTACGCCAGCCTTTTATCTTCACAGGATCAGGGTGACAGTGATGCTCAGGAAAAAGAAAATAAAGTTATGATGGCATATACCCAGGCTGCCGCAGAACAAAGTTTCTGGGATGCAGAACTCATGGCCATTCCTGACGAAAAAATTAATTCCTGGATGGAAGAAAATTCTTTTGCACCATATAAAGTTTTCCTGCAGAAATCCCTCTATGGAAAAGAACATATTCTCAGTGAAAAGGAAGAAAGACTTCTGGCTCTTTCATCAGAAGCCCTTTCAACTCCATCAAATGCCTTTTCCCTGCTCACAGATGTAGACCTGACTTTTGGTACCATTAATGTAAACGGTCAGGAAAAAGCACTTTCTCAGGGAAGTTACATCAGCTTCATGGAAAATCCAGACAGAGAAATACGCAGACAGGCTTACAAGCAGTTCTACGGTGGATTTACAAAACATGCAAATACTTTAGCGGCCCTCTACTCAGGTTCAGTTAACAAGGATGTTTTTCTTGCAAGAGCCAGAGGATATAAATCTTCACTGGACAGAGCACTTTATGATGATAAAGTACCGGAAAGTGTTTACCGCAATTTGATTGATACAGTTCATAAAAATATTGACAGTCTTCACCGCTATTATTCAATCAGAAAAAAGGCAATGGGGCTGGAGGAACTCAGACACTATGACGTTTATGTTCCTCTGGTGGATGAAGTTAAAACCCATATTCCTTATGAAGAAGCAGTGGAAATCTGCCGTCAGGCCTTGTCGCCATTAGGAAAAGAATATACTGATACTTTGTGCGGCGGTCTTTTAAATGGATGGGCAGACCGTTATGAAAATAAAGGCAAACGTTCCGGAGCATTCTCAAGCGGCTGTTACAAAGGTTATCCTTACATTCTCTTGAACTATAAGGAAGATACAATCGGCTCTGTTTACACCATGGCTCACGAAGGCGGACACTCAATGCATTCCTGGAATTCAGTCCGCAGCAATCCTTTTATGTGCTACGAGTACACTATTTTTGAAGCAGAAACCGCATCAACCTTTAACGAAGAACTTGTTTTTGAATATCTCCTGAAAAACACATCTGATGAAAAGATGAAAAAATTCCTTCTTGCAAAAAGAGTTGATGAAATTCTTGCAACCCTTTATCGTCAGACAATGTTTGCAGAATTTGAACTTAAGGCCCACGAAGCAGTTGAAAACGGTCAGCCACTTTCAACAGACTATCTCCGTAAAATTTACCGTGACCTGCTCGCCTTCTACTTTGGACCAGAAATGGTATTTGAAGAAGAATCTGACATGGAAGGATTACGCATTCCTCACTTCTACAATCAGTTCTACGTATATCAGTACGCAACAGGTATTTCTGCATCTTTGGCCCTGGCAAAACGCGTAACGGAAGGCGGACAGAAGGAACTGAATGACTACTTCAATTTCCTGAAGAGCGGTGGATCACGCTACCCTATTGACGCCCTTAAAGTTGGTGGAGTAGACATGACCAGCACAGAACCTATTCAGTCAGCCCTGGACACATTCAAAGGCCTGATTGATCAGCTGGAAACATTCTTCTGATTTTTAGAAGTTTCCATCAAATATTAATCACTCTGAGCGGCCGGATTTTTATCTGTCTCTTCAGAGTGATTTTTTTTCTTTAAAATTAAGAAAATACTAAATCCCAGAGAAATAATAAAAAGACAAATTGAAATCCATTGAGAAGTGGAAAACAAACCTGCATGCCCCCGCTCCAGATCTCCCCGGAAAAATTCCAGAACAAACCTTACAACAGAATAATATGTGATGTACCAGAGCAGATTCAACTTTACTCTTCTGAAATATAAAAAAATCATTACTGCTGCAAAAGTAAAAAGCAGAAGTGACTCCAGAGGCTGAACAGGAAAAATTCCAATATGAGGAGTTACTGAAGTAATTGGATTATGATAATGAAGTGCAAAAGGACCTTCATAAGGGATTCCGTAACAGCAGCCACCAAAAGTGCAGCCTAAGCGTCCAAAGCCGTGAACCAGTGGGATAAGAAAAGTTATTTCTTCAAAGAACTCTGTAATTTTACAGCCGGCAATTTTGCAGCCAAGAAGCATTCCAATAAATCCGCCTATAAATCCACCGTAAAAAACAAAGCCCTGTCCAAGAGTATTTTTATTTCCACCCAAAAGCAGTGCTGCAATTACTTTAGGAATTTGTTTAAGAGGATATGATGTAAATAAAAAAAGTAATTTTGCTCCTGCAAATCCAAAAGCAAGACTCATGGCAGCAAGAATCAAAAAATCATAAAAATTTTTCTTTTTAAATTTACAGGCAAAATAAATCAGCAGACCACCCAAAAGTAATCCGCTTGCAATACATAAACCGTAGAGAGGAATTTTAAAAAATCCAAGATTGATGAATGGATGCATAAGATTTTGTAAAAAAAATAAAAAAAGACTGCGGATAATTTATTACCCACAGCCATTAAAACTAAATTACAGATTAAAGACTGTCTATAAAGCCTGAAAGAGTACCTGCAACTCCTACACAAACAACGCAGACGATAGTTGCAACAATTCCCCATACAAGGGCAATTATACCAAGAATCAGTCCAGCTTTTGCCTGACTTGTGTGATCACCCTTCTTTTTAGCAACTGCACCAAAAATAATTGCCAGAATTGAACACAATGAACCAACCCAGCCTAAGCCGAAAGATCCCAAACCCAATGAACTACAAAGTCCAACAATACCAAGTACTAATGCTGCTATTCCCATTTTTTTCTCCATTTAATAAGATTTCTTAATTCTAACACATTTTTATTTAAAATCAAAAACAATTATAAAGTTCATAATTTTAAATTTAACTTGACACAAAATATACTTCTCTTTAATATTCCTTTTAGGCGCAATGATGCACGTACAAAGGCAGCATTGCGCTTTTTTTGTAGGTGTGTCTTCATCGCAAGGGGTTTTATGTATCATGTACTTTTGATTTCCGAAGACCGTTTATTTTTAAAGAAAATTTATCCTCTACTGGAAGACGAAAGCCGTTTTTGCATTCACGTTGTTCCTTTTAGTATGGATGCTGCAGCTTCATTTAAAAAATTTCACGTTGATGCTGTCATTATGGATACAACTCTCTTTATTCCATACGAAAGTATTTTAAATGAATTAAAAGATTGCCAGTGGAATTATTCCATCATCTTAATTTCATCACAAAATAAATCCATCCCAAAAGAAAAAAATATTTACGTTGTTGAAAAAAACAATATTTCCAAAGAAATTTTTATGGATTTTTTTGATAGAATCTTTGGAGAGAAAAAACAAAACTGGCAGGCTGATGAAACCATTTTCATAAACTGGAACGGCACTAATTCAATTCTGTTGAATTACGAAACTTATCACCTTGTATACATGAGATCTTTTGAAAATAAAGAAGTGTTCAATCAGAAAAGTGTTCAGCTCTTTGCAGAAACAATTTCTTCCTACGCAAAAATTAACATCGTATTTGCAAAAGACAAAGAATTTTTTATTCTTCTTCCAAGACAAAATCTGAAAAGCGAATTTAATTTTGCACATCTTACACAGGACGCTTTTTCTGTTTTTGGTTCAAAAGCTGCCCTCCTCTATGATTCTTCAATTAACAGAAAAAAAATTCTTTCTGAATGCAGTCTGATGAAAAAAATGTCAGCCTATTCTTATTTTTTTAACGGTAAGTCATTTTCCATTCAGGACTTAAACACAAAAAATATTGTAATTGAAGAAAAAATATTACATGCCCAGTGTCAGCCGCTTTTACAGGCCCTTCTTTATGCAGATACAGAAAGTGCAGTTCATATTGTCAGGGAGCTGTACTTCAAAACAATCCGTCAGTATCTGAACTTTGAAACTCTTGAATACATCAGGCTGCAGCTTAATTTCTTCTATAAACTTTTTACAAAAGAAATTATTGATTTTAACTTCAGTTGTCTTGAAGAAGAAATTGAATTTATTTTGAACACCAGTCTCTTTAAAAACAGAGGAAAAGCATTATCAGTTAATTTGATAAAATCTGTAATAAACATTTACAATTCATTTCAAACAAACATTTCCCTGGAAGGAATTGCACATCTTCTGGAACGAAATAAAATTTATCTTAACCGCATTTACAAAGAAAATTTTGATTTAACAATTCTTGATACCCTGCAGTATTTGCGGCTGGAACATGCAAAATTCTATCTGGCTCATACAAAATTAAAAGTCGCCCAGATAGCTGATGCAACCGGCTTCAGCGACATTGGATATTTTTCAAAATTCTTTCATCACGAAACCGGGCTTACCGCATTAGATTACAGAAATCATTTTTCAAAACAATCTTACAGAGATAACTAAGGAATAAAATATGAAAGCACTCTGGCAATACGACAACGGCATTCTTGATTTTAAGGAAGTAAATGAACCTCAGATTTATTTTCCTGATGATATTAAAATTAAAGTTCACTATTCTACAATCGGCATTCAGGATCTTTTTAATTTCCACAAATGGAATCTTTATTCTACTCAGGGAATTGCAGGTTATGAAATGTCAGGGGAAATTGTTGATTTAGGCAGCAAGGCAAAGGAAGAAGGATTTTATGTAGGTCAAAAAGTTTCAGGAACCCCAGCCCTCTTCTGCGGAAAATGTGTTAATTGCCTTAAGGGGGAAGAAAACAACTGTCTAAATATTAAACCAATGAACGGAACTATATGCCAGTATGTTGTCTGGAAAAGCAAGCAGTGTGTTCCAATGGAAGAAGATATTGATTACAAAAGCCTCTGTCTGCTTGAACCGGTTGCTACTGTCAGCCAGGCACTGAATAAAATGCACATCTGGGACGATTCAAACCTCTGCATTTTTGGAGGAGATTTTAATGCACTTGTAATGATACAACTTGCAAGATTCTCCGGCATGCGAAACATTACAGTTGTTGAACCTAAAAAAGTAAACCGTGACCTTGCAAAAAAACTCGGGGCAAAATACGTACTGGATCCCGCTGCAGAAAATTTTGAAACTGAACTTATGAAAATTACAGACTTTATAGGTTTTGAAAATGTAGCCGTAACTTCTACTGCTGACACATCTTACGTTCAGTCTGCAATTAACTGCGCTGCAAAAGGAGCCGTTATTTTAATGACCGTTTACTTTGATAAAATAAAAGAGTTTTCCGTAAACTCAGTAAAGATGTTCTCACAAAATATTACAATAACATCATCCTTTTTGTATACGAAAAAAATTCTCCAGGAAACAAAACATATTTTAAACAGACTTAATCTTGACTGTCTTATTCCTGTAGAATATCAGGCCTCCCAAGCACAAAAAGCCTGGGAGGAAGAAACAAAAAACCGTTATCCTCGAATCGGATTAAAAATTGATTTTTAAAATTACTCCTGGGGCAGCCAGACGCGCATCTGATTTACGCCTCTGTTGTTCCAGGCATAATAAGGAATCAGGATAAGATTTATTTTTTCATATGCAGCTTTTTTATCACTGTAAAGACACTCATTATTATCATCGCTCTTAATTCTCTTTGCCCGGACACTGATTTTCTGCACACCAGATAATTCATCTGGATTGTAACCGAGAACTTTTGCATGAGGATTTTTTCTTATACGGACGGACAGTAAATCACCATCGTTATCAAATCCTTCTGCACAGTAAACCAAAGGTCCTCTTGTAAAAGCCACTTTACCATTATCAGAATAAACTTTTGGATTGGCGTAAATCTTTTTTACACTCATATCAAATTCCAGGCGAATGTTTTCTTTTGCAAGAAAGAAATCTGTAAAATATGCATAGCCGTCTTTAATATTCAAATAGTGGTCTGAAAGAATTTTTCCGTTACGATAAATTCTTGTTTTTTTACTCCAGGAAGGAATTCTTATTGCAAGAGTAAATTTATCAGATAAATATTTTTCACCCTCTTCACTTGTAACAGTAAAGTTTACACTTCCTCCGTAAGGATATTTTGTTTTGCAGATTATTTTTCTTTTATACTGAGAAAGATTCAGTTCCCCATCAGCAAAAAGATTTACCCAGACTTTACCGCATCCATTTTCATCTTCTACAGAATAAATATATTTTCCAATTGACGTAAGCAGACGGGCAACATTGGGAGGACAACAGGCACATGGAAACCAGGCAGGTCTCTGCTCAAGAACATGACGAAGATTTACCGCTTTACCTGTAATGCCAGGAATGCATTCAAGAGGATTTGTATAATAAAATTTTTTTCCATCCAGTTCCATTCCTGAAAGAAGTCCGTTATACAAAACTCTTTCCATCACATCTCCGAACTCAGACTTTTTCTGCAGCCTTAACATTTGATTTGCGAAAAAAATTAAACCAACACTGGCACAAGTTTCACCATATGTTGAATCATTTGGAAGATGATAATCTTTTGTAAAAGCTTCTCCTTCATATGCAGAACCAATTGAACCTGTAATATACATTCTTTTGTTAACAATACTTTTCCAGAGATTTAAACAGGCTTCTTCCAGAGATTTATCTTTTGAAGCATAAGCGGCATCAGCCATCCCTGTATAAAGATAAACCGCCCTTACCGCATGCCCAACTGCGTCCATCTGCTCACGAACAGGCTTATGGCAGAGAGTGTATTCCTTATCTCCGTTCCAGCTGCCCCACACGGACCAGCCACGGCTTTGACTTTCTTTCATAAAGAAATCTGAATCTTCACCACGTACATTTATGAAATGCAGGGCAAGTTCCATATAACGTTTTTCCCCAGTAGCACCGTAAAGACGCATAAGGGCTTCTTCAATTTCAGGATGTCCAGGATAGCCCGGAGCCTTTTCTGTAATAAAATGATTATAAATGCAGTCTGCAAGTTTCATTACAATTTTAAGCAGGGAATCTTTTCCGCAGGATTCATAATATGCAACCCCGGCTTCAATCATATGACCTGCACAGTAAAGTTCATGAGCTTCCTGCAAATCCGTCCACTGTCGTCCAGGTTCCTTAACCGTAAAATATGTATTCAGATAACCATCACTCATCTGAGCACGGCCCACAAGCTCGATTACAGAATCAATTTCTTTTTCCAGTTCAGGATCATATTTTATACTAAGAGAATAGGAAGCAGCTTCCAGCCACTTGGCAACATCACTGTCCTGAAAAACCATTCCATAAAACTCACCGTCACATTTTCCTTTTTCAAGAAGTTGTGCAGCCTGTCTGTAATTTTCCATGGCATGACTTTTTTCAACACCTTCAATTTTATCATCAAGAATTTTTTTCTGATAAGGAATAACTTCATTACACACCAGATTTTGATAGCGAAGCAAAAAACCGTCGTTTAACTTATACTGTTTTAAGATATTCATAATTAGAAAATTATAAATGGAATATTCAATATTGCAAATAAATTTTTTATATAACTGCTTTATTCGTATTCAATAATTATCAATAATCCCTTGTTAAAAAATCATCAATTTTTCTTCTATAGAATAGTTGCAAAAAAACTACATCTATTTATAATTGCAGACTAGAGGATTTTTATGAAAATCAATTTTAAGCAGTTTATAGTTCCCCACTTCTGGAAAAAATTCTTCATCATGATGGTAGGTATTTTTTTCATGGGATTTTTTCTCTCTTTTCTTCTGGATGTTTCCTGGGGCACAGATCCATTTTCCTATCAGAATACAAATATCTCATATAGATTAAGAAACGCTTTTGGACCTTTCTGGTCATTTGGAAATTTTCAGCTCATACTTAATCTTATAATGCTCATTTTAGTAATAGTTTTAGACAGGCATCTGATTGGACTGGGAACCCTTGCAAATATGGTTTTAATCGGTTACATATCAGATTTTTTCAGAAACCATGTATGGCACCCTTATTTTCCAATGGAAATCTACACAAGTACAGATCTTCTCTGGGCAAAGATTCTCGTATTCATACTGGCTCTGGGTGGATTTGTTGTTGCAGCCGCAGTTTATATGAACACCGATATGGGGCTTTCTCCTTATGACGGACTTTCATTTATAATCAGCCATAAACTGAAGAAAATTCCTTTTGCCGTAACCAGAATCATATATGATTTAACAGGAGTTACAATCGGACTTCTGGCCTGCATTGGAAGTGACTTGTCCAGAAATCAAATTCTTTCACCATTGATTGGTTCAATAGCCTTGAGCTTAACTCTTGGACCAATGATTACAGCAGTTGGAAAAATTATGAAAAAAATCCTCTTCAAGGATGAAATTGAAAAGCCTTCAACAGAAGAAAATAATTCTATTGAAGAAAACAAATCAAAGCAATAAAATTAATTTATATAAACGGACTTTTTGCCCGCAATTCAAAGGAGCTTATTATGGGAAAAAAGAAAATTGATTGGTCAAATCTGCCTTTCGGTTACATGGAGACTTCAAAGTCTTTTGTTGCTAACTTCAAGGACGGAAAATGGGACAACGGCAAACTTACAAAAGACCACACTGTAACAATCAGTGAATGTGCAGGCGTACTTCAGTATGCTCAGACATGTTTCGAAGGTCTTAAAGCTTACACAACTGCTGACGGAAAAATTGTCACATTCAGACCAGACCTTAACGCAGACCGTATGGCAGATTCATGCCGCCGTCTGGAAATGCCAGTATTCCCAAAGGAAAGATGGATTCAGGCTGTAATTGATACAATCAAGGCAAACCTGGATTATGTACCTCCTTATGGCAGCGGTGCAACTCTTTACGTTCGCCCATATATGTTTGGTTCAAACGCAGTAATCGGTGTAAAACCAGCAGATGAATATCAGTTTAGAATTCTTGTTACTCCAGTTGGACCTTATTTTAAGGGCGGAGTAAAACCTATTAAAGTTCGCATTTCTGATCTGGACCGCGCCGCTCCACATGGAACCGGAGACATTAAGGCAGGTCTGAACTACGCAATGTCACTTCACAATATTGTTGATGCCCACAACTGTGGATACAGTGAAAATATGTACACAGATCCTGCAACACATACATATATTGAAGAAACAGGCGGTGCAAACATCCTCTTTGTAACAAAAGAAGGAAAACTTGTAACACCAAAATCAAATTCAATTCTTCCATCAATCACAAGAAGAAGTTTGATTACAGTTGCAAGAGATTATCTCCACATTGATGTTGAAGAACGTCCTGTAAACAAAAATGAACTCAAGGATTTTGTTGAATGCGGTCTCTGTGGAACAGCAGCTGTTATTTCTCCAATCGGACAGATTGATGACCACGGAACTTCAATCATGCTTCCAAGCGGAATGGAAGAATGCGGTCCAGTTCTCAAGAAATTAAGAGAAACCTTAACAGGCATTCAGATGGGAACAGAAAAGGCCCCTGAAGGCTGGATTTACGAAATTAAATAATTGAATTTTTAATATTCAAATTCTTTCCCCTGCTTTTGAAGTGCGCTTCATTTTCGGCAGGGGATTTTTTTTGAAGAACAATATAAAGTTTACTTAACATACTCAATAAAAAGACATATAGCTTATAATGTAATGTATGCTTTACAGGAATTCTCTTTAACAAACTTGAATATCTCTAGATTTTTGGAGGTATGATTTTATTTTGTTCAGTAACATTTTTAATTACAAAAGCAATTCTTAACAAAAAATAATAATTCGCACAAAATTCAATTTTTGCAATTCATTGAATTAATCAAAAAAAAACCTGGTAACCAAAAGACCATTTTTCAGTTACCAGGGATTTATTTATTTTCGGGTTACTTTTGTAAATTTTTTTAAAGAAGTTTATTCTGTTTTAATTCCCATTTCTTCCAGAACCTTAAAACAGGCAACTCTGTGTTCACTATTCTTACCGTCAATTGGAGTAAGTTTTGGAAGAGAATTCTTACACTTATCCATATGACAAGGACAGCGGTCATAGAAAGCACAACCAGGGCGCTGTTTATCTGGAGAAGGAACATCACCAGTTAAAATAATACGCTGTCTCTTTGCTTCAATTTCAGGATCAGGAATTGGAGCGGCAGAAAGAAGTGCCTGAGTGTATGGATGGAGAGGCTTACTGTAAAGAGAATCTTTATCAGCAATTTCTACAATCTTACCAAGATACATTACTGCAATTCTGTCAGAAATATATTTAATTACAGCCAGATCGTGTGCAATAAAGAGATAAGAAAGTCCCATCTGCTTCTGAATATCCTTAAAAAGGTTCAGAATCTGTGCCTGAATTGAAACATCAAGAGCAGAAACAGGTTCATCTGCAAGAATTAATTTTGGCTTAAGTGCAAGTGCACGGGCAATACCAATTCTCTGTCTCTGTCCACCTGAGAATTCATGTGGGAAACGATGCTTAAAGAATTTTGAAAGACCAACAAGTTCCATCAGATGGTCAACTCTCTGATCGATTTCTGCATCAGAAATTTTAAGCAGTCCCTTCTCGCGATAAATCTTAAGCGGTTCAGAAATAATTTGTGCAGTTGTCATGCGAGGGTCCAGTGACGAATATGGATCCTGGAATACCATCTGCATTGTCTGTCTTACAGGCAGCATTTTTTTGGCGTTAAGCTTTGTAATGTCGTGACCTTCAAGAATAACTTGACCTGCTGTAGGTTTGTACAACTGATCAACAGCTCTTACTACAGTAGATTTACCACAACCAGATTCACCTACAAGGCCAAGAGTTTCACCACGCTTAATCTCAAAAGAAACATCATCAACTGCATAGATATACTTTTTCTTAGTGCTGAAAAGTTTATTGTTTTCTTTAGGAAAATACATCTTGAGGTTGCGTACATCAAGAATCACGTCGTCATTTTTTACTTCGTCACTCATTTAGCAGCCTCCTTATCTTTACCATACAGCCAGCATGAACATACATGTGAATTACCAAAATCACTTACAGGTGGATATTTCTGTTTACAAATGTCCATAGCCTTTTCACAACGAGGATAGAATGGACAACATGGAGGCAGGTCTACAACGTTAGGCGGAACACCAGGAATAGAATAAAGCTTATCCTGCATCTCCATGTCCAGACGTGGAACTGAACGAATTAAACCCTGTGTATAAGGATGTTTAGTGTCCTTAAAAAGATCCATTGTATTTGCATGTTCTACTACTCTACCGGCATACATTACATTAATTGTGTCGCACATTCCGGCAACAACACCAAGAGAGTGAGTAATAATAATTACAGCAGTACCAAGTTTTTTAGAAAGGTCCTGCATAAGTTCCAGAATCTGAGCCTGAATTGTTACATCAAGAGCAGAAGTTGGTTCATCTGCAATAAGAATTTCAGGATTGCAGGAAAGGCCCATTGCAATCATTACTCTCTGACGCATACCACCAGAGAATTGATGAGGATAGTTATCAATTCTGTCTGCAGCTCCAGGAATGCCAACAAGTTCCAGCATTTCAATTGCCTTAGCTCTTGCGGCTTTTTTATCAAGTCCCTGGTGCATTGTGATGGTTTCAATCATCTGTGTAGAAATCTTCAAATAAGGGTTCAAGCTTGTCATTGGATCCTGGAAGATCATTGAAATCTTGTCACCTCTAATTTTACGAATTTCTTTTTCAGACATCTTCAAAAGATCCTGTCCATGAAAAAGAACTTCACCTGATTCAATTCTACCAGGATGGGCAATCAAATTGATAATTGAAAGATTTGTTACTGATTTACCAGAACCAGATTCACCTACAATACCAAGAGTTTCACCCTTGTGAAGATCAAAATTAATACCGTCTACGGCTTTTACAACACCGGCATCAGTATGAAAATATGTTTTTAGGTTTCTAACCTGAAGAATTACTTCGTCTGTCATTTTTGAATCCTCCACCTAAACTCTGTTTTTAGATTTAGGGTCCAATGCATCACGAACACCGTCACCCAAGAAATTCATTGCAAAGAGGAAAAGTGTCATTGTAAGAGCAGGAACAAGCAGTTCCCATGGATACAATTCCATTCCTTTTACACCATCAGAAATTAAAGACCCCCAGGAAGCCAAAGGTGCAGAAACTCCCAGACCAAGGAAGGAAAGGAAGCTTTCACTCATAATAAATTCTGGAAGTGAAAGAGTTGCATAGGCAATGATGATTCCCAGAGTATTTGGAAGAAGATGCTTAAAGATAATACGGCCTGCACCAGCTCCCATAGACCTTGCTGCCTGAACATATTCAGAACTCTTTAAGCTCATGATCTGTCCGCGGACAACACGGGCAATCGTAAGCCAGGAAACAAGAGCAATTGCTACGAAAAGAATTGCAATGTTGCGGCCAAGAACAGCCATCATAATAATTACCATGAGCATATATGGAAGACCATACATAATATCTACAAAGCGCATGAGAATAAGATCTGTTGTACCGCCCCTGTAACCTGCAATTGCACCTACAATAATACCAATAAGAAGAGCTGTGATTGTACCGATTAAACCAATTGACATAGAAATACGGCCACCATAAATAGTACGGCTTAACATATCTCTACCAAGAGCATCAGTTCCAAGAATGTAATGTCTTTGAGATGTTTCAGATTTAAGGTTTGCCTTAATATCTTCAAGTTCAGCTTCTTCTGTCTGATTAAAAGCAGCACGACCTTCAGCTTTCATTACTTTGTTAAAATATTTAGTTTTCTGCTGCAAAAGAATTTCACCAGCAGGCTTAAATGAAGGCGGAAGATTTGCATGAGCTACAACTTGTTCCTCATATGGATATAGGGGAAGAATTGGAGCTGCAATTCCAATGACAACATAAATCAGAACAATCCAGAGACTTATGAATGCCAGTTTATTTTTCTTAAGGCGTTTCCATGCATCAGCCCAGAGAGAAACACTTTTCATCTCCTGGTTGAATTCATTCACACCCTGATTTTTTTTCTTAAACATAAATACGTTTCCTCAAACCTTATCATTGATATGAAATGCGTGGATCCAGCAAACTGTAAAGCAAATCAACAATAAAATTCATAATTACAAGAATAAGTGAATAAACAATAACTGTTCCCAAAATAAGTGTGTAGTCACGGTTCAATGCAGACTTAACAAAGTAGTTTCCAATACCAGGAACAAGGAATACCTGTTCAATTACAACAGAACCAGTTACAATTCCTGCAAAAGCTGGTCCCAGGTAAGTTACAACAGGAAGAAGTGAACCTCTTAAAACATGGCGGAAAAGAACAGTTGATTTTTTAAGTCCCTTCGCATAAGCAGTACGTACATAATCAGAGCGGAGAACTTCAAGAACGGAAGCTCTGGTAAGACGCGTAATTGAAGAAAAATATGGTAAGGCCAGAGTCATTGCAGGCATAATCAAAGTGGTAAGACCTGCGCGACTGGTAATCCAGCCGGATGACGGAAGCCAGTGTAATTTCATTGCAAATATGAGAACAGCTATTGGTGCTACAACAAAGAGAGGGATGGAAATTCCCAGACTTGCCAGAGACATTAAGGTATAATCGGCCCAGCTGTTCTGTTTAAGGGCAGCGATTAATCCTGCTAAAGTTCCAAAGACAAGAGCGATCAACAAAGCCGTAACACCAAGAATCATTGAGTTAGGCATACTCTGTCCGATAAGCTGATTAACTGTATAGTCTTTGTTTTTGTAAGAAGGACCAAGATCACCTTTAGTAATAAGTTCTCCCATGTAGCGGAGATACTGTTTAATCATTGGTTCATCTAAGTGATATTTGTGCATTATGTTTCTTTCTACTTCCGGAGTCATCTTGCGTTCACTGGAAAATGGTCCACCAGGAGCCAGACGGATAACAAAGAAGCTGAAAGTAACAATAAGAAACATTGTTGGGATTAAGCTTAATAAACGCTTAACGATAAATTTTCCCATAATAGGTAACCTCGAAAAAAAATAGAATTCTTGCTTAGACGCGACAAAAGGAGACAATCGTACAGACCGTCTCCTTATGCGTATTTATAGTTTAATTCTATTCTCTAGCTTTCAAACCAACGTATGGGTGGATGTCGAGGATATTTGTATACCAGCCATCCCACTTATCCAAATCGATAAGGTTCTGTGAAACGTAGTAGTAGAATGGAATAAATGCCTGATCCTGTGTAATGAGGATTTCTTCAGCCTGGTTGAGAACATCATCTCTTTCCTTGCCAGCCTGCATTGTAGAAGCCTGTCTGAGGAGTTCATCAAACTTAGGATTGTTATAGCGTCCATCGTTATTACCACCATCCTTGAGACAAAGTTCAAGGAAGTTTGAAGGATCAGCATAGTCACCTACCCAGCCTGCACGTGCAATCTGGAAGTGGTTGTTCTGTCTTTCATCAAGGAATGTTGCCCATTCAAGGTTTTCGAGAACTACATCAATACCAAGGTTTTCCTTCCACTGCTGCTGAACGTATTCAGCAACCTTCTTGTGGTTATCATTTGTATTGTAGATAACTGTCATTGTTGGGAAACCTTCGCCGTTTGGATATCCAGCTTCTGCAAGAAGAGCCTTAGCTGCTTCTACATCATAAGCGTTGCCCTTTGCTGGAACATAGTCACCCATTGGAGGAACGAATGCATCTGCTGCAATCTGTCCGCCCTTGAGGATCTTGTCAACAAGCTGCTGCTTATCAATAGACATAGCAAGTGCCTTACGAACTCTTACATCACTGAGAACTTCATCATTGATATTGAATTCATAGTAGTATGATGATAACTGTGGAGCTACGTGATAGTTCTTTGAAAGTTTGATTTCATCAAGCATTTCAAGAGGAGCTTCTGTTGCCCAGTCAATTTCACCATTCTTAAATGCATTGTACTGTGTTGTCTGGTTTTCAATTGGCATGAATGTAATCTTTGAAAGGAATACATTTTCCTTGTTCCAGTACTTATCATTTGGTACAACAACAATCTTTTCCTGTGGCTTCCATTCAGAAAGAACAAATGGACCGTTTCCTACAAAGTTACCTGGCTTTGTCCAGTCATCACCCTTTTCCTTGATTACGTGAAGTGGAAGAGGAGCGAATGAATAGTGAGCCATCATATCAACTGCGTAAGGAACTGAACCTACCAGTGTTACTTCAAATGTATAATCATCTACAGCGCGAATTGCAACTGAAGAAGCATCTGCTTCACCTGCATTGTAAGCAGCAGCACCCTTAATGATACCTGCTGGCATATATGCATATTCTGCAGCTGTATTTGGATCCATGTAATATAACCATGAATCAACGAATGTCTGAGCTGTAATTGGTGTACCATCAGACCATGTTGTCTGGCGGAGGTGGAATGTTACGATTTCACCTTCTTCACCACTTCTTTCCCAGCTTTCAGCAACGCCAGGAATAGCGAAGTTTGTTTTTGGATCGTAAGAAACAAGACCTTCAAAAAGTGCCATGTAAATACGATGTTCTGGTACGCCCTGAATTTTGCTTGGATCCAGAGACTGTGGTTCTGAACCGTTGTTCAGAATCAATTCTGAGCTGCTCTTCTTTTCTCCACCGCATGATGTAAATGCAGCAAGTGTTACAAGAGCAAGAACTGTTGCCAAGATTTTCTTCATAGAAAAAATCCTCCATTTAATTAAATATATATTAAATAACTCCTTTAGAAGCCTATATAATATATAGAAGAAAAAAACTCCCCACCTATAAACTGTACAAGTTTATTTACAATTATAAAATAGGTCAATACTTTTTAGAAAATTGATAGTGGCTGCTATCAAAAAAGCTGTCTGAAAAAAATCTTCCAGACAGCCTTTATACAAATTCAGCTTAACTCAGATTTATCAGCTCTAAATTCTCAGACTCTGAACAAAAGATCTTCGTAAGATGGATAAGGTTTAAATTCTTCACCAAGAATAGGTTCAATCTGGTCAGCAACTGCACGAGTTTCTACCATTGCAGGAATAACTGTATCTACATAGGCACGGGCAACTGACATAACATCCCCTGAATCCTTTGCAGCCAGATGCTTTGAAGACAACTCAGAAGTTTTTTTGGCAAGTTCACTGATTAATCCGTCAAGCTTTGAAAGTGTTTCAAGTTCAGCATTTGCCTTTGCAGAAGGAAGGACAGCCTTAAGGTCTGCAACAGTCTTTGCAAGGGAACCGGTATACTTGTAGGCAGCAGGAAGAATATCCTTACTTATCATTTCAAGCATGGTTTCTACTTCAATATTCAAAAGCTGGGCATATTTTTCAAGCTTGATTTCGTAATGGCTTTCCATTTCTTCCTTGGAGTAAACCCCCATTTCCGTGTAAAGCTTTACGTTTTTTGCATCCATATAGTGGGCAACAGCATCAGGCAGAGTCTTTAATTCCATCAGGCCGCGCTTTGCAGCTTCAACCTTCCATGAATCATCATAACCATTACCGTTAAATACAATTCTCCAGTGAGCTTTTACTTCCCTTTCAATCAGAGTATTCAGGGCAGTTTCAAGATTCTTTGCAGATTCCAGTTCATCAGCAAACTGTTTAAGTGTATAGGCAACAATTGCATTAAGAGTTGTATTTGGACCTCCCAGAGACAGACTTGAACCAACAGAGCGGAATTCAAATTTATTACCGGTAAAGGCAAAAGGAGAAGTTCTGTTGCGGTCAGTTGAATCCTTTGGAATTGAAGGAAGAACGTCTACACCAATTGTCATCTTTGATTTTGAACCGCCGGCATAAGGCTTTCCATCTACAATTGAAGAAAGAACGTTATAAAGTTCATCACCAAGATAAACAGAAATAATTGCAGGAGGAGCTTCATTGGCTCCAAGACGATGGTCGTTTCCGGCAGAAGCAACTGAAATACGGAGCAGATCCTGGTTTTCATCAACAGCCTTAAGGATTGCTGTAAGGAAAAGAAGGAACTGAGCGTTTGATTCAGGAGTATTTCCAGGTTCCAGAAGATTTTCACCTTCATTAGTTCCCATAGACCAGTTGTTATGTTTACCCGAACCATTTAATCCCGCAAAAGGCTTTTCGTGGAGAAGGCATTCCAGACCGTGGCGTTTGGCAACTTTTTTCATTACTTCCATAGTAAGCTGATTCTGGTCAACTGCCAGGTTTGTAGTTGAAAAAACTGGAGCCATTTCGTGCTGGGCAGGAGCAACTTCATTGTGTTCTGTTTTTGAATAGATTCCGTAGCGCCAGAGGGTATCATTCAAATCTTCCATATACTTTACAATTCTTGGATTAAGGGCTGCAAAATACTGGTCATCCATTTCCTGACCCTTGGCAGGCTTTGCACCAAACAAAGTTCTTCCTGTAAGACGAAGGTCTTTTCTCTTAGACCAGAGTTCATGATCCACAATGAAATATTCCTGTTCCGCACCAACAGTTGTGGCAACATGAGCAACATTTTTTCCAAAAAGCTTTAGGATTCTTTTTGCCTGCTTGTCCAGGGCTTCCATTGAACGAAGAAGAGGTGTCTTTTTATCCAGCGCTTCACCTGTGTAAGAACAGAAAGCAGTTGGAATACAAAGAGTGTGTTCCTTAACAAAAGGATAGGATGTAGGATCCCATACAGTATAGCCACGGGCTTCAAAAGTTGCACGGTGTCCGCCGGAAGGGAAAGAAGAAGCATCAGGTTCACCTTTGACTAATTCCTTTCCACTGAAGGACATGATAATAGAACCATCATCCTGAGGAGTAATGAATGAATCGTGCTTTTCAGCAGTAATACCTGTTAAAGGCTGAAACCAGTGGGCAAAGTGGGTAGCTCCCTTTTCAATTGCCCAGTCTTTCATAGCATGAGCTACTACGTTAGCTACATCCAGTTCCAGTGGAGCTCCAGAATCAAGGGTCTTCTTGAGAGCTTTAAATGTCTCTTTTGGAAGGCGTTCCTGCATTACGCTCTGGTTAAACACCATGTTTCCAAAAATCTCAGGTACATTTGCTGTCATTTTTTCCTCCATTACTTTTGTAAAAACAAAAAGGCGATGTGAAAGGCTTTCTCAGTTTCGAAAAAGATTTTCACATCGCCATTGATGTATGGGGATAAACTACCACTCATGGGAGAAAAGGTCAAGAGGATAAGATTTCTTCATATAATCTTCATATAATAAGAAGATAAAAGAAGACATTTCTTAAAAATAAAGACCCCGGATTTAACTTCCAGGGTCTCCGCTTTAAAACATGAAAATCATCAGAATCAGATTGATTCCAGGGCCTGTTTAAGATCTGCAATCAAATCATTTTTGTCTTCCAGACCACATGAAATTCTTATAAGACCTGCAGGAATTCCAGCTGCTGCAAGCTGTTCATCAGTGAGCTGACGGTGAGTTGAAGTAGCAGGATTCAGGCAGCATGAACGGGCATCTGCAACATGAGTTTCAATTGCACAAAGCTTCAGAGCCTTCATGAACTTTTCTGCAGCCTGGCGTCCACCCTTAAGTTCAAAGGAAACAACGCCGCATCCACCGTTTGGAAGATACTTCTTTGCAAGTTCATAGTACTTGTTAGATTTTAAGGTTGGATAGTTTACGCTCACAACTTTGTCACTTGCTTCAAGGAATTCTGCAACAGCCTGACCGTTTTCTACATGGCGAGGCATTCTTACGTGCAGGGATTCAAGTCCCAGATTCAAAATAAATGCATGCATTGGAGCCTGAATACAGCCAAAATCCCTCATAAGCTGAGTGGTAGCTTTTGTAATGAAGGCACCTTCTTTTCCGAACTGTTCTGCGTAAACAATTCCGTGATAACTTTCATCAGGAGTTGCCAGGCCAGGGAACATATCAGCATGAGCCATCCAGTCAAAATTTCCAGCATCAACAATTGCACCGCCAACACAGGAACCGTGACCATCCATATATTTTGTTGTGGAATGAGTAACAATATCAGCACCCCACTCAATAGGGCGGCAGTTTACAGGAGTCGGGAAAGTATTATCCACAATCAGAGGAACATTGTGAGCATGAGCAACCTTAGCAAACTTCTCAATATCCAGAACAGTGAGAGCAGGATTTGCGATTGTTTCTCCAAACATTGCACGGGTATTTCTCTGAAAAGCCTTATTCAGTTCTTCCTCACTTGCATCAGGACTTACAAAAGTAACATCAACCCCCATCTTTCTGAAAGTTGTGGAAATCAGGTTGAAAGTACCACCGTAGATTGATGAAGAAGCAACAATGTGACTGCCGGCTTCACATACGTTAAAAAGGGCAAAAAAGTTTGCAGCTTGACCAGATGAAGTAAGCATTGCAGCCTTTCCACCTTCCAGTGCAGCGATTTTTGCAGCAACCATATCATTTGTAGGATTCTGCAGGCGGGTGTAAAAATAACCGCTTTTCTGCAAATCAAAAAGGGCACCCATTTCTTCACTGGTATCATATTTAAAAGTTGTTGACTGAATGATAGGAATCTGGCGAGGTTCTCCATTACCAGGAGTATAACCTGCCTGAACGCATTTTGTGTTTAATGACATATCCATTGTTGTCTCCTTTTAATTAAATCAATTCCAAGAGATTATACAATATTCTGAATAAATATTCATTATTTTTGCATATTTTTCTCACATATTTTGAGGATATTTTATTCAAAGGAAGCGGCTTCTGCTGATGGAATAAAAGATCTTCTTGAGAAGTATCTTTTGCAAAGTTCACCTGCGAGTACCAGCGAGACAGATACAGCGGATGGAAGTTATAATATGATGTTCAGCCCTATGACCAGAAGTAGCAGCACTTGGAACTGTGTCAGAAACTGTGTCAGAATTTGTGACAAAAAAGGCGGCGACTGGAATATCACAGGAAGATAGGCTGCTCGCTCTGTTATTTGAACATACTGAAAGCACTTCTGTACCGGACCTTTATGCAAAACCAATTATTGATATAGTTGTTAAGGCCTGTGATTTTGAAGCAGCAATCCAGGCTTTGGCAGGCATAGGTTACAATCATGAAGGAACCCCTGGAATTCTCGGGTGCAGGGCTTTTGTTTATTCCGGCAGGGAGCATTTGCGGGAACCTCATTTGAATCTGTGCCCGGAAGACTTGCCCGAACTCAAGCGCAGTCTTACATTCAGAGATTATTTACGTGAGCATTCTCAGGCAGTTGAAGAATACAGCCGCATTAAACTTGAGGCAGCAAAACTTTTCCCACACCATCTTGGCGGCTACATAAATCACGAATCGCCGGCGATTGAAAAACTGGATTTGAAGCGTGAGGCTGTTTGTGTTGCTGAGGTTGAAACTTTGACCAGGCAGGGGCTTCCACAGGGAGTGAATAATCAGCTTGCAGGCTTTATGCACATTGAATGTTACGATGTATTATATTTGGAAAACATGGCAAATATTCTGGGGCTTGCGATAAAAAAGGATTTTTCAAAACAGGGGTTGGGCAAGGCATTTTTACTTGCCGCTGAAAATTGGGCACAGCAAAATGGAATCCGTCTGATGCGTCTTAACTCCGGCATAAATCGCACAAATGCCCATGTTTTTTATGAACATCCAGGGTATGTTTCATAAAAAGAACAGAAGCGATTTGTAAAGAAGTTATAATGATTTTTAAATACAATGAAAAAGTTGAATTAGTCCGTAGGTATTCATGAAACAGGAAAGAATTTTTTGGATAATCCAATTATGTTTACGGACTGAATTGTGGGACTTACTTATTTAGTCCGTAAGCCTTTGTGTTCAGCGAAAATATTTACGGAGAATTAATGAAAAGTTACGGACTAATTTGCAACTTCTGATTATTTAGTCCGTAGGTATTCATGAAACAGGAAAGAATTTTTGGATAATCAAATTATGTTTACGGTCTGAATTGTGGGATTTACTTATTTAGTCCGTAAGCCTTTGTGTTCAGCGAAAATATTTCCGGAGAATTAATGAAAAGTTACGGACTAATTTGCAACTTCTGATTATTTAGTCCGTAGGTATTCATGAAACATGAAAGAATTTTTGGATAATCAAATTATGTTTACGGACTGAATCGTGGGACTTACTTATTTAGTCCGTAAGCCTTTGTGTTCAGCGAAAATATTTCCGGAGAATTAATGAAAAGTTACGGACTAATTTGCAACTTCTGATTATTTAGTCCGTAGGTATTCATGAAACAGAAAAGAATTTTTGGATAAACCAATTATGTTTACGGACTGAATCGTGGGACTTACTTATTTAGTCCGTAAGCCTTTGTGTTCAGGGAAAATATTTCCGGAGAATTAATGAAAAGTTACGGACTAATTTGCAACTTCTGATTTTTTAGTCCGTAGGTATTCATGAAACAGGAAAGATTTTTTGGATAATCAAATTATGTTTACGGACTGAATAAACAAAAGTAGCATCCTGGTCCGTAAGAGAAGAATAAATAAAATCGTTGATAAAAATTTTTTTTCAATAAAGTGGGTGGTGTGATATTCTGGGGTTTTAGGGGGCGGGCCCCCTAGGCGAAAGGGTAGCGGAAGACCGCAAAGCGGGCTGAAGCGAGGGGAAGGCTTTCCCCTCCTAAAGAATATGTTTTTTGAAAGCAGAAAAAACTAGAATTTTAATTTATGACATACGCAGCGAAAAGGACTTACTCAAAAGATGCTTGTAGAAAAATGCAATCTGAGAAGTATCTTTTGCAAATCTGAATTTTCATAAGATTATGTTAAACCAGGTCTGCCCGCATTATTTCAAAATCGTCCTCGCTGATTAAAAAGCGTTCCATATCAACATGGCCGTTAACAAAAAGAACTCCTTCGGCCTTAAGTTTTTTCTGCTGAACACCGGGGCCTCCAAAGGCAAAACTTCCGGAACAAAAGCCACTTGCATTTACAACACGGTGGCAGGGCGTAACTGTATTACTGGGATTTTTGTGCAGGGCATTTCCCACATAACGTCGGAGATTACGATTTCCCACAAGAGCTGCAATCTGAGAATACGTTGCAACCTTTCCCCGTGGAATCAGGCGCACCGCTGCATATATTTTTTCTGCAAGTTCCATAATCTTAAATTAACAGATATTTTTATTTTGTTCATCCGGCTTGTCTAAAAAAAATCCACAAGGTAAAATCAGATATGAATGAAAATATTTACATCACCCGCCACGGAGAATCCCAATGGAATGTTGAAGGAAAAGTTCAGGGCATTACTGACACTCCCCTCACTCAAAAAGGAATCGAACAGGCTTACGAACTTGCCAGAAAAATAAAAGAAGAAAAACTTCCCATCGATATAATTCTCCATTCTCCACTCAGCCGGGCTGCAGATACAGCACGCATTATCGCAGAAGAAAACAAGCTCCCTCTCATTTGTGAGCCCCGCCTGGTTGAACAGAACTTCGGAGACTATGAAGGTCATGAATGGGACAAACATCCCGGAGTTTTTCATGAAGCAAAAAAACAGTTTGCATGCGACTACAATGGCGGCGAATCCATGCTCCGACTGGGACAAAGAATCTATAATCTTATTGATGAACTCAAAGCCCGCACAATTGCTGAAAATAAAACCTTTCTGCTTGTTACTCACGGTGGCATTGCCAGAATGATCCATTCTTACTTTTATTCAGAAACAAATGAAGAATTTAGTTCAACCAACTTTGGCAACTGCGAGATTAAAGAGTATAAGTTTTATTCCAAGCCGCTTGCCAAGCAGATTTAGTTCTATAGACAGATAAAAAAACATCAGATATTTGTTTCAAAACAAAATGCAATCTGTCATCTATATAAATAAGAAATAGAGGTAAACATATGTTCAGACCAATGAGAAGATTCAAGCAGCAGATTACAGACGCTGAATGCAAAGAGATTTTGAAAAA
>DGUP01000038.1:9422-9582 GCA_002394685.1 Treponema sp. UBA4307 | reverse complement strand
TCCCACTTTTACAGCGAAGAAGACAACAAGATTTATTTTCACGGTGCAAAAGAAGGCCACAAAATTGATGCCATAAAAAATTACGATAAGGCAAGCTTCTGCGTTTACGATTCAGGCTACCGCAAGGAAGGCGAATGGGCGCTGAACATCAACAGTGTAA
>DGUP01000038.1:977-9367 GCA_002394685.1 Treponema sp. UBA4307 | reverse complement strand
GTCTTTGGAAAAATCCGCCTTGTGACTGACCCGGACCTTACCCGCAAAATCTGTACAAAGCTGGTTCAGAAGTTTACAGATGACCAGGAATATCTTGAAAAAGAACTGGCAAACGCCCTCCCCCGCGTTCAGTGCCTTGAGCTTGAAATTGAGCACATGACCGGCAAGCTGGTAAATGAGTCGTAATATAAAATCTTTGCTCACTTCAGTTCCAGAATAATTTCTTCAACTGCCTCCACTGCGGCAGCCACCATTTTTGGGCAGAACTGGGTGAAGAGTTTATTATCAACGCAAAATTGATGCCCCTCTTCTGAAGTAATATCGCAGCCAAGTAAAACATTACAGATATAAGAGCCGAATTTTTCTTTGAAGCGGTCCATCATTAAATCATTTACTTTATTCGAAAGCTGGCGGCCTTCTATGTCACCGGCAGCTTTCTGGCCATACAATAATCCTAATACCATCAGGGCTCCGGTCACTGCACCACAAACTTCTCCCCTGCGTATACCGCCGCCAAAGCAGCTTCCAAGTCTAAAAGCCTCTTCTTCTGTAATCCCGCATTCATCAGCAAAAGCTGCAAGTACTGACTGAGAACAATGCAATTTCTGCGAAAAATAATTTACAGCTTTTTCTTTGTGATTCATATTTATTACCCCAGATACTTTTTAATTTCTGCCACACTTAAGACCTTTCCTGTCGAAACAATTTTATCGTTCACTGCGAGAGCGGGCAGACTCATTACTCCGCTTTCCATAATTTTCTGCATGTCTGTAATGTATTGAACGTCAGCCGCAATATTCATTTCAGCCAGAGCGTCAATCACATTCTGATGTAAAGTCTGGCAACCTTTGCAGCCGCTGCCATAAACTTTAATAGTAAGATTTTCCATATTAAATCTCCTTTAAAAACTCCGCGTTAGCGGTCGTGCAGGAGGCACGAAATCGCAGTTATGCCAACGGCAAAATCTGCTCATGAAAAAATTACATGGATGTAATTTTTTCATGCCTCCTTAACGATTTATAAAAACAATGCCTGAAAAACATTAAAAAAATATCCCACAAGAATTATTCCGGCTACGCAGATTGAAACAAAAGTTACCAGCAGCTTTGTCTTTATCGCCTTTTTAAGCATTATCAAAGAAGGCAAACTCAAAGTCGTTACTGCCATCATAAAGCTTAAGACAACACCAAGCAGTGCTCCTTTTGCAAGCAAACTTTCCGAAATTGAAATGCAGCCGAAAATATCTGCATACATTGGAATGCCCGCAAAGACTGCAAGAATTACACCAAGCGGATTTTTCTTACCAAGCAGGCTGACAATCCAATCTTCAGGAATCCAGTTATGAATTACAGCTCCAACGGCCACGCTCAAAAGAATATATGGAGAGACTTTTTTGAGCGTATCGGAAACAGAGTGCAATGCAGAAATGAGCCTCTGTTTCTGCGATAGCTTTTCTTCTGCAAGGCAAACGCTTTTTCCATTACGAATAAAATCAGCAACCTGATCTTCCATATGAAGATGTTCTATTATTGTTCCGCCGGCAATAGCGACAATAAGCCCCAGCACAACATAAGCAATCGCAATCTTCCAGCCAAAAATACTAGTAAGCAAAATGAGTGAAGCAAAATCGACCATAGGTGAAGAAATCAAAAAACTAAAGGTAACCCCAAGCGGAAGCCCTGCAGTCGTAAATCCCATAAAAAGAGGGATTGAAGAACAAGAACAAAAGGATGTCACCGTTCCCAAAAGCGCAGCAATTACTCGGGCAGAAAATCCCTTGCAATGCGAAAGTATTTTTTTACTTCTTTCAGGCGGAAAATATGACTGAATATATGAAATCAAAAATATCAGCACAAAAAGAAGAATTGTGATTTTAATTACATCATAAAGGAAAAAGTGAAGACTTCCACCAAAGCGGCTTTCCATATCAAGTCCGGCAGCAGAAAGTATTTTTCCAATCAGTGTATTGAGCCATTCCATTCCAAGAATCTGTTTTTGAATAAAGCTTCCCATAATCGCTAATCCTTACAGCAGCACTTTCCAGCTGATTTTTTTGCAGGAGAAGTTTTACATGTGAACTCAGATACAGCACTCTTAAACTCCGAGAACTTTTCACAGTTTATTGAATAATAAGTCCACTTCCCTTCTTTTCGTGAATTAACGAGATTGCATTCTGTAAGAATTTTCATGTGATGAGAAAGAGTGGGCTGTGTAATATTAAAAGCGTCAAGAATTTTACAGGCACACAATTCTCCTCCTGTCAGCATTTTAATAATCTGAACGCGGTTTTCATCTCCCAAAGCCTTGCAGATAAGAGCGATTTCTGTTTCATTCATAGGAAACCTCATATTGATAAGTATCTATATGTTGCACTATAAATAATACATAGATGATTGTCAATATGAATAAAAAGACTTTTTAATAAATAACTTTTTGTCACTAATAATACTTTTTAGTGTTGACTAGTCACTTTTTATACCGTATATTTTAGATAAGTGACATAACTTTACTAATACAGGAGTATACAATTTATGATTTTAGATAACATTAATTCCCCGGCAGATTTAAAAAAACTTTCAATTTCTGAACTTCCAGCCGTAGCAGATGAAATCCGCGAGGGGCTTTTTAATCGTCTTACAAAAATAGGCGGACATTTTGGTCCTAACTTTGGCTTTGTAGAAGCAACAATCGCCCTGCACTATGTTTTTAATTCTCCAAAAGACAAATTCGTTTTTGATGTTTCCCATCAGTCTTATGCCCACAAAATGCTCACCGGACGCAAAGCCGGCTACTTTGACGACAGCCGTTTCTCGGAAGATTCAGGCTACACAAACCCTGACGAAAGCGAGCACGACTTTTTCAACATCGGACACACTTCAACTTCAATTGCCCTGGCTCTGGGACTTGCAAAGGGCCGCGACATCTTAGGCGAAAAAGAAAACATAATCGCTGTTATTGGCGATGGTTCCCTTTCCGGCGGCGAGGCAATGGAAGCCCTTAGTGTTGCTGGCAGCGAACTGAACTCGAATTTCATTATCGTGGTAAACGACAACGAGCAGGCAATTGCAGAAACTCACGGAGGAATCTATAAAAATCTTAAAGCCCTCCGGGATTCAAACGGCAAGACAGAAAACAACTGGTTCACAGCTTTCGGACTAGACTATATTTACGAAGAAAATGGAAACAACATTGCCTCTTTAATCAAGGTTTTTGAAAAGGTCCGCGATTCAAATCATCCTGTAGTTGTTCATATTCATACCCAGAAAGGAAAAGGCTACGAGCTTGCAGAAAAAAACAAGGAAGGCTGGCACTGGTGCGTTCCATTTGACAGAGCCACAGGAAAGCCTACCGGAACTTTTGCCGGCGGTGAATCATATTTCGGTATGACTTGCCAGTACATAATGGAAAAGGCAAAAAAAGACAAGGATTTTGTGGTTGTATCTCCTGCCATGCCTATGTCTGTAGGTTTGGGACCTGAGGAAAGAATCAAACTTGGCAGCCAGTACATCGACACCGGAATTGCGGAAGAAGCAGCCGTTGCAATCGCTTCCGGAATTGCCCGCCGTGGTGCAAAGCCGCTTGTCGTAACAAACATGACTTTCTTACAGAGAGCATACGATCAGATTTCTCAGGATGTCTGCATCAACAAAACTCCGGTTACAATGCTCATGAACTACTCTTCTTTCGATGGTCTTACCGATGTTACTCACCTTGGAATTTTCGGTCTTGCAGCCTTCACTAATATTCCAAAACTTGTAGTGCTCTGCCCTTCAAGCGCGGAAGAATACATTTCCATGCTGGACTGGAGCCTTGAACAGAAAGAAAATCCAGTTTTGATTTTAATTCCAGGAAACCAGGTTACACACCGCCCTTCAGACAAAAACTACAGTGATTTGAACCGCTTTATAATAGAAGAAAAAGGCGAAAAGATTGCAATCATCGCCCTGGGAGATTTTTTCCAGAAAGGACAGAAACTTGCCGCCGCAATAAAAGAAAAATGCGGATTCACACCTAGTCTTATAAATCCACGTTTTGCTTCGGGCTTGGACAAGGAATTGCTTAAGAGCCTCGAAAGAAATCACGAGCTTATAATCACACTTGAAGACGGAATCCTTGAAGGCGGATTTGGCCAGAAGATAGCTTCTTTCTACGGTCCTGGCAAAATACTTGTAAAGAATTACGGCCTTGAAAAGAAATTCTACGACCGCTACAAGCCGGAAGAACTTTTACGTGACTGTGGCATGACAACTGAGCAGATTATTGAAGACATCAAATATCTTGCAAAGGAAGTCTGGAACGAAACTGTATGAAAAAACTTATTCTTCCCCTTTTACTCGGAGGCCTTATCATGACAGGACTTTCAGCAAAGGAGCATTCAAAAAGGGGGCAGTTAAATTCCGGATATGAGATGCGTCGCACGCAGGAGAGTGCTTCCCGAGTTTTTGCCAAGGTCAACAGCACCTTTTACAGTTTCTAGCGCACGGCTTTTTTGCTGCCCAGATTTGCTTTGGGTCACAGGATAAAAAATCACAGGGCATTTCTGCAAAGTCCTTACGGCCCCAAGCGTCATAAGCTCAGAAGAACCAGGGCCTGTTCCAACCACATAAAGAATTCCGCTCTTTCCCATATCTACTTTTTCTCAAAAGATTCTTTTGATTCAGGCGAAACATGAAGGACAAAACCATTCTTTGCATCCCCGTCAATCATCACTTCAAGTATATGGGTATCTTCCGTATCAAGCCCACCGCAAAAAAGAGACTCATGCTTTGAGTTTTTAAATTCAGAAGTATCATCTGCCACCGTAAAAAGAGCAAAACTGTCCCTGTTGAATTCATCTTTCCTGTAGCGGTGTTCATAAGAATGAAGAAGATAAAATGCTTCTTTTTTAAAGACCCCACTTTTAAGTGATATTGTTTTGGGAACCCATTGCCCGTCAAAAGTCTTTAAGGTACCGGGGTTCATCATCTTTAGGTCCTGCACAATTTTTACGTCCGACAAATCAAATCTGGCTGTCTCTTCCCAAGATTCAGACCAATCAGAATTGTAGCTGCTTATTGTTAGAACAAGATAAGAAGCGTATTCTATTTTCCTTTCCTTACCAGAATTGATGATGAGCATTATCATATCTTTGCAAGAACAAGAGTCTCTAATTCCGATCATCGTCTCACTTGCAAGTTTGTTTCCATCCGCAGAATAACATGTAATTTCCGTAAAAGTATTGTCATCATCCAAAAGTCTTTTCTTTACATTCCAACTTAGCGAAAAGTCATCATTGAATTTTGGCTTTGCATAAAGTTTCCCCTCGTGAACAATTCTTTCCTTTTCCTTGCGCGTAGATTTTGCTGCATTTTCGTAAAAGGAAAAATAAGTCGCTTCACCAGTTGAATAGCCTCCAAAAGAAACTTTCGTATTCATTGCACTTGCAAGAAGAATGTAAAAATCCTTCCGCAGTATAGGCTTTGAGGCATTTTCTTCACTCTTGCTCAAAATAAGCTTGCGGTCAAAGGCCCTGGCATAAGTTTGCCCCTGCTCCGTAAAGCCTATTTCTTCCGGCTTGTCAATGCAGCTATAGGTATTGCCAATAAAGCGGGTAACATATTTTAAGGCACCGTATTCAGTAAGCGGGGCATTAAGCGAAAGAGAAAAAAGTTCTTCTTGCGTAAGAAGAGGTCTTTTAACAGCATAAAAAAGAGAGAGCAAAAAAGTTTTTTCTTCCTCGCTAAATTTTTTATCCAAGGGAGCAAGCTCCTTAATCAAGTACCACTCCTTTGAACTTTGCCACGCCGAACCTGCACCTTGAACTCTTAAGAGCGTTCTTAACGCTTCTTCTACAGAAAGTCCACCTTCCCTTTTTAAATCCTCTTCCGAAACTATATTGAACTTTGCCAAATCCCAAACTCGTCCGCAGTCAGCAAAAAAAGATTCCTTCTTCTGGGCAAAGATGGAACTTAGAAAAATAAACAAGCCCAACATCAAAAGTAAAGTCCGGGCACTCTTTCTTACAGAAACACTTTCATCTTTTTTCATAAAACAAAGTTTACCACAATTATTATTTTTCACTCAACACAGACACGCCAAAGAAAAACCGCTACCAAGGAAAGATTTTTTATGCTATACTCACAAAACTTAATGCAAACGACACATGTATTGAAGCACCACTTCGAGTAAATCTGATCACGGCACATGAGGTGAGTTTCAAGGCGAGTCTCGTTCGAAGCTGAGTTTCGAGCACGGCATTAAGAATAGAAAAGAATTTTAGTTCTCCTTTCTTACATCAAATTCAAAAATCTGATACACTAGCGAAACAAGAAAGCAGATTCGATTCTTACCTACGGCACAGTGTTCTTTCTGATTTTTGAACTTGCTCCGGATTTTGTAATTTCCCTTTTTGGGAAAAACAACAGCCCGGAATATAGCGAATATGCCCGTCTCTGCGTCAGAATCTTTTTGAGCGGCATCATCCTCACCTGCTTTATAAAATCTGCAGCCATCATACTCCAGTCCCTGGGTAAAAGTGGAAAGTCAACTCTGCTCGCACTGCTTCGCGACGTAATCGTATTTGTGCCTTCTTCAATTATTCTTGCACTGACAAGTCACAACATCGTCACCATGCTCTGGGCCTCTTTAATCAGTGACGTAATATCATTCATTTTTGCCATTGTTTTTATCATGGCGGAAACAAGAAAAAATCAAGCCAAACTTTGAAACTATGTGAACCATCATAGGAAGCATCATAATTAGGAAAAACTTATACACAATTCTGGACTTTGTAAGCATATCTACAAAATCCAGAATTATGAAATGTTACCAGAACTTTTTTTAGGATCGTATTTTACTCATTGATTTCCTTAACGAAGAATCTTATTTTTAATTCTCAGACACGCTTCAAGATGCATGATCCAATGTCTGGAAAAAGGCATTTGGATTAATCCACGAATATCCTTGTTGCACCAATAATCAATGAGCCAGACGGCATTTCCATCTTCGCTTACCACATGAAGTGATCTCAGGTTCTCTTTTGTTTCGTCCGAAATCTTTTTTTTCATGTCATCAAAAGAAAGGCTTTCCAGTACCACCTCGGTACTGTCTTTTACTTCACCGATATAATGATACAGTTCATCCAGATCTAGTTCTTTCGAAAAATCCGCAATTTCCTGCTTCGCAAGTTCATTCCCGGTTGTTATGATCGGAGAATTGATTCTCTTCCGATAGTCTTCCCTGAAGAAAATCTGCTCATCCCCTGCCACCAGTGTATGAGCAACAATATCTTCGATTCTGAAAATATGCCACAGGGAGTATGCTATCGTCTTGCTGTGATATCCTTCCGCATTTATAAACGGTATAGCATTGAAATCATCTCTGCTAAGTTCATTCTTCAAAGTAAGAATTGTATTCCATAACTCACATCGTAACTTCATGAGTGAAAATTTACCCTGATCAAAAGTATCTCTCTTCTTAAGTCCGATCTGCATCATCTTATTAAGTTCCGACCATTTCTTATTCATGATTGCCCCTTATATTTTAATACTACCATAAATTCAATGTTCGCGTAGCCCGGAAAGTCAAAGAACTTGCAGGCGAAACCTTCATAATGCTTTCAGAACTTTGATTCTAAAATTCAAAGTAAAAAACAGAGCCGTTTTCAGGGTGACTTTCTACACGGATTTTTCCTTTGCAGATATCTGCAACTCTTGCAGCTAAGGCAAGCCCAAGCCCGTTTCCTTTTGTTGCGTGACTCGTATCACCCTGATAAAATTTTTCGAAAATGTGACTCATAGTTTTTTCATCCATACCACAACCTGAATCCTGAACACTAACCTGTATCAGTTCTCCGAGCTTTTGCAGACGTACGATGATTTTTCCATTTTCAGGAGTGAACTTAATTGCGTTGGAAATAAAATTATTCCAGATAAGACTCAAGAGCTGGCCATCTGTAGTAGTCATTATTCCATCTTCAATTTCAACTTCCAGCTCCAGATTTTTTTCAGACCATGCTTCTTCAAAACCAAGCAGGCATTCCCGTAGTTGTTCTCCTAAATCATAAGGAGGAACTTTTGGATAAATCTGCTGATTTTCAAGCTTATTCAATTTAAGAATATTAGTTATAAGAGAAGTAAGCTGCTGACAATTTTGCGAAATTGCTTTTGCATATTCCTGCCGATTTTCTTCCGTCAGGTCAGAAGTCTGAAGAAGCCTTGCATAGTTTTGCATTACTGCCAGAGGAGTTTTTAGTTCATGAGAAACATTAGAAATAAAATCAGTACGAAGAGTTTCAATGCCATTTAAATCTTCAATCATCTTGTTTAAATCTAAAATCATATAATCAAGATAATCGTATTTTTCAGGAGGATTTACGGTCGGCACAGAAACTGAAAAATCACCCTTTGAAA
>DGUP01000038.1:642-931 GCA_002394685.1 Treponema sp. UBA4307 | reverse complement strand
AATCACCCTTTGAAACCTTTTCTGTAACCTTTGAAATTTTCTGAAGGGGAATCTCGTAGGTTTTGTGAATTTTATGCTTAATATATAGAACAATTATTGCTGAAACAAGAATCCAATAGAGGATAACCAGATGAACAAAAACTATTTCATTCCAGTTATTCTTGAGTCCTAAAAGGATAATAGCAATATTTATACCGGCAGTCACCAGCAGCATTCCAAGAACTGTCCAGTAAAGACCTATAGGGAAACGGCTTTTTCTTTCACACTCTTCCTTCATTTTACAACCGCC
>DGUP01000038.1:0-540 GCA_002394685.1 Treponema sp. UBA4307 | reverse complement strand
TTGCAATTTCAAAACCAGAACAGCCTGCCGCAGAAAGCTTATCGCGAATCTTTGTAATATAAACATCCACTGCACGGGGAGTTGCATTAGAGTCTGCATCCCAAAATTCATCCATAAGTTGAAGGCGGGTAAAGGTTTTATTTGGATAAGAAAGTAATTTATAAATCAGATTAAACTCGCGGGCTGTAAGCTGAATTTCCTTTCCATCAGAAACTGCAGAAACTGCATCAGCATCCAGCGTCAGCGAGCCGACTGTTATTTTTTTGATTTGAGAAATCTTTGCTCTTCTTAAAATTGCAGAAATACGCAGAAGGAGCTCGTCCAGATCAACAGGCTTAACAAGATAATCATCTATGCCGGCTGCAAATCCTTTCTGCTTAGAAGTAAAATCATCCCGGGCAGTCATAAAAATAATTGGAATTGTCTGATTGATTTTTCTTACTGTCTCTGCAAACTCAAAGCCATCAATCTGTGGCATCATTACATCTGAAATTATTAAATCAAAAAGATTATTGTACATGGCATTATAGGCATCGTTTG
>DGUP01000050.1 GCA_002394685.1 Treponema sp. UBA4307 | reverse complement strand
GATACATTTCAATTCTGTCAATTTTCATTTCAAGTAAGATTTCCAGCAGTTCTTTGCAGACATCCGGGTTTTCGTGCATGACCTTATAGAAAATAAAATTGTTGGCAATGGTTGCCTGCTCCCATTTTTCTTCCGGGGTAAGATTTTTTACATCAGTATTTTTCATACGATTACTCCTAATATTCCGCAGTGCGGTTGTGAAGAGGCTTAATGTCAGATTAGCCGACGGCAGAATCTGCATATGACAAAAGTGCGCCAGGCATTTTCATCAGCCCCCTACTATATAATCAGCAGTGAAGTTACAAAAATGTAAAAAGAAGACCCAAATTTGAGGAAAAATTTAAAATTTTTTTTTTCCGGTCCTTTAAGTAGTGCCTTAATAATGGCAGCTGCAAGACCCGGTTAAGGATTGTAGGGGCCAGACGTCAGTCTGGTTGCGGAACGTAGTGGAGCAATGCAGCGAAAGCGGAACCCCGAAAAGCCTGACCTGCCTTCAGGCAGGGAACCGCCGTAAGAAGAAAAAATGTTCAATACATATTTTGTTTATATCATTGAAAAACATGGCCCTCTCCTTTATAATGAGAAAAATTCTAAGGAGCTTACCGTGTTAAAAGGTAGACATGTTATTGAACCAGGTGATTTAACCAACAGCGAAATCGATGAAATTTGCTCTCTGGCTGAACAGATTATTGTAGATCCAGCTTCTTTTCAGGATGTGTGTCGTGGGAAAATTCTTGCGACACTTTTTTTTGAGCCAAGTACCAGAACCAGGCTTTCCTTTGAGGCGGCAATGCTTCATTTGGGTGGA
Organism: Treponema sp. UBA4307; assembly: GCA_002394685.1. Lineage (GTDB taxonomy): Bacteria > Spirochaetota > Spirochaetia > Treponematales > Treponemataceae > Treponema_D. The sequence goes on along the minus strand of DGUP01000050.1, from coordinate 53,069 downwards.
ACAGTAGAGGGATTTGCAGATGCAAGTTACACTTCTTCTACAAAGGGTGAAACTCTGGCGGATACAATCAGAGTGGTAAGCTCTTACGTAGATGTGATTGCTATGCGTTCTCCAAAAGAAGGAGCTGCTCTTCTGGCTTCTCAATTTAGTCCTGTTCCTGTAATCAATGCTGGAGACGGTGGACATTATCATCCAACACAGACTTTAACGGACCTGCTCACAATTCGTGCTCTTCGTGGATCTTATGAGGGGCAGATAATTGGTTTTTGCGGTGACCTGAAGTTCGGACGTACGGTTCACTCTCTGGCAAAAGCAATGTGCCGCTTTAAGAATAACAAGTTTGTCTTTATCAGCCCGGATGAACTTACAATCCCTGAATATATGACTGAAAACATTCTTAAGCCTGCTGGTGTTGAGTTTGTAAGTGCCAGCCGTCTTGAAGATGTAATTGGTGACCTGGATATTCTGTATATGACCCGTGTTCAGAAGGAGCGTTTCTTTAACGAACAGGATTATCTCCGCTTAAAAGACAGTTACATTCTGGACAAAGAAAAAATGAAGCTGGCAAAGAAAGATATGATTGTTCTTCATCCTCTTCCACGCGTAAACGAAATTTCTCCAGAGGTAGATTCTGATCCGAGAGCCGCTTACTTTAAGCAGGTAAAGTACGGAATGTATGCAAGAATGGCCCTTATTTCAAAAGTAACCGGCTGTCTCTAATGGGAGGGAAAAATGATTAATGTAGCAGAGATTAAAAATGGTCTTGTAATCGATCATATTCAGGCTGGTACCGGCTGGAAGGTTTTTAAATGGCTGGGGCTGGATAAGGGAAATTTCGCATCAGCCCTTATTATGAATGCAACTTCACAGAAAAGTGGTAAAAAGGACATAATAAAGGTCGATAATCTTATTAATATCGATTATAGTGTTCTTGGTTTTTTTGATGCAAATATCACTGTAAATGTAATTCAGGATGGAAAAATTGCCCGCAAAATCAAAATGGCCCTGCCGGATAAGGTTGAAGGGGTGATTAAGTGCAAAAATCCTAGATGTATTACAATGACTGAACATTATGTACCGCAGGATTTCCGTCTTGTGGATAAAGAGAAAAAGGTGTACCGCTGCGTTTACTGTGACACTTTGATTAAAGCCGGTGCAGTGGAGATGTACGGCGAAGAATAATGTCCTTTTTTCTGAAAATAGTGTATAATAGTCATATAGTTTTTGGGTGTAAGCCGGGGGATAACTATTAATGAAGAAAATGCTGCTTATCTACAATGCACATCTGGTAGACAGGGAACTGGACATAAAAAAAGGTGCCATTTTAATAAATGGCAGTAAAATAGAAGGAATTGTTTCAAATGAAGCAGCAAAAAAGCTTCTTTTAGATAAGGAAGTTTCTTCTTATGATGCAGAAGGTTGTCTTGTTACGCCAAGTTTTGTAGATATGCATGCACATTTCCGTGATCCTGGCCTTACCCAGAAAGAAGACATTGAAAGCGGTTGTCATGCGGCTGCGGCAGGCGGATTTGGAACTCTGGTCCTTATGCCAAATACTAAACCGGTTGTTTCCAGCCTTGAAATGGCAGAAAAAAATAATAAAAAGGCTGAAGAAACTGGTCTTTGTCAGGTTTTTCAAAGCGTAAGCATTACTGAAGGCTTTGACGGTAAAACTACAAATCATCTTGATAAAATCAATAGTAAAAAAATCCCGCTGATTACGGAGGATGGCAAAGAAGTCCTTGATACTTCCGTTATGCTTGAAGGAATGAAAAAAGCTGCTGCAAAAAAGGTTATTGTTTCCTGCCACTGCGAGGATCCTTTTCTCCACGACCAGGCAACAGCTCTCCGTACAAAAGCATTAAAATCCACAGACAAAAAGAAAAAAATCGCATATCTTAAGGAAGCAGAGAGGCTGCTGGAAATTGCAGAGGATGTGCTTACCTTTAGAAATATCCGTCTGGCAGAAGAGGCTAAGTGTCACCTGCATCTTTGCCACGTAAGTACTGCTGAATCTATTGATGCGGTGCGCCGTGCAAAAAAAGCAGGTGTAAATGTGACTTGTGAGATTACTCCTCATCACATTGGACTTAACACAAAAAATTCTGCAAATCAGCTGCAGATTGTAAATCCTCCTTTAAGAAATGAGGAAAATCAAAAAGCGCTGATTGAGGCTTTAAGAGATGGAACTGCGTCCTGCATAGCAACTGATCATGCTCCCCACACGGAGGATGATAAAAAAAATGGAGCTCCTGGATTTAGTGGTCTGGAAACTGCATTTTCTGTTTGCTATAAAAGTCTTGTTCTGGAAAATAATTTTTCTCTTAAACATTTATCTGCGCTTATGTCTGCAAATCCTGCAGAACTTCTGGGATTGAAGGACAGGGGATTGCTGGCAGAAGGATATCTGGCAAATATTACAATAATTGATCTAAATAAAAAGTGGACAGTAAGGGGTGAAGAATTCGCGAGCAGGGGAAAGTATACACCGCTTGAAGGAAAGCAGCTTCCCGGCGAAATTAGAGCAACCTTCTTTAATGGAGAAATTGTTTTTCAGGCTTAAATAAAAAAAGCGTATTAAAAACATTTAACTCAAAAAACGTTGGGATGATGAAATGGAATATTCAAAATTTTTTCTGGTACTTTTCTTTGTTGGAAAAGGATTTAGTTTTATTTTAAATCAACTCCTTGAATTTGTAGATTACCGTCACCGTATTAATCACGGTATGGAAATTCCTCCGGAAATTCAGGGCTACGTGGACAAGTTAAAGCTTGAGCAGACTTGCGCCTATGAAGATTCGAAATATTTTCTGTGGATAATTCGTAATGTTGTAGAAACAATTGTTTCTCTTATAGTTGTTCTTTACGTTTATGCTTATGCGCAACAGTTCAGCTGGATCTGGACACTTAATGCATATCTTACAAATCTGCTTTTTGCATTATTCATTTCTCTTCCTATAGCAATTATTGATATTCCTTTTGATTTGATTCAGGAATTTGTAATTGAAAAGAATTATGGCTTTAGCAAGATGACTGCAAAGATCTGGTTCTTTGATCAGTTAAAATCTCTGGTCCTTACACTTGTAATCGCTGTTCCTCTCATTTGTGTTGCTACAGCACTTCTTATTCATGTGCCAAGAGGCTGGTGGGCTTTGCTTGCGGCAGTTTATGTTGTTTTCAGCGTAGTTGTATCTTATCTTTATCCAATGGTGATTGCTCCTCTCTTTAACAAGTTTACTCCTCTGGAATCCGGCGACTTGAAAAATCGTCTGGAAAAACTTTTAAGGAAAAGTGGTTTTTCTTCAAGCGGAATTTATGTGATGGATGCTTCAAAAAGAAGTGGTCACAGTAATGCATATTTTACAGGTCTGGGTAAGAGCAAGCGTATTGTACTTTATGATACCCTTATTAAGCAGCTTACTCCTGATGAAATAGAGGCTGTAATCGGCCACGAACTGGGACATTATGTTAACCATCACAATATTGTTCATATGGCGGTAACAATTCCTCTTGTATTTATTGTTCTGCTGATTTTAAATCTTCTTGTATGGAGAACAGATTTGTATCAGTCATTCCATCTTATTCCTCATGATGAGTACATTATGGATGTACTTGAAACCCATGTTATTCCAGAAGGCTATGAACACTTTTTCAGTACATTCCGCTTTATGGGAATTATTTTATCCTTCACTATTTTTGAAGGTTTTTTGCCACTGGTAAATCTTGTAAGAAATCTGTTCAGCCGTAGAAATGAATTCCAGGCTGATTTATATTCTGCTGAAATTTTAAATAATGCAAAAACTTTATGTACTGCACTTATTAAGATGAACAAGGAAAATCTTTCTGAGTTTACTCCTCCAAGATTTTACTGCATATTTAACTATAGTCATCCGCCTTTACTTGAAAGGATTGAAGCACTTAAAACTTTTGTTCCAAAAGAAATGCCTCCTGAAGAAAAAGGTTTTTATATAAGTGAAAAGGATCTGGAAGAAATCCCAAAAAAAAGAGGGCTCCTGGAAAGTGCTAAGCAGTGGCTTTCTCTGAAAAAGAAATAGATGGAGAAAAAAGCATTCGATTGATGGTAAAGAAATATTTTTTACTTTTTACCGCATTTGTTTTACTGAACTTTTGTATTTTAGCAAAACCTCTGGAAGAACAAAATCCTGAAGTAAAATCAATTTTTGTTCTTTCAGAGAAAATCCTTCATAAAGAAAATCTCACTGCTGACGAAATGATAAAGGCTTCACTTTATTTTGATTTTGTTCAGCCTGGCAGTGATTATGAAAAAACTTATCTGGAAAAATTCCGTACCTATGTTAAAAAACTGAAAGGCAGTTTTGGTAAAAATCTTTCTGAAAAAGAAAAAGCCGGAGCAATTCTCGATTTTCTTTACGAGAAAATAATTTTTCAGTATGAAGAAAATCAGAATCATCTTGATGTTACTTTTGATGAAGGTCGATACAATTGCGTTACTTCAAGTATTTTGTATGCTGCTTTCTGCAAGGCCTGTGGAATTCAAGTGGAAGGAAATCTGGTGCCAGGTCACGTTTATTGTTCAGTAATTGTTGACGGTCAGCGGATTGATGTTGAGTGTACAAATCCTGCAGGCTTTGATCCGAAAACAAGTACTTCCGGAAGTAAAAGGGGCGGGCAGTACAATTATGTTCCAGCATCACGGTATAAAAACAGCCGGCCAATTTCTGATAAAATGTTAGTCTCTTTAATTCCAAAAAATCTTGCAGCTGAACTAAATGAGCAAAAAGATTTTGAAAAAGCAGTTCCTTTAGCATATACCCGGTTTCTATTTTTAAAGGAAGAAAACTCTCCTGAAAATGACGGACAAAATGTTTTTGAAATTACCTGCAACAATTATGTTTCTGATTTGCAGAAGGGGGAAAACTACAGGCAGGTTCTTTCCTGGATGGATCAGTGGTATGAAACTTTTTCTTTCAGTAAAAGGCTTACGGAAATTTATCAGAATGCAGTTTACAATGAAATGGTCGAACAGCTTTACGGAGAAAATTTTCAGGAAGCCGAAAATATTATAAATTCCCATGAAAATATTTTGAGCAGGGAATCGGTGGAAGAAAACAGGCAGATAATTTTTATTGCCAGAATGGAAAATCAACTTGTAAATTTACCGGTTCTGGATGGAATTGAAGAAACTCAGAAACTGATGCAAAGTGATTTGTATAAATCCAGTAAAGAGATCAAAAACAAAGTGGACGAATGGTTTGTTTACTTTGCAGTTCAGCATAGCAATTCTTTTTTTCAGGATGATAATGATTTGGAGGCGGCAAAAACTGCGGATAAATATTTACAAATCTTACCTGGTAATGCAGCTCTAAAGGGACTGTCAAATACTCACTGGCATAATTATGATGTGGCCATTCACAATAAAGTGGCACCGCTTTTTAATTCGAAAAAATACTCCGAAGCAAAAGTTCTGCTGGAGGAAGGACTTAAAAATCATCCTGACAGCATTATGCTGAAAAATGATTTGGAGAGGGTAAAAAAACTTCTCTAAAAAAAATAGGCGAACTGCTTCTTCAAAAAAAAAGAGCCCAGGAATGACCTGGCACAGCTTCCCACATCATACCGTTGCTGGATTCCTCCTCTGGCGGGGTTTTGAAGGGGAACCTTGCAGGGTTCCTGAACTCAATGTAAAGATATTATCTTAAATAGATTCTTTTTTCAAGCCGTTAAATCAGAAGTAAAGTTCATTTTCAAAGCAGATGCCATCATTTACTTTTCCGATAACAGTTATTTTGCCTGAAGCTTCATCAATTTTTCCATAGAGATCTATTGTGTCTCCATAAGTGGCTTCCTTTGAATAGTTAATTCTCATTTCCTTGTAAGTCATTTCCTGGAATTTTTCAGGCAGACAGTCGAGAACAAAATTAATATATTTGGAATTGTTTGCGTGACCGTTAGAATCTGTATCAGTGAATACAACTTTGTGGCTTCCGATTTTTTCCATGCCTTCAACTTCTTTAATTCTGCCGGGCACAATTCCATCAAATGGAGAAGAGCATGTTGGGCTTGGTCGGAAGGTGTATTCTTTTTCAGGAATTATTTTACGGCTTTCAAAATTAATCAGTGTCCACAGGGTATATGCTGTAATAAGGGTCTGGCCGGTTAAAGTGTCTTTGATTAAGAAACGACGGGTAAACAGCGGACCAGAGGCTTTTTCTTCCCAGGTCTGGAGAGTGATTTGTTCTTCAGCTTTTGGCATCTGGAGGATATGATAGGAAGATCTGGAAACAACAAAGATAACTCCATGCTTCATTAGAAATTCCCAGCTCATATCACGCATATTGTAATCTTCCACTGCACAGTCTGAAGTAAGCCGCAGAAGTTCAGCCCATGTCATATTTGTATTTTTGTCGCACTGAGCAAAGGTTAGTTTTGTTTCATAGTTGAAACTTAAATCTTCTGCAATCCACTGTCTGAACGTAATTTCTTTCATTGTGAAAACAGTTTAACTTTATCTTGACAAATATTCAATATATGTCACCTTAAAGATAGTGACCAAAGAATAAATTATTGTTATATTAGGCCCATGAAAAAATACATATTATCAATTATTTTTGCCCTCAGCTGCGCTTTTGTTAGTGCCGCTTCTTTACGTGATTATGTCTGCCTTGTTGAGCCTCAGGTTCCTGAAAAAACAAAAGAGTTTTTGACTGAATACAAAGAGTCTCTTAAATCTCGTGGATATAATGATTATGCAGAATATATTGACTCTTATCTTCAGGGGTCATTTGGTTCTGGATTCGTTGTTTATGGTTCAGATAGAAAACCTTATATCATCACTAACCGTCATGTAGTAATTGAAGCAGAAACTGTAAATATTACTTTTGATTTAGGAGATGGAAATACTACTAAGTATGAAGGTTTAAAAGTAATTTCTTCTGATGAAAAAATGGATTTTGCTTTGATTGCGCTTCCGGAAGATTTTAAAAAACCTGGTCTGGAATTTTATACAGGCTCTGTAGCAGAAGGAGACGAAGTCTGGTCAGCAGGATTCCCTGGTCTTGGAACAAAGCCTCTCTGGCAGCTTGGTAAGGGTATTGTTTCAAATACATCTGTTAAAATTGAAGAATTGTTTGATCCGGAAATTAGTGCCCTCATTCAGCACTCTGCTCAGATTGACGGCGGTAACTCAGGTGGCCCTCTTCTTGTAAAGGATTCAAAATCTGCATCTGGCTACAAAGTTATAGGTATTAATACCTGGAAAGCTATATATCGTGAAAATACAAACTTTTCTATTCCTTCATCAGTTGTAAAATCTTTCATTGATAATGCTGTTAAAAATAAGGGGGTAAGCCCTGATTTTGGAAAAAGACTTGAAGAGTTTAGAAAAGTCGTCAGTGATAAGGAAACTACCATTTCAGAGTTTAAGCGCTTTATTTCAAATGAGTTTATTGCCGTATATGGAAAGGATGCCTTTATCTGGGTTTTGAATAATTGCTCTGATGATACTCGTGAAGCAGTAGCCTCAATATTTGCATATGATCCTATAGATGGAATGCGGTATTCAATTGCCATTCAGGTATTTAGAAAATTCTGGTTATCAAGATATGAAAAGGATCCAAGATATATGACTAACGTTGATTATCTTTTAGAACGAAACGATCAGGAATATTCTACTGAATATACTACTTCTGACCCTGAACTGGAAGATAATGATTATAAAGTAACTTTTACATATAAAGGATTCGCTTCATATGACTCTGTTTGGTGTGAAGAACAGGGCTGCTGGAAATTAAAAGATTTTAATGGAATGGCTGCAACAGCTGGTACAGCTACATTAAAGAAGCAGAAAAAAGTTCCGCATTCTGGTTCTATTACTTTTAGTATAAAAGATTTTGGCCAGATGAATGGAATTAATTTTAATACAGAAATCTTAATTGGTGCTAATTATTGTGCTTTCGGAGGTTTTTCAACTTTTGAACAGCTCAAGAATAGTGAAACAATTCCTTTCACTATGACTGGTGGTGTTATGTTAAGATTCCAGGTCCCAGTTAAGGGAAGAAACTTCTTCCTGGTTCCATATGTTGACGGAAGATTTGGACTTAAGATTAATACGGATTTTCATGCGGAACCATTTTTGCCTGTTTATGGAGTAGGAGTTGGTTGTAACGTAATATTTGAAAACGGCTTCCCAGGAACAACAGTAGCTCCAGTTTTAGGATGTGGAGTTGTAATCTTAAAAAATAATGAAGAAACTGATAAAGCATTCTATTTAAACTTTGGTATTACGTTCTAATAAGAAAATTAAGCTTTAACAAATTGCCCTTTGAATTGATTAAGATTCAAAGGGTGTTTTTTTGTATGAATTAGTGTAATCTTATTAAAATGAAGAGGTAAAAAATGGATCAGGAATTAGAAGAAATTGAAAATATTGATTCCCAGAATTATGAGGAAGATTTTTTCAAGAGCGTTCAGGCAGGAAAAGACTATCAGCATTTTATGAATATTGGTTCCCATAATGATTGTATGTTCATCAGAAGTATGTTGTATTCAATGGGGATTCCGTCTTACATCGAAGGGGACAAAATGAATATGATTTACGGTACGACTGCAAATCTGCTGACAAGTCTCTTCAATATAAAACTCTACATCCTTGTTGATGATTATGATGAAGCCCTTGAAGTTGCCATAGACTATATGAAAAATAAAGTTGAAAGACTTTCGGAAAGAGATGGAAAAGATAAATATCTTGGAATACTGGAACTTCTTGCAGCTCCTTATCAAATTTCACCAAGTCAGGAATTACTGGGAATGACAATCTTCAATAAAAAAGTAAAAGAAGAAAAGGTAAGTTTCTGGACCAGATTAAAAAGATTCTTCTCCACTAAAGATTATGAATGAAGCTGGGTAATTCGTTCCAGCCTCTGTTTCCAGTCATCCACAAGTTCCGGGGGTGCAAGGGGGAATGCCTCGTCTGCCCACTGCCAGGTCCAGCGTTGAATTGAAAAAAGCTGATTGCTCTTAAAACTCAAAATGATTCCATCCCCATCAGGCCCGGGATTTTTTTTGTCAGCCGTAATCGTCTGATTTTCTCCCCAGATACGGTTTTTTGCATAACGGGCTGCGTATCCATGAAGATGAATTTTATAATCCTTGTATTCGTCGTGGCACATACAACCGAATGAGCCTCTTGTCATCTTTCTAAAGTCGTAATCCTCTGGAAGTTTGAAAATCTCTTTTGTCAGCTGAAGATTTTTTATTTCGCCCAGGGAATAGCGGCGGCGGCCCTTTTTTACTACATCCAGGCCGTGAAGATTCCAGTTGCCGTTGTCGTAAATCAGCTGCCAGGGTTGAACAATCCTGCCTCTTGGTGCGCTGTCTGTTAGCGACTGATAATCAAAGGTGATGATGAGATTATCTTTGAGAGCCTTGTCCAGAAGGCGCCATGTTTCTGCCGGAATATTTTTGTTTGGAGCACCTACGAAAATGATTCTGTCGTTTGCAGGTTTTTTGCTGATCCGGATATTTTCAAATGACATATCATGGTTTTCAATGGAAAGGGATTCAAAAATTTCCTGAGCTTCTTTATAAAGAGGATTGTCCTTTACCATATCCATCAGAGTTTTTATCAGTCTGGCGGCTTTTGCGGCGTTTTCATCTGTGTACAAATGGGGCAGACGGTAGTCAGGGTCTGTATAAAAGTAGCCGCTCGTTTCAAAGTCTGTGTCGATAGGTGCGTTATATTTTTTTTGCAGTTCTTCTATGTCTCTGAAGAAAGATGTTCGGCTAGTATGGATTTCATATTTGTCCTGCAGCTCCTGGATAATTTCTTTCCATTTTAATTTTCTTCCGCTGGCAATTATTTCATCGATTGCCTGGTAGCGTTTTGCCTTTTCTGAAAAATCTACTGCCATACAAGTCCTGTTTCCGGATTAATAAATCTTTAGTTTATTATAAATCCTCTTTGTTCCCTGGTCGAGGGAATTGTTGCCCTGTTTTTGCAGAAAGGTGGATCTGGCCTTTTGCTAATGACAATCTTATAAAAAAAGTGTTATTATTTCCGCACTATGAAAAAATACTTAATTGCATTAATTACATTTTTGACCTGTGGTTTTTTAAGCGCTGCATCTCTTAAAGATTATGTCTGCCTTGTAGAACCACAGATGCCTGAGAAAACAAAGGAATTCTTAACCAGCTATAAAGATTCTCTCAAGGCTGATGGTTATTCAGATTATGCTGATTATATCGAAGCTTACCTGGAAGGATCATTTGGTTCTGGTTTCATTGTTTATGGTTCTAATAAAAAACCTTATATCATTACAAACCGCCACGTTATTCGTGAAGCTGATACTGTAAATATTAAGTTTGAAGGTAAGGGTGGAAAGTACGAGGAATTCAATGGCTTGAAAATTGTAGCCTCAGATGAAGACATGGATTTTGCTCTCATTGCATTGCCTGATAACTTTAACAGACCTGGTCTGGAATTTTCAACAGCTGAAGTTGAAGACGGTTCAGAAGTATGGTCAGCAGGTTTCCCTGGCCTTGGCTCAAAACCTCTCTGGCAGTTCGGTAACGGTATTGTATCAAACTCTGAAGTAAGACTGGAAGAATTGTATGATCCTGAAATCAGTACACTCATCCAGCATTCTGCACAAATTGACGGTGGTAACTCAGGTGGTCCTCTTCTTATCAAGGATTCAAAGGCTGCCGCTGGATACAAGGTAATTGGTATTAATACATGGAAGGCAGTTCATCGTGAAAATACAAACTTTGCAATTCCTTCTGCTGTAGTAAAAACATTTATCGAAAGAGCTGTTTCTCAGGGAAATAAGACTTCAGATTTCTCAAAGAGACTGGAGAAATTCGTTAACACTGTAAATAATGAAGAAACAACTTATGAAGAAATGTCACACTTTATCTCAAATGAATTTATTTCAGTTTGTGGTGAAGATGCATTTATCTGGGTTTTGAGAAACTGTTCTGAATCAACTCGTGATACTGTTATCAGTGTATTTGCATACGACCCGATTGATGGTATGCGTTATGCAATTGCAGTAAGAGTTTACAAGAGATTCTATGGTTCCAAGTCAAAGCTGCTGGAATACACATGCGGCGAACCAAGTCTTGAAGAGAATACTTATAAGGTATCATTTGATTTCTCTGGAAAATCTGTAGTTGGATCAAGCTGGATTGAAGAACAGGGGTACTGGAGACTTAACGACTTTGATTCAATGGTAAGCAATGTTGGTAAGGCTGCTAAGGAACTGAGTTTAAGATTCCCTTACACAACAGCATTTACTCTCAATATTTATAAACCACAGCCAACAGAAAAATTTGATGTAGGTGCACAGCTTACTTTTGGTGCAAACTATTTTATGTTTGGAACAATGTTTAATGTTCAGAAACTGGACAGTTATTATAGTGATCTTGTAGCTTCTGCTGGTGCACTGTTCCGCCTTCAGTTCCCTGTAAACTGTAAGGTTTTGTACCTTGTTCCTTATGTAGAAGGAAGAGGTGGTTTCCAGGTGAACATGGGGGATTTTGATGCTGGCGGCTTCTTTATTGGTGGTGCTGCTGGATTAGATCTGGTATTTGGCAAGATTTCATCAGGTTTCACACCAGCTCTTGGCGCAAGTTATGTTATTACTAAATGCGGTGATGACGTAAGTCAAAAGTTTGGAGTAGGTTTGAGTTTATATCTGTAATTCGTAAATGAATATGGATAAAACCTGCTTGCAATGATTTAAGGCTGCTCAGTCTGACTGGATTGAGCAGCTTTTTTTTTGCTATCTGCTGGTGGATTTTGTGATTGTACTGAAAATTCACCATTTTTCTTATCCTTGTAGGAAAAAGAATGTTCTGTCAGGAACAGTCCCATATCATTCCACTTCGAATCGTCTGTGTATTGTTAAAGGTATTATCAATTTAAAATAAAAAAAGCCCATCCAAACGATGAGCTTTTTCTTGAGACTGACACGATTCGAACGTGCGACCCTCACCTCCGCAGGGTGATGCTCTAATCCAGCTGAGCTACAATCTCATAAGTTAAACAAGCTTTTAACCCGTTAACCTAGTAGCGGAGGCGACAGGGGTTGAACCTGCCCGGCCCGTTAGGAACCGACGGTTTAGCAAACCGTTGTATTACCGCTCTACCACGCCTCCAAGTTCCTAAATAAAGGCTTATTTAAGATCGGAGCGAGAGGGATTTGAACCCCCGATAACCGTAAGATTATGCCGGTTTTCAAGACCGGTGCATTCAGCCTCTCTGCCATCGCTCCAAATTGTAGGTAGATAATACCTTCTTTATGGAAGGCTGTCAAGGGAATTCAAAAAAATGATGGAATTTTTTGCTAAATTTTGTGAAAAATGTCACTGTTGGAGGTATAATTTGTTATATTATTGAATAGAGACAAAAGAATTTGAAAAAGAATTTTGTTATTCTATGGGAGAAAAATATGGATAAAAAAAATCGTGATATTGTAAACATCATTGTTTCCGTGATGGTATTTGTGCTTGGGCTTGTAATTGTAATTGCTCCAGCTCAGATTTTTTCCCTTTTGATTTTTGTTTTAGGAACGGCTGCAATCGTATTCGGTCTTTATGACCTGCTTAAAGTACGTCCTCTTGTTCAGGATAAGCAGTATCGGCTTACAGTAATGATTAGGGGACTTGTAAGCGTTTTAATCGGTTTGCTGGCAATTATTCTCAGGGCTAAACTGGGAGAAAGTGTAGTTGCGGTAATGAAAACTGTAATTGGTATTTACCTGATTATTTGTGCTGTTGCGGATTTTTATATCTGGTTTAAGTTTAAGAAAATTGCAGATGAAGTAGATATCCCCCTTCCAAAAAAAGCAGCCCTTATTAAAGCCCTTGTATCTTTGGCAGTTGCCATTCTGCTTTTTGTAATGGATTCAAACGAAATAATTGTAATCATCATGAGATTGATGGGTGGTATTTTTATGATTGCAGGTATCGGATTCTTAATTTATTCATTTAAGAATAAGACAATTGTTGTTGAACCGGAATCTGTAAAAGATGAAGTTAATGAAGAAACTTCTTCTGATGAAGAATAAATAAATCAAATCGAAATAAAAAAGGCTTTCGGAAGAAGATTGAAGATAACTTCGTTTTTTCCGGAAGCCTTTTTTTTAGCAGTAAAAAATTATTTCTTTGGAGCAGGTTTCTGATTTCCTGCAATCTGCTTTTTAATGTTTGCAGCAAAGAGTGCATTCTGATCATTTCTGACAGGTACTGAGAACTGTGGTCCTCCATCTTTGTCAGAAATACGGTAAAGGTTCATTGGATCAGTTGTGTAAGCCGGGCTGGTTTCATTGTTAATCCACCAGTCTAAAACTGAAACAATACAGAGTGTGTATTTAATCAGGTTTGCATTTGTTGCATTTGTATCAGTCTGCTTTTTAGCTCCCAGAAGAACATCGAGACGCTTTGAAACAATATTTGGTAAATCAAATTTGTAGCGGTCCCATGGATTAAGAACTCCAAGTACAGGTTTTTTCTGAGCGTCGTTTTCATCCACACGTCTTGTAAGAACTGTCAGAACCTGCTTAAGGTAATCTGAGCGGCTGTAAACAGGTTTGTATGGATTATCATTTGAAGGCTTATTCAGAATAAGCTGCTGAAATTTAAAGTTCGGCATAAAGTAGAACTTAATTCTCCACAGAATGTTGGTTACATTTTCCATACCGAATTGTGTCTTCGGATAATCTGATTTTGAGTAAATTGAATTAACGTAATTTCTTAGATAGTCTCCAAATTTTTTATTGAAAAGAATTTCAATGTAAGCCGGCCAGTCATCAATAATCTTTGGAATGTCATCATCCAGATTTCCAATAGATTCATCTGCCTTGAGATTAAAATCAATATTATGAAATCCCTGAAGAAGATCTTCCAGGATACGGATAAGTACAACTGTTACCTGAACACCACATTCTGGATTAAGCATGTTAAATCCATCTTGGAAATTATACATTGGCTGAAAGTAAGGGAACATGTCAGGATGATTTTCCAGTCTGCTGAATCCGGCGTCAGGGAACATCTGTTCAAGAATTTTAATTCCTGTATCAACAAGCTGGTCTTTTTTACCTGCAATGTGGCGGTTTTCTTCAAGCTTTTTCTTAGCTTCTTCAGCCTTCTTTTTCTGGTCGTCAGTTTTTTTCTTTTTTTCAGGAAGAAGAAGTTCGAATTTTGTCAGGTGCAGGAATTTAAGAATTTCAGCAATCTTAGCCGTAAAGAATCTTGGGAATTCAACAAACTCGCTGGAACACATACGCATAAGAAGCGGGTACATTCCTTTAATTACCTGATTGTGAATATAGAGCCATTCTGTAATGCCCTGCTTGGCAAGGTCCTGCATTTTCTTTTTATCAGCTTCCGGATATGCGCATATATCACCATAAACTTCTTTAATAAGGGCAGGCACCTGCTGTTCACCAATGTAGTAAATTGTGATGAACATTCTGTAAACTTCCCTTACAAAAGGAATTAAATCCTGCACAGTAAGCTCCACTGATCTGTCTTCCAGGTCCATGGCCATAAGTTTAATGTCCTTCATGGTCCAGTGGCCTACAGTACGGAGAAATTTAAACTTAAGTTCTGTGTCAGCTGCAATTTTTGTTTTATAAGTGTCAGGAGAAAGCTGAATAAAAGTTTTAACACAAGATATAAAAGCCTGCATATGGTCTACGTGACGTTTAATCATATAATCGCCGTAACTTTTAACAAGCTTTTCCTTGTTTTTCGAAGACATGTAGAACAGGAAATTGAATAATCCATAGTTCGGTTTAATTTCAAATTCAGGAGACATCATGAGCTTATTCATGAGTTTCAGTTCTCTTGCGGAAATTTCTGGTAATTCTTCTTCTTTTTTCATTTTTCTACTGCCTGTGGCTACTCCAATTACAGAGGGATTTGATGATGACGAACTCGTGCTGCCGGAAGAGCCTGAGCCGCCAGATGATGATGAAGCTGATGACGCAGAGGAAGACCTGTTTGGCCTCACAATTACGGAGCCGCCTGAACGTTTGCTCAATGAAGAAGTAGTGTCCGGTACAGAGCGTTCACGTAATATATCTCCGCCAAGAATTTTCTGCATTTCCTTAGCTTCTTCCGGATCAATTGGTCCAATATTTTGTCTGACATGATCTATTGTTCCGGGTTCAAGACTTGTTGCCGGGCGCGATTGTGTATCATCGAATGCCATTTTTTCAACCCTCTCTTACAAACGAATAAGATACTTCCTGGAAAGACCTGGAAGATTTTTGAAAGAAATTTTCTCACCGCAGGAGGTCATCAATGTTCCTTCAAAAGTACCATATATTGCATGAGTCTCAGTTCTGAGCACCAGCAGATTTGCATTTGTAATATTATCTGAACGGGGAGTGAAAGTTAAATCAATCATATTCTCCGTATCCTGAATAATCCATTTTTCCCTTACGCCAAAAGGATGGGTGATTACTGCAGGAGAAAGAGGGGTAACACTTCCGTTGTAGAATAATACATTTGAATTGTACAAGTCTGTATTTACAGCGTCCTGTGAAGTAGATGAAATGCAGAAAATCAAAGGCTTGCCGTCAACTTCTCCGCAAGCAGTTACGTATTCTCCCGTGTGATGGAATTTAACGTAGGTCCGGTTCATTTCAAAAAGAGCAGTGCCAGTTGATTGATAAATAACAGGCTTTTCGTTTTTATTCCTTGAGTTCAGGCTGAGTTTGCAGTCAACAGTTGAAGCCAGGGAATAAGTTGCTGAACATCTGCTCATTACCGGAGACGGGCACACATTTGTCAGTTCGCAGCAGCTTGGATCAGAAAAGTTCATGTTGATTGAACCGCTGATTGTAGGTCGGACTGTTCTTCCTCCATGCATTGTGAAAAATACATGAAAGTAATTTTTAGGCCGGTCCCAGCTGATTTTTAAGAAGCGTCTTCTGATTAAAACTGAACTTGATGCTTTTTCCAGATTGTGTGGAATAAAGCGTGTCTTTGGTCCGGTAATTGTTCTGTAATTATATTTTTGATTTGTTTTTTTGTTCCAGAGACAGACTTCAACTAATCCAAAAATTTTTAAGTTAAAGATGATTATAAATCCTTCAAAATCATCCATTGAAAAAGTAAAACGAATTTTACTCTTAATTTTGAGATTAGTTATAATTGTTGGAACAGGCATGATGCCAAAAGGATTTTTTACACCCCTGATGTCCAGCCTGTAAGGATGCTTCCCGAATGTACCGAAAACAGGTTTTCCATTTACGATAAGTTTGTCCGGTGCTGCCTTAATTTCTCTTGTATACAAAATGACCTCTAGAAAACTTTTCTATATATAACATCAATTATACATAACAGGGTTTAAAAAAACAATAATTTAGAGTATTTGGTGAATTTTCACTTTTATTTGTTAAATTGTTGATAAAGTCTTATAATTAACATATATAAGGAGAAGTTATGGCAGTAACAGTATATTCATTAGGAGCTGCAGAAGAAGTAACCGGCAGTAAACATATTCTGGAAGTTGATGGCCGCAGTTTTATGATTGATTGCGGTGCTTTTCAGGGAAAACGTGCAGAATCTGACAGGAAAAACCGTGAATTTGATTTTGCTGCAGATAAAATAGAAAGTGTAATTCTTACACATGCCCATTTTGATCACTGTGGACTTTTACCTGTTCTTACAAAGAATGGATACAGGGGAAACATTTACGCTACGCCGGCTTCCCGGGATCTGGCAAACATTGTAATGATGGATAGTGCCCGTATTCAGGCCCGGGATGCAGAATTCCTTGCAAAACAGGCTAAGAAAAAAGGTGAAAAATTTTCATGGAAACCTCTTTATACAGAAATGGACTGTGTTAAAGCTGCAAATCAGATTGTGTCTTTGAGTTATAACCGCAAAATGTATATTGCACCGGACATTCAGCTGGAATTTTATGATGCAGGTCACATTTTAGGTTCAGCAATGGCATCTGTAACAATTACAGGTCAGCGCAAGAATCACTTCAGCGGAAAAACCGGACACTCCGGTACTGGAAGAAGACGGCTCTGGCACAGACTTTTTGGAAAATCAACTGAAGTTCCTGAAATTGCTGGTTCTGAAAAAGCACAGGCACTTAACGGTGCTCCAAGTGATGAAATTCGTATTCTGTATACAGGGGACCTTGGCCGCGTAGGAAAACCAATCATTCGTGATCCGGCTGTAAATATCCCTGCACCAGATTATATTTTCCTTGAAAGTACTTATGGTAACCGTCTCCACGATGAACCTGGAATTGCTCTCGAAGATCTGGAAAAGATTGTAAAAAGAGCTGTTGCCAATAAGGGAAAAATCATCATTCCATCATTTGCAATTGAACGTGCTCAGGAACTGGTTTACTATCTCCATCTTCTGGTAAAACAGAAAAGAATTCCGAAGATTCCAATTTATGTAGATAGTCCTATGGCTGTAAATGCAACCGGTATTTTCCAGCTGCATCCGGAATGTTATGACGAAGAGGCAAACGAAGAATTCCTTAATCAGCATAAAAATCCATTCGGATTTAATGAGTTAACATTTATTTCCAGCGTTAACGAATCTAAGGCCCTCAATAAAAAAGATGGTCCGATGATTATTATTTCTGCAGATGGAATGTGTGAAGCAGGACGTGTTCTTTATCATCTGGCAAACAATATTTCTGATCCTAAAAATATTATTTTGATTGTTGGATATATGTCAGAAAATACTCTTGGACGAAAAATTGTAGATGGAGACAAAGAAGTTCGTATTCTTGGTGACTGGTATAAGGTAAAGGCACGAGTTGAAAAAATCGATTCTTTCTCGGCACATGCAGACTACAAGGAATGTACAGACTGGCTTAACCGGATTGATACAAGCCGCCTGAAAAAAATATTCATGGTTCACGGAGAAAAAGATTCTCAGGAATTCTTCAAAAAATATCTGGAAGATAATGGATATAAGAATGTACAAATTGTAAAATACGGGGAAACCTACGATCTGGATTAGGCGGAAACAAAAGTATTTTGCAAGGTAAGATAAATGGAAAAGGAAACAGAAGAAAGAATCATCCGGCTTGAAACTAAACTTTCATATCTGGAAGATTTTCTGAATCAGCTGCAGCAGGTTTCTGTAGAAAATTCTGAAACCATTGAACGGCTGAGGCAGGAAAATAAACTGATGTCTCAGAAGATCCGTGATATGTCGGATCAGCTTGAAGGAGAAATCCCTAACAGGAAACCTCCTCACTACTAAACTTAAAATCCTTCCTGTTCACTGAATGGAAATGAGCAGGAAGGATTTTTTTTTCAAATCGTAATAAAGAATACCTATAACTCATCATTAAAAACTTGTATTAGTCTAAGCTTTTTATTTCCTGTATAAATCTTTCATAAACAAAAAACAAAGGACCGTCAAAGGTTGAGTGGAGGATTTATGAAAAAGACTGTATTTAAATTTTTAGGTTTAGTTTTACTTTTAACAGCAGGATTATTTACAGCTTGTAAAGAAAAGGAAGCTGCTTTGAAAGTTGGTGTTTGTGCTGGTCCATACGGGGATATGTTCCTGGAAGCTATTAAACCTGAACTGGAGAAGAAAGGCTACAAAATTCAAATTGTAGAATTCTCAGATTATGTTCAGCCAAATCTGGCTCTTGCTGAAAAAGAAATTGATGTAAATCTGTTTCAACATTCAACATATTTAAAAAAGTTTTCTTCTGATCATGAATTGCAGCTTTCATATCTGACAGAGGTTCCTACAGCAGCAATGGGTATTTTTGCAGACAAGGTTGATTCTATTGAAGACCTTCCACAGAATGGAGTAATTGCAATTCCAAACGATGATACTAACTTGAGCAGAGCATTGAGAGTTCTTGCACAGACAGGTGCAATTGGAATTGATCCTTCAATCGATGCAAGTAAGGCAAAGGTTTCTGATATTTCAGAAAATCCAAAGAACTTCAGTTTTACAGAAGTTACTGCTGAAATCCTGCCAAGCGTTCTGGACAGTGTAGATGCAGCAATCATCAACGGTAACTACGCAATCGGTGCAGGCTTGAATCTCAACGATGCGGTTTACAACGAAGAACTTCAGGCTGGTTACTTCAATGTGGTTGCGGTTCGCACTGAAGATGTGGAAAAAGATTTTTCAAAAGAAATATACAGTATTATCCATTCGGATTCATTCAGAAGTGTGATTGAAAATCCTGACGGACAGTATGTTGCTTTTGGAAGACCGGTAGATTATTTGAAATAAAAAATGCAGCCAGAGCTGATACAAGGCCCTGGCTTTCTTTAATAAGGTGGGATTTGGATGATTCAGTTTAAAGATGTAAGCGTTCGTTTTGATGATGGAAAAGTTCCTCTTCAGGCAGTAAAAAATGTTTCTTTCGAAATTCAGGATGGAGATATATTCGGAATTGCCGGAGGAAGTGGTGCGGGAAAAAGTACGCTTTTAAGGACAATCAATCAATTGCAGAAAACTACAAGTGGAAGTGTGGTTGTTAATGGCAGGGAAGTTAACGGTTTAAAGCACAAAGAGCTTCATCTTCTCCGAAGGGATATTGGTATGATTTTCCAGCATTTTAATCTGGCAGAAAGTAAAACCGTTTACCAGAATATAGCATTCAGTCTGGAAGATGCAGGCTGGAAAAAAAATGATATTGAAAAAAGAGTTGATGAACTTCTTGACTTTGTTAAGATTTCTGACAAAAAGGATGTGTATCCTGCAAAACTTTCCGGGGGACAGAAACAGAGAGTTGCCATTGCCCGTGCTCTTGCAAACAATACAAAAATTCTTCTCTGCGATGAACCGACAAGTGCCCTTGATGCAGAAACAACTAATTCAGTTTTAAAACTTCTCCGTGAAGTTAATCAGAAACTGGGAGTAACAATCGTAATTATTACCCATGAACTGGATGTAATAAAAAGTATTTGTAATAAGGTTGCAGTAATGAACAATGGCCAGGTTGTGGAACTTGGTGATGTTTATGACGTGTTTACAAATCCTACCCAGGAATTCACAAAAGAACTTTTGAGTCATGGTCAGAATTTTAAGCTTCCGGAAGAAGTTGTTGAAAACGTAAAAGGGGATATTTACAAACTTACCTATAAAGGAGAGGGCGCTACAGAAAGTATTTTGTCAGAAGTTACAGCCGCCAATAATGTTAAGTTCAATATTCTTCATGGAAAAATTGAATATATCAGTTCAAAGCCACTGGGAATTCTTTTTGTAAACTTTGAAGGATCTGATGAAAATCTGAAAAAAGTTCTGGATGAAATTCAAAAACGAATTTTTAAATTAGAAAAATATCAGCGTTAGGTTTTAAGGAGGCACGACCGATAACGCGGAGTTTCTATAGGAGGAAATTATATGTTAGAAAGCATTATAAAAGTTAAAGGCGATATTTTAACTTCTCTTGGACAGACATTTTTTATGGTCGCCATTTCTGTAGCAATAGGAATTATTTTTGGAACAATAATTGGATTGATTTTGTATACTACATCAACTTCATATTTTGTAAAGAATAAGTTTGTAAACAGAACAATTGGAATTTTGATTAATATTATTCAGTCCGTTCCATTTTTGATTCTGATGGTTCTTCTTCTACCTCTTTCAAAAATAATTGTTGGAACAAAAATCGGTTCAAAAGCTGTTCTGGTTCCATTAAGTATTGCTGCAATTTCCTTTTTTGCCCGTCTGTCGGAAGCAAGTTTTTCGGATGTTTCAAAAGGTGTGATAGAAGCTTTTATTTCAACAGGTGCCAGTAAGTTTAAGGTGATTGCAAAAATCCTTATCCCTGAAGCATTACCTTCACTGCTTAGAAACATTACTGTAACAACTGTTTCCATTCTGGGATTTTCTGCAATGGCAGGGCTTGTTGGCGGCGGCGGACTTGGAGATCTTGCATACCGTTACGGCTATCAGCGCTATCAGAGTGAAATAATGATTATCTGCGTTTTAATTCTGATTGTTCTGGTTCAGGGAATTCAGGCCTTTGGTGAATGGAGCGTAAAAAAGGTCAGCAAAAAATAGGATTAAATATGATTGAAATATTATGGCATGGTCGGGGAGGTCAGGGAGCCTTTACTGCTGCAAAGCTTCTTGGTGCGGCGTACAGTTTGAAGGATAAATATTCACTGGCCTTTCCATCTTTTGGTCCGGAGAGGCGGGGAGCACCAATTCTTGCTTTTACAAAATTGAGTTCCCGGCCTATTGGTGACAGAAGTCAGATAAAAAAAGCTGACTATATAATTTTTCTGGATGATACTCTTTTTTCTCCAGCTGCTTTAAACGAACTTAAGGCGGGTGGAAAAATTTTTATTAATACAAAGAAAAAAATTAATGAACTGGGATTAAAAAATGGTGATATTGAAATTAATCATCTAATCACTTTTGATGCCGACTCTCTTGCTCTTGAAGTTTTGAAAATGCCGGTTACTAATACAGTAATGCTTGCACTCCTTGTAAAAGAGTCTGGTCTGCTTTCATCTGAGGATTTGCTTGAAGGAATGGAAAAACTTCTTCCTGAAAAGATTCTGGGAAAGAATCTGCTGCTGGTAGAGAAAGTTTTTGGAGGTGATTTGTGAAACCTTATTTGAGAGAAAAAAATCCTGTAGCTTTTGATGAAGTTCCAGAAGCAACAGTTTACGAAGGCGGATACCTGGTAACAAAAAATGCAGGCTGGAGAAATATCAGGCCGGTTGTCAGTACGGACAAGTGTAAGGGCTGTTTACAGTGTTATCTCTATTGTCCGGACGGTGTAATCAGTAAAGATAAAGAAAATGGAAAAGTAAAAGTTGATTACGATTTCTGTAAGGGCTGCGGAATCTGTGCAAAAATATGTAAGTTCGATGCAATTAAAATGGAGGCTGAAGAATAATGTCAAAAGAATTTCTTTCCGGAGATCAGGCTTTTGCTTACGGAATAAAACTTGCCCGACCGGATGTTATTTCTGCCTATCCAATCACTCCTCAAACAGTTGTTGTAGAAATGCTTTCCGAATTCGTTGAGTCGGGTAATCTGAAAAGTGATTTTATTCATGTTGAATCTGAGCATTCAGCTCTTTCCTGTGCAATGGGTGTGAGCGCGTCCGGAGCAAGGGCTTTTACTGCTACAAGTTCCCAGGGTCTGCTTTATATGGCCGAATGTCTTGTGTATGCCAGCGGCGGTCGTTTTCCAATCGTTATGATGAATGCAAACCGGTCTACAGCACTGCCCTGGAATATTTATGGAGATCAGAGGGATTCTCTTGCTCTTCTTGATTCAGGATGGATTCAGGCATACGCGAAAAATGGACAGGAAGCACTGGATCTGGCATTAATGGCATATTACATTGCTGAACACAAAAATGTACAGACACCATTTATGGTAAATCTTGACGGCTTTGCCCTGACCCACACTTTTGAAAGTGTAGAAGTTCCTGAGCAGGATAAAGCTGATGAATACTTGCCTCCTTTTAGTACCATTAATCGTTTTGATTTTGAGCAGCCAAAGAATATGGCATTTTCTGCAGGCCCTGAAACTAATTCCTATTTTAAATTTAAGGAACACAGAGGAATGTTAAATGTGCGTGAAGTGTGCAGAGAAGCTGAAGAAAAATTTGAAAAGATATTTGGCCGTTCCTATACAGGTCTGGTAGAAAAATATAAATGTGATGATGCGGATTTTGTGCTGGTAACTTTGGGAAGTATTGCAGGCCTTGTAGAAGAAGTTGTTGACGGTTTAAGGAATGAAGGAAAGAAAGCTGGTCTTTTGAGAATTCGTTATATGAGACCCTTCCCTGATCAGGAGATAGTTTCTGTTCTTGGAAAAGCAAGAGCCTATGCTGTACTTGAGAAAGATATTTCCTTTGGCGCAGAAGGTACTGTCTTTACAAATGTTAACTCCGCACTTAAAAAATCTAATGTAAATCTTCCGGGGTTAAATTATATCGGCGGACTTGGCGGTAAGGATATTAGTGGAGAAGAAATAAGGGAAATCTTTAAGGAACTGGAAACTCTCGACTTGAAAAGGAATGCAGGGGGCGTTACGGGGGAGTTTGTGGCTGGGAGCGAGGGAGAGACCTCTCCCCGTGATGTGAGATTTCTGGGAATTCCCGGGGAGGGCCTGAATGCTTAACGCAAAAACTCTAAATGAAGAAGAATTTTTTTACGGACATAAAGCTTGTGCCGGCTGCGGAGGGAGTCTTGGTTTAAGAATTGCCCTGAAGGTTCTTGGTCCAAAAACTGTAGCTGTCCTTCCTGCTGGATGTATGAGTGCAGTTGGATTTAATTATCCTCAGTTGTGTTTTTCAAATAATGCAATAATTTCTACATTTGCTGGAACTGCCAGTATGTGTACCGGTGTTGCAGCGGGTCTGAAAGCGAAAGGAATTACAGATGCTCCAGTCCTTGGATTTGCAGGGGATGGAGGTACAGGTGATATAGGTCTTCAGGCGTTAAGCGGTGCAATCGACAGAAATGATAATTTTATCTACATCTGCTACGACAACGAAGCATATATGAATACCGGTATTCAAAAAAGTTCCCTAACTCCTTTTGGCGCATCAACAACAACCAGTCCGGCTGTGAAAGGAGCCCGGGGTAATTTGAAGACTAAGAAAAATCTTTTTGAAATTATTGCAACTCATGACATACCCTATGCGGCAACTGCAAGCATCGGCTATATGCAGGACTTCATCAATAAAATTGAAAAGGCTTCTAAAATTCAGGGGACAAAATTTATTCACCTTATTGCACCTTGTCCAACCGGCTGGGGAATAAAAGTGAATGAAACAGTGGATGTGGCAAGAGAAATTGTAGATACAGGACTTTTTTATCTGGCGGAATATGAAAATGGAAAATTTTCTCTGACTCATAAACCAACAGACTTTACAGATGTACGCTCTTATCTTTTAAAGCAGGCCCGCTTTAAACATTTAACTGACGAAGATATTGAAATCATTGTTCAGGGCAGAGATAAAAAGTGGGAAAAAATCCTCAGGGAATGGTAAAAAGCTGATGTCAGAATTTAAAAGACTCTTTTCTCTGTTCAGAGAGAGGAGTCTTTTTTTTATAGAAAAAATATATTAAATAACAATCCTATAAATAAAAATTATAGCACAGCATAAAAAACTTGTATTAGTCAGACAAAGGTCATTTTATTAACATACAAAACATCAGGAAGTTGAAGCTTGAATAAATCGATTCTTTGAATCAAAAAGCAGTCTTGAAATCTACCGGTGAAACGGAAAAATAGCGAGGAAAATAAAAATGGCAGATTGGGGAAAATCAGAACCAGACGGAAAATACTGGAACAAAGAACTGGAAACATTACCAAGAGAACAGCTGGAAGCAAAGCAGCTGGAAGACTTAAAGGAAATTGTAAAATTTGCTTATGACAATTCTCCTTACTACAAGAGAAGCTTTGATGAAGCAGGAGTAAAACCTGAAGATATAAAAACTCTCAAGGATATTGAAAAGTTTCCTTTTATCAATAAAAAAACTCAGCGTGACACTCAGGGAGTTGGTTCCTTCCTTGGAGAACTGGCTGCCGTTCCTGAAGAAGATGTTATCTTTGTTTCAACATCATCAGGTTCTACCGGCGTTCCAACAATGTCGCCTTTTACAAAGAAAGACTTTGATGAATTCCAGGACACTGAAAGCCGCTGGTTCTATCAGATTGGAATGAGAAAAAATGACCGCTATGTTCATGCCCTTAACTTTTCACTGTATGTAGGCGGCCCTGATGTAATTGGTGCACAGAATCTTGGAGCACTTTGTATCTGGGGTGGAACTCTTCCAAGCGAAAGACTTCTTTTTATCCTTAAGACATATAAACCTACAATCATCTGGACAAGCCCAAGCTATGCATGGCAGTTAGGTGAAAAGGCAATTAAAGCTGGTTATGATCCTAAAAAGGATTTTAATATTAAAAAAATAATTGTTGCAGGAGAAGGCGGCGGTTCCATTGCATCTACCCGAAAGGCTATCGAAGATTTGTGGGGTGCTGAGCTCTACGATTTCTATGGACTTTCAGATATTTTTGGAGCATGTGCTGCAATGTGTGAAGCAAAAGACGGTCTTCATATTGCAGAGAACCATATACTTGTAGAAACAAGAGATATTCACACAGGTGAGATTCTGCCTCCTGGTCAGACTGGTGAACTTGTATTTACAACTCTCCGAAAGCATGCCCGTCCGCTTATCCGCTTTAGAACAGGGGATATCGGCCGCATTGATTATACCCCTTGTCAGTGTGGACGTACTCATGGCCGCATTCACATTCAGGGACGCCTGGATGACATGTTCATTGTAAGCGCAGTAAATGTTTTCCCAAGTGACATTGAAGCCGTTATCCATGAACTTAAGGGAGTTACAGGTGAATATCTTGTACGTATTTTTGAAAAGGATTTTACCTGCAAATATTCAGTTGAAGTTGAAAAGTCTTCTGACAATTCTGAAGCAGATGACAAACTTGCAGAAAGAGTAAGTGCTGCCCTTAAAGCCCGCATTGGTGTAAAACCTGCCAGTGTAATTGTTCATCCTGATGGAGGATTGGGCACCCGCAGTGAACACAAATCAAAGAGAGTTATTGATGAAAGAACTCTAACTTACAATATCTAAAATAAATATTTATAAAATGTTTTTTAACCGGCTGGTTTTAGATTTCAGGTCTTTAAGTCAGCCGGTTCTTTTTAATTTTTACGGGAGAAAACTTATGCCTGAACTTTCAAACAGAACAGCAGATTTTACAGACAGCGTAATCCGCAGAATGACAAGAGTTTCAAATCTTTACGGAGCAATAAATCTTTCTCAGGGATTCCCGGATTTTGAACCTCCACGACCAATCCTTGACCGTCTGGCTCAGGTTTCGTCTGAGGATTTTCATCAGTATTCAATAACCTGGGGTGCT
Source organism: Treponema sp. UBA4307 (assembly GCA_002394685.1). GTDB lineage: Bacteria > Spirochaetota > Spirochaetia > Treponematales > Treponemataceae > Treponema_D. The sequence continues at coordinate 27,200 of DGUP01000050.1, read as the reverse complement.
CAGAATTTCAGGGAAGCCCTTGCTTCAAAGATAAAACATTTTTCTGGAGTTGATGTTAATCCTGAAAAAGAACTGGTGGTAACCTGCGGCTCAACTGAAGCAATGATGGCCGCAATGATGACCGTTACAAATCCTGGAGACAAAGTAATAGTATTTTCACCTTTTTACGAAAACTACGGAGCGGACACAATTTTAAGTGGTGCTGAACCAATATACGTTCCCCTTAATCCTCCTGAATTCAACTTTGATCCAGAGGTGCTTGAAGATGCCTTCCGCCTCAAGCCAAAAGCAATAATCGTATGTAATCCATCAAATCCCTGTGGAAAAGTTTTCAGCAGAAAGGAGCTGGAAATAATTGGAGAACTCGCCCGTAAATATGACGCCTTTGTTATCACTGATGAAGTTTACGAGCATATCATTTACAAACCCTATACTCATACTTATATGGCTGCCCTCCCCGGAATGAAAGACAGAACAATCACCTGTAATTCACTTTCCAAAACCTATTCGATTACAGGCTGGCGTCTGGGTTATGTCTGGGCCAGTGAAGAAATCACGGAAAGGGTAAAGAAAGTTCACGATTTTCTTACGGTAGGAGCAGCGGCCCCTTTGCAGGAAGCAGCAGTAACTGGTTTGAAATTTGATGATCAGTATTATCTGGACCTGCAGGAAAAATATACCCGTAAGAGAGATCTCTTTTTGAAAGGCCTGGATCAGATTGGTCTGGAGCATACAGTTCCCCAGGGAGCTTATTACATTCTGGTGGATATCAGTCAGTTCGGCTACAGGACAGACACTGATTTTGCTCTGGCTCTGGCAGAAAAAGTCGGTGTTGGTGCAGTTCCAGCCTCTTCTTTTTTTAAGGAAGAAGAAAACCGCTATGTCCGCCTTCATTTTGCTAAAAAAGATGAAACCTTAAATGCTGCCCTGGACAGGTTGAGCGATATAAAAAATAAATTAAAATAATATATAAAACCTATTGACAAAGTAGGTAATAAAATATAAAGTAGTCCTATAATCACTTATAGGAAGGATTAATATGACTGCTATTTCTTGTAAACAGAATAATTTCTCTTGTTGTTGTTCATGTAAGGACAGGCGGATTTGATGTTTGCAGGACTATAAAATATTAGTTTTGAAATAAATCCGCTGGTTCGCCAAATGGTAGCCGGCGGATTTTTTTTATGGGGGAAATTATGGTAAATGACCAGGAAAGTATAACTGCTAAACTTTGTTCTTTCGCGAGAGCTTTTCATTCAAATTATGGGGATAATAAAATTTATGATGATTATCTTGCCTTTGATTTGATGGGAAAAAAGCAGTACGAAGAAATGGGGCAGCTTATCGAAAATGGATTTGATGCAGCAAAATTTGATAACAAAAAATGGTTTAATCAGAAACGAATCCACGATGCAGTTTATACATACATGCTTCCAATCCCCCTTTCAAGAATCAGTTTTGCAGGAAAAGAACTGGAAGCCTTCAGAAAGAAATATGGCGGATCAGGCAAAAAAATCCAGTATGTAATCTGCGGGGCCGGTATGGATTCCTTTGCCTTCAGGAATACGGATGAAAATCTTCACATATTCGAGGTAGATCATCCGGATACCCAGAAATATAAACTGGAACGAATTAAGGAACTTGGCTGGTTTCTTCCGGAAAACTTAACTCTTGTACCTGTGGATTTTAACAGGGACGGTCTGGGGGAAAAACTCCTTGAAAGTGGATTTGATTCAAGTCTTCCAACATTTACGGCCATTCTGGGAGTTTCTTATTATCTGGAACTGCAAGTTTTTGAAGAGACATTAAAAATCATTTCGGAACTTACAAACGGTCAAAGTCAGGTGATTTTTGATTTTCCGGATGAAACTACTATGGAGCCGGATGCGGTTGCAAGGGTGAAAAAACTCTCTCAGATAACTGCTTCTCTGGGAGAACCAATGGTCAGAGGATTTTCACTGCCGGAAATAGAGGGGGCCCTTAAAAGACACTCCCTGAAAATTGAAAGGCATGAATCTCCGGTGGACATTCAGAAAAATTATTTTGCAGGCCGGAGAGATAAGCTTAAAGCTTTTGAAAATGTACATTTCATTATGGCCAAAAAAGAGTCATAAAAAATACAACAGAAAAGGAGAATTAAAATTATGGAAGGAAAGAATTACAAATCAATTGAATCATCATTAGTTCACGGAGGCATTTACGGAGATCCTCTTACAGGTGCCGTAAATGTTCCGATTTACCAGACTTCAACTTATGAACAGCAGGGGCTGGGGCAGAACAAGGGCTGGGAATATTCCAGAACTGGAAATCCAACTCGTGCTGCCCTTGAAGCCTTGATTGCTGAGCTGGAGGGGGGAACAAAAGGATTTGCTTTTGCTTCAGGAATGGCCGCTTTAACAGCAGTGCTTTCTCTTTTTAAGAGCGGCGATAAAATCGTAATTTCAAGCAATGTTTACGGTGGAACTTTCCGTGTTCTTGATAAGATTTTCAAAAACTTCAGCATAAGCTATTCAATTGAAGATACAACAAATCTGGAAAGCCTGGATAAAAGAATTACTCCTGATGTTAAGGCAATCCTTGTTGAAACTCCTGCAAATCCACTTTTAACAATTACAGATCTTGAAGGAGTTGCAAAACTGGCAAAGAAACACGGAATTCTTTCAATTGTTGACAATACTTTTATGACTCCATATTTGCAGCGGCCTATTGAACAGGGAATCGATATTGTTGTTCACAGCGCAACAAAATATCTTGGGGGCCACAGTGATGTTGTTTCCGGACTGGTTGTTGTTCACGAAAAATCCCTTGAAGAAAGACTTGCCTTTATTCAGAACGCAACCGGCGGTGTACTGGGACCATTCGATTCCTTCCTTTTAATCAGGGGAATTAAAACTCTGGGAGTTCGCCTGGACCGCCATACAGATAATGCCCTTAAAATCGCTAAGTGGCTTGAAACTCACAAAGGTGTAAAAAAAGTTTACTACCCGGGTCTTGAAAGTGCCCAGGGTTATCAGATTAACAAAAAGCAGGCAAAGAACGGCGGTGCAATGATTAGTTTCGAATTGAAGGAAAACTACGATCATAAAACCTTCTTTTCATCCCTTGGACTGATTGCCCTTGCAGAAAGTCTGGGCGGAGTAGAAAGTCTGGTCTGCCATCCTGCAAGTATGACTCACGCAAGTATCCCTCGGGAAATCCGTGAAAAGGTTGGAATTACAGACGGGCTTATCCGCTTGTCAGTAGGAATTGAAGGTGTTGATGATTTGATTGCAGATTTAAATCAGGCTATTGAAGGAGCAGAAAAATGAAATACTATGATTCCATGCAGGATTTGATTGGTAATACCCCGCTTGTAAGACTGGGAAATATGGGCATTCCAGAGGGAATAAATCTTTTTGCAAAACTGGAACTCTGGAATCCCGGTGGCAGCGTAAAAGACAGAATTGGCCGTGAAATGATTGAAGATGCGGAAAGAAGAGGCGTCCTTAAGGCAGATGGAACAATCGTTGAAGGAACTGCCGGCAACACTGGACTTGGTATTGCAATGGCCGCCTTGAAAAAAGGATATAAAGTTATTTTCGTAGTGCCTTTAAAGTTCAGTCAGGAAAAGCAGATTCTTATGAAGGCCCTGGGAGCAGAAATTGTAAATACTCCCCGGGAAGAAGGAATGCTGGGCGCGGAAAAAAAAGCTGAAGAAATCAAAAAGAGTATAGAAGGAGCTGTATCCCTGGAGCAGTTCAGAAATCCTGTAAATCCTCTTGCTCATTACAAAACAACTGGTCCTGAAATTTACAGAGATCTGGACGGCCATATAAATTACTTTGTCGGTGGTGCAGGCAGCGGTGGAACTTACAGCGGAATCATGAAGTATCTTAAAGAACAAAATTCTGATATAAAAGGTGTGCTGGCAGATCCAATCGGTTCAACAATGGGTGGCGGTAGTCATGGAGATTATAATATTGAAGGAATTGGTAACGACTTTATTCCTGACACAATGGATATAAGTCTTGTGGATAAAGTGATAAAAGTTACTGATGCTCAGGCCTTTGTTGCTTCCAGGGAACTGGCCCGTAAAGAAGGAATCCTTGCTGGCAGTTCAAGCGGTGCGGCATTTACAGCAGCAAAACTTCTTGCCCAGGAGCTGGCCCGCAGTGGAGAAATTGAAAAAGCCGGCGGCAATATAAATATTGTTACCCTTTTCCCTGACAGAGGCGACAGATATTTTTCAAAGAATCTTTACGAATAAAACTGGAGGTGTGTTATGTCCCTGGTAAATCTGGAATATCTTTTTAAGGATGAAGAAGTATTGTCTCAGGAATCTTTACCTGATTATGCCAGTCTGGATTTTGTTTCCAGGGGCAGCCATATTTATGGAGAAATACTGTGGCCTCACCGACTGCAGGAAAAGAAACATCCTTGTGTAATTATGCTTCACGGTTTTCCAGGATCCGCCAGAAATGATGATATTTCCCATGCTCTCTGTCGCATAGGATGTGTGGTGCTTGTTCCTCATCACAGAGGTGCCTGGGGAAGTGAAGGGAAATATCTTATCAGTAATTGTGTAGATGATGCGGTGAATCTGTCAAACTATGCCCGCTCTGAAGATTTTGTTAAACACTACAATATTGATTCTTCCCAGATATTTCTTCTCGGTCACAGCATGGGTGGTAATTCTGCTCTTAATGCGGGAAGACAACTGGATTTTATCCGGGGAATAATAATGCTTTCTCCATACGATCCGACCTGTTTCTTAAAGAGAGGCAAAGAGGAATATATAAAAGCTCTGCTCCACGAAGGTCATATTTTGAATTCTGATGGAATAGATTCAATCTACCAGGATATTGTTGAAAAGGCAGAAAATCTTTCTTTTATAAATGCATTTGAATCCGTAAAGAACAAAAATATTCTCATATTTGCCGCAAAATATGATACAGTTTCAGCAAATGAAGAAATGGTAATGCCATTGTGGAATAAACTGAAGGAAAATATGATGAATCGGAGAGAGAAATCAAATCTTCCTGTTCAGAAGCTCATAGAGTATCCTGTTGAGCACGGACTTTTAGGAAGAAGAATTTCCATGATTAGTGAAATTGCAGCATTTATAAATGATGCAGGTGAAAATTAAAATTGTATTCTGGAGAATAAAATGACTATACAGCAGATAAAATATGCAATTGGTATTGCAGAAACCGGTTCCTTCAATAAGGCCGCAGAAAAACTTTATGTGTCTCAGCCTTCGTTAACGAGTACAATTCATGACCTGGAAAATGATCTGGGCATTCAGATTTTTAACAGAAGTGGAAGGGGCGTTACTCTTACAAATGATGGTCAGGAATTTATTTCCAACGCAAAGCAGGTTTACTTAAGCTTTCTTAATTTAAGTCAGAAGTACGGCGAAAATTCCCAGATAAAGAAAAAGTTCGGAGTTTCAACCCAGCACTATTCTTTTGCAGTAAAAAGTTTTGTGGAAATGGTAAAATCCTTCAATACAAATGAATACGAATTTGCTGTAAGGGAAACCCGTACTCAGGAAGTTATAGAAGATGTTGCTTCATTAAAAAGTGAAATCGGAATTCTTTACTTAAGCGATTTTAACCGTAAGCCAATTGAAAGCATTCTGAAATCAAAAAATCTGGAATTCCATCACCTTATAAACTGTAAGGCCTTTGTTTATATCTGGAAAGGCCATCCCCTTGCAAAAAAGAAGAGCATTTCCTTTTCGGATCTGCAGGATTTTCCATGTCTGAGTTTTGAACAGGGGGATGGTTCAAGTTTTTATCTGGCAGAAGAAATTTTGAGCACTGAAGAATATCACCGTACAATTAAAGCAAATGACCGGGCTTCAATGCTGAATCTTATGGTGGGACTTAACGGCTACACACTCTGCTCCGGCATAATCTGTGAAGAATTAAACGGTTCTGATTATGTAGCAATTCCATTTCAGGAAGAAAATGACAAAATAAACAGAGTTATGGAAATCGGCTACATAATCAAGAAAAACTTCAACCTAAGCACAATTGGGGAAAAGTACATAGAAGAAATGAAAAAATACCTTGGAGTTGAAGAGAAAAACCAATAGGCTCAAATCCTCGGCGTTTTTTTTACCATGTGATTTTATAGTTCAGCGGAGAAGACAGAACAAGAAAATCAACAAGAGGAAGGGAAACCTGGGCAGAATTTGTATTTTTGCGGATGGATTTTCCCTGTGCCGACAAAAGTTTTTTTCCAGCCGGACAAATCATTTTAAAATTGATTGATGCGGCCTTAAGTTCATCCCCAATGTCCTTTCCGTAAACAGAGGAAAGCAGCATAAGATATTCATCTGCAGACATTGCTTCTCCAGTGAAAACAGGTGCCATAAAAAGGTCCAGCATATACTGGGAATCTTCCGGCAGTGCAGAAACCAGACCCTGAATTGTGTCCGGTGAAAGGTTCAGTTCCAGAGAATTTGACTGGCAGTTTACGAAATCCTTGATTTTAAGTCCCTTGTCCGTTAAAAGAATTGTCTGTTTTTCCGGGGCTGCAATTTTTCCCTGAAGAGTCAGTTCTGTCTGAGAAATCCACTTTGCTTTTGCAAGAGTTAAGTCACTCTTTTCAAATGCAGATGTTAAATCCCCTTCAGAAAGCATCTTGGAAAAATCCCCCGAACCTGTCAGAGCCTTTAATGTATTCGAAATGGCCTGTCCAAAATTCAGGTTTACTTCTATATTTGTTGATTTGTCGGTGTTTGCCGTAAAAGAAGCATCTGCCCCGCATGAAGTAAATGTAAGGGCTGCAGCTATTGAAATAATTGTAAAAAATGTGATTTTTGTGTGTTTCATATTAAGTGAACAAAGTTTACCATAAAAAAGTTACGGCTGTCAGGAGGTCTATTTTCTTCCGGACAGCCGTTTTATGGTTTCATATGTTAATTATTTATTTTTCAGGTTCTTTTTTGCTGTAATCCAGGGTTGATGGAAGGAAGCGGCCGGTTGCGAAATAGTGGTTCTTCCAGAAGTTTTCATCCATTGAAGTAATGATTACTCCTCTTCTTGGACCGTCACTTACAGCGCTGACAAAAACTTTCTTTCCAACAAGGCTTGCGTCTTTTCCGTGATTGTACATTCCAAGATATATTCCAACATGGGTTACCCGGGAAGAATTCATATTATTCTTAAAGAAAACCAGGTCACCCGGCTCTCTTTGTGAAATCGGGATGATTTCCACCGTATCGTAGATAGACTGGGCAGTTCTTTCCATATTCATTCCAAGGCCGTATTTTGCCACATACTGAATGTAGCCGCTGCAGTCAAATCCCCCGTCTTCATCAGGGTCATCTCCTCCATAAACGTACGGCAGACCCACAAAACCCAGACTGTATGTGATGAACTTCTGTCTTAGCTCAGAAACCTGAATTACCTCTTCCTGAGCTGAATCCTGAATCACTTTAGAATCCTGCCCAAAAGGATTTTGAGAAAGGAAGAGGAATGAGAACAAGGCAATTATTGTCTTTAAAAACTTTGTTTTGTGTTTTGGAAGAAATCTTGTCATAAGGAATTTATCGGTAAAAAGGGGTCAAAACTTGAAAATGGCGCAAAGGTTACACCAAATTTAGAAAAAATGTAAAAATTTTGCTTTTTTCTTTGATTTTTTGATATTTTTACTCAAAAATGTAGTGATGTTTTAACTGAATTTTATTGACAAATTAATTAACTGTTATATTATAAAAGAGCATAGGTAAAAAAAGGCTAAAACGTATAGGCGTTTTTTATTATGTTAATAGTCATACAGAACCAAAACAGGAGGTATTTCGTATGAAAAAGTTAATGGTCGCAGGTGTTGCTGCTCTCGCAGTTGCAGGCTTGTTCATGAGTTGTGGTGGCAATGGTGGAAACAATGCTAAAAGTTCAGCTGGTAAAGTATTGAACGTATACTGCTGGAACGAAGAATTCCAGTCACGTTTCAATGACTACTATGCTGCAAAGCTCCCAGCAGACATCAAGGTAAACTGGGTTATCACACCTAACCAGGGTAACGCTTACCAGCAGAGACTGGATGAAGCTCTCCTTAACCAGGACAACGTACCAGCAGATGAAAAAGTAGACCTCTTCCTCGTAGAAGCAGACTACGCTCTTAAGTATGTTGATACAGACTATACTCTCGACGTAAAGTCAGCTGTTGGTCTTACAGATGCTGATCTGGCTAACCAGTACAAATACACAAAGGATATCATGACAGATTCAAATGGTGTTCTTAAGGGTGTTTCTTGGCAGGCTTGTCCAGGTGGATTTATCTATCGTCGTTCATATGCTAAGGAAGTTCTTGGTACAGATGATCCAACAGAAGTTGGTAACATCCTTTCAAACTGGACAAAGTTTGATGAAGTAGCTGCTAAGATGAAGGCTGCTGGTTACTTCATGCTCTCTGGATACGATGATGCATTCCGCGTATTCTCTGACAACGTAACTTCTCCATGGGTAGTTGATGGAAAGATCAACATTGACCCATCTATCGAACAGTGGATTGAACAGACAAAGACATACACAGATCTCGGATACAACAACAAGGCTTCACTCTGGTCAGCAGAAAGCACACAGGGTATGATGAAGGACGGAAAGGTATTCGGTTACTTCGCTCCAGCATGGTTCATCGACTTCTGTATGCCACATGATGATGGTTCAGCATTCGGTGACTGGGCATTCTGTAAGGGTCCACAGGGCTTCTCTTGGGGTGGTACATGGATTTGTGCTGCTAAGGGATCTGACAATATTGCCCTTATTAAGGACATTATGTACACACTTACATGTGATGAAGCTACAATGACAACACTCGCTGAAAATGCAGGTGACTTCGCTAACAACGAAAAGGCTATGACAACAGTTGCTAACGGATCTTACAAGAACGAATTCCTCGGTGGACAGAACCACATGGCATTCTTCCTTGATTCAGCTAAGTCAATCGACAAGAGCAACATGTCTGCTTACGATCAGGGTATGGCAGAAAAGATCCAGGCTGCTATGAAGGAATACTTCGACGGAAACGTTGATCTTGATACAGCATGGAACAACTTCTACACAGCTATTGCAGAACTTTATCCAAACCTTTCTCGCTAAGCTTCTGTAGTAAGAATTAACTATTCTAGTCCTGCATAAGCAGGACTTTCGCTGAAATGCAGCGGACTTTTTTCAATCAAAATGGGAGGTCTGCTGCATTTTTTAATGGGTCGCAATTCCATTCAAATTTCAAACAGCTGCAATCCTTAAAAGGGGATATTAATGCCTGAAAATACACTCGAACAGAAAAAGACAAAATCAAAAAAAAGAAGGACGGTTCAGTATGACCGCTGGGGTTATTTCTTTATTGCTCCATTCTTTATCATCTATTTAGTTTTTTCTTTTGTTCCACTTTGTACAACATTCTGGAACAGTTTTTATGAAAATTTCCGCGATGGCCTTAGAACAATTGGACCAACATTTAATGGTTGGGAAAATTATGCCAAAGTATTCCAGAGCGATATTCTGAAATACGCGTTGAATACTGTAATTATGTGGATTCTTGGATTTGTTCCTCAGATCCTTATTTCTCTGCTTCTTTCAGTATGGTTTACAAATACTGAACTTAGACTTAAAGGTCAGCAGTTCTTCAAGACTGTTATCTATATGCCTAACTTGATTATGGCATCTGCATTTGCAATGTTGTTCTTTGCTTTATTCTCAGATAATGGTCCAATCAACAGTATTCTGATTAAAATGAAGTTAGTAGATTCCAACATCCGTTTCTTGACCTACACTGGCTGGACAAGAACTCTTGTTGCTGTAATGAACTTCCTGATGTGGTATGGTAATACTACAATTATGCTCATGGCTGGTATCATGGGTATTGATGAAAGTCTCTTTGAAGCTGCTCGTATTGACGGTGCTTCTCCACTGCAGGTTTTCTTTAAGATTACAATCCCACTTCTCCTCCCAATCTTCGTATATGTACTTATTACATCTTTGATTGGTGGTATTCAGATGTTCGATGTTCCACAGATCTTAACAAATGGTAACGGTTCTCCAGACCGCACTACTATGACTTTGATCATGTATTTGAACAAACACCTTGCTAACAAGAACTATGGTATGGGTGGTGCTGTTTCAGTAATCATCTTCATTCCAACTGCAGCATTAAGCTTCGCTGTTTATAAATCAACAATGAGCAGTTACAGTAATATGAAGGGAGGAAGAAAGTAATGAAAAGCCAGCACGCATCTTTAACAATCCGCAGATCAGTCAGTTATATTGTTCTGATTCTTCTTGCTGCATTGTCTTTGTTCCCATTCTTTATTCTGATTATTAACTCTACCCGTTCACATATGCAGATTCAGCTGGGATTCTCAGTTCTGCCGGGAAAAAGTTTTATTCATAATATTACAAGTACAGTTTCAAATCCTAACACCCCTATTATTGGTGCGCTTTTGAACTCTGTATATGTATCTGCCGCTACTGCAGTTCTTACAACATACTTCTCTTGTATGACTGCTTATGGTGTTTACATGTACCACTTTAAGGGAAGAAAGTTTGTATTTAACTTTATCCTTTTGATTATGATGGTACCTGCACAGGTTTCAACACTGGGATTCTTGAAGTTAATCACAAAGTTCCACATGAATGATACTCTGGTTGCTTTGTACATTCCTGCAATTGCTGCACCTGTAGTTTTCTTCTATATGTATCAGGCTATGGAAGCAACACTTCCATATTCTATTGTAGAAGCTGCCCGTGTAGACGGTTGTAATGAATTCCGTACATTTAACACAATTGCACTTCCAATGTTGAAGCCGTCAATTGCAGTTCAGGCAATCTTCTCATTCGTAAGTTCATGGAATAACTACTTTACACCTGCTTTGGTTATTCAGAGCAAGGCAAAGAAGACAATTCCTATTATCATTGCACAGCTCCGTTCAGCTGACTATTCTAAGTTCGATATGGGTGGTGTATATATGACAATTTGTATTGCTATTGTTCCACTTATTATCGTTTACCTCTTCCTGTCACGTAACATTATTGCTGGTGTTACAAACGGTGGTGTTAAGGAGTAATTTTTTCTACTTAACATTTGTTCAGTGAAATTATAAGCATCTGGTAATTTTTTTGCCGGATGCTTTTTTTTGTTTTGTAAAATGTTCTGACATATAGTAAAATTGTGTCATATAGGGAATTTGAAACAAAGGAGAAACATCTTGAGTAAAAAAGATAACTACAATCCAATGGCCTTCCTTGAAGACTTTCGTGGAAAGGATTTTAAAGGAGAATGGCCTACACTGCCTGAAATGTTCAGCATTACAGTAAAACGTTTTGGTGATAGACCTTGTTTTACAGATTTTGAAGGGCCTGATGGTTCAAAAAATACTTTAACTTATAATGAAGCCTATAAAAAAATTCAGACATTGAAAAACTGGCTTGTTAAGAACGGCCTGGAACATGGGGATCATGTAGCTGTAACTGGAAAAAACTCCCCTGAGTGGGCAATTGTTTACCTTGCAACACTTTATGCCGGTGGTGTAATCTGCCCTATGGATTACGCCCTTCATATTGAAGAGCAGGAAAATCTTCTGAAAACAGCGGCTCCAAAATTCCTTTTTGCTGACAGCGAAAAATATGAATACTACTCAAAAAAGAGACGCAAATACAAGGTTCTTTCATTAAATAAGCAGTTCGAAGATAAGTACGTTTATAATCTGGAAGCTCCTGCACAAAAAAGAATAAAAGCTCCAAAAGAAAATGAAACTGCAGCAATACTCTTTACAAGTGGAACAACCGGTAATCCAAAGGGAGTTATGCTCAGTCATAAAAACTTAGTTTCTGACTGTTATATTGCCCAGACTCATATGCATCTTTATGAGACAGATGTTTTCTACGCAATTCTTCCAATCCATCATGCATATACAATGCTGGCAGTATTTATAGAAACAATTTCTGTTGGTGCTGAAGTAGTATTTGGAAAAAGCATGGCTGTTACCCGTTTGATGAAGGAGTTGAAGGAAGGTCAGATTACTATGCTTCTTGGAGTACCTCTTCTTTTCAATAAACTTATCAGCGGAATTATGAAGGGAATTAAGGCAAAGGGACCTCTCGTTTATGGAATTGTCCGTGTAATGATGGGTATTTCATATTTCTTCAAGAAGACTTTTAAGGTTAACATTGGTAAAAAGATGTTCAAGAGTATCCTTCAGAAGGCAAATCTTTACACTCTTAGAATTGCCATTTGTGGAGGCGGTCCTCTTGCAAAAAGCGTCTTCAAGAAATATCAGCAGCTTGGAATTGATTTTGTTCAGGGCTACGGTCTGACAGAAACATCTCCAATCCTTACACTGAATCCTGTAGAACATTTTAAGATTGAATCAATAGGTTCACCTTTTGAAGGATATATGGAACTTAAAATCCTTAATCCAAATGAAGAAGGAATTGGTGAAATCTGCGTTAAGGGACCAATGGTAATGCAGGGCTATTACAAAATGCCTAAAGAAACCGCTGAAATGTTTACAGAGGACGGCTGGTTTAAAACCGGTGATCTGGGATGGCAGGACAGTGAAGGCTATGTAATGCTGGCTGGTCGTGCAAAGAATATGATTGTAACTGAAGGTGGAAAAAATGTTTATCCTGAAGAGATAGAAGATGCTTTCCAGCTTGAAACAGATATTCAGCAGGTAACTGTAAAAGGATATATTGCTGATGAAGCAACAAAATCTGAAGCTCTGGAAGCACTTATTTATCCTGCAGACGATCTCTTTGCAAAGGCCAAAATGACTCGTGAATCTGCAAAAAAAGAGGATGTGGCTAAACTTGTTCAGGTTATTGTTGATAGAGTTAACAAAAATCTTCTTCCTTATCAGCGTATTTCAAAAGTTACCATTCTGGAGGAAGCTCTTGAAATGACCACAACCCTTAAAGTTAAGAGAAAGTTTAACAAATAATTTTCTATATAAAGGCGCTTCTTTCAAATGAGAGAGGCGCTTTTTTCTTTAACATCCCTTTATTCAAGTTGAAATAACCTATATAATTTGAGGCATGAAACATAACATGCAGATATTAAAAGAATTGGCCGCAAAAAATGGTCCTCTTTGTGTAGGTCTTGATACAGATCCTTCTTATATTCCTGAAGCTTTACTTAAAAATTATTCTTCACCAGCGGAAGCTGTTCTTGCTTACAATAAGGAAATCATCAGCCGTATTAAACGAGATCAGAGTGCCTGCTGTTTTAAGGTACAGATTGCCTATTACGAGGCAATGGGGCTTGAGGGGATGAAGGTTTATTCCGAAACCCTGCGTCTTGTTAAAGAAAGCGGTCTTGTCTGCATTTCAGATATTAAACGCGGGGATATTGCTGCTACTGCCGGAGCTTATGCAAGAGCGCATTTTTCCGGGGATTTTGAAAGCGATATAATTACAATCAACCCTTATATGGGCTTTGATACACTGGAACCTTTTACAAAATATTGTGAAGAAAAGGGAAAGGGAATTTTTGTCCTTCTTAGAACAAGTAATCCTGGAATGGTAGATATTGAACAGAAGAATCTTGCAGAAGGTGGACGGGTTCTGGATGCTGTTGGTGGTCATCTTAAACAGCTGGGTGAAAAATTTGCACCAATGTTTGACGGAAGTGAAACTTCTCCTGTTGGAGCAGTTGTTGGATGTACAGAAGAAAGTGATGCTAAACTTTTACGTGAATCGTATCCAGACGTATTCTTCCTTATTCCTGGATACGGAGCACAGGGCGGCGCTGCAAGAATTTGTGCACGGCTTTTGCAGAAGGCTGGCGGTACTGTAAATTCGAGCCGTGGAATTCTGTGTGCCTGGAAAAAATCTCCTGATTGTATTAAGAAGGGGGAAGAGGGCACATTAACAATGGCAGATATTGCGGATGCTGCGGCACAGGCTGCTCTTTATTCGAAGGCAGATCTTGAAAACGCCTGCAAATTACTTCAGTAGAAATAGGAAAACATACAGCTTCTGGTTTCAGGTCAGAAGCTGATTTTTTAAACAAAGAAATCAAATACAAGAATAAGGTTAAACAATTATGGATAGAGCAGATATTGATGAATTTGGAAAGGGTAGACTTTATTTTGGAAAAAGTATGATTGTTGCTTCAAGAAAGATTGAAGGGCAGCCTAACGTTTATCTTCTTGAAACAAATCTTGTACTGGAAAGGGAGCAGCAGAGGGAAGCTTTGCCGGGCCAGTTTTATCTTATAAAAAGCGCAAACTCTGCAGTACAGCTGGACAGACCAATTTCAGTTTTCAGATCTGTTTCCAGTCGTGATGAAGCAAGCGGATTAAAATCTGTAAATATCCAGTTTCTAATTCTGGAAAAGGGACGGGGAACAAAAGAACTATGTCATCTTATGCCTGGAGATGAAATTGAAATCATTGGTCCTTTGGGAAATACATTTGAAGCTGATGATAGTTTAAAAAATCCTGTGGAAGGCAAACCTCAGATTGCAATTGTGGGCGGCGGCATTGGAGTTGCACCTGTGGCGAATTTCGCTTCAAGCCTTCCTGCAAAGTCTTATGATTTTTTTGCCAGCTTTAAGAGTGGTTCTTACGGACTGGATTATGTGGATGCAAATAAACTTGTTGTAACAACTGATGATGGTTCCGTTGGAATTCATGGAATGCTTCCTGCAGGTTTCAATCCTGATGTAATAAAGGCGGGGGCTTACAAAGCTGTTTATGCCTGTGGTCCAAATCCAATGCTGGCTTATGTTCAGAAGATTTGTAAAGAAGCCGGAATCAAATGTTACCTTTCAATGGAAAACAGAATGCTGTGTGGAGTTGGGGCGTGTCTTGGCTGTACGATTCAAACTTCAGCAGGAAAGAAAAGAGTCTGCAAAGATGGTCCTGTGTTCGATGGCGATATAATTCAGTTTGAGCAGCCTGCTCCAAGAAGACAACCTCTTCCTTCAGATGAAGAAGTTGATTTAAGTGTTGATATTGCCGGAGTACATTTTGAAAATCCGGTAATTGCGGCTTCAGGTACTTTTGGATTCGGACAGAATTATCTTTCATTTTTTGATGTTAACAAACTTGGTGGAATCAGCGGTAAGGGTCTGACTCTTAATCCAAAGGAAGGAAATGATGGCGTTCGTGTTGTAGAAACTCCTGCAGGTAACATCAATTCAATCGGTCTGCAGAATCCAGGTGTGGCAGCTTTTATAAAAGATGAACTTCCTGAAATGATGAAGTTGAAATGTGTTGCCATTGCAAATCTTGCAGGAAGCGATCTTGAGTCTTATGTGGAAGGAGCTAAACTTCTGGACAAAAGCCCGGTTCCGATGATCGAACTTAATATAAGCTGTCCGAATGTAAAAGCAGGGGGAATGGCCTGGGGAATTAAACCAGAGTCTGCATATGAATGTGTTTCTGCTGTAAGGGCTGCAACCAGTAAACCTCTTATGGTAAAGCTCAGTCCAAACGCTCCAAGTGTGGTGGACGTTGCCCTGGCCTGTATTAAAGCAGGTGCAGACGCATTGAGTTTAATCAATACAATTCAGGCAGTTTCAATTGATATAGAAAAGGGAAAACCTTTGTTTGATAATGTAAGGGCCGGTTTGTGTGGTCCCGCTATCAGGCCGATTGCCCTTCGTCATGTTTACGATGTGGTTCAGGCTGTAAATCAGCTGCCGGAAAAAGAAAGAGTACCTGTTGTAGGAATGGGTGGAATTGCATGCTGGCAGGATGCAGTTGAATTTATTATGGCAGGTGCAAGTGCAATTCAGGTAGGTTCTGCAACTTTTTCAAATCCTGGCGCAATGCTTGAAATTATTGATGGACTTAAAATCTTTATGAAGAGTCACGGATATAAAAATCTTGAAGCAATGAGGGGCATTGCAAACAGATAATTTATTGCACATTTTTACAATAACAGTTAAATTGTCATTATGAATACATTTGTCGCACTTTGCGCAGTTGGCGCTGAGAAAATCCTGGGAAACGAACTTAAACTCCTGGGCTATAAGCTGGCAGGAAATGCTCCTGGTCGTGTAAGATTTACAGGGGATGATGATGCAATTTACAGAGCAAATTACTGTCTTAGAACTAGTGACCGCGTTTATTTAGAGATGGGGAAATATCCTGCTAAAGATTTTGATGATCTTTTTGATGGATGCTATAAAATTCCATGGCAGGATTTTTTTAAGAAAGATAGTCGCGTTGTCGTAGATAAAGTACGCACTTACAAGAGCAAACTGAATTCTGAACACAGTATTCAGGGAATGATTCAAAAGGCCATCTATAAAAAATTAGGTGATGTCTGGCATATGACTACTTTACCTGAAAGCGGAGATCAGTCTGATGTTCGTGTTTATATTGATGAAGATGAAGCAATGATTCTGCTGGATACATCTGGTGAAGCACTTCATAAGCGCGGCTACAGAACTGATGGAGGAATTGCCCCTCTTCGTGAAACAACAGCAGCCGTTCTTCTTCAGGAAATGATGTGGAGAAGGAAGACTCCTCTTCATGATCCATTTTGTGGAAGCGGCACAATTGCAATAGAAGCAAATTTATATGCACACAATATTGCACCAGGTCTGGGAAGAAGATTTGCCTACGAACATTTAGGAATTTATAATCAGCAGAGAGCAATTGAAATCAAAAAGCAGGAAGCAGAAAAAATTCGTACTGATGTGGAATGCCGTATTACAGGTTCTGATATTGATCCGGCTGCAGTTGAACGTTCAAGATTGAATGCCGAACATGCCTGTGTTGCAGCAGGACGCGCCCTTCAGATGATTGGCAGTGATGCAAAAATTACCCGTCCTGATTTTGTTGTAAGTGATTTTAAGGATTTACAGGCTCCATATGATTATGGATTAGTTCTTGCAAATCCTCCTTACGGTGAACGTATTGGTGATGTAGAACAGGCGGCAGAACTCTATAAAAATATGTCTTCTTTATTTACAGATTTTGATGGATGGGACATGGGATTTATTACAAATCAGCTTAAGTTTGAGCAGAATCTTGGACATAAGGCTGACAGAGTAAAATCACTTAAAGCAGGAAACCTGGACACAAGTTTGTATATATTTAAAGGAAAAAAGTAATGGCAGTTTTAGTAGAACACGAAAAAAGAAAAAGTGAAATCCTTGAAAAATCTTTACAGCTTTTTTGTGAAGAAGGATACGAGGATGTGACTTTTCAAAAAATTGCAGACCGTTGTGGAATTACACGAACAACTCTTTACATATACTTTAAGAATAAAAGGGAAATATTTTTATTCAGCATAAAACAGATGGTTGCAAAAATTGATGCTGAACTTGTGAAGATTGTTAATAATGAAGAAATCAATACAATCGATGGACTGAAAAATATTATGAACTTTGTTCTTGAAGAGGCTCTTAAAAATTCTCAACTGTTTAAGGTTCTTCTTCCATATTTAACACAGCTGCAGAAAAGTGGAACTGATATAAAGGAAAGAGTTGATCGCCGCGTAATCAGAATCCGTCATCTGCTCAGTAACATAATTATTACTGGTCAAAAAAAGGGAGAGATTAAAAAAATCCCTGTTAAGGATATTAATAATCTTTTGTATACATTCATGGAAGATACTGTATTCAGACTGGCCTTGTTTGGTCAGGCAGACAGCCGGGAATATAAAGACACTATTTCCTTTCTTATTGATCAGTTTAAGGAGTCGTAAATGTTAACAAGTAACTGGCTTATTTGTGGCTTAATTTGTTTTATTCCTCTCATTGCTCTTTATGTTGTTCTGCTTCTTGTAGTAAAGGATTTTAACTGGTGGAAAGGTTTGCTTTGTGTATTGATTGGATTTATTGCTTTAGTTCCAATTGTATTTTTTCAAAAGCTTTTCCTGGAGCAAAATTTGATTGCTGCTAAAACAACTGGTGCTGTTCTCCTCAGTGCACTTTTACTGAACGGTTTAATTGAAGAAGTGATAAAGACCATTCTTCTTTTTGCAGCTCCTGTGCCGGTGAAGTCTCCGTTTGGTGCTTTTGTTCGCGGTCTTTTAAGTGGAATGGCTCTGGGATGTATAGAAGTTTTTGTTTACCTTGCTACGGGAAGTGAAACACAGCTTCTGCGCCTGGCATCTATCTGGGGAATTCACGTAAGCTGTTCAATTTTGTGCAGTTATTTTGTTTATGGAATCTGTAATAAAAAGATTTATTTTCTAAGCATTTTCTTTGCAATTCTTTTCCATGGAGTTTATTCTTACTTTGCAGGATATTACACTTTCATGAAATATTTCTGCGCTGCGGTAATTGCAATTTCTGCACTTGAATGCCGTGTTCGTTATACAAAAATGCTTCAGACAAAAGATGAAGTTCTTGATGATTTGAATAAGGCAGAAGAGTCGATTCGCTCAAAAAATTAAACATGCAGGGATTTTTTTTCGAAAAACTGTGAAATAACAAGAAATTAGTTGAAAAACTTGACAAACAGTTGAATAATCGGTATTATATTGAAACTAAATTACGACGCGGGGTAGAGCAGTTGGCAGCTCGTCGGGCTCATAACCCGGAGGCCGCAGGTTCGAGTCCTGCCCCCGCTATACTGCTAATTCCTTATGTTATAAGGAGTTACAACACTACTAAACCCAATAAAGTAGGGCTTAGCGTGATTCAAATTACTAATTTAAGTAAATGCTCTAAGTAAGAGATTTACGGTCTTAGTGAGGTGAATATGGCTAAGCCCTATTTAATTTTTAAAGCCCATACTGGGATTTATTACGCTCAAATCCGTCTTGCAGACGGAACACTTTCCAACAACAAATCTACTGGATGCAGAAACCGTACAGAAGCTGAACGCACCGTTATGGAATGGATTGTCACTGGCAATATTCCTGCCCGTGTTGGTTCAAAGGACAGCAAGGTTAAAAGCATTGATAAGATTCGTTTATTCAATGATCTACGGACCGCAGAGTTTGATTCTGATGATATCAACAACATCATCAAAATTCTGAAGGAAAGAAACTATCTTTATTCTGCCGTTGCATCAACTTCAAAAGGCAGCATCCCGATTGAAGACTTCCTCGAAAATTTCTGGGATTATGACAAATCCCCTTATGTAAAAGAGAAGCTTGGAAAGAAACAGTCTATCCATCGTCAGTACTGCGCTACCCTTTTGAGCAGAACCCGCCTTTACTGGATTCCTCGTCTTGCCGGAAAATGTGTTGCAGAAATCACACGAAAAGATGTTGATGCATTTTTCTCAAGTGATGAAGCTCAGAAACTTGCACCTAAAACAATAAACTCAATTATCGAGACAATCACTATTCCTCTGAAATGGGCTTATTACAATGAACTTACACAGAACAACTGCTTTGATGGAATTATCAAATGTTCTAATCAGAGCAAGGAACGAAAAGTCATTGATATGGATACAGCAAACCGCCTGATGGAACTTGAATGGGACAATGACGAAGCTAAGATTGCAAATGAACTTGCAATGCATACAGGAATGCGTGCCGGAGAAATCCAGGCCCTTACTGTTGATGATTTAGGTGAAGATGAAATCTATGTTCGCCGCAGCTGGTCTAAATACGATGGCCTCAAATGCTGTAAAAATGGCGAAGAACGTTCTGTTCCAATTCCTATTTCCCATCAGCTCTATCTGAAGCTTAAGATGCTTGCAGATTTTAATCCTCATGGAAACGGATTCATTTTCTACAGCACTGTAAAAGACAAGCCAATGGACAGTAAGCAGTTCAACAAATACTTAAAACGAGCACTTGCTGAAATTGGTTATGCAGATTCAAAAGATATCTGCTTCCACTCCTGGAGACATTTCTTCATTGCCCGCATGCTCGATTATGTTCAGGACAAACGTTATGTTATGGCCCTCTCCGGTCATAAGACAGAAGCAATGCTTAATCATTACGGAGCACACCTTGAAGATGAAAAGGTTATTGATTTAGCCCGCAATGTTATGAAGAAGGTCTTTATTGACCAGAAAGAAGAT
Source organism: Treponema sp. UBA4307 (assembly GCA_002394685.1). Lineage (GTDB taxonomy): Bacteria > Spirochaetota > Spirochaetia > Treponematales > Treponemataceae > Treponema_D. Next base: position 7,264 of record DGUP01000050.1, on the reverse strand, counting down.
GAAGAGACAATCAACATGCTAAATCAAAAACTTGAAGAATTGAATAAGGAAATTGCTTAAACTGCAGGAGAAATGAAAATGAGATTATTTGGAAATACGACAAAAAAGGCTAACGATAAAGACAATGCAAAAATTAAGATGGTGGAAGTTTCACAGCTTCGTTTTGACAGGGATTTTAAGAAGGTGTTCCAGCAGGAAAATGATAAGGTGGCGGAAATTGCAAATGATATGAAGGCCAATGGATTTGACAAGTCCAGGCCAATTATCGTAACTGAGACTTATATCATTGTTGACGGTCATTCCAGATTTATGGCAGCTAAAAAGGCAGGCCTTGAAAAGGTTCCTGTTATCATTAAGAAGTTTGATAGTCGTGATGAGACAATTGAATATGAATACAAGATGCAGCTCAATTCCCGCCGGTTGACGGATGGAGAGTATTTTGCAGCATTTCTGAAGCTCGATGAAATCAGACGTTCAAATCCTAATGCTCAAGGATCTTCTGATGAGGCAATTGGCCGTCAGCTTAATAAATCAGCCCGTCAGGTTTGCAAAATGCGCGAGATAGCAAAGAAGGCGGATGCGTCACTTCTGGAGAAGATACAGAACGGAAGCATTTCCATCAACAAGGCACATGAAATGATTAAGGCTACGGAGGCCAGAAAGAAAGCTGGACTTGGTAAAGAAGTGGCTGATGACAAATTATCTAACACGGGCAAAGGCATCAACTCTGATTCTTTTAAGCTTGGAGTTTTGTTTGTTTTGTCAGAACTTGAAAAAGGCCGAAAGAAAAGTCAGATTCTGAAGGATAAGCGGATTGCTAAGCTAGAACTTGGCGAGGTAAATCTTTCTGAAGAAGATGCTGCTAGAATATCACAAAGATTTGGAATTGCGTGATTCTAACACGATTTTAACTCAATTCTAACTCGAATGTTGAGTTAGAATTGAGTTTTAACTCGACATGTTGAGTTAAAACGAGTTATAATTAAATTAAAAGAGGCTTTACATGAGAACAATACCAGAAAAAGAAGATCTTTTTACTGAATTTAAATCTGACACAAAAGAAAAGAATGGATTACCAGATTCTGAATTGATAGATGCAGTTGTTGGAATGGCAAATGCAGAAGGTGGAATTCTTTACCTTGGTGTTGAAGACGATGGCGAAATAACAGGTCTTACAAAACAGCATAAAGATGCTATCGGAGTAATGGCATTAATAGCTAACAGTACAGTACCATCTGTGTCAACCAGAGCTGAAATCATAACTGAAAATAAAACTGATATTTTACGCATCGAAGTTCCAAAAGCAAGAACAGTTACCGCAACTTCCAGTGGAAAAACGTTACGTCGTAGATTAAAGTTTGATGGTTCTCCTGAAGCAGTTCCTTTGTTCCCTTATGAAATACCAAGCCGCTTGTCTGAATTGAGCTTGTTAGATTTTTCTGCCCAACCACTTGAAGGAGCAACAGAAGAAGATTTAGATGTTCTGGAATTTGAACGCCTAAAAAGTATAATTAAAAACAGTATTGGAAGTGATAAATCATTGCTTGAATTAAATCAGGAAGATTTTTATAAAGCATTACATTTTATCGTAGAAGAAAATGGAAAAATAATTCCAACCGTAACTGGTTTGCTTTTTCTTGGGAAAACAGAAAGTATAAAACGTCTTATGCCAACTTACAGGGCTTCATTCCAGGTATTATCAGGAACAAATGTAAAAATAAACGAAACTTCAAACGAACCATTAGGAAAGTTGTTTGAAAGATTTTCAACTTACTTTACAGCCTGGAATCCGGAAAAAGAAATGGAGTATGGTCTCTTTAGAATCCCTGTTCCAGAGTTTACACCTAGAGCTTTTCGGGAAGGTTTATTAAACGCATTCGGACACAGAGATTATACACAGCTTGGACAGGTTCGTGTCCTGATCGATGATGAGGGAATGACAATTTCAAGTCAGGGTGGATTTATAGAAGGTGTAAATTCAGAAAACCTCATTTTTGTTGAACCACATGGAAGAAACCCATGTCTTTCCGATGTATTAAAACGAGTCGGTTTGGCTGAAAAAACTGGACGTGGTATCGATAGAATTTACGAAGGCTCTATTCTTTACGGACGTCCTTGGCCTGACTATTCTGAAAGTACTTCATCAATAGTAAAACTGTTTGTACCACGGGCAAATCCTGATATGCAGTTTACAAAGATGATAGCTGATGAACAAAACAGACGTAATCAGCCACTTTCAATAAATGCATTGATGATACTTTCGACAATTCGAAATGAACGCCGTGTTACTGTTGAGCGATTGAGTGAAGTTATACATCTTAATAAGTCTCGTACAAGCTCTACAATTGAAAATCTTGTTGAAGCAGGTTTAGTAGAAGCCATTGGCAATGGCCCTAATCGTTCTTACATTCTAAGCGCAAAAGTTTATAAACAGAATAATGAAAGTGCAAAGTATGTTAGACAGACAGACATAGATGCAGTTCGTTATCCAGAACTTATAATTAAACTTGCAAAACAGCAAGACGGAGTTATTACTAAAGAAGATGTAGCAGAATTGCTTAAAATAACAGAAGTTCAAGCTTATTTACAAATAAAGAAATTATTAGCAGAAGGCAAACTTGTCCCTAATCAAAAAGGAAAGTATGCAAATTATAAATTAAAAGATTAAACTTCAAAGGCTTTCAGTTTGTTTAATTCAGACTGAAAGCCTTTTTCATTTAACTCCAAGACACTTAGAATCTATCTTAAAAAGTCTTGAAACACCTTTCAAATCCCTTCTAAAAATCCACTTCCCAAAAATCATTTAAACGCAAATCTGCGTACTCCCCTCCTGCAAGTATTTTCGGGACCTCCTGCAAATTCTGTCCATTACCTCATGAAAAATTCTTCCGAACCCTCCCGAAAAAAAGTGCACAGTAAATATATAAATTTAGGTATATATAAATTTCTAATATAAATAATGGCGTAAAATCAAAAATCCAATTTTTTTTTAAAATATTTTTTATTTATGCTTCAGTTAACTTCAGCAGGTAACAACCGAAGGAAAATGCTGCTTGACGAAAGAAGTGGCAGTTTGTATATTTAGACCAATGGATCTCAAAAAATCTTCTGCCTACCCCAAAAAAGGACAAGGTTTTATGAGAACAACAAACACATCTAGTATCTGGCCGGAAATTCCGGAAGATGCACTCTTTACACGCCAGCAGGTTGTAGCTATCCTGCACATTGGCATGTCTACATTGGACAGTCTTATTCCAGACTCAGAACTCCCAAGAGTCAGACTGTCAAAAAGAGTTTTCGTCCTCAAAAAGGATCTGGAAGCTTACATTCTTGCACATCGTTCAACTGGAGGAGCAAAAATTCCAGTGGGAGGTGTGGCATGATCAGCGACAATGTTTTTATCCAGGCACTCCAGGAATTAAACAATCACCAGATTCAGCACGGCGAATGTTCCATTACATTTACCTATCATGACGGACGGGTTCAGTTCTACACGGTTTCAACAAGCGAACGGCACAATGTTGCTTCATCAAAAAAGCAGCTGGGAGTGACGGATGCTAAATCAGCCTGAAAGAAAGCCTGATTATTTCATCCAGATTCCGCCGGAAGTTCTGTTCGAAACTAAACTGTCTGCAGGTGCAAAACTTTTCTACGGGGAAGTTTTGTTCCTCACTTACACCTATGGATTTTGCAGTCAGAAGAATGCTTACTTCGCTACCAATCATAGGGTAAGCCTCAGGACAGTTGAAAACTGGATTAAGGAACTGAAAGCTCTGAACCTTATCAAAGTTGAACTAATCAGAAAACAGAACAAGGAAGTCGAACTCAGAAAGATCTTTGCACAGGCTAAAATTGATTTTTCAAAGATGCCGGGTATAAATCAAATATCTGTACAGACAGAGGCTTCCCTTCCGGCAAGAATCACAAAATCATCCCCAAAACAAAAGAAACCGTATGGTGCCAATCAGAATGTTTTTCTGTCTGATAACGAGATGGAAGAGCTTCTGAAAAATCACACAAAAGAACAGACTGAAAAAGCCATAGAGCTTTACAGCGAATGGAAAGCAGATAAGGGAGCAAATCCGAGATCTGATTTTAATTCAATGCAGTGGGCTTTAAGGGAGATTGAAAAGCCTGCTCCAATTACAAAAAGTGGAAGGCGGCTAACGGCAGTTCAGGAATCTGGCTGTGATGAAGTGTCTGAAGAGACTTTGGCGAACCTGCCTTTCTAGTGCCATTTTGCACTAAAACATTTTTACAACACGAGGTGGCATAAAAAAATTACCTCCATGTAATTTTTTTATGTGCAGATTTTGCCGCTGGAAAAACTGCGATTCGTTGCATCCATGCAACGCCGTTAACGCGGAGTTTTGATAGGAGTACAACATGAGAGAACAAAACTTAATTGATGAATTAAATCGGTTTGATACAGATGAAAGATTTGCATTGGAAAGATGCGGATATTCCCCAGATGATAAACTTGAGGGAAGACAAAAAGAGATTTTTGAGTACGAAAGAAAAACTGTCAGAGAAAAAATAGCCGCAAATCTGAGTAACATTAAAAACTGGAACAAAAGTAATTCGAGCGGAGTTCCGCCGAGATTTGCAGAATGTTCCTTCTTCAACTTTGAATGCCGGACAGAAAATGAGAAACACATTTTTCAGAAGGTATGTGATTTTGTAAGTCAGGAAAATAATGAAAGTGTTCTTCTGATGACCGGAGCCAAAGGAACTGGAAAGACTCATCTCGGAGCTGCTACAGTTCGTGATACTCAGGGCCGTTATATCAGCATGGAAGATCTTATTTACAAGGTGGAATCCAGTATGAACTTCAAATCTCCCCAGACAGAAGAAGAAGTCTTTAATGATTACTCGACTACAAAGTTTCTTGTGATTGATGAGGTCGGCCGTTCTTTGAAGCGAGAGAAAGAAATAGAAATCTTAAGTTACATTCTGCGAAAGCGATATGACAACCAGCTTCCAACGATCGTGATTTCAAATCTTGAAAAGAAAGTACTTATGAAAAGTCTCGGTGAAGCCGTAGTAGACAGGCTTCGCGAGACGGCCACAAGTATTGAGTTTACAGGAGAAAGTTACCGTATCTTAAAAAGAAAGGTCGCATGATAAATCCGCCATTTGGCGGATGGCAGAATCTCTGTAAATCTGCCGGCCAGCGGATCTCCGTCACGTGATGGAATAAAGTCTCTGGAGAGACTTCAACGTGTGTGCATAACCCCATATGTGTTGACGCAAAGCATCAACACTGGGGCCCCTGAAAAAAGAAAATGTCACTTGCACACACACAACCTCCAATCGGCGGATGAAGAGGCTGCCGAACTAAAAGTCTCTGGAGAGACTTTTATGACACTCTTCAAAACAAAGTCAATTTTTACAACAAGAGGAGCACTATGACTTATACAACTTACAAAACAACAACACAAAATGCACCGGACGGCATATCCGAGCCAGCCTGGAAAAATCCGGTAAACGGACATGACTACAAAAACGATCCTGAGCGTGACAATCATCTTTTTGATTCACATAAAGTCTATCATGCAAAGGATGATGTAAAAGCATTACGAAACATTTTGCATCAGCTTAAAGAACTCGGCGGAGACTACGGCTTCAATTCTGATTACAAAACAAATCCCCAGGGAAAGATGCGCTGCACGATGAACTCAGGACGCAAGCGTAAAACTGACAAAAAAACTTTTTCATCGCGACACAATGACCGAGACTTTGATTCAAATCCTGAACATATTGCAAAAGATAAATCTGACAAGAATGTCATCTGGTCCTGGTGCGGTACTGACATCAGCTTTGATAAAGGCGAACTCAAATACTACGAAGAAACCTTCGGCGCCCAGCTGGAACAGACAAATCAGAACTACATCAAAAGCCGTCACAAGGAACGTGTAGTAACCATGGATGAATGGCGAAAGAAAACCATGCATGCTCCGGAAGAACAGATCCTTCAGATTGGCCGCATGGAGCAGTATCCGGAAGTTGAAGTTTCCCTATCCTGCTTTGAGGAATATTTAACGTGGCTGAACAAGTGGAACGAAGAACACGGAAAGCCTTTCTTCATTCTGAACTGGGCAATGCATCAGGATGAAATGGGAGCACCTCATTTTCATCTGCGTCGTGCTTGGCCATGTAAGGATGAAGAAACAGGACTTACCACAAGTAACCAGACTCAGGCTTTGCTCAAAGCCGGCATCCTGCCTCTAGATCCTGAAAAGAAAATCAGCAAGAAGAATAATCCTAAAATGACCTTTGATAAGATGTGCCGGGAAAAGTGGATTTTCATAGCACGTTCACACGGCCTTGAAATTGAGGATACGCCAAAGCCACGAGATGAAGTTGGAAAAACTCTGGAAGACTTTCAGAAAGAAAAAGACCTGCAGCGTAATCGGGTTTATACACTTCTTTCTGCATTGACCGAAAAGAACATTGATGTCCTTGAAGAAATCTCCAAGTGGGAAGAACTCATGCCGAGTATTCAGAACTTTAAGGAATGGACCAAAGAGCGCTGTAAGGATGCTCAGAGAACCTATCGGGATGAACAGCTGGATCCGATAGTAGATATGTTTGTTTCTGCTTTTGCAAATTCAAATAAGGCAATAAAAGACGGATATGACAATCAGATTAAGCAGTATGACCATCAGCTGAACGGCTACACGAAGGAGACATCCTACGGAACAAAGCGGTTCTTCGGAGCCGATGAAATCAGACAAATGTTTGAAAGCGCAACACCGGAACTGCTTCGTAAGATTTCAGGTATTATTGCAGATTATGGTTTCAATGATGTAAAAGAGTGGATGCAGAAAAGCCCATGGTACAGGGAATTTGAGCTAGGACGGGAGGCGGAAAGGAAGCTGAAGAGAGAGAGGGAATGGGAGAGATGATAGAATTCTGATATTTAAAGAAAGCTCTGGTTTAAAATCCAGTTTCTTTAGCAGGAGGATTCCCTTCCATGTACTAAAATACCTGCAAATATAACTGGATATCATGGATTTCTCTATTAAGTGGAGAGAAAATTGAGTATTTGCAGGAATGAAACTTTTCGTTTCATCTATATTCTCTTGAGAAATGTTTTATTTTTAAATTTTTTAAAAGATTATAAAGTTTTGTACTTTTTTATAACATTTTTGTATAACATTTTTTTATATTTTTACTTTACAATTTCTAAAACAGGAAATAAACTAATTGTAGGTTGAAAATATATTTTAAATACGAATAAAAATGATTTTACGGATTTGCT
>DGUP01000040.1 GCA_002394685.1 Treponema sp. UBA4307 | reverse complement strand
GGCTATCGGTCTTGTAATTCCTGAACTCAACGGAAAGCTCATTGGTTCTGCTCAGCGTGTTCCAACACCAACAGGATCAACAACAATTCTTACTGCTGTAGTAAAGGGTAAGGATGTAACAAAGGAAGGAATCAATGCTGCAATGAAGGCTGCTGCAACTGAATCTTTCGGTTACAACGAAGACGAAATCGTTTCATCTGATGTAATCGGTATGAAGTTCGGTTCACTCTTTGATGCTACACAGACAATGGTATCTAAGATTGATGACGATACATATCAGGTACAGGTTGTTTCTTGGTACGACAATGAAAACAGCTATACTTCACAGATGGTTCGCACAATTAAGTACTTCGCAGAAAACTGCTAAGTTGATTTCTGACTGACGCGAGATTCGCGCAGTCAAAATCGTTTAATCTCCCGACACTTACGTGCGGGAGAAATAAGCTTCGGACTGACACAATGTGCAGTCCAACCCATAAGGCCTCGTAAACGCGGGGCTTTTTTTTATGCTTTCATTTTCATTCAGATTGTAAAGGTAGTATTCTAGTTTCGCAAAATGCTCCTCCATATTATCTCAATACGGGTATGATAACTAAAACTAATATAAATAGAATCATTTTCGGAATAAAGCTTGCGAGTGACGCAGTAAGCGCCGAAAATGACGATTTTCAGCCCTCCTGGCGGGGATTTTTTTTACATTTTTAAACATTTAAAGCCTATTTATATATAGGAGTTTTTAAATGAAAAAAATAAGTGAACAAAATCTTACCCTGGAAGAAAAATGGGAGAGGGCAACAATCGCCAACAACTTTATCTTTTATAAGGTAATGCATCAGAATCCGGAGCTGTGCAGGGAACTTCTGGAAATTCTGCTTGAAATAAAAATTGACAGAATTGAGCTGTATCAGGAGGACGAAATTGAAGTCGACTATGGAAAAAAAGCCATAAGGATGGATGTTTATGCCCGAGGAAAGGACAAGTCTTTTAATTTGGAAATCCAGGCAAATGATACTGGTGAAATTCCGGAGAGGGCCCGTTATTATCAGGGACTTCTGGATGTGGATCAGTTGAATAGGGGACAGGATTATAAAAGTTTAACCACCAGCTATGTAATCTTTATCTGCATACCGGACATCTTTAAGAATGGTCTGGGCAAGTATACCTTTGAAAATCTCTGTCAGGAAAACCCGGAAATCAGATTGAATGACAGGGCTTATAAATACTTTTTTGTTGCAAAAAATTATGATAAACTGTTAAACGAAGAGCAGAAGGCATTCATGAAATGCCTGTTGACGAATGAAAGTTCAAATTCATTTTCTGAGAAAATTATCCGCAAAGTTGAGGATGCCAAACACAATGCACAGTGGAGGAAACATTTTATGGAATTCGAACGACAGTTAGCATATTCCTTCCGTGAAGGAAAAGCTGAAGGTATGGAGGAAAAAGCTGTTGAAGCAAGCCTGGAATTCTTAAAAAAAGGAGTGTCTCCTGAAATTATTGCCGAATGTGTAAAACTGCCACTGGAAAAGGTTCTAGAGCTTCAGAAAGAGTTGATGAGTCAAAGTTAGTGTTACGACGGTCTGAAAACAGGTTCATTATGTCAACTAAAAACAGATCATGACGAGCTTGTTTCTGACATCTTGAATGGAGAAATGATGAAAAAAAGTATTGTTCTATCAGTATTAGTTTTCTTTTTGGGAGCAGCTCTATTTGCTCAGTGTGCTGACTACAGCGCATCTCTTTCAGAAGAAAAATTAGTAAACTTAAATGAGTTATATCCATTTATAAAAGTTCCTGGAAAAGATTATTGTATAGGTAAAACCGAAGTAACTCAGGAACTCTATGAAAAAGTGATGGGTGAAAATCCAAGCTATTATAAGGGAGATACATTACCTGTAGAGAAAGTAAGCTGGTACGATGCAATTTATTTCTGTAATAAGCTGAGTCTTCTTACAGGCAGAAGGCCAATTTACTCTGTTAATGGAGAAACAGATATAAATAAATGGAACTACATTCCTCATAAGGGGAAGTCCATAAATGGAAATATAAACTTTAATACAAATGCAAACGGTTTCAGACTTCCAACCCTAGGAGAATGGCAGTTTGCTGCAAAAGGCGGGGAGTCCTATAAGTATTCAGGCAGCGATAACATAGATGATGTAGCCTGGTATGAAGGCAACAGTGGAAATATAACTCACTCTGTAATGCAAAAAAAAGCAAATAACTATGGTCTTTACGATATGTCTGGAAATGTTCGGGAGTATATCTGGGAATTCGGAACAGAAAGCGGAATAAATGACGATCAATGCACTTTTTGTGGTGGAAGTTGGTACAGTAAATCTTATGGTTGTCAGGTACTTTCTGGCCATGGGTGTTATTATACCTACGCATCAAGCGAAGATAGAGGAATCAGATTGGTGTTCAATGATACTTCTGAATATAAAGAATCAAAAGAAAACCTGGAAAAACTTTATCCATTTATAAAAGTTCCTGGAAAAGATTATTGTATAGGTAAAACCGAAGTAACTCAGGAACTCTATGAAAAAGTGATGGGTGAAAATCCAAGTTATTATAAGGGAGATACATTACCTGTAGAGAAAGTAAGCTGGTACGATGCAATTTATTTCTGTAATAAGCTGAGTCTCCTTACAGACAGAAAGCCAATTTACTCTGTTAATGGAGAAACAGATATAAATAAATGGAACTACATTCCTCATAGGGGGATGTACATAAGTGGTACTATAAGCCAGGACACAAGTGCAAACGGCTTCAGACTTCCAACAAATGAAGAATGGGAATACGCTGCAAAAGGAGGGGAGTCCTATAAATATTCAGGCAGCGATAACATAGATGATGTTGCTTGGTCTTCTCATTTTAGTAGTGGTTTTGGAACCCACCCGGTAGCAGAGAAAACAGGAAATGCCTATGGACTTTATGATATGTCTGGTAACGTCTGGGAATGGGTTTGGGATTCTAGTAGTAGCAACTGTCACTATTTGCGTGGGGGCAGTTGCTTCAGTTTTAACGATAATAAATGTGAGGTATCTGACCTGGATTATTATAATGCTTGCGAGCAATATCGTGATTTGGGGTTTCGTCTCCTGATCATCTCCGACTAGTAGTTCACAGACTATCAGGTGTCCTCGTAGTTTATTGTATTTGTAAATCTAAAAACAAAAAAGCCTGCCGGTGTGGAGTGAATCAGCATCAGCAGGCTCTTTTTTAGTAAGAATTATTTATTGAACTTAAAGAAAAGTACATCTCCGTCCTGAACAACGTATTCCTTTCCTTCCTGACGGTATTTTCCAGCAGCCTTAATTTCTGCTTCAGAACCATACTTACGAAGATCGTCAACAGTGTATGCTTCTGCCTTAATAAAGCCTTTTTCAAAGTCTGTGTGGATAACACCTGCAGCCTGTGGGGCCTTGTCTCCGGCATGAATTGTCCATGCCCTGCATTCATCAGGTCCTCCAGTAAAGAATGTGCGTAATCCCATAAGATGGTAAACATGGCGGCTGAGAACTGTAAGACCAGATTCCTTAAGGCCTACTGAATCCATAAATTCTTTGCGCTCTTCTTCGTCTGTAATTTCTGAAAGGTCAGCTTCAAATTTTCCACAGATTACAATTGTTTCAGATTTCTGTTCTGCTGCAATCTTCTGAACTGTTTCAACATATTTGTTGCTTCCTGCTTCAATAGTGTCTTCATCAATGTTGCAGACAAAAACCTGAGGCTTAATTGTAAGCAGGTGAAGATCGTAAACAGCCTCTCTTTCTTCATCTGACAAATCTGCCATGCGGGCACATTTTCCATCTTCCAGAAGAGGCTTAATCTTTTCAATTGCAGAGAAATATGGTGCAAGGCGTTTTTCTTCAGCAGCACCAAGGGCACGAATCTGCTTGGTTATTTTTTCCTGACGCTTGTTAATTGTATCCAGGTCAGCCTGTGCAAGTTCAAAATCGATTGTAAGAATGTCGCTTTCAGGATCAATAGGTGCATCTGTCTTAGCATCATCGCGAACGTGCTGAATATCAGGATTATCAAAGCAGCGAACAACGTGGGCAATAACAGCAGTTTCACGAATGTTTGCAAGGAACTGATTGCCCAGACCTTCACCTTTTGAGGCTCCTTTAATAAGTCCGGCAATATCTACAAAGTCTACACTTGCAGGAATTTTCTTTTTTGGCTGGAAAACGCTTGCCATAAAATCCAGTCTTTCATCTGGAAGATCTACAACACCAACGTTTGGATCGATTGTACAGAATGGATAATTTTCTGCAGATGCAGGTGCTTTTGTAAGTGCACTAAAAATAGTTGATTTACCAACATTTGGAAGACCAACAATACCACATGTAAGTTTCATATACTTGTCCTGTCTAATTATGTTTTGTTTTTCTACTATATACCTTTTGAATTGTTTTGTGAACTTAAAAAAATAGTACAAATGTAACTGTACATTTTTTGTTTATGAAGGATAATGCTAACTTAAATTTATATAATATTTTGTTACCTTCGTTTAATACTCAATGGAATTTATGTAAACTGTATGCGAGGAGTAAAAATGAAAAGCTCTGTTAAGACTAGTTTGCTTTTATCTTTAGGAATTGGAATGCTTTTGGTTTCAATTAGTATGACTGTTATAATCGGCAAGATTGTTAATAAGTCAAATACTGAGCAGATTCAGAAGAGCATTATCACAGAAACCGAAAAAAAAGCTGATGATGTAGAGATTCAGCTTAGTGGAATGGTTTATTCTGCTGAAACACTGGCAGGTAACCTGGGTGGTGTATGGCCTATCCCTGAAAAATACCGCCGTACCGCTGCTGAACAGATAGTCCGCGCTCTTATTAAAAATTCCACTCTGGATTCAGCCTGGGGATACTGGCTGCCTGGAATGTTCGATTTCAGGGATGCAGAAAAGATTGATGTTGATAATAATCCTACAGGACAGTTTAAGCTCCATTACATAAAAGATAAGCAGGGGCGTATTAAAAATGAAACTGTATCTGAGCTTACTGGTGAAGAAATTGAAATGTATACAAATCAGTGGGCCACATCAATTTCAGAACCAAAAGAAATTCTTCTTGATGGAGATAAAGTCTTAAGCGTTAAGGTTTTTTCAAAAATCGTAAACTCTCTCTCTCAGAATTGTGGTGTTGCCGGTGTTGACTATGTTCTTACAAATATGGATAGCATGGTTGATGGAAGCTCAATCTATAAAGGCACAAAGTGTGAATTCATTACTTATTCAGGAAAAGTTATTGCAAGTTCCAATGGATCAGAAATTGGTTCCACAAGTAAGTTCTTTAATGATTCTGAAATTACAAAATATTTCTATGATGAAGAAGGAAAGCCTGTTTACGGAACATCTACTTTCTATAGAGGTTCTGGAAAAGACAGGCAGTTTGTAACTGTTGCCAAGTTGTCTGTAGATAGAACTGGAAATCTCTGGTATTACATTTCTGAAACTCCTGTATCTGAAATCAATAAAGAAGCTCGCTCACTTATTTTCATCATTGTAATTGCCTTTATTGTTCAGATTTTACTTGTACTTGCAATTGTTTATCTTTCTGTAAATAAAATTACAAAACCACTCCAGGATTCAGTTTCAGCCCTTAAGAATATTTCTGAAGGTGATGGAGATTTAACCGTTCGTCTTTCTTCAAAAGAAAATAATGAAATTGGTCAAATGGCAGAAAGCTTTAATAAGACAATGGAAAAAATTGGTTCTTCAATAAAGGATGCAAAAAATTCTTCTGATGAAATGCACCTGAATGGAGAAGAACTTAATAATTCCATGAAGGATACAGCAAATGCCATTACAACGATTACAGATTCAATTGTAGCCGTTCAAAATCAGATGCAGGATTATTCTGCCGGCGTAGAAGAAGCAAAATCTGTAGTTGGTCAGATTGTAAAGAATATTGGTATTCTTAATGAAAATATTGATCAGCACGCAAGCAGTGTAAATCAGTCAGTAAAATCTATTGAAGAGATGACTGAAAATATTGCTTCCGTAACTCAGATTCTTAAGAAGAATCAGCTTTCAATGACATCACTTGAAGAAGCTTCTGAAAAGGGTCAGAAACTGATTAATGAAACTGCCCAGCTTAGTGCTGAAATCGAAAACAAGTCTCAGAATTTAACTGAAGCTTCAACTGTTATTAAAACAATTGCCAGTCAGACAAACCTCCTTGCTATGAATGCCGCTATTGAAGCAGCTCATGCCGGTAAGGAAGGCCAGGGCTTTGCGGTTGTTGCAGATGAAATCAGAAAACTTGCAGAAGAGTCCAGCATCCAGGGTACAAAGATTCAGGCTGCACTTAAAGAAGTTTATGAAATCATTTCAAATGTTACTACATCTACTCAGTCTGTACAGCAGCAGTTTAATACAATCTTTGACTTAACAAAGGTTGTTTCTGAGCAGGAAAAAGAAATTGATCAGGCTATGACTTTGCAGAATGATAACTCTGTAAAAATTCTTGAAGCAATGAAGCAGATTGGTTCAATCACTCAAAGCGTAAAGAATGGGTCTGATGAAATGATGGAAGGTTCAAAGCAGGTTTCTTACGAAATGGATACAATTGCAAAGATGACAGAAAATGTAAACAACAACATGAAAGACATGAGCAGCAAGACTGTTCTGATTACAGATTCTGCAAAGAAGGCAAATGTTTGTGTAAATAAAAACAATGAAAGTATCGAGAAACTTAAGAATGCTATGGACAAGTTTAAGGTTTGATGAAGACTTGGATTTAAGGGGAATAACGATATGAAGAAATTTTCACTTGTTTTGATATTAACTTTAATTGCTGCAACAGGAGCCTTTGCTCAGGTAGACGCTCCTATTCCTGAAGGTAAGGTTCAGATAATCGATAATTTTGAAAATGGTAACTACTGGATCTGGGCTGGCTCTGACTGGGACAGATGGGGCGGTCACAAAATTTCCTGGGGCGCTGATCTGCACAAGGCCTGGGTTTCAGAAGGAAAGTATTCTCTGGAACTGAAACTGGAACCTGTTCCTGCCGGTGGAGAAAGTGGAACCTGGTTCTATGATGGAAGTCAGGATTTATCCGGTGGAAAATACGTAGTAATTGATTTCTACAATCCTTCTCCGATTGTTCACAGTGTAAGTTTTATTCTTCAGACAGGAGATGCCTGGAACTGGAATCAGACACAGAGTTACTATTTGCCTCAGGGCCAGCATACCATTGTTTTTGATATTCAGTCTTTTGAACCAGAGAGACTTGCAGAAGTTAAGCGTATTAGTATTTCCAGCTGGGTGGGAACTCAAACCAATTACGATACTTCAATTTTTATAGATAATATCAGGCTGATAAAATAAGCCGCAGATAAAAAAGGTGTACCCGTAAAAGAATGAGGTACACCTTTTTTTTGTATTAACTCTGAAAGCGTTGTGGAAAGATAAAATCCAGGTCTTTTAAAGTAGCCGCTTAAATCATTCAGCTTTTAAGTAGCTGTCATAGTTCATGATATATTTATGCCAGTCTTTGTATATTCTTTCTGAAAGATTACGGTCGCTGTCATAAACATCCCTTACTACAGGGTTATCGTACTGGCCCTGAATAATATCTCCATAAATGGATACCACAGGGTTGTAGATTTCAATTCTTGCATTTCCATCACAAAAGCGGATGGTAAATTTACTTTCAACTGTCTGATAATTGAAAAGTGTAGAGTAATCAATGGTAAACTGCCCCATAATATAACCATTGACTTTGTTGAGCATATAACCTGACTGTATTCCGTTAAAGGTTTTATTCAGCCACTGTTCGCTTTTGTTAAAGAAATCTTCTTCAGATAAAGATTCTGTTTCAACAATGTGAGAATAAGATTGAATAGGTTCCCTGGGAGCGTAAGTTGATGCGCAGGAACTTAATAAAAGCAGAGGAAAAAGGAATGATATTAAGTATTTTATTTTTTTCATATAAGAATATTATAACACTCCTGAATAAAAAATCATATCTGAGACTTTAAAGTCAGCGGTAATCCACTTCCCTTAAGTCATCGTCCCAGTTGTCATAATCATCATCGGAAATGTCTTCAATGATGACTTCTTCTGCGGTTATTCTGCCGTCTGTATCTTTAACAATACGTCTGCGTATTTTTCTCTGGGGCCGTTTTTCTGCTGCCAGAAGTTTCTCTTTAATTTCTTCTTCAATTTCCCTGTTCCTGCTTTCCCACCAGTTGTCTCGTTTTTCATCGTAACGTATCTGGCGTAAATCCCGGAAAGATGAAAAAATCAGCCATAAACCGAATAATGTAAGCATGTACAGCCTCCTTCTCCTGATATACCCCTATTATAATGCACAAAGAGGGACTTATATGGTCCCTGTTACTTATTTTTTAAGAAAAAAGTGAAAAAAATTACAAAATTATCCCGGAAATGTTGAATCTTGAAAAAAGCGCAATAATATATTGTTATATATTCAATGAATGGTACATGGTAAAATGTATGAAAAAAGTGACTAATTCTTTCTGGTATCTTTTTATTCTCTTCTTTTCTTCTCTTATTTTGTCCTGCGATATTAGTTTTAATCAGTCCCAGAGAGAATTTTTTGAGTACTGGACTGAAAGTGTTTTAGTAGGCCGATATGATACAGTCACTTTTTCAACTGTAATAAATGGTGTGACAAACACTTCTGCAAAAGACAATGTTAAGTTTAATGTGCTTCTGTCAAATCCTAAGAATTACGATCTTGACCTTTTAGACGAAAGCGGACAGCCGAATTTTTCTGTTCTGGATTCTGAAGGAAATGATGTTGCTTCTTCCAAATCAATCTCCCTTTCATCCCCGGAAAGAAATGTGATTACCATTGAAATGTCTCTTGCTGATGCAACTGAAAAAGAGGAACTGGTTCTGGAAGGTAGTTTTTACATCATTAAGGAAGATGAAAAATTTCTTGAGAAATATTCTTATTCCTTCCGCCAGAATACTCCTCCTGACAATCCGGGAAACTTAAGAAATCCTGTGACAGCAGAAATTGACGGCTACCATTGCCTTCACTTTAACTATCCGGATCAATCCTTAAACAGAAACAGTGATTTAGTTTTTACAGTCAGCTGCTATCTTCTTGAAAACGGCACTTATACTTATATTACATCTAAAACTTTGACCTCAGATGACAGTATGTCTGCTTCTGATTTTACTTACTATTTTGAAGAGCAGGAAAAGTCTCTTCAGTATGATTATGTTGTAACCATTACAAGTCCGGACGGATTAACCAGCGAAACAGTTTCTACAGCCCCAAACCTTGGAATAAGTTATGTTACAGAACCTGAAATTGACTTTTCTGATAACGGAACCTTTACCGGAGTAATTGCAGAACAGAACGGCCTGGACTACATGGTAATTGAATACACAGGGGAAAGTCTTTTAACCTCTGTTACAAATACCAGTGATGGTGCAGAAATGACTGTAAAAATCAATGAGGAACTCTGTTCTGAAAATTCCGTTCTTTCAGATGGATTTAATACTATAGAAGTAACAGTTTCAAAAAATCTCTGCAGACCAGTAACAGTTTCAAAAAATGTTTATGTTGTAAAAGAATTACAGGCTCCGGAATTACGTTTCTACAAACATTCCGGCAATGATTATCTGGCGGTTTCTGATACAGCAGCGGAAGATAGCGATTACAATTCTTACGAATGTTATAATCTTCCTCTTACAGTCAGTGGAACTGGAAATGTAAATTTTGAATTAACTGCCGGCAGTGAAGAAACTGTTGTTGTTGGTATAGATAATAACAAAACTCAGGCTGATGAAAAAGGTAAACGGTATCTTGAACTTGGTCCTCACGAAATTGAATTAAAAGTTTCCAGACAATACTGTCAGACAAAAACATTTAAGAGATATGTTTATGTCCAGGGAATACTTGCTGATCCTACAATTAATTATACCGGAAGCCAGTATGGAACTGATGATGCCGGTAATCCTTTGTATAAATTCAGTTACCTTACTTATGATGAAATGCCTGTCACAATCACTGCAGGAAATAAAAATAATACTCTTAGTATTCTGGTTGGGAATACTGAAGAAGATTCAAGCTTTTCCCTTGCTCCGGATTCTACCTATACAATCAGCATAACTCAAAGCCGCCAGTACTGTAAAACAACCGAGCCTTACAACAAAACAATTGCTGTTAGAATAAAACCGGTTACAGTTACGGTTACCAAGTCATATTTGTACTGTAATATGAATGATGCTGGTGATGAGTGCGAAATAAATGGTAATCTCTATATGCAAAAAAACAATGAAAGTAAAAGTCTTTTCAGAAATTTTGATGACGTTGATTTTAAGGAAAAGGATTGGGATTCATTCGGAAATAATGGATTTTCTGCCGTTTTAACCACTAGTACTGATTACATTAGAATTTTTTCAGAGGGATTGAAAGAATCAAGTGATGGTATAACTAATATTAATTATACAGTGGGAATTGGAACTTTTGCTTCATACAGGCGTTCTACAACTGCAGATTACAACGCAGAAAGTAAATCTTCCAATGACTGCTGGTGCAGTATATATTTTTCAATTTCCGAATAACTCTCCTTCCCCAAAAAAAACACTATTATTATGTAAAGATTGATTTTTAAGTAAATTCTCAGCATAATTTTTTACATGAAAAAACTTATATTTATTATTTCGCTATTATGTTTATTATGTGCAGCAGCGTATGCTTCTGATGGTTATGATTATTACAGTGACGGATATGGTTATACAGAAGATTACTGGTTTAATGAAGAAACCGGGGAATATGAACCATATTATGCAGGTGGAGACGAGGGCGCCTTCTTCAATAATGAAACTGGTGAATATGAAGACGATTATTATTCACAGCCGGAAAATAAAGAGTCCTTACGGCAGTATTATGAAAACCAGGGTCTTACTTTCAGTGTAAATGATGCTTATCATCTTTCCTGCCTGGAGTTGAGAAGAAACGGCTTAAAGTTCGATAGAGAAAAGCTCACAATGTATTCTGCCTTTATGGATTATCAAACAAGGGATAAACTCTATGAAAAATTTAAGCGTACTTCAGAAGGTGCCATGATGCTTAATTTATTAGTAGGCTGGGGTACAGGTTCCTTCAGATCCGGCTACATTGGCGCAGGTATATTTCAGTTTGTAGTTGACGCAGGAATTACAGCTCTGGCATCTGCAGGTACCTGGTGGATTATTGAAAGTTCCAGAGATTTAGACCATCTGAATTACGGTGAAATGATCGGAGGAACAGTCAGCATTATGACCAGCGGAGTTATTCTTTTGTTCAGCCGTGTTATGTTTGCAGCCTATGTAAGTATGGATTATTACAATGGTAATAATTATGACAGTGATTTAAAGTCCATTCTGTATAAAGAGTATGGCGGTAATTCCTATTCAATGCAGCTCTATCCTGTGATTAATCCTGTTGATGCAGGATTTGGACTTGCACTTCAGATTAAGCTTTAGGATTATCAATAACAAATAATTATTAAGTCTCCTCTATTTTTTTTACAAAAATCGGTACAAACTTGAAATGTGACATATTCTGTGTAAAAATATAGATATAGGAGACGATAACTATGAAGAGAGTATTTATTGCATTAACAACAATTTGTCTTTTATTCGCTGGCACTGCCTTTGCTCAGGAAGCAGAAGCTGCAGTTGAATCTGAAGCAGTAATTAATGAAAGTAGTACAGAAAGCCCTTCTGTTCAGGCTGCTGAATCAAGCGCTTATGAAGCAACAGAAGCCGCTATAAAAAAGAACGGTCTTTTCTTTAAGAAAGATACTGTTTTTGAAAATTCCATGACCCTTACTCTGGATGAAAAAAATGAACTCTACGACAAATACAAAAAGAATCCTACTTTAGTTGGTCTGTTAAATGGTCTGGTTGGATTTGGCGTTGGTTCCTGGGTTCAAAAGGAGTTCCTGCCGGCTGCCGGTTTTATGACAACTGAAATTATTGGCTGGACAATTGGTATTATGGGCTACTTTGCTATTCAGGATATTTCAAATTCTTCTGCTGAAAGCGGAAGTGTTGCTGGTGGAATTATCGGTGGTTTTGCAGGAGCTATTGTTGGTGCTGCTATAATTGTTATTGGTGGCATTGTTGTAATTGCAAGCCGTCTGGTATCTGCAGGCGTTTGTGTAGGAATTACAAACGGTTACAATGCAAAACTTCGTACGGCCCTTGGTCTGAATGAACAGCAGGAAATCACACTTCTGCCGGTTATTGATCCTTATGAAAACAAGGCTGGTCTTATGGTCAGCTTGAAACTGTAAATAATTTCAAATGAAAAATGCCGGGACTTGCTTTTGAAGTCCCGGTTTTTTTATTTGAGGATTTATTATAATCTTTTAAAACAACCATCTGTTGCTAGGATTTAAGAATTTTGTTCAGTACAAAATCCTTCTGTCTCCAGTTTTTATTAACCTTAACCTGTAAATCAATATCTACCCGGTAAGGGAAAATCTTTCTGCATTCCTTGATGGATTCAACCCTGATTTCCTTAATCATGGATGCGCCTTTTCCAATAACAATTCCCTTCTGGCTTTCCTTTTCAACACAGATAAAGGCTCTTACTTTAAGAAGGTTCTGCTTTGCCATTACCATATCCTGAATGTCTATGTAGATGGCGTGGGGAAGTTCCTGCTTAAGGCGGTTAATGGCCTGCTCCCTGATGATTTCCGAAATTCTGAATTCTACTTCCTGATCAGTGTAGAACTCTTCCGGGTAAAGGTGAGGGGCCTCTGGGGACAGATCGTAGATTGCCTTTAGCACATCATTTATATTCTGATCTTCCTTTGCACTCATGGAAATGAGCCGTTCCTGAGGAAAATTGTCAAAGTTTGTATTTACAAAAAATCTTGCAGCTTCAATATCTGCATGAGGATCTTCTGTTTTGTTGATTGCAATTACAAGTTTGTCCTGGTGAGGTTTTGCCAGGGCCGCAATCAGTTCTTCCTCTTCACCGTGGTCTCTGGTTGCATCAATTATATAGAGAATAACATCACTGTCTGCAATCTGTTCTTCTGCAATTGAAGTGAGCTTCAGGTTCATTTTTTTGTCGCTCAGGTGCAGGCCCGGAGTATCTACAAAAACAATCTGTCCGTAGGAAGTGTTTACAATCCCCCTGATGGCATTACGGGTAGTCTGTGGAATTGAAGACACTATGCTTATTTTTTCTCCACTGGCAGTATTTAAAAATGTTGATTTTCCTGCTGAAGGGCGGCCGATTATGCTTACAAGGGCAGTTTTTGGGCCTACAGGAGGTAAAACTTCGTCTTCTGATTGAGAATTTTCATAAATTTCTTCGTTCATTTGTACATTATAGAAAAAAAATGCATTTTGGCAAATACTTCAATTTTTGTTTACAGAAACTATAATTTTTTTTATAATTTCTAAATATGGATGAATTAAAAGTGTCCAGAGGTTCTCCTTATCCTCTGGGGGCCAATTTTACTGGAACTGGTGTAAACTTTGCCGTTTTCAGTAGAAATGGTACGAGAGTTTTATTAGATATTTATGCTCATGAAGATGATTCTGAGCCTTGCAGTATAATTGACTTAAAGCCTGAGACAAACCGCACTGGTGATATCTGGCACGTTTTTGTGGAAGGCCTTAAACCTGGTGCCCTTTATCTTTATCAGGTGGATGGTCCTTTTGAGCCTGAACAGGGGCACCGCTATAATCTCAGCCAGCTCCTTTTTGATCCTTACGCCAAGGCTTTAACAAAAGAATCGGTTTTTAAAAATCTTCCTCCCAATTATAAAACACCGGTTAACAAAACTGATATTGAACTTTCTGAAAGCCGGAAAAATAAACTCTATAAATTTCCAAAATGTGTTGTAATAGATGACAAGTCTTTTGACTGGGAAGGGGATCATCCAATTAATCGTCCTTTGAGTGAAAGCATTATTTATGAAACTCATGTTAAGGGATTTACTGCTGGGGAAGGTTCTAACGTTGAGAATCCTGGAACCTATGCAGGTTTTGTTGAAAAGATTCCTTATCTTAAGGAACTGGGAATTACGGCTGTAGAACTTCTGCCTGTTTTTCAGTTTGATGAATACGAAAACAATAATGTAAATCCCCGCACTGGTGAAAGAATGAAAAATTACTGGGGCTATTCAACAGTTTCTTTCTTTGCACCAAAAACTACTTATGCGGCTGACCTTACCCCAGGGGCTGTTGTAAACGAGTTTAAGACTCTTGTTAAGGAAATGCACAAGGCTGGAATTGAAGTGATTCTGGATGTTGTTTTCAATCATACTGCAGAAGGAAACGAGCATGGAATTACGCTGAATTTCCGGGGCTTTGACAATGACATTTACTATATTCTTGTGAGCAACCACAAGCAGTACTATATGAATTATTCCGGCTGCGGAAATACGGTTAACTGTAATCATCCTGTAATCCGCAACTTTATCCTTGAGTGCTTAAGATTCTGGGTTCTGGAATATCATATTGATGGTTTCCGTTTTGACCTTGCATCAATCCTTACCAGAAGCCAGGAAGGTTATGTTTTAAACTTTCCGCCTTTGACCAATGAAATTTCAGAAGATCCTGTTCTCCGGGATACAAAGATTATTGCTGAACCGTGGGATGCGGGTGGTGCATATCAGCTGGGCTGTTTCCCTGGAGGAAGGTGGGCTGAATGGAATGACCGCTTCCGTGATGACATCAGGAGATTCTGGAGGGGAGACGAACATCTGTCTACTCAGGCTGCAACAAGAATTGCCGGTTCCAGCGATTTGTTCCTTTCCAGCGGCAGAAAGCCTTATCATTCCATCAACTATGTATGCTGCCACGATGGTTTTACCATGAATGACCTGGTAAGCTATAACTGTAAACATAATGAGCAGAACGGTGAAGGTAACCGGGATGGAAATGATTCTAACTGGTCATATAATAATGGTTATGAAGGTCCTACTGCCAATCCTGTAATTGAAAGGCAGAGAAACAAGATGATGAGGGCTCTTATTTTAACAACCCTTATTTCCCAGGGAACTCCAATGCTTCTTGGGGGAGATGAATTCAGAAGAAGTCAGCAGGGAAACAACAACGCCTACTGTCAGGATTCTGAAATTTCCTGGTTCAACTGGACCTATGCTGAAAAACACAAGGATTTGCTGGAGTTTACAAAACGGGCTATAGCTTTTAGAAAAGCTCATCCTGTTTTAAGAAGAAATGAATTCTTTCTTGGGGAAAAGTCCGGACCTGAAGCTGACATCCGCTGGTACAGTTATGACGGCAGCAATCCTGACTGGGAAAAGCTTTCCCGTTTTCTGGCATTTTCACTGGGGGGCGCTTTTAAGGCAAATGCTTTGCATCAGTACGACTGTGATATTTATGTAGCTGCAAACACAGATCGTCACGATATAGTTGTAACCCTTCCAAATCTTACGGACCAGAATAAACGCTGGTACAGAGCGGCTGACACTTCAATTGATGATGTGGATGCTGTAACTATAGTTGGCAATGAAGAACCGCTGGTTTCACAGGCACGTTATGTTGTGCCTTGCGGAGCTTTAGTAGTTCTGATAGCAAAATAAAAAATGCAACAGCCATTAAAAACAGGAGGAAAAAATGGTTTTTGATGCAGAAAAATTCAAGGAGAATCTGACTGCCCGCCTTCGTCGCCAGTACGGTAAGGACATCTCTCAGGCCAATAAACATGACCTTTTTGATGCGGTAAGTGCAAGTGCCCTTGAAATCATTATGCCTAACTGGATGGAAACTCGCCGAGTTTATGATGCTAAGCCTGTAAAACAGCTTTATTACTTGAGCGCAGAGTTTCTTATGGGACGTGCTTTAAGCAACAATCTTATCAATGCAGAAATCAAAGATAAGGTTCTTGAAGTACTGAAAGAAATCGACATTAACTACGACATTATTGAAGACGAGGAGCCTGATGCTGGTCTTGGTAATGGTGGTCTTGGTCGTCTTGCAGCCTGTTTCCTGGATTCTCTTGCAACTCTCCAGTACCCTGGAAACGGCTACGGTATCCGTTATGAATACGGTATGTTTGAACAGCACATTGAAAATGGTCAGCAGGTTGAATATCCTGATGTCTGGCTTCGTCATAGAGACCCTTGGGAAGTAAAAAGGTCTGATCTTGCTGTAACTGTTAAGTTCGGTGGTGAAATCAAATACGGAAAAACTCCTGACGGACAGGATCGTTTCTGGGTTGAAAATGCTACTGAAGTAACTGCAACCCCTTACGATATGCCGATTGTAGGTTATGGCTGCAACACTGTTAATACACTTCGCCTCTGGTCAGCTTCCAGTCCTAATGGATTTGACCTGCAGCTCTTTAACGATATGCAGTACCATCGTGCTGTAGAAAAGCAGAATGATGCTGAAAACATCAGCCGCGTACTTTATCCAAATGATAATGGTCCAATGGGTAAGGAACTTCGTCTCCGCCAGCAGTATTTCTTTACATCTGCTTCCCTTCAGGATCTGGTTCATCACTTTGTTGCAAATATTGGAACAGATTTCACAAAATTCCCTGAATATCACGTAATTCAGCTTAACGATACTCATCCGGTTGTTGCTATTCCTGAACTGATGAGAATCCTTATGGATGAATATAATGTAGGCTGGGATGCTGCATGGGATATTGTTAAAAAGACTTTTGCCTATACAAATCATACAATTCTGGCAGAAGCTCTGGAAAAATGGCCTATTGAAATTTTCCAGGGACTGCTTCCTCGTGTATATCAGATTGTGGAAGAAATCAACCGCCGCTTCCTGATTGAACTTCGTGAAAAATTCCCTGGTGATTACGATAAGCAGAATCACATGGCAATCATCCACGACGGAAAAGTTTACATGGCATGGCTGGCAATTCATTCATGCTTCAGCGTAAACGGTGTTGCTGAACTTCACACAAAAATCCTGAAGGAACAGGAACTTAAAAACTGGAACTTCCTCTATCCTCAGAAATTCAACAATAAGACAAACGGTGTTACTCAGCGCCGCTGGCTTCTTTCTTCAAACCCTGAACTTGCTGAATTCATCACAAAGAGAATCGGTCACGGCTGGGAAACAAACCTTGATCTTCTTAAGGGTCTGGAAAAGTATGCTGATGATGATGCTTCTCTTAATGAGCTTATGGCAATAAAGCTTCACAACAAGCAGCTTCTGGCAGAATACTTAAAGCATTCTCAGAATGAATTCCTGGACCCTGAAAGTATTTTTGATACACAGGTTAAGCGTCTTCACGAATATAAGAGACAGCTTCTTAACGTATTCCACATTATGTATCTTTACAATCGTATTGTGGAAGATCCGTCATTCAATCCACCTGCAAGAACTTTCATCTTTGGTGCAAAGGCTGCTTCAGGTTACCGCCGTGCAAAACAGATTATTAAGCTGATTAATACTGTTGCGGATAAGATTAACAGTGACCGCCGCGTTGGTGGAAAGCTTCGTGTTGTATTCGTAGAGAATTATCGTGTTTCTGTTGCAGAAAAAATCATCCCTGCATCTGACGTTTCAGAACAGATTTCTACTGCAGGTTACGAAGCATCTGGTACTTCAAACATGAAGTTCATGATGAACGGAGCCCTCACACTGGGAACACTTGACGGTGCAAATATTGAAATCGTTGAATCTGCAGGTAAGGACAATGCATTTATTTTTGGACTTACAGCAGACGAAATCCTCAAGATTAATCAGGAACACAGCTACAATCCTCAGATGTATCTTGACAGATCACCTGAACTTGCAAAAGTTGTTAATCAGCTGATTGACGGAACTTATGATGCAACAGGTCAGCTCTTTAAGGAACTGTACGATTCAATCGTTTATGGAATTGAAGGTCAGCGTCCTGATGTATACTTCCTCCTTGCAGACTTTGACTCTTATGTGAAGGCTCAGGAAAAAGTTGCAGCTGCCTACATGGATAAAAAGGGCTGGGCTAAGAAGGCTCTTATTAATATTGCTAATTCCGGAAAGTTCTCTTCTGACAGAACAATCGAGGATTACGTAAGGGAAATCTGGCACCTGGAGCGCACTGTAATAAAATAATCTGATTTGATTTTACAGTGAGATTTTCTTTTGACCAAATGGCCGCAGTACTTTTTAGTGCTGCGGTTTTTTTTTGTACTTTTTCTAAAAAAAATTAAGGCTTTTTTCTAGTAATTTTTTAAGTGCGGATTCACTTTTTATGGAGTAAAATTTTTGTATGAAAAATACAATTTATTTATTAATCACAATGACTTTTTTTTCTGCCATGCTCATATCGTGCTGCGGAAAAAAAACTCAGAAAAATGATCAGCCTGTAATCCAGGTTCAGGAACAGGCCCAGGTAGAAGAGAAGGTGAAAATGCAGGAACTTGAAATTGCTAACCCGGATTATGAAGATGGAATTATTTACGGAAAACTTTTCCGTCCTGAAAGAGAAGGTAAGTTTCCGCTGATCATCCTTAGTCACGGTTACAATGCAGCCTGCGGAGACTTTGATGGTGATTCTGAATTTTTTGCCAGAAATGGGTTTGCTTCATTTGCTTACGATTTTGCAGGTGGCTCAAGCCGGTCAAAGAGTACGGGAAAAACTTCAGAGATGACTCTTTTGACAGAGAAGTCTAATCTTATCACAGTGCTTGAATATTTAATCAGGCAGGATTTTGTTGATTCAGACAAAGTGGTTCTTCTGGGGGCCAGCCAGGGTGGTTTAGTTTCAGCTCTTGTAGCAGATGAGTTTCCTTCAAAGATTAAGGCTCTGGAACTTTTCTATCCTGCATTCTGTATTCCGGATGACTGGAGAAGAACTTTCCCTGAAGGAAGCATAATTCCAGAAGGAAAGAATTTCTGGGGGCTGGACCTTGGCAAGGAATTCTTTGAAGTTGCCAGAGCTATGCATGTAGAAGAAGTTACCGGCAAATTCCCTGGCCCTGTACTCATCCTTCATGGTGATAATGATCAGGTTGTACCTTACCAGTCCGTATGGGATGCAAAGAAAAGATATTCGGATGCCCGTCTGGAACTATTTGCCAATGAGGGACATGGTTTTTCTTACCAGGGAGCTGTAAGGGCCAGACAGATGGTTGTAGACCATGCAAAAAAGGCTTTGGGATTATAAGAAGTTTTGCCCTTAGGCCGATTTTTAGAGACAGAGTCCTCTGCATACTTGCAGGGGACTTTTTTTATCTGTTCACTTTTTTTAGTTGAACTGAAAGAGGCTGAACCTTCAAAAAAATGTTTTGGGAGTTATTTTTATTGTAAAAAACATATTGCGGTTTTTTTGTAAAAATTGTATATTTATGCATATAAACCGCTGGTAATCTGCATAAAAATTAAAAAAACTGGAGGCCGGATGAATCAGAAAAAGTTAAGCTTTATTTCCAGCCTTTGCCTGATTTTGACGGCTGCTATATGGGGATTTGCTTTTGTAATTGTAAAGGACAGTCTGGATTATGTAGGTTCTGTCTGGATGATTGCATTCCGCTTTACCATTGCGGCCATACTTCTGGGGCTGTGCTTTTTGAAAAAGTTCAAACTGATGACCAGAAAACTTTTTTTTCAGGGAGCTTTTCTTGGTCTTCTGCTTTTTCTGGCTTATGTAGTGCAGACTATTGGATGTTTCTATACTACAGCAGGAAAGAATGCTTTTTTAACAGCGGTCTACGTGGTTTTTATTCCAATCATCATGTGGCCTCTTACCGGAAAGCGTCCAAGATGGTATGTATTTCTGGCAGCCTGTATGTGTCTGGGGGGAATAGGGATTCTTTCCCTAAGGACAGGAGATACTGGTGGTGTAAATATTGGGGATATCCTTACATTGATTTGTGGAGTTTTTTATGCACTTCACATAATCTTTGTTGCCCGGACAGGACAGAATGGAGATCCGATTCTCCTGACCATTCTGCAGTTTGCTTTTGCTGCTCTCTTTGGTTGGATTCTATCCGTATTCATTCAGAATCCTGAAGTGAATGGTCCTTTTCCACTGGAGCAGCTTAAGAATTACAGGGTGATTCTTTCCATGCTTTATCTGGGAGTATTTAGTACCTGTCTGGCATTCCTTATGCAGAATGTCTGCCTGAAATTTGTAGCTCCTCCTCTGGCTTCACTTTTTCTTTCGCTGGAGGCTGTCTTTGGAGTTTTATTCAGCAGTCTGATTCTTCATGAGGCTTTGAGCATCAGGATGATTTCTGGCTGCCTTTTGATTTTTGCTGCAATCCTGCTGGCAGAAGTTTTGCCGGGAATTGAGAGCTCTAGAAAAAGAAAGTCTGGAACTTGAGTAGAGTTTCCTTTTGGAGAGTGATTATTTTTTGCTTTGTTGTGATTATAAAAATAAAACAAAGCTGGAGGAATATATGAAAAAACTAGTTATTGCTATGACAGCAGTACTGATGGCATTCAGTATTTTGAGCTGTTCAAAAAAGGAAGAAAAGGGTGAGTTTACAGTTGCAGCAGGTAAGCTCAAGGTTGCAGCAGAAGTTGGCTATCCACCATTTGAATACTATGCAGAAGATGGTACAACTCCAATCGGTTTTGACATGACTCTTGCAAAGGAACTTGGTAAACGCCTGGGCCTGGAAGTTGAAATCATTGATACAGCATGGGACGGAATTTTTGCAGGACTTGATACTGATCGTTATGATGCAGTTATCTCTGCCGCAACAATCACACCGGAACGCCTTGAAAATTACTATTTCTCAAAGCCATACATTGGTAACGGACAGGCAATCATCCTTCAGAAAGACAGCGAACTTAAGGTTTCTCAGCCTTCTGATTTAACAAATCTTCTTGTTGGATATCAGGCAGAAACAACATCTGACTACTTCATTGAAAAGGAAATTGCTGCAGGCCTGAAATGTCAGGTTGGTGAATATGATAAAGTAATGAATGCTTATGATGATCTTCGCCTTGGTCGTGTAGATGCTGTTTGTTCAGACTACCTGGTTGCAGTAAGCTATCTTGGTACTCCAGACACAAAGTTTAAGTGTGCATGGCAGGGTAAGGCTGATGAATACTTTGGTGTTTGTGTAAAGAAGGGTAATGATCTTCTTCTTTCAAAAATCAATCAGGCTCTTGATGAAATCGTTGCTGATGGTACTATGAAAAAGATTTACATGGACATCTTCGGCGTTGATCTTTCTGACACAATTGCAGAGTAATCTCTAAAATTAATGGACAGCTGTTTTTTTAAACGGCTGTCTATTTGTGTTTTAAATTAAAATCTGTTTTTTACAAATTGAATTTTTTTAAGGAAGGCTTATGTTTGCAAAGATTCTAAACTGGATACCTCAGTTGCTTAACGGTGCAAAAATCACCATCCTGCTGACCCTTTGTTCTGTTTCAGCAGGCCTTATTATTTCTGTTTTTCTCGCATTGGGAGAGATTTCCAAGTCAAAGTTTTTAAATACTCTTTGCAAGATTTATGTTTTTTTCTTCCGGGGTACACCTCTTTTAATGCAGCTGTATTTTGTTTATTACGGTCTGCCTGAAATTAATGTTCATCTTACAATTCAAAGTCGTTTTCTTGCAGCATTCATTGCATATAGTTTGAATTCAGGTGCCTATTGCTGCGAAATCATTCGTGCGGCAATTCAGTCAATTGATAAGGGGCAGTTTGAAGCAAGTAAAGCTTTAGGGATGGGATACTTTCAGACAATGCGTCTGATTATCATTCCTCAGTCAATAAGACGTTTGATTCCACCTGTTGGAAATGAATTTATTATGATGCTTAAGGACGCTTCTCTTGTTTCCCTTATTGCCCTTGCAGATATTACAAAGGTTACAAGAAGCATTCAGTCTTCAACAGCTTCTTCACTTGTTTACATTCCGGCTATGGTTCTCTATTTGATTATCACTGCGGTCTTTACTCTGGTATTCCATATTCTGGAAAAGAAATTCTCTGTTTACGAGTAATTTGGGAGGAATCTTATGTCTGAAAAAAATGAAAACTCTGTTGTAACAGGGGAGTCAAATAAATCAAATCCAAAATCAATGATTAAGACTGAAAATATCTGCGTTTCTTTCGGTAAACTTGACGTACTTAAAAATGTCAGTCTTGAAGTTAAGGAAGGGGAAGTTGTCTGCATTATTGGTGCCTCTGGTGCAGGTAAGTCAACCTTCCTCCGTTCCCTGAATAATCTGGAACATATTAAGAGCGGAAAAATCTGGATTATGGACCAGCTTATGGAAGACTATCAGAATGGAAGAAATGTAAGTCATATTTCTGGAAAAGAGAGAAGGGAAATTCTCTGGGATGTGGGAATGGTATTCCAGCGCTTTAATCTTTTCCCTCACAAGACAGTTCTGGAAAATGTAATGATTTCACCTCTTCATGTTTTAAAGGAGCCAAAAGAAGAAGTCCGCCAGAGGGCAGTTGATTTATTAAACCAGGTTGGTCTTGGTGATAAACTTGATGCCTATCCGAACAAATTGTCTGGTGGTCAGCAGCAGCGTGTAGCTATTGCCAGAGCCCTTGCAATGAATCCAAAAGTTATGCTTTTTGATGAACCTACTTCTGCCCTGGACCCTGAACTTGTTGGGGAAGTTCTTAATGTTATGAAAAAACTTGCTCAAAAGGAAATGACAATGATTGTTGTTACTCACGAAATGGGTTTTGCCCGTGAAGTGGGAACAAGAATTCTTTTTATGGACGGAGGCAATATTGCAGAAGAAGGAAGTCCTGAGGAAATCTTTAACAATCCAAAGAGTGACCGCTTAAAGCAGTTTCTTAATGCTGTACTCTGATTGTTTATAATATGAAATGACTGGCCGGATTTTGTGATCCGGTCTTTTTTTATATTCCATTTCTTCTATTTATTAAATGTAAAAAATCCATTACTATCCATCTGGTATATTAAAATAATTCTGGAGTAATGTTTTATGAAAAAAATTCGCGGCCTTTTTTTAGCAGTGCTTTTTTCTTCAGCACTTTTGAATACAAGTGCAAAACCTGTTATTACTGATTACAAAGATCTTCCTTCAAACATAACTTTCTGGAGTAATTATAATGATGAAGTTTTAGCAAGAGGTATTACTGAAAGAATGACCGATGCTGAACTTCTTTCACAGGTACTTATGTTCGGCTGGTCTGGTCAAATGCCGGGCTCCCTTTTGCAGAACTGGGTCAGTCAGGGGCTGGGAGGGGTTAAGGTTTTCGGCTGGAATACAGATAATCTTAATTCCCTTGCAAGAAGCGTAAAGCAGCTCCAGGGACTTTCACAGAAGTGCCGTTTTAAAATTCCACTTTTTGTTGCAACAGACCAGGAGGGTGGATGGATTCGTCACGTTAAAGGAAATACTTCTGAAACTCCTGGAAATATGGCAATTGGGGCAAGCGGTTCTTTAACAGATGCATATTATTCAGCTTTCTATATAAACAGAGAAATTAAAAGTCTGGGAATTAACATGAACTTTGCTCCTGCCCTGGACCTGTACACTGATTTACAGTCAACAATTATCGGACCCCGTTCTTTTGGTGCAGATCCAAAAAGTGCAGGTCAGCTGGGAGAAGCTTTTGCGCTGGGGTCTTCTGCGGCCGGAGTAATTCCTACTGCCAAACATTTCCCTGGACACGGTGATACTGACCGGGACTCCCACGGATTCCTTCCTGAAATTAATATTGACAGGGAAACTTTTGAAAACCGTGAACTTATTCCATTTAAATATTTAATAAAGGCAAATATTCCTGCCGTAATGAGCGGACATCTTTCTTTTCCACAGATTGATCCAAGCGGCGCACCTGCTTCACTGTCAAGAATCATTTTAACTGATATCCTTCGTGAAGAACTGGGCTACCAGGGGCTTATTATTACTGATGATATTATGATGGCTGGAGCAACAAGTTATGCCGGCTCCCTTACAAGAACTGTTACCCTTGCACTTCAGGCCGGAAATGACATTGTTATGTCTTCAAGTACTGCAAGCCCTCAGGATAATTTGTGGACAAGAAATCTTGAATTGATGAAGACTTCTCCAGAATTTAAAAATACCGTAAAGAAACACGTATACCGGGTTATCCTTGCTAAACTTAAATATTTTAAAAGTGATAATGCCGCACCTCTTTATCCAGATGAAAATAAAATTTCCGAACACATACCTGATAAGGAAGGCCAGAAATTCTTTTTGCAGCAGGCCTGCAGGTCAATTACTCTTTACAGGGGGCAGCTGCCTCTTAATGAATACAATGGAGAAAAAGTTCTTCTTGCAGGCTGTTATTCAGATTTTTTAAATGAAGGAAGAAAGAGATTTCCTGATGCACAGACTTATTTCTTTGCACCATCACTCCGGGAGGATATGAGCAATGTTAATCAGTTTAATGCGGCTAATCTGGAAAGTGTTGCAGCTTCTTACGATACAATAATTATAAATGTATTTGATGAACATTCTGCCAGAATTGCTCAAAGATTGTCTTCTCTTGGAAAGAAAGTAATTATTTTTTCTACACTAACACCAGTCCCTGTTTTGAATTTCAACTGGGCTGATGTAATTCTTCTTGGATATTCAAATTCTTCTTATACCTATCAGGCTCTTTTTGCTGCCCTTAAGGGAGATTATAAACCTTCTGGAATTCTCCCTCTTGAACAGTAAAAGGCCTGACCGGAAAGAAGTTTTATTTTTTGAAAAATCTTTCACCATCCAGCAGAATGAGATTATTGTCCACCTGCTGGAATTCGATTCCTTTTTCAGAAGCAGAATCTGAAGCCTGCTCATAGAAAACCAGATTCATGACAGGTTCGGTTCTGTAACTGCCGGTCATTTGCAGAACAACTCCGTCTTCACCCATCATCTGATCCTGGTCAAAGTAACCTGTAAGAGTATATTCTCCAGTTGCTTTTGAAAGGTCCAGTTCCATTTTTGCAAAAAGACCTGTAGCTTCCGTGGTAGACCATTTTCCATCCAGTTCTTCTACAGTTTTTCCCTGGCCGCCAGAAAGAATGAAGGTTCCTTCGCTCATAGTGTAGCGGAGGCTCAAGTCAGAATTCATATACAGGGTTCCAAAGGTAAGTTCTTCACCTGCATATTCATTTCCCATATCCATTCCGAACTGAAGCATTCTGTTTACATAAACCTTAAATTTGTATTCCTTTCTGATTAAATAGTTTAAGGTCTTTTTTCCTGCTTTATCTTCAAAGAATGCTTGGGAAGTAGATGGCCTGAAAGTAATTTTTGTTCCTGTATTGTTTACCCAGCTTCCTGCAAGAGGAGAATTGTCTTTTTTAGTACAACTTGTAAGGGAGAAAAATCCTGCTGTTAAAATAATGCCTGCAGCAATACTTGAAAGAAGTTTCTTTATTTTCATCAGATTTACCTTAAAGAAATAGAGAATTACTCTTCTGGAATTACTTCAACAGTATCTGTTGTGGAAGTATCTGCATCACCATTGATTTCAGCTGACTGCTGCAAAAGTTCCTGCAGGTAAGCTTCATCAAATTGTGGACCTTCTGCATCAGGGCTTGTAACAGTTGCCTTTGGAGTCTTGCCATCATCCTTAAAGAAATTTACGCCGCCAATAGTAACCATTTTTTTATCATCTGAGAAAGTGTAATCCAGATCCTGGGTAATTTCCATGCCGTTGAAACTTGTATACATTGAAAGCAGTTCTTCTTCTTCAGTGCGGTACTTTCCTGAAATAACCTGAATTGTACCGTCTTCTGTAGGAACCATACCTTCTGCAGCTCCCTGCATCATTGCTTCTGTGAGTTTCTCAACAAAAGAGAATGTTCCTTCTGCTTTATTAAGGGTAAGGGTCAATTCTTCATATTCGTCTGTAAATTTATAAACTCCATCATATTCTTTTGAAGGAGTTTCTGCAGTAAAGTAAAGGCGTGTATCAGCAAAATTTGCAATAATCAGGTTGCCGTCTGCATCCTTCTTCATGTCGAACATAAAAGTGTCTGTTCTGTCTGCCCAGGTTGAAGTTTCATCCTGACCCATATATTCATAGTGATCCAGAGTTACAAGCATTGAATTCCATTTAGTAATCTCATAAGTTCCGTTTGATGTCTGGTCTCCCTGTGTTAAAGCGATTGTCTTTTTTGATGAGTTGAATTGAATTGAATAGTCCTGAGTACCGGCAATCCATCTTCCATTAAAATTATCCATTTGTGAACAGGAAATAAAGGATAAAAGAAGAGTGCCTGCTGCAGCTCCAATAAAAAATTTCTGTAATGATTTCATATAATACTCCTTTAAAAAACCCGCGTTAGCGGTCGTGCAGGAGGCACGAGAACGCAGTTTTGCCAACGGCAAAAGTGCCCATGAAAAAAGTACAGGGAAGTACTTTTTTCATGCCTCCTTTAAAAACTCCGCGTTAGCGGTCATGCCTCCTAATAAAGTTCTGCCATATTAAGGCAGGCATAATGTGAGAGTATAAAGAGAATTTTGCTTTTATTCTACAGTCTGTATAATTATAACTGCTCTTTTAGGAATGCAATCATGGAATCAAATTCTTTTTTGACTTCCTTATCCTTTCCAATTTTTTTAATCATATAACAGTGAGGTTCATTTGCATCTCTGTCTTCGTTTGGTTTTATGCAGAGGGTTTCTACTCCCAGGGATTTCAGTTTGCTGTTCAATCTTTTTCCATCGTAGGTAAAGGTTGAAACTGACATTACTGTTGGAGGATAGTATTCTGTAAGATGATTTGTAACATCATATTTGTAAACAGTTTTTGATCCCAGGTAGAGGGTTTTGTTCATATAATTACCAACCACTACTTTTACGGCGGAATTCATATTGTTCCAGTCCCAGAAGCCGTCATCAAGAATTACGGCCTTAAGGTTTTCGGTAGAAAATTTTCCTTCCTTCAGATTTAAACTGTTTCTGTATTTTGAATTTGTAAGGCTGGCAACATATTGAGAACAGATAACCGCTCCTGCAGAATTGCCCCCCAGAATTACTGATTCCATATTAAGGTTGTACTTTTCTGCGGTAGTGTGTCCATCCTGGTCTTCAGTAAGAAGAAAATCGATTGCCTGATTTACCTGAATGATTGGTGTAGGAAAAAGATACTGTGGGCTGAGAGCGTAATCAATCATCACCACATTAAAGCCTGCATCTGTGAGGGCCATAATGTAATTGTAAAAATTAGAATGATCTATAGGATTTCCGGTAGTTGTATCGCCCCACCAGAAACAGCCTCCGTGAATAAAAATGATTGTACTTTTGTCAGAAGCATCTGCGGGATTTTCCGTACTGTAAAAAATATCCATGTAGGAATTGGGATAATATGGAGAATTGTTTTCTCCGTAGTTAATCTGATGAATTGCATATTTTCCTTCAGCATTTACTCCTTCTGAAGGTGGAAATTTGGGATTGTAGGAATTGATGGGTCTTCCTGTATAGTAGCGGGCAAAATCCTGAAAAAGCCAGACTTCAATATTGGTAAAGGTGCAGGAATTTACTGTGATGAGAAGTGTAGAAAAAAGAAACAGTTGTAAAAATCTTCTGAACTTAAATCTCAAATTAATCTCCTCTGATTGAAAGCCCTGCAGATGTTGCCAGCCAGAATGATTTGAAAGAAAAATCGTATCTGATTCCCAGGTCTGCAAAAATCAAAAATCTGTCGTTAATGGGATACTGTGCATACAAATCAGGTCCGAATCCCCAGAAAGGAATTTTATAGCAGTAAGTCTGAAAGTCAATTGAAAAGAGGGCGTTTAGCTGAATATTTTTCCACTCCACAATATGGGCACCGGTACTGACTGTGGCTGTTAAAAATCCCGGATATCCTGCGTAGGTAGAGTAGCCGAATCCAATATTCCATCTGAAAATAAAATCATTTGGGAAAAACTGTGAATAGCCCAGTGTAAGATAATATCCGTGGGCAAGTGCAGGGTCTTCCCCCAGTCGCAGGTTTGCAGAGTCCAGGTTGATTTTAATTCCCGGTTCCCAGAAGTTTTCTTTTTTTGGAGAAAGAACTTCCGATTGAGATTCTTCATCCTGAGATTCTCCATTCTGAACTTCATCCTTTTTTTCCTGACTGGATTTTTCTGAAGGAACCTCAGTTTCCTGAGCGTAGAGTGAGAATGTTGTACTTAATAATAAAGCGGTCAGCAAAAAGGCCGGAATATTTTTTTTCAATTTAAAAACTCCCTGTAGAATTAATAAAAGGGAACCTGAAAAAAAAATTCAGTTTTCGGGATACCCATAATATAATCCTTTAAACTTTTTTGTGGAAGACTTTGACTGAGTCTTTCAATTTTTCCATATTTTTTTTATTCAGAAGTATTTTGCTTCATGAAATTTATCAGCTGATTAAACTCTTTAAGAATGTTTTTATCTTTTCCTGTAACTCCCCTGATTAAATAGCAGTGTTCTACATTTGCATGTCTCGTCCAGTTTGGATTTATGAGCAGGCAGTCTACATTTTCCTGTTTCAGTTTTTTCTGGAAGTAAACGTGCTGTGCAGGAAAACTTGCTGCAACAAGGCAGGTTGGAGGATAATTATTTTTAATGTAGCTTACACAGTTGTAAACACGGGCTTTTTTTGCTCCAAGATAGATTGTTCTGTTCATGTAGTTGCCGGCAACATATTGGGTACCAATATCCATGCTTACCCAGTCCCAGAAGCCGTCATCTATATAGGCACATTTTATCTGTTCCGGAGAAAGGGACATGGCTGGTAAACCGGCAGCTTTCATATAGGCCGGACTACAGACAGCGGTAATGTACTGTGAGGAAATAACTGCCCCTGCTGAATTTCCACCGATTATTAAATTATCCAGGGAAATTTTGTAAGTATCCTCATTATCCTTTAAGAACTGAAGGGCCTGGTTCATCTGCTTTAAGGCCGAAGGAAAAATATACTGGGGACTTACGGCATAATCAAAAATAATCATGTTAAAACCTTTTGCAATAATTGCCTGCACGTAAGGATAAAGGTCTTTTCTGATTATTGGATTTCCAGTTGTATTGTCTCCCCACCAGAAGCAGCCTCCATGAACGAAAAAGAGGGTAGGGGATGCAGCAGCTGTTTCAGGATCATCCGTGCAGTAATAAATGTCCAGAAATGAATTGGGCAGATAAAAGGAATCTCCTTTTACTGCATAAGGAACCTGAGTCTTTTTGTAGAAACCGCTTTTCTGGTCTATGCCGTCATATTTTTCTGTTCTTGGTGAATAGGAGTTTACCGGAGTGCCCGAAATTGATTGGGAAACATTCTGAACTAAATCTACTCCCCAGGGGGTAAATGTGCAGTTTGTATACAATAGAAGTATTGCAGGTAATAATAATGACTTTATATATTGTAAAATATATACTCTCTTCATAATATTTCCACCTTAAGTTTTTTTTGAAAATAATTTGCGCTTTTTAAAGGAAAACCGAGCCTTTTTTTGTGAGGAAGATTAATTTTTTATTACGGTCTGGAAATACTAGGGAGTCTTAGAGTAAGGATTGTTTTCTGTTATTTTTTCTGTAAGCGAAGTAGACAAAACATGAGTCCAGAAAAGCATATGAGTATTCTTATTCGGTATTTTCATAGTTTTACTCTCTTCCATTTCTTATAACAAAATTATATAAAAAAGCGCCAGATATTACAACATGTTTATAAGATTCAGCCCTTATAGCTTAAAAGTAAGTGTTTACGATTTATTGTTTTCTTATTATATTAATATCGTTAAAATTTTTTTAGAGGCAGGAAAATGGCAAAGAAATTAACACCAATTACGCTCCTTTGTGGATATCTTGGAGCTGGTAAGACTACTCTTATGAATAAGGTCCTCTCAAATCAGAAGGGCTACAAGGTTGCCGTTATCGTTAATGATATCGGTGAAGTTAACGTGGATGCTAAGCTTATTGCTGACGGAGCAAAGATTACAGATACATCAAGCATCGTTCCATTAACAAATGGTTGTATCTGCTGCACATTGAAATCAGATCTTGCACAGAATATTGAAAACCTGATTAAGACAGGAAAATTTGATTATATTATGATTGAAGCATCTGGTGTTTGTGAACCAATGCCAATTGCTCAGACTCTTGAAACAATCAAAAACGGTAAACTGGATAATGTTGTAGGAGTTGTTGATGCAGCCCGTCTGGTTGACGAATTTGCCGGCGGTGACCGTCTTCTTAAAAAGGACAGCATGGGCGAAGAAGATATTGAATCTCTTTTAGTTCAGCAGATTGAATTCTGTTCAACCCTGATCATCAATAAGAAGGACCTGGTTTCTGAAGAAGATTTCAAGAAAGTAAGGGCCGTAATTGAAGCTCTTCATCCTGGCGTACACATTATTGAAACTTCTCACGGAGATGTTCCTGTAGAAGATATTATCGGAACAAACTCTTTTGACTTCGAAAATGTATATGCTTCTGCCGGCTGGTGTAAGCATC
Source organism: Treponema sp. UBA4307 (assembly GCA_002394685.1). Lineage (GTDB taxonomy): Bacteria > Spirochaetota > Spirochaetia > Treponematales > Treponemataceae > Treponema_D. Next base: position 17,522 of record DGUP01000040.1, on the reverse strand, counting down.
TTGAAGAAGATGAAATTGATGATGATGACGATGATGATGAAGATGAACATCACCATGACCATGAAGAAGATCACGAACATCATCATCACGATCATGACGACGATGACGAGCACGAGCACCACCACCACGATCATGATGACGATGACGAACACGAACATCACCATCATCACCACCATGAACACAGACACGAAGGTGAAAGTGAAGATGAATATGGAATCGGAACTTTCATATATTATAGAAGAAAGCCTTTCGACCGCCAGAAACTGGATGAATATGCAAACAACTGGCCAAAGAGCATTATCCGCTGTAAGGGACTTATGTGGTTTGCAGATGAACCTGAAATGGCCTGGGTATTTGAAACTTCTGGACGTCAGATTCAGGCCGGCTATTCAGGACAGTGGATTGCAGCTGCTCCTGCCGGTGAACAGAAAAAGATTCTTGCTGCCAATCCTCAGATTAAGGAAGAGTGGGATGAAAAAGTTGGTGACCGCATGATTAAACTTTGTATTATCGGTCAGCATCTGGACAAGAAAGCTATTTCTGCAGAACTGGATAAGTGTCTTGCTGATTAGAAACAGTCTGTAAATTTATTACAGTAAACTTTTTCACAAAAAAAATAGCCTTGGGACAGGTCGCAGTTTTCCCAAGGCTAAAACGTTTTTTAAATTGCATAGGCTACACTGTTGGAGGAATTATTCAACAGAAATAACTTGCACATCCTTAATCCAAACATCTGCCGGATTTTTACCTACATTGAATTCAAGTCTGGCAGACGGGTCGCTTGCATCTTCCATTGTGAAGCGATATTTGAAGGTTTGCCATTCAGTTGTCAACTCAGGCATGTACTGGGATGAATAAACAGCCCATTTGTTGTCATCGTCGCCGCCTAACTTAACGGTAATGTTTCTGTCAGCGGCTGCTTTTGCCTGGAACTTAATCTGATAGGTGTATCCTTTTGCTACACCCAGATGCTGTAAAAGTTGAACTGAATGAACTTCACCACCTTCCTTTTCAATCTGAATATGGAAACTGTCATCTTCTTTTTTTGCCTTAGCCTGACCTCCAAAATCTGAAAGAGTCAGGAAATACCAGTCTGAAGATGAAACATCCATTGTGTTGCTTTCCATTCCGCTTAGATTTGCACTTGTGAATCCTGAATCCAGAATGAAGTTTCCTTCATTATTACGGTAACTTTCAAAGGCGCTTGTGTCCTGTGGAGGAGTAGGCCGTTTAACATCAAAATTATATCCGTCTTTCTTTTCGTAAACTCTTACATAATCTACAAGCATTTGAGCCGGAAGCTGATAATCTTCAGGAATTCTGTAATCATCAAACTGTCCGCCCACTGCAAGATTCAGGACAATATAAAATGGTACGTCAAAAGGTGCCGGATACTTGAAAGGTTCACTGTCATCCGGTCCCATACCCCACCAGGAAGAGGTTTTGTAAAAGAGATTGTCATCTACATACCAGCGCATTTCACCTGGTTCCCATTCAAGGGCGTATTCATGGAACTGAGTTGCATTCTGTTCATCAGGGAACTTGTACATTGAACCAGAGGATTTCTGTCCAGGCCACTGCTGTCCGTAGTGAAGGGTGCCGTAAACTCTATTTGGAAGACGGCCCATAATTTCCATAATGTCTATTTCACCAGAAGCAGCCCAGCTTCCGTACTTGTCATCTGCAGGTAAAAGCCAGAAGGCAGGCCATAAACCGTCTCCTGCTGGAACTTTGATTCTTGCTTCAACGCGTCCAAAGGTTGGTGCAAAAAGAACTGTTCCATCATCTTTCATTGTTCTGATTCTTGAAGAAGTGTAAGGATGATTGTCTACAGTTTCTTTTCTTGCTTCAATTATAAGGTTCCCTTTTTTTAGGGAAACATTCTTTTCTGTATAATATTCCAGTTCTCCGTTACCCCAGTCAGTTAATCCGTACTGAGATCCTGTACCGGTCTGAAATGACCATTTTGTTAAATCAAGTGAACTTCCGTCGAATTCATCATTCCAGATAAGATTCCAGTTGCCTTTACTTTCCGGAGCTTTTGTCTTGCAGGAAGCCAGGCTGAAAGCAGCAAGGGCAAGAGGAAGAAAATATACAAATTTTTTCATAATCGTTTTAACCTCTTTATAGATTATTATTTTGATTTGAGGATAAAACAATTCCTATAATTTTCGTTAGGGTGCTTTTTTTTCGGTTAAGTGTGCCTTAATTCTTTTTCTATAAGAATCTATTCTTCATCAAGGTCGCCATCCGGAAGGGTGATTTCTTCATCCTCTGCAACGGCAAGGGCTGCTGCTGCCAGATCCTGATCCATTTTGTACTGACGGGCTTTTTCTTTTGTAGTTCCCGCTGCATCAAGAGAAAGCATTTCTTCTTCCTGCCTGTCTTTCTGTCTGGCGTAAAGAGCCCGGGCTGTAATAAGCAGTTCCGAAGCTTTGTCTCCTTTCAGGTGGAGAAGCTGGGCGATTTCAGATTCCGGGGCAGAGGCAAGGGCCTGAAGGGTACCGTACTTTTTCATCAGCAGTTTGTCTTTGGCCGGACCTACATTTGGGAGCTTAATGAAAGGAGAAACTGTATTTTCCTTTGTGCGCAGTTCCTGGTTACGGCTGGTTGCAAAGCGGTGGGTTTCATCCCGGACTCTCTGCAGCAGTCTTAAACCGTCTGAACGTTTTGGCAGACAGACCGGTTCCTTTGCATATGGTCTCCAGATTTCTTCATCCCTTTTTGCAAGTCCTGCAATTGGAATTGATACCCCAAGAGATTTTAAAACTTCATCAACTGCATTAACCTGGCCTATACCACCATCTATGAGCAGCAGGTCCGGCAGTTCCTTTCCTTCGTTGATTAAGCGGGAATAGCGGCGGGTTGTTGCTTCACGCATGGACTGAAAATCGTCAATGTATCCGTCTGTGGTTTTCAGGCGGAAATAGCGGTAATTCTTTTTATCCGGATTACCTTTATAGAAAGAAATGAGGGAAGCCACCGGGAACTTTCCACCAATATGGGCAATATCAAAGCCTTCAATTCGTTCAGGCAGTTTTTCCAGCCCAAGAACCTGTTTCAGTTCTTCCATTGCAGGGTAGTCTCCTCTTTCCCTCATGCGGCGGATTATGTCTTCCCGGGCATTTTCTTCAGCCATATTAATGCAGGCTTTGTGTAGGCTTGCTTTTGCCATTCCATCTGTTACAGCGGTAATTTCTGTCTGTGATTCATATGCTTCAGCAAACCACTGTTTCATTATTTCCATGCCGTCCGGGTCTTTTACATAAATGTGTGGGGGAATTGATTCTTTATCGGTGTAATAGGCACTCATGAATTCCCCAAGAATTTCATTGTCTTCATTCAGTGACTGAGTCCGGAAATTATCCCTTCCCATAAGCTTTCCTTCACGCATTTTTAAAACTGTAAAACTGATGAGTTCACCTTCCCTCCAGGAGGCTATATAATCCCTGTCATCTCCTCCAAATCCTTCAACAATATTTTGATTTTGCAGCACGGATAAAGCCTTGAGTCCATCCCTTAAGCGGGCCGCCTTTTCAAAATTCAGTTCAGAGGCCGCTTTCTTCATTTCCACTTCTATCCTGCTGTGGGAATCTCCACCTTTTCCTTCAAGAAGCAGGCATATTTCATCGATAAATTCATTATAGGCAGCTTTTTCTACTTTCTTTGAACAGGGAGCCAGACACCTGCCTATGTGGTAATAGAGACATGGGGAACCATTTTCGTGAAAGTTCTTGCAATGTCTCAGAGGATAGATTTCGTAAAGAGTTTCTATGAATGTATCCAGGGCAGCGGCATCAGGAAAGGGACCAAAATATTTTGAACCGTCCTGAATCACGTTTCTCGTTTTAAAAATCCGGGGATATTTGTCTCCCGTAATCCGGAGAACAGGATAAGATTTGCCGTCCTTTAAGTTAATGTTATAGCGGGGTGTATACTTCTTGATTAAATTATTTTCAAGGAGAAAGGCTTCGTATTCATTGTTTGTGGTAATATATTCGATGGAAACGGCAGAGTGAATCAGTAACCTTGTCTTGATGTCCTTTGTTCCACTAAAATAAGAGCAGAGGCGGGACTTGAGATTTTTTGCTTTGCCAACATAAATTACGGTTCCAGCTTCGTTGTGCCACAAATAGACTCCGCTTTGCTGCGGGGCTTTTAATGCAGTTTGATGAAGGATTTCTCGGGTATGCATATTAGAAGAATACATTTTTTGATTACTTTTTGTCTATTGTCACTTGTTTCACTTTCTTCAGCTTTTGGTCAGCAGAAGACACTGGTTCTTGGAGGAAAAGAAGGCTGGCCTAAAATGGAAAAGATGGATGGTGTGGTTACGGGAACCGGCCGCTACGGATGGGACTGCCTTCAGCTGGACACCAACAACCGGGGACTGGAAAAAGAAACAGACCTGCTGATTGATTTTGAAACTTCTTCTTTTGCAGACAGAAGCGGTAATTATTCAATCCAGAAAAATAATCTTGTACCATCATCAAAATCTGTAATGGGAAAAGGGGCTGCTTTAAGTAAGGGAAACGGAGGCTTAAGACTTTCTCCAAAAACAGGTTCCCTCTTTGGCACAACCGGAATGACTGGTTCCTTTGTAATGGAATTCTGGATTAATCCTTCTGTTGCAGAAAGCGGTGAAACTATTTTTTCATGGCGCTCTTCCAAAACAATTGCGAACTATCCTCTGTATCAGATGATAACGGTTTCATTTGTTAACAGTTATACTCAGTTTGAGTTTACAAATATTTTTGCAGGTTACACAGAAAACCGGGGCGTAATCACTTTAAAAAGTTCAAAGTCAATTATTCCCAACAAGTGGTCTCATCATTCCCTGACTTACGATGAAGAAAGCGGTCTCCTGGAATATAGAATTGATGGTCTTCTTCAGGATCTACGCTATATTACAAGCAACGGTCGCGAAAGGGGAGGTTCAGTTCTTCCTTCCGAACTGGGCGTTAAGGCGGATATTGAAATCTGTCCAAATTATACAGGCTATATTGACGACTTCAGAATCAACAGAACAAATGTAAATCAGTCTGCCCTTGATCTCCGTTATGATACTTATAGGAAAAATGGTGGCCGATTTGTTACCGAACCTATTCTGATTTCTACAGGGGCTTCAATGGACAAACTGGATGCCGTAATTAACCAGCCGGCTCAGACAGACATAATGTTCTACGTAAGAAGCGGGGACAACTATTATAACTGGACTGATACTTACCCTGAATGGATTCCTGTAGAAAATCACAGTAAGATTACAGATGTTTCAGGTTTGTATTTTCAGCTTGCAGTTGATCTTTATCCTGATGGTGGAGGAAAAAGCAGTCCTTCCGTAAGTGAAATCCGGATCAGTTATTCACCGGTGCCGGATCCTCTTCCTCCATTTGTTTTAACTGCTGTTCCGGGAGACGGTCAGGTGACTCTCAGCTGGCAGTATTCTGTTGATGATACGGCAGGGGGATATTATCTTTTCTACGGAGAGCGTCCAGGTGAATATTTAAGTTCTGATGCATTTGAAGGTGCTTCACCAATTGATGTGGGAAATGTAAATTCAATTACACTTACCGGCTTGCAGAATGGTAAAATCTATTATTTTGCAGTTGCTTCCTATTCACGAATGGATAAAAGGATAATGGGAATTCTTTCCAGCGAAGTATATGCCCGCCCTCTTAAACGGAGCAGGTGATTATTTGACAATTACCTTCTTCGCCCGTAAAATTATATTTCAAATGAATGTAAGAATTATAAAAGTTATTTGTATTTTTCAAACACTCCTTGCCGTTTTTTTTACCGGCTGCAGTAAGAAAACTTATTCGGCCGGCGGAGAAAGTGCTTTTATTCCGGTTAAATCTGAAAAACTCATTTTAGGCTTTTCTCAAATTGGATCAGAAAGCGCCTGGAGAAGCCGTAACACTCAGTCAATTTACGAAGCTGCTGAAGAAAATAATATTCAGATCATTTTTGATGATGCCCAGCAGAAGCAGGAAAACCAGCTTAAGGCTATCCGTTCCTTTATTGTGTATCAGGTGGATGTAATTGCCTTTGTTCCTATCGTTGAAGATGGATGGGACAATGTGCTCAAGGAAGCAAAGGAGGCTGGAATTCCTGTGATTCTGGTTGACAGACAGATTAACGCGGATCCTTCCCTCTATGCAGGTTTCCTTGGTGAAAACGGTCTGGAAGAAGGCCGGAATGCTGCCCGGTTCATGCTGGAAAAATTTACAGATAAAGATTCAGTTAACATTATGGAATTTTCCGGCACGGAGAATTCTTCTGTTGTAAGGGAAAGGGCCAAAGGTTTTCGCGAAATTATAGAAAATGATTCCCGCTTTAAAATTATTGGTTCTGAAAACGGAGATTTCCTTCGTTCCCGGGGAAAAGAAATTACACAGGACTTAATTCAAAAGGCAATGGACATGGGAATTTTCAGCAAGGATTCCCTTTATTATGAGGGCCAGAAAATCGATGTAATTTATTCCCACAATGATTCAATGACCCTTGGTCTGCTGGATACACTTGAAACTTACGGAATTACTACGGACAAAACTGTTATAATCAGCATAGATGCAGAGCAGAAATCAATAGACGCACTTACTCAGGGAAAACTTAACTGTGTAGTGGAATGTAATCCAAATCTTGGTCCGGTCCTTATGAAACTGGTCAGACTGATTGCTGAAGGTCGTCCTATTCCCAGAGTAACTTATATTGAAGAAAAGGTTTTTACAGAGAAGGATGATTTTTCTGAATACAAACCGAGGGGCTATTAATATCTATTCTGATTCCAGCATTCTTTGTGAGGTCTTCTTTTGAAAAATAGAAATCTGAAACACACCCTGAAATTTTCTTATGTAATTCTTCTCGTAATAATGCTCATTCCTTCTGTGTATTCAATTATTGTTTCTCAGGTTCACGCATTTAAATACAATCTGGTCATTCAAAATGTAAGCCGGGCCAACCGGATAAACCGGATTGCCAGAGATGAAATTCCAATGGAACTCTGGGAAATCATCTGTGGCAAAAAGGATTTTGATTCTGGTGACCAGTATGTTTTAATGAAGGAAATTACAAACGGCATCAATGAAATGCTGGCAAGAACAGAAAACGGTAAAAGTCATGAAAAACTCGAAGTCGCTTCCAGGGCCGGAACAACTCTTCTCAGAAATATAGTTAAACTTAGTGATGATATGAAAAGGGGCAGTACCTTTGTTCAAAATGAAGCCACCCTTGATGAAATCAGAACAATCACCGCTCTCTTCTCAGATATTATCCAGGATTTTATTGTTGCCGAAATTGAATCTGCTGATGAAACAAACCAGTCTTTTTTAAGGGCATCAGTTATACTTACAATCATTCAGATTATTATAACTTTATCTTCTATAATTATATCCCTGCGCAGTCTGGTAACGGTTTCAAATGCAATTCAAAATCCTATTGAAGATATGGAAAGGCTTTCAACAAAAGTTGCCAACGGTGATTTAACAGCCCGTATTGAACTTCCTCATGTTGATGAACTGGATACTCTTGCAGAAAACCTGAATACAATGACGGAGCAGATAGATGTGCTCATCAAGAAAAATATGGAGGAGCAGAAAAATTTCCAGAAGGCAGAAGTAAAGGCTCTTCAGGCACAAATTACTCCTCATTTTTTATACAATACTTTTGATACAATTGTCTGGCTTGCAGAAGAAGAAAGAACGGATGAAGTTGTTAAAATTACAAAAGCTTTTTCAGAATTTCTCCGTATCTCTTTAAGCCGTGGCCATGAGTGGATTACAATCGGTCAGGAACTGGAACACATAAAGAATTATCTTACAATCCAGAAAATTCGTTATGCTGATATTTTGAATTATAATATTGAAGCAAATCCAGATTTGTTAGATGCAAAAATCATTAAACTTGTTCTTCAGCCTCTTGTGGAAAATGCAATTTATCATGGAATAAAAAATAAACGGGGCAGAGGTGTTCTTAAAGTAAATGTTGATTTTGCAGATGAAGAGCGTAAAACAATTCGTTTTGCTGTAGAAGACAACGGTGCAGGTTTTACTCCGGAAAGGCTGGAAGAAGTTCGCAATGAACTTGCCAGCGGTGATCTGGATTCTGAAAAACTGTCTTCTGTATATGGACTTTACAATGTAAACAAAAAGTTAAAATTATATTATGGAAATCAGACAAGTGGACTTATAATAGAGTCTGAACAGGGAAAGGGCAGTCTTGTTACTTTTACATGCCGTAATCCTCTGGAGAGTGGTGAATAATAGTAGAGATTAAAATATGACTTCAGTTTTTGTTGTGGATGATGAATCAATTGTACTTGATGGAATCCGGTCTAAGATTGACTGGGAAGCTAACGGTTTTTCTTTTTTAGGTGAAGCTACTGATGGAGAAATTGCTCTCTCCATGATTTGTGAGCTTAAACCTGACATTCTTGTTACTGATATTAAAATGCCTTTTATGGACGGTCTTCAGCTGGCTTCAATCGTTAAGCGCAAGCAGCCCTGGATTAAAATTATAATTCTGTCCGGGCATGATGAATTTGATTATGCAAAAAAAGCAATTTCAATTGGAATAGTTGATTATCTTTTAAAACCATTTACTCCTGATGAACTTCTGGAAAGCATGAATAGGGCAGCTGAGCAGATTGCCAGTGAAAGAAAACAGCTTTCTGATATTTATAAACTTAAGGAAGAATTAAAATCTAATGAAGTTCTTGTAAAAAAAGACTTTCTTAATAATCTGGTTCACGGTTCTGCAAATATGTCTACAGTTATGCAGAAATGTCAGGAACTGGAAATAGATTTGATTTCCCGCTTCTACAAGGTTCTTATCAGCAAAATTGAAACTGATGATAATGATGCTCTGCAGGAATCCCGCTCTCTTTTAAATTCTTATTCTGCATCCTGGGACCAGGCAGTATCTTTTTTTCATCATACAAATCTTCTTGTCTGTATTTTTAAGGGCAGCTCTCAGGAAGAACTGGAAGATGTTACTTTTCATACAGCTGAAAGTATTGCTCATATTGCAACCAAAAATGATAAATGCAAGGTTCTGACTGCCATTGGAAAAACTGTTGAACATTTATCTCAGCTGAAAGAATCTTATTCTGATGCAAGACAAATTCTTGACGCAACAAAATCAAACAGGGAAAACAGGATTATTAATTCTGATGATCTGGAAAGCACTTTTGAAATAAACGAAAGTGATCCTCTCGTAGACAAATTAAAGTATGCGGGGAAAAATGATATTCAGACAATTATTGATGATTCAATGTCTCTTTTAAAAAAGAATTCTGAACTGTTCAGTGTAATTGCTTCTTATCTTCTGGTGGATATGATTTTTAGTGTGTCAAAACTTGTGGAAAGTTTCGGCGGAGATATTAAAAGTGTCAAACCTGATATCCTTCAGAGAAAATTCATTGATGATGCTGTAAAGGATGAAGAGAATTTTACCCGGACTCTTGAATATGTACTTAATTTTGCTGTTGAATATCGTGATTCAAAAATGAGTGGAAAATATGCGGATGTAATTCTAAAGGCAAAAAAATATATAGAAGATCATTACGCTGACCAGAATACAACTTTAACTTCTGTTGCTGAGGCTGTCTGCCTTAGTCCTAATCATTTCAGTACGATTTTTTCACAGGAATGTAAAACAACTTTTATTGGTTACCTTACGGAAGTGAGAATTGAAAATGCAAAAAGACTTATGAGGGAAACTGATATGAAGGGGTATGATATTGCTTACGAATGCGGTTTTTCTGATCCTCATTATTTCAGTTATATCTTCAAAAAAAACACGGGGCTTTCACCCCGTGAATATAAAATGAATTACGAACATTAACCAGCCAGGTTACCCAGCTTCTTTTTACGGTTTGAAAGGATTACGCTCTGCAGGAGGATAAAGAAACAAAGCATAAGTCCTGTTGTAATACTCTGCCAGTATGGTTCATGTAATCCTGAAGCAACAACAATGTTGTTTATGGTTTTAAGGGAAAGTACGCCGAACAAAGTTCCAACTACACTTCCAACACCGCCGCTAAGGAGTGTGCCTCCGATAATGGATGATGCAATTGCCTGCATTTCGGCACCAGTAGCGTTGCTGGCATTTCCTGCACCTGTATGTGTGAGGTAAACAAATCCGCCGATACCTGCAAGAAGACCACACAATACATAGGCAAAGAACTGTGTTCTCTGTACGTTGATTCCCAGCATAAGTGCACTTTCGCTGTTACCGCCCACTGCATAAAGATTCCGTCCAAAACGTGTCCACTTAAGTACAGCCCAGAGCACAACAACTACTAATACTGCTATTATGACTCCAACTTCAATGTATGAAGGAATCCAGTTACCGTTTCTTGCATAAGTTCCAATGAACGGAATATTAAGATATGTATCCTTCAAGGCAACAAAAGCTTCATTAGTTGCAGTACGTGGAATTTTACTTACGATGGTAGTCATTCCTCTTGTAAAGAACATTCCTGCAAGGGTTACAATGAAGGGTTGAATTTTCAGGTAAGCAACAAAGAATCCCTGAATAAGACCAATTGAAAGACCAATCCCCAGAGCAATAAGAAGTGAACTGAAAATTCCTCCTCCGTGATCTTCCATAAATACAACGGCTGACATTGTAATAAGTGCAATGGCACCACCAACAGAAATATCAATTCCCCCGGTAATCATAACAATTGTAAGGCCACAGGAAATTACAATAAGGTAAGCGTTGTTGTTAAACAAATCAAAGAACTGTTGAGGATTTAAAAATCCACCGCCCCAGATAATCATTGCAAGAATGTACATACCAACAAAAGTACATACTGTAATTGTCATGAGAAGTGCTGTGTTAGAAAGCGGCTGTTTTATTTTATTAGTGTTTCTCATAATTATTTAGCCTCCTCTTTTGCAGAAACGGCAGCTTCAATTTTTCTAGTTTTGATTTTATTTTTAATCTGTTTGATTTTTTCTTTTACTACAGGTGAGCCAAGGAATACGATTGCAATAATAACTACTGCCTTGTATGCCTTTACTGCTGTAGATGAAACTTTCATTGCATATAAAGTGATTGTTAAAGCCTGGATTATATAGGCACCAAGAATTGATCCTGAAAGCTTGAACTTTCCACCACTGAGTGCATTTCCACCGATTGCTACTGCAAGAATGGCATCCATTTCTATATCAAGAAGGATTGTTTCGTGGTTAATAAGTCCAATACGGCAAACATTCATGGAACCTGCCAGTGTAACGCACACACCAAGAATTGCAAAAACAACCAGTTTCCATACGATAGGATTTATACCGTTAAGCTTTGCGGCTCTTTCGTTAATACCTACTGACTGTATGTAAAGTCCAAGAGTAGTTTTCTTTAACAGAAGGTTAATCAGAATTACAAATACTATTACTACAAGAATTGGTGTAGGAACAGGAATGTGTGGAATAAAGCCTCCGATGTAAGTAAGAAGAGGACTTTCTACATTCGGTGTTGCTCCTCCGTTGATCCAGTAAGCAATAGGACGGCCGGCGGTGTATAAAATCAAAGAAGCAATCATCGGCTGAATATTGAACTTTGCAATTAAAATACCATTGAAAAGACAGAAGATAATTGCAACCAGACATGCAAGGACAAGTCCAAGGAGAATTGTTCCTCCGTTAATACTGCCGGCTCTCAATATCTTTACAAAAACAGAACCTGCAATTGCGGCTGTAGCACCAATGGAAATATCCTGTCCCTTTGTGGCTGAGGTTACCAGAGTCATTCCTATGGAAAGAATTACCAGTTCAGATGCTCCGTTTAAAATACTGATCAAGTTTCCCGAAAGAACTGTGTTTCCAAGATTATTCTTTTTTATCACAATAGAAAAGAAACTTGGATCCCTGAAAAGGTTAAAGATTACCAGTACTAAAAGTGCAACAATAGGAATTGCAAGCTGTGACTGGAATAATTTTTTGAAAAAGCTTTTTATTTTATTCGCCATTTTTTTCTTTTCCTCCCGCAATAGTCTGCATTATTACATTCTGACTAAGCTGATCATCTTTCAATTCTCCAACAATCTTACGGTCTCTCATAACAATAAGACGTGTGCAGACAGAAAGCATTTCTTCAATTTCTGATGAAATGAATGTTACGCTTACTCCTTCCCCGGCAAGTTTCAGAACCTGTTTCTGGATTTCAAATTTTGTACCAATATCAATTCCTCTGGTTGGTTCATCCAGAATAAGATACTGAGGATGAGTCAAAAGCCAGCGTGCAAGAATTACTTTCTGCTGGTTTCCTCCTGACAAAGATTTAATTGGTGTTTCTTTAGATGCAGTTTTGATTCCCAGCATTCCAATAAATTCATCTGCAATCTTTTCAGATTCAGCCCTGGAAATCGGATGCCAGAATCCTTTAAGAACCTGCAGGGCAAGAATAAGATTTTCCCTTACGGACAAATCCTGAATAATACCATCACCCTTGCGGTCTTCCGGAAGATAGCCTATGCCGTTCTGCATTGCTTCTTTTGGTTTTGTGATTTTTACTTCTTTTCCGTTTACTTTTATTTTTCCGCCGGTTACCTGATCTGCGGCAAAAATGGCACGTACGCTTTCACTGCGTCCAGAACCCAGCAGACCTGTAAAGCCGTTTACTTCACCTTTTCTGATAGTAAAATCAAATGGCCTTACACCTTCAACGCTGGACAGTCCCTTTGCTTCATAAATAATTTCTCCGGAATTATCTACCGGATGTTTTTGACTTTTCAGACCGCTCATATCTTCCATGTCTTTACCCAGCATGGCAGAAATAAGTTTAAGTCTTGGAAGTTCATTTACAGTATATTGGCCCACCAGTTCACCGTTTCTCAAAACTGTAATTTTGTCACATACTTCGTAAACCTGCTCCAGAAAGTGAGTAATGAATATAATTCCTACACCCCGTTTTTTTAAATCCTTCATCAGGGTGAAAAGAAGTTCAACTTCCCTTTCGTCAAGTGAGGAGGTTGGTTCATCAAGAATAAGAACTTTACATTCCATGTCTACTGCTCTGGCAATTGCGACCATCTGCTGGACTGCAAGAGAGCAGGTTCCCAGCTGCTGATTAGCTTTTGCAGGAATGTTGAGCTTTTGAAGAATACTGTCAGCCTTCTTCTGCTGTTCCTTCCAGTTTATGAATTTATAGTTTCCCCGTCCTATGAACATGTTTTCTGCAACAGTGAGGTTAGGGCAGAGGGTAATTTCCTGATATACTGTACTGATTCCCAGATTTTGTGCATCCTGGGGCGAATGAATTGGAGCATCCCCTTCAATTCCGGCTACATGAATTTCACCTGAATCTTTTAAATAAACACCAGTAAGAACTTTTACCAGTGTAGATTTTCCGGCACCGTTTTCTCCCATAAGAGCGTGGATTTCTCCCTTTTCCAGGGTAAAGTCAACATTTTGTAAAGCCCTGACTCCAGGAAACTCTTTTGAAATTCCACGCATTGTTAATACTTCATTTTTTTCCATATTAATAATCCTAAAAAAAAGCATAAAAAAAATGGCGCAAAATATGTCATCACACACTTTACGCCATTTTACTCAGGCAGCCGCAGAAAGCGGCCACAGGTAATTATTCACCCAATCCGTAAGTATCAATGTCAGACTGTGTGATTGCTTTTGCATCAAATCCCTTTTCTTCAGAGATAATCTTCTTTGAAGGAACGTTGCCGGATTTGATCATGTCGTTGATAACAGAAGCCTGGAATGGAGAACACTGTCCGTCATAGTTCCAGTTTCCATCAAGAAGTTCACGAAGTGCCCACTTGTTGCAGTCGAATCCCATTACAACAACTTTTCCGTTTACACCGTGTGTAATACCTGCTTCATCAAGAGCAGCTACTGCACCCTTAGCCATACCGTCGTTTTCAGCATAGATAACGTTAAAGTCTTCACCTGAGTTGATAACTGATTCAACAATCTTCTTTGCTTCAGCTTCGTCCCATGTTGCTGTCTGCTGAACAACCTTCTTCATTGTGCCCTTTGCAAATTCTGCATCGAGAGCGCCTGTACGTCCAATCTGTGCATCAGAACCCATGGCTCCCTGGATGTGAATTACATTGTATTCCGGCAGGTTCTGAGCCTTGAGCCAGTTAACAGCTGTTTCACCTTCTTTTGCCATGTCAGAAACAACGGCAGCTTCATACAAATCTTCGCTTACATTAATCATACGGTCAAAGAGGAATACTTTGATTCCAGCAGCCTTTGCCTTTTTAAGAACTGAATCCCATCCATCTGTTGCAGCAGCAGAAAGAAGAATGTAATCAACTCCGTCTGTAATGAACTGTGAAGCAGCATTCAACTGTTCATCATTCTTAAGGCTGTAAGCACTCTTTACGCTGTAACCATTTGCAGCATTAAATACATTTTCGAAGTCCTTTACGTTAGCAGCGCGATAACCAGATTCTGAAGGTGGATTGTTAATAATACCAACCTTAATTAAACCATCAGATTTTCTTGTACAAGAAACAAACAATGATGCAGCACATGCCAATGCTGTTAAAATAGTAACGCTTTTTTTCATCTACACTTTCCTCCTTATAGATGTAACTTTTTGTATTTAAGATGATGATATTAGTGGTCTGGGGAATTTTGAATAGAGATTTTTTGGAATTTAATTTGAAATCTTTAGGATAAAAGAATGGTCCGGTCCCGGAAAAAAAGCCCTTTATTAAAAAAGTTTAGTTTTTTTATTGAAGAAAGTTAGAAATTTTTTGACGGTCTTTTTCTCTCCAATAAATCTAAAATAAAATGACATTTGAGCATTTGCTGTGTTATAATATATGGTGAAGTTTTCTGCATATTAAGGATTGGTTTATGAAGGATTTAAAAACTCAGACACTAATTATGATGGACAGGGCAAAGCAGGCTGTTCTTTCAAGAGACTACCAGCTTGCGGCAAGACTCTATAAAAATCTTCTGCAAAATGATCCTGAAAATTTAGTTCTCCTTAAAAATTTAGGTAACCTTTATGAACGCTCAGGGAACGATAAAGATTCAATTCCTATCTATAATGAAATTGTCCGCCTGGATCCTAAAAATATTGATGCCCTTAATGCTCTTGGAGGAATTTACCGCCGCCTTAAGCAGTACGACAAGTCTATTTCCGTTCTGGAAAAGGCTGTAATTGTTGATGAAAATAATTCCCAGGTTTTTTACAATCTGGGCTACACCTATAAATTAATGGAAAAGTATGATGATGCCCTGGCCTGTTTTGATAGGGTAGTGGATGCAAATCCTAATGATGCCCTTGCATATAATCACCTGGGTACCATTTATGCCCTGGAAGAAAAACACGACAAGGCTATAGCGGCATATCAGCGGGGCTTGAAAGTAGATCCTAATCATCCTATCCTCCATCTTAACCTGGCAAAAAGTTATGAACAGACAGGCAATTACGAACTGTCCATTGGAGAATATGAAAATGCCCTCCGTTACAAACCGGGCTGGCTTGATGCCATTGACGGCTACGCAGATCTTCTCCTTCACAGAAATAAAACCCAGCAGGCTCAGGATCTCATTAAACAGGCTTTGACTCTTAATCCTGATGATTCAAACCTCCATAATAAAATGGGTAAGGTCTACAAGGAACAGAATAATTTTGATGCCGCAGAAAACGAATATAACGGAGTTCTTGAAAAACAGTCTGATGACAGAAATGCCCTTTCCGGACTGGCAGATACATATGAAGCCGGAGGAAAATATACCCAGGCCCTTCATACAATGGAGCACCTGGACAGACTTTACCCTGACGATAATTCTGTTTTAAAGCAGTACAGCCATATCCTGCTTTCAGCAAACAAACTGAATGAAGCTGGAAAAAAAATTAAGGCAGTCTGGGATAAAAATCCTGATGACGTTCAGACTTTGAATCTTCTTGGCCAGTGGTATATCTGCCGCAATGAAGAAGCAAAGGCTTTCGGTTGTTTTAAGAGAATAGACTCTTTGAATCCAAACTATAAGGAATATCTCCGGGATGTGGCTGAGCGATACAGTCAGAACAGTAAGCTGGATAAGGCAATTGAATACAATTACAGATATCTTTCAATAAATGAAGACAGTCCTAAAGCTTTGTATAACCGGGCCCGCTATCTGGAAAAAAAGCATGATTATGATGCTGCCATGGCTGCCTATAAAAAGCTTAATGAAATAGATGGAGCAAACCTTGCATATTCAAAGGGGCTGGAACGTTCCCGCGTTAAGCTTGGTCTGGAAGATGATGACCCTGAAAATCTTAAATCAAAATCAATTTATAAAAATATTGATATAGATGATGATATTGCTCCTGATTTTGGAATTGAAGAAGTTCCTCTGGATTATGAAGAGTCAGCTGCTGAAGAAACTGTAGAAAATCCAGAGGAAGAAAAAATGCCTTCCCTGGAAGAACAAATCAGATTGTCCCAGGATGATACGGAAGCTGTCCTTGATACAGATAAACTTACTGAAGAAGACCTTAATACCCGGGAAATTTTTGACAGGCTGGATGATGAAATCAAGGCTGATGAGCTTGAGGAAGAAGAAAAAGATGAACTTCTGCCGGACCTTGATTCTCTTGTAAAAACAGACCCTATTGATGAAGCTAATGACTTTTTTGAACAAAATCCTTTTGCTTCAGGGGGAAGGCCTGCTGCCGGTCCTGTGGAAGATAATATGGAGAGCGCTTTTCAGGCGGAGGATATTGGTGATTCAATGCCTGATAACAGCGTTATGGATATAAGTGATGGTTTGAGCACTCCCGATTCCCTTCCTTCATTTAATGATGAAGAAATGCCTGACTATTCAGAAAGAAAAGATGGACGGGACGATTATCAGATGGATATGTCTGCGATTGAGCCTGAGAATTTTTCTCCTGCGGAAAGGCCTCCTGTTTCTACAGACAGGGGCGGTAAACCTGCGGCTTCAGGCTCCGGCTATGATGCAGCTCCACGCCCTTCAAGCGGTTACTCTGCACCTTCAAGCGCCACTGGTTTTGATGACAGCATGCTTTCTCCAGACGACCTGTCTGCACCATCATCAGGCCCCGACTTCAGCGAAGAAACCCTTTCTCCAGAAGATTTCTCTGCACCTTCAAGCGCAGCCGCTTTTGATGACAGCGCCCTCTCTCCAGACGACCTGTCTGCACCATCATCAGGCCCCGGCTTCAGCGAAGAAACCCTCTCTCCAGAAGATTTCTCTGCACCTTCAAGTGCCGCCGCTTTTGACGACAGCATGCTCTCTCCAGACGATCTGTCTGCACCATCATCAGGCCCCGGCTTTAGCGAAGAAACCCTCTCTCCAGACGATTTCTCTGCCCCTTCAAGCGACGCCGCTTTTGACAACAGCGCCCTCTCTCTAGACGACCTGTCTGCACCATCATCAGGCCCCGGCTTTAACGAAGAAACCCTCTCTCCAGAAGATTTCTCTGCACCTTCAAGTGCCGCCGCTTTTGACGACAGCATGCTCTCTCCAGACGACCTGTCTGCACCATCATCAGGCCCCGGCTTTAGCGAAGAAACCCTCTCTCCAGAAGAT